>NZ_JBHSWA010000005.1:0-174156 GCF_042661425.1 Sulfitobacter profundi | reverse complement strand
ATCAGGGCTCTGCTACGATTGAATCAGTGATCTGGCTGCCGATTTTCGTTTTTGTACTAGCGATAATCATGAACGTCTCGATGGTATTTTTCTATGAGTCGCAGTTGACGCGGATTGTACATGATGGCAACCGCGCCTTTTCCCTAGGTCGTCTTCCCGATAGTATAGCCGTTCAGGATTACATTATCGGACAGGTTGCACATCTCGATGCCGATATAAACGTTGCAACTACGATCTCAGGGGGCTTCGTAAAGACGGACCTCACAGCTTCCGCTGGAAAATTGATGCCGTTGAATTTAGCCAGGAGCACGTTTGACAGCGTGCAAATTCTTGTCAGCGCTCAACATATCGTGGAGTTTTGAGGCTGTGCCTATAAAAGCTCATCTCAAGTGGGTTCATAAAGAAGATGGAGCCATTACGCTTCTTTCCCTCTTCCTGCTCTTGATATGTCTCATTCTTGGTGGGCTTGCCGTCGATATTAACAAAGTAATCTCTGAACGGACACAACTACAAGTGGCTGCCGATAGTGCGGCTCACGCTGCACTTTACAGCCGAGAAAAACACAGTCCAGACGAATCCATCGCGAGGGCAACTGAAACCGTAGCATCTATGCTGCCTCCAAACCAGTTCGGTTATAATGCTCTATTGGCTACTGATGTGAGTTTTGGGAAATGGGATTTTGCGGAACAGAGCTTCGTTCTAGATCCAAATTCTAGGTCTGCGGTGCAAGTTCACGCAATGATGGAGGAGGCCCGGGATAATGCCTCGCGCAACTTTCTACTCCGCCTAGTCGGCCGCGATACATTCGATGTCAGAGTCGAGTCAGTTTATTCTACATATTATCCAGGCTGCTTTACCGAAGGTTTCGTTGCCGAGGGCGTAGTGGATGTCCAATCAAACAACAATTTCTCAAATGGCTTTTGCATTCATTCAAATGAATACGTCAGCATGAATCAGAACAACTATTTTGAACCAGGAACTGTTGTATCGATGCCGAACATCGATGACCTCGACATCCCAAGATCTGGTTTCGAAAAGAACGACGGCCTGCAAACTGCTCTTCGGAACGGAAAGTACCGTCTGCGGTTGCTCAATCAATTGCCTGATATCATCGATAGCTTCTGGACGGCAGAAGCTGAGCATCTGCCGCCGTATGTCAGCCCTAGCTATTACTACGACATCGATCTAAGAGAATTCCCCGGTCTCCCGCCAGGGGAACCAGAACCGAAGGGAAACACCAACTCACTGAACTCTTATCACTTCAAACAAAATGCAGTGAATCGTATGATTTGTGGTGGTTCTGGCTCTATCACCATGGACGCTGGTCTCTACAGTGAATTTGTTTTCATTTCCGATTGCGAGATCAAGTTTTCTAATGGTGTTGTCTTGGAAGATGTGGTGATCGCAACAACTCATGAGGGAGCAACATCCTTAAACTCCCTCAAGGCTTACAGATTGGCCGTGATGATGATTGCACAGAAGGTGGCGGTGCTTCGCTGATGACCCTCGGAGGTTTCAAGGTCGCCTCCTCTCTGAGCGTCTACAATGGACAAGTCTTGGCGATGGGGGACATTACCTTTTCTGCTAATGCAGATGGAGTTAATGGGGCATCGTTCATTTCCTACGGCCAAATTGACGGAACAAGCAACATGGATATGGGCTTTTGCCGGAACTCTGGCATGGAGAATGCGTATCGAGCTCCATACTTCAGAATGGTAAATTAAGAAATTTTTCTGTCATTGCATGCGGCTCTTAAGTTCAGGCCTCCGGGCATCTAGGGCGCGATCCACTAGAAACACGTAAATCGCTCCTGACTGCCCCTCTCTTCACTTAGCCGTAATCTGCTTTCACCCACCCAAGACATTGGCCTACCTAGTTGGAAATCTCCGTTCTTAACGGATTGAATTCCTTATCATTGATCGTGCTCAACTAGACCTCGTATTGCTGCTCCAGCATGCTTGTCCCCATTGAACCTCACGTCCAACGGGGACCCAAGGCGGCTCTTGAGAAAACCGATAACTATCGCCAGAAATCACTGCTTCTGTCTGCAACTCCAGCGATCGCTCCTAATCAACGCGCAGCCCTAACTTTTATGCTTTTTTTATACGAGCTAGTGAAAACAAGCATAGCGTCTTTACGTGCTCTCGATGCAAAAGTAGCGCTGAATGCTCCAAGATGCTGTGATTTCTGAGGTAAACCCAATCAACCGTCCTCGCCAAATGCCGATATTCAGACTTCACCGTGCACGGACGCATGCAGGAAGCCGCAGCTATCTGGGCGCCTGTCTAGTGATGGTTATGGTCACGTTTGCAGCCAGGGTGCTGGAAGCCACCTTACCAGTTGGCGAGTTAACTCTTGTCTTCATGGCTGGTGTCGTTGTTGTTGCATCGTTCGGCGGTCCCGGGCCTTCAATCCTGGCATCCTTTGCTGGGTTCGCTGCATACAATTACTTCTTCACTGAGCCACGCTTCACATTCCGTGTCCTACAAGAAGCTGATTTGGTAACCCTTGGCTTGTTTCTTCTGGCCTCCTTTGTCACCGGCAGTTTGGCTGCGCGACTTCGGACCCGCGCCATGGCGCTACGTGGGAGTGTGGAGCGTATCACGATCCTTCATGAGTTCGCTCAGCAGATTGCGCGTGCGCCTTCGTCGCAGGCTGTGGCGCACGCCGCAGTGGATCATGTCACCGCCACAATGGGCGTGGAGGTGGCGCTGTTTCGCACTTTTGCAGATGCTGTCGAAAAGATTGCTTACAGCCCGGCATTAGCGGTTGAGAACGAGGGTATCAAAGAGGCCTGCGGCCGAACGATTGCCTCTGGGGAGCCTGTCATTGTCGCCAGCAATTCAGCAATTTCCCCCGAGTGGTTGATCTTACCTGTGCGTGCTGGCGAAGAAACATTGGCTGCGCTTGGTATTCGGTCTAGAGCCATCGAACGCGATGATCGACGTCTGCTGGAAGCTTTTGCAAGCCAGTTGGCATTGGCTTTTGAACGTACTGATCTCACGGAAACGCTCGAAGCTGCCCGCCTCGCGACGGAAACTGAAAAATTGCGCTCGGCACTTTTATCATCAGTCAGCCATGATCTGCGAACGCCTTTGGTCAGCATTATCGGTGCTGCATCTACTTTAGCAGAAGGGGGCGACCGCTACACTGAACCAATGCGCCAAGACTTGGCCGAGACGATCCGGGAGGAAGGCGAGCGTCTGGACCGCTATGTGCAGAACCTTCTGGACATGACACGTCTGAGCCATGGAGCGCTTCGGCCTCGATGCGTGGCCTCCGATTTGCTCGAGATTATCGGAAATGCCCGGCGGCGGCTCCGCAGTAATCTCGCCCCCTACAAGATTGTACTAAGCCTGCCCGACAGCATGCCGTTAATTGATGTTGATCCCATCCTGATCGAACAGCTCTTGGTCAATGTGCTGGACAATGCCGCCAAGTATGCACCGGATAATTCTGAAATTTTGTTATCCGGGCACGCGGAAAGCACTTGGTTGAAACTTGCAATCAGTGATCAGGGGCCTGGCATACCGGCGCAGGCACGCAGCGACGTTTTTGAGATGTTTTACCGCGTGACGGCGGGCGATACGCAGCGCGCCGGGACGGGCCTTGGCCTCGCGATCGCGCGCGGCATCGTCGATGCGCATGGCGGTGACATCTATGTTCAGGCAACCAACCCAGACGAAAGCGGGACGACAATCGTCTTTCGCCTGCCGATCGCCGGTCAGGGGGTCTGATGGCCCGTATTCTTGTTATTGACGACGAAGATCAGATCCGACGCTTTTTGCGGATCGCGCTGGAATCCGAGGGGCATACTGTTCTTGAGGCCGCAACCGGCCGGGAGGCTATCGTGCAGGCCGCCACAGGTGCGCCGGATCTGCTGGTTCTTGATCTTGGGCTGCCGGATCGGGACGGAAAAGATGTGCTACGAGACATTCGTACTTGGTCAAATCTGCCGGTTCTTGTTCTGTCAGTGCGCGCCGATGAGACTGAAAAAGTGGCAGCGCTCGACCTTGGGGCGCAGGACTATGTGGCGAAACCCTTTGGTACGCGCGAATTGCTTGCGCGGTTGCGCGCCTTGCTTCGGGACCGTGGCACCGAACAGCAGGACATTTCCCGGATTGAGATTGGCGGACTTATTCTAGATGTCGCTGCACATTCAGCACATTTGGACACCCAGGCCCTCAGTTTGACGCCCAAAGAGTTTCAATTGCTCTGGCTTCTTGCCTCCCATCCCGGTCGGCTGGTGACACAGCGCATGGCGCTCGAAAAGGTCTGGGGCGCGGCTCACGCCGAAGACAGCCAGTATCTACGGGTATTTATCCGGCAGCTGCGCACCAAACTTGGCGACGATGCGACGGACCCCGTCTGGATATTTACCGAGCCCGGCATCGGCTACCGGTTCCGCGAGAGCTAGGGCGGCATGGCAATCGTGGTATTCATCAACGGCCTACTTTTGCTCGGCCTTGGCGTTCTAATGGCCTTCGATGCGCTCATCTTCCCCGCAACGCGGGTGGTATTCTTCGAGGCAGCGTTGATCACCATGTCCATTGGGGGTGGTGTTTGTGTCAGCGCTATGGGTCGCAGCCCAGGATTGGACCGTCGGCATTCCTTCCTTCTCACCGGCAGCGCATGGTTCGTCGCGGCTTTGGCAGGGGGCCTTCCTCTGTGGCTTTGGGGGCTGTCTTTTTCCGACGCGTTCTTTGAATCCATGTCGGGGATTACCACCACCGGCTCAACCGTAATGACGGGACTCGACAACACGGATCACGGCATCTTGCTTTGGCGGGCACTGCTTCAATGGATCGGCGGGGTCGGTTTCATTGTCGCAGGCATAGCTCTGCTGCCAATCATGCGCGTTGGTGGCATGCAGCTTTATCAAACAGAAAGCTCAGAAAAAGGGGAGAAGGCACTCGCCAGTGCCGCTCGGTTTGCTTCAGCAACGGTCTGGATTTATCTTGCCCTGACCTTCATTTGCGCCATCGCCTACCTTTCTGGCGGCATGACCGGATTTGAAGCGCTCGTACACGCCTTCACGACCGTATCATCCGGCGGCTACTCTACCTCAGATTCCTCATTCGGCCTTTTCGAAAGCGCTTACCTGCAATGGATGGGAACGTTTTTTATGCTGACAGCGGCCCTGCCGTTCGCGTGGTATATCCGCGTGCTGACAAGGGGCGCCTTCCGTAGCGAACAGATTCGCGCCCTGCTCATCTCTCTGTCATCGGCGATTTTCATCCTGACACTATGGCGTGTCATTACAACACACACACCGCTTCTTGAGACCCTGCGGCTGGTGGCTTTCAATGTCGTCTCGGTTGTAACCACCACAGGATTTGCGACAACCGACTATACGCTTTGGGGACCCTTTGCAGCGACTACCTTTTTATGCCTCACGGCCCTGGGTGGATGTACGGGCTCTACATCGGGAGGCGGAAAAATGATGCGATGGGTGGTCGTGATCCGCAGCGTATACGCCCAGATGCGGCATATTCATCAGCCTCATGGAGTTTTTCCAACCCGCTACGAAGGGCGGGTGGTCGACTATGATGTTATCAACGGGGTGATGACCTTCTTCACCCTCTATGCTGCTACAGTAATGGGCCTCGCAGTTGCTCTTAACTCGTTCGGTTTGGACATGACGACCTCAATTAGCGGTGCCCTCACCGCAGTGGCTAATGTCGGGCCCGGTCTAGGCAACATCATAGGCCCGGCAGGCAACTTCTCCTCGCTACCCGATGGGGCAAAATGGCTGCTGTCCTTGGGCATGTACGCTGGTCGGCTAGAGATGCTGACGGTCTTCGTACTTCTCTCTCCGTCGTTCTGGAGAGAATTGGTGTAGGAGGCGCCTGTCATACTTGGTGAGGCCTCCCCGCAAGAAATTGCCTTCCACCAGATAGAAACTTTTTGGCGAAGCGGCCTTGTGCGCCGTTTGCTGATCTACGGAGAACACGATGCGTCTAGATGATCTGGAGAAGGAAAAAAGCGCGATAAGATTAAGCAGCGACGGCTATTTATCTGGGCCGTGATGCCCTCTATGGCGGTTCTGTGCACCTTTACTCTTTACGTTGCGATCAACCACTTCTTCGGCGGGTCCTTTTGAATCTGAGTGGGCGAAAGTGGCGGTACTTCCCGTCACCCTCCTCGCTGAGGTGAATTCATTGCGAAGGGCAGGCGGGAAGCGTGATAAGAAACTCAGCCCCCG
This sequence comes from Sulfitobacter profundi, assembly GCF_042661425.1. Taxonomy (NCBI): domain Bacteria; kingdom Pseudomonadati; phylum Pseudomonadota; class Alphaproteobacteria; order Rhodobacterales; family Roseobacteraceae; genus Sulfitobacter; species Sulfitobacter profundi. The sequence goes on along the minus strand of NZ_JBHSWA010000005.1, from coordinate 167,951 downwards.
GCCCACCACAGGCCTCGATTGATAGCTCACCGCCCATTCTTCGGATCGCCTGGCGGGAAATAGTGAGCCCGAGGCCGATACCCTGCTGCGCTCTTGTGTCAGATGTGTCTTGCTGCCAGAAAGGCTGAAATATCTTCTCCTGAAGATTACCGGGAATGCCGGGGCCTGAATCTTTTACACGGATGCTTAATTGGCTTGTATCCCTCGCGATTATAACCCGAACCTCAGTATCCTCAGGAGAAAATTTAGCAGCATTTGAGAGCAGGTGCCTAAGCGCTTTATCCAACAGAACCGGATCGCATTTCCAGGAGATCTCGCTTTCCTGTAGGATCATGCGGGCTGAACTTTTATGCTGATCCATGACGGGTTGGCTCTTCAGCAGCGCCTCTCCTAAAATTTCGATAATATTTGTTTCAGTCAGGTTGAGGGATAAAGCTCCGCCTGACACTTGTTCGAAGTCGAGTAGATCTTCCAACGCCGTGCGCAACCGGTCACCGCCGCGTTTGGCAATTTTTACAAGCTGCTGCACTTTTTCTATTGGACCATTGGGACAAACGACGTCGAGCATATCCAGCGCCCCTACGACTGCCGTCACGGGCGTGCGTAATTCATGAGCAATGATGGACATGAACTCGTTCCTGAGGAAATCCAACTTCCGAGCCTCAGTTATGTCTAAGACCTGAGTTATGTAGTGCAAAGGTTGGCCATAATCGCTCCGCACAAGAACCACGCAGAGATGCCCCCAAACGATCTCTCCATCGGGGCGCACATACCTTTTATCGAGTTCGAAAGCGTCAATTTCACCACTTAAAAGTTTTTGGACTTTCAAAAGGCAACTATCCAGATCGTCCTCATGCGTTATGGACTGGAAATCTGTGCTTCTCAGTTCTTCTTCTGAATAGCCAAGGAAGGCAGTCATTGCTGCATTTGTCGCCAGCCACTGACCCTCCAATGAAACCAAGGCTGTTCCGATGGGGGCATTGTTCATCAGAGACCTAAATTGTTCTTCGCTACCTTGCAGCGCTATCTCGGCGCGTTTTCGGTCTGTAATGTCTCGTTGCGTGCCGACCAAGTTGAGAGCATTCCCCTGAGCATCCCACTCAGTTGCTTCGGCATCTGTACGCATCCAGAGCCAGTCCAGCCCATCACGTGAACGTAGCCGATATTCTACTGCCACCCGGGGAGCTTGGCCATTTACGTAATCAGCCAATGCACGTTCGATAAGCACTTCGTCGTCAGGGTGGATTCTCTTTCGCCATTCTGTTTGAAAGTCGACGCCGTCGGACAGGTCGACATCCATAAGATCACGCCAAGTTGCTGAGACATTCGAGGTGTCTGCAACCAGATCGAGTTCAAACACGGCTATCCGAGCAGCTGCCAACGCCGTTTCCATAGTTTCGATCGCTATGGCATGCGGTACGCTATTTACCGGAGCATCTCGACCTTTAAGCTGGTCGGTCGGACAACTTGCAGGAGAGGCGCTGTGCGTATGTTTTTTCATAGGTACACCTTCCTCGGACAAGTGCATTTTTTAGCGATGCGAGCCATTGCTACTTAACCATCCTCCTAGCGTGGAGGAAAGAATCCGACGGATACTCAATGTTGTTAAATATTTGTCGGGAAAATGGCTTTAGTGAGGAAGGGGGGCAGGTCAATTGAAAATGACATAGAACGCTTATCTAGCAATGATATGTAAATCTCAGCGCATAGGAATATCTCTGTTATGATCGTTAGTGATGCATGCGGCGTTCTCGTCGTAGAAGCTGATCCATTTTTGCGCCTCGCGGCCATGGGCCTTGTGGAGGATGCGGGCCTCTCGGGATACGCTGCTGCACATTCGGCCAACGCGTTCACAGTTCTCACTTCGAATAATGACATAGGCATCATGTTCACAAATATTGAGATGCCTGGCTCACTAAACGGTTTAGAACTGTCAAAGATTGTGCGCCGCAGATGGCCGCACATTGCGATCATTGTCGCATCCGGAGCCTCAAATGTGGCGGCAAACAGTCTTCCTACCGGCACGACATTTATTGCTAAACCCTATCAGCCCGAGACTGTTATAGCTTTTTTGAAAGAGGCCGCTTCATCTGATCGTTGGGATGCTGCGCACCGCGTGATCTAGCTCGCACCCGGAGAGCAGGCATGCACTCCACTTTATATGACCATCTGGAACTTGGCTGGCTCCGCTCCAGCCGCTCAAACGCACAGCGATTCTGGCGAGAATAAATTTGAAGTGGTTGCAGTTTGCATCGCGGGTGCCCAATTAACTTAGGAATGAAGGAGGCTTAACCGATGCAATGTCCGATCGATGGAACCCAGCTGGTGATGACAGATCGCTCCGGTGTAGAAATTGACTACTGCCCTCAATGTCGTGGGGTTTGGTTAGACCGAGGCGAGCTAGACAAGATCATTGAACGCTCGGGCCCCGAACCTGCACCCCGTGAGGTCGCCTCCTTGCGCAACTCCGGACAAGATCACGGTCATGGCAGGCCCTATAAAAAGAAGCGGCGCGAAGGCTTCTTGAGCGAGCTTTTTGATTTTTAGAGGCCTTATAGGCTTAGGTGGTACTTCTTGAAAAATTCTGCGTTTCGGACGAGCCGCCTCGGCGTGCTTCTGGCTGTCGCTTCGCTCTTTGGCACGTCCGCGATCGGGCAGGAACCGGAGCAAGAGAAACAATTGCGTATGCTCGGAAGATGTCCCGGCTGTGCCTTCGAGCAGCTGGACCTTACGGGTCGGAAACTGACCGGAATAGACCTGACCGAAGCTGAGCTTCGAGACGTGGACTTCTCTGAAGCAGGCCTCAATCTTTCGCTGTTTGATTATGCAACCTTGGAGAATGTCTCCTTTGACTCTGCCGATCTGACGGGCGCCAGCTTCACCGGCGCCAAGCTCATCAACGTGTCGTTCGAAAACACGGTTCTGAAGGCCGCTGTTTTTGAAGATGCCGTTTTGGTCGACACTGATCTTGATGCTGGGATCTACTGCAACACGCAGGTGCCAGATGAGACGATGGTCAGCACAGAATGCGATTGAGCGGCCATCTAATCGGTCTGGCTTGAGCTACATCTTCATGCGACCCCGGCCGGGGATATTCAGGAAGGCTAGCTGATCGCGCCGCTTTGGAATAAGTATCCAATGTAGACAGCGTAGCCCGCTATGAACAGGAAGCCTGCTACTCGACCAATGCGCTTGGCTGCAAACAAAATCACCGCTAGGCCGCATGACAGAAGCAGCATGAACACCATGTCAAACCCTTGAAACCGGTCGCTGACTTCGATGGGGACAATCGCGGATGTGATCCCGAGGATCGCCAAAACGTTGAAAATATTACTCCCGATCACATTGCCTATGACTACGTCAGACTGTTTTTTAAGGGCCGCAGAGATAGATGTGGCAAGTTCAGGCAGGGAGGTGCCGATGGCTACGAGGGACAGGCCAATCACAGCATCGGAAACCCCAAAGGCTTTGGCGATTGATCCTGCACCTGTCACTAGAAGGTTTGCGCCCGCCACGAGTGCTATGATGCCACCTACAACAAAGACGGCGGCTACGCTCGTTCTGGAAACGCCAGAGCCTTCGAAGTTTTCGGCCTCATGCTCAAACATCTTGGAGTCACGGCTGCGTTTTTCCATCCAAAACGTCGCACCGAGGTAGACAGCTAAAACCGCCAGCAACAGAGCGCCCTCGAGCCGGTCCAAAAACGCTCCTTTGAGCAGACCAAACAGCGCGAAAGCGACCAAGGCCGCTACCAGAGCTTCCCGTACAGCAGACCTATCCCAACCGGCGATCGGCATGATTAGGGCACCTGCGCCGATAATAAGAAGAATATTGGCGATATTGCTCCCGACCACATTGCCCAGAGCAATCTCAGGGGCTCCGCTGAATGCGGCCTTCAAGGAGACCAGCAACTCCGGTGCTGAGGTGCCAAACCCCACGATGGTCAGTCCGATGACCATTTTGGAGAGCCCAGCCCGTTCGGCAATTGACACGCTACCGCGTACAAGCCCTTCACCACCCGCGAAGAGCAGAATGAGGCCAGCTGCGATGTAGATCAGATCAACGCCCATGCGGTCTCAGCTCGTAAGAATATTGCATTGGCTCTTGGTTCCCTCAGGTTCATACCCAAATAGAGTTCCATCCAGTTCTCTACAAGAGTGGAACAGGGCGGATTCCAAAGGGACCTGCCAACCAATGCGCCGGGCAGATTGGCCCCAAGTTAAAGGCAGGCCAATGACGACCATCCGAGAGACATTTTTCTTAACGCCTCCCCATCGGGGCTTAGGAGAATTGTGACAATCAACTCCAGTTTTCCACTGTCGAAAAGGCAAAGAACCGTTAAAAGTCGTTCTCTATCGTTCAATTTGCTTTGCGTGCTTCGGAGTGAGCGCCAGCGCAACGCGATACCCCTTGGTCATCTCTTAGAACGGTTGGGGGAGCGGTCATTCGGTTGGGCCATTCTGCTCTCATCCCTAATTAATCTGTTGCCGCTGCCTCCCGGCGCCACGCTTGTAACGGCCATCCCCCTGGTGTTCTTTAGTGTTCAACTGGTGCTAGGGCGTTCTTATATTTGGCTGCCGCCTTGGATTGCCAAACGGTCATTGTCCTGTTCCGCTCTGAGAAATACTGTGCTGCGTCTACGGCCGATTTCCCGACGCGTTGAGCGCCTGACTCGACCGCGCCTGCAAGGCGTATTCCAACCCAAAACTGAGCGACTAATCGGATTGCTTCTTTTGGGAATCGCCGTGGCACTGTTTGTGCCTTTACCGCTCAGCGGGTGGTTTCCTGCTATTTCGCTTTTCGTCGCAGGTATTGGCTTCGTTGAACGCGACGGACTGGTTGTCCTTGCAGGTATCGGCATGGGGCTGGCTTCGATAGTCCTGACGGTTCTCGTCGCGTTGTCAGTTGCAGCCGGAGCGGATGCCATAATGCATTGAGGGTGCCCTACGTAATTTAAACCAAATACCTATTACGTTGGATACAGCCCCTTGGAACGACAGGCCACCGGGCGGGGTAAAGGGGAACCTAATAGGGTTATTGTCCTTCTTGGGCCCCGTTAGGCCTAACCGAAGACGGTAGGATGCGCGGGATAACGGCTAGGATGATCAGCACGATCACCGTCGCTAGGACCGCAGTTGCCTCGAGACCGAGCCCCGCAACGATACCAATCCCAGCGGTAGCCCAAATGTTTGCAGCGGTCGTCAGACCTTGGACCTTTTGTTCTGCTGCGCGAATAATGATCGCTCCTGCGCCCAAAAAGCCAATGCCCTGAATAATACCTTGCAGAACCCGGGACATGTCTGGTGTGGGCATGCCACTTTGTAATGGTCCAATCACGAAGAGCGCCGCACCTACAGCCACCAGCATATGGGTGCGCACCCCGGCGCTTCGCGCCTTGAGTTCTCGTTCATAGCCAAGCAATCCTCCCAGAAACGCGGCCAACACCAAGCGAAGTGTTATACTGGTCATGGTCGACAAGTCCGGAATATCGGAAAATTCGTTGATGATGGTTGCCCAGACTTCTTGCCACACGGGTTTAATCCTTATTCAGCGCAACCTCGGCCGAGGTGCAACAACACCAGGGCGTCCCAGAACACCCTGCGCAGTAATCGCTAGGGTAACAGCCTTACAAGCGCCACTCAGTATTCAAAGAAAGTTTGGGAACATGAGCGGGCACTCCGATCCTGAAAAGCTCTATGATCACCTAAAAGCTCAGCGCAGACCGTTAACGAGATTGCTTTTTAGAGATACTTGTTGTGGCCCGTCTGTAGCTGTCCTGTAGGCCTAATGAGGTCATTCTGTAGGCGCCTTGTAGACGTGACGCTGAAGGAGGACTTCTCTCCCGAGGCCTTATGCCGATCGGTATAAAGGGGGTGGGCGAAATGCTGGTAGCTGCGCATCAGGGAAAAACCATTCTGAAATGCGCAGCTAACCATCAGTCTCGCTCCCCGGATGTCAGGTACTTTTCGGTCCCGAAATAGTTGAAATTCTAGGCTTCCACCGGTCAGATACGCATAGCATCGGGCGCGGTGCCGCTCTCGACCTGACTACGGAACCAATTCGGCTGTCGGCCCTTACCCGTCCAGGTCTGTTTCTTATCGTCTGGATTGGCATAAATTGGTTTTGAGGGCTTCGAAGTTTTCTTAATCTTGGCCCGCTTTTTCGCAGGAGCTGAGGGTTGCGTTTCAGAAATTTCCCTAAGGAAAATCCAAATTCTGCGGCCGCTTTAGTAGCAGCTTTTCTTGCCTCTCTCTGATCCCGGGTTCGAGCAGCGTCCAATGCCTTTTTCACATCAGACAAAAGCCTTTCGAGTTCTTTACGGGACATTGCTTTCAGGTCACTTTTGGTAAACATATCAACCTCTATTTCAGATATGCCCCCATATACGTATCACTACACACCAACGTCGACCCTCTAAGGACGTGGAGGCTCAGTATTTTCTTTTCCCCGCAAAGCAGATTAGAAAGGATGGGCACCAAGGGCCGCCCTATATTTACTACTGCCCTCATACTCCTTCATGCCGCTTGTTAGTTCCTGGAAGAGCGCTATAAACATCGTCGGCAATATGACCATTGTCAGCGTCGAACTTCAGTTTGAGCTCGGAATCAAACCCCACGGTCGACTAGGTTCAAAAGTCAAATTGCCCGGGTTGCAGAACCAAAGGCTATCCGAGGATGAAGTACCAGGCACTTAAAGCCAATCCAGTGGCAATGACGAACCAACGGATCAGGCGCTGCGACACCAGCCGTCCGACAACCACGCTCCCCCAGCCTCCCAGAATGCTTGCCGTTGCGACAATCGCAACCGCCCGATTGTGAGCGATACCTGAACCGCGACTCCTGTCGAGCTCAGGGTAGGGGTGTCATCGCATTTCCTCCAATATCTTTTCGCGAAAGACCTCGGCTGGCGTTTTCCATCCCAGGCACTTGCGCGGCGTGTTGTTGAGGCGATCACAGATCACCTTCATATCGTGATCTGTGCATTGCCGGATGTCGCGTTTGCGGGGCAGCCACCTTCGAAGGCGTCGGTTTGTGTTCTCGACTGTGCCTTTCTGCCAGGGGCTGGAGGGGTCGCAAAACATGGGGTAATCGCTCTGTCACTCCGCGTTTCGTCATGGCAGCGAAATGTTTTTTCTTCGGTATGATCCAGAGCGTGATCCGAAAGGGTCTTGTTCGAAGCAACAGATGGAGATTGAGCATGGGCCAGTACATAGGGCTTGACGTTTCGTTGAAGGATACCGCGATCTCAATCCGAGAAGACGGCAAAAGAGTATGGCGCGGGAAATGTCCCTCAGACCCGGGTATTATTGCGCAGACGGTTCGGAAGCATGCGGACGACCCCGTGAACGTCGTTTTCGAAGCTGGCCCACTCGCCACTTGGTTCTATCATGCTTTAACGGGGGAAGGACTTCGGGCGATCTGCATTGAGGCACGGCATGCCCAGAAAATTTTGGGTGAGACGTTGAACAAGACCGATGCAAACGATGCTGAGGGATTGGCCAAACTTGCCGAAACCGGCTTCTATAAGGCTGTTAGGGTCAAGTCGTTCGAAGCGATGCTGATCCGGTCATTGGTTGCAGCCCGCACGCAACTCCTGGCCATCACGACACAATTGACCAATCAGATCCGTGGTTTGATGAAGACTTTCGGTCTTGTCGTGCCCAAGAGCAAAGGCCGGGTGTTCGTAGAAAAGGTTAACGGTCTGCTGGACGGACATGTCGAGTTGAAAGGGATCATCTATCCGCTGCTCGAAGCCTGGCAAGCTGTCAGGGAGCAGGCGTCTACACTCAGCCGCCAGCTCTTGTTGGCGGCGCGACAGTGCCGAAGCACGCGTTTGCTTATGACGATACCAGGCATCGGGGCGATCACAGCAGTTTCCTATGTGGCCGCTATCGAAGACCCGAAGAACTTTCCGAAGTCCCGATCTGTCGGCGCATGGCTTGGCCTCACCACACGCCGATACCAATCGGGAGAGATGGATTTTAACGGTCACATCTCCCGAAGGGGGATCAACGATTGCGTGGGCTGCTCTACGAGGCTGCGACCTCGTTGCTTACGAGGACTCGAGCCGAAACGGTCAGTGATCTAAAAACCTGGGGGCTTCAATTGCGCGAACGCCTTGGCTTTAAGCGGGCGGCGGTCGCCGTTGCTCGCAAACTCGCCGTCATCATGCATTCCATGCTGAAGACCGGTCAAACCTTTATTCCAACGCGCGAGGAACTCGCCTAAGGTACTGTCCCTCGCACACCGAGCTCAGCGCATCATAACTTGATGCGAGGAGGCGTCCCTGTCGTGGACGGAGGTCAGGCCAATCCGAAAGACGTGGCAGCAGCTGTTACAGACTGCGTGCAAAACAAAGGAAGGCTTCACCTGCGGAACCCAGAATGCGGCAGCCAAGTGTTGACCGCGAAGACAACCATGCCCCGGACACACGCATGACCTCAATCACGTGAACGTGCTGAGAAGGAACTGAGCAAGAACCGGAGATCGAAATGCTCTGAAGGCATTTCGATAGGCCGTGCTTTTGCATCAAGACTTGACTGCGGCCTTGCGATTAGACAACCACGTCTGGGTTCCGATCTCGGCTTGGAGGTGCGGCCAACTGACAAACTCGGTTCCGCGGTCAAAAGTAATGGATCGACGGGCGACGAGGGGGAGGTCTTTGAGAGACTTCATGATCTTTCCCATGACCGGTTTGGTGCGCTTATTCGGGTTCTTCAGGATCACGGTGAAGCGGCTGACGCGCTCAACCAATGAGGTAACGTTGGACTGGCCAAGCTTTTGTTTGAACAGCATCAAATCAGCTTCCCAATGGCCAAACTGACGGCGATGAGCGACATCATCGGGTCGGAACAGAATACTGACATCGCGGTGGAATTTGGGTTCTCTGCGCCTTCTGGTGCGACGTGGTCTGCGGGCGACACGATGGGTCGGTAGATACCACCACAGGTCTTCGCGCTGACCTTCCTTGGAATAGATGTAGCGATAGATGGTTTCCTGACAGACCCTGAGGGGAGCGCGCTCGTGGATCATACGGTTACTGATCTGCTCTGGTGTCCAGCCGTTCTTTATACGCTCGATCACGCGCTTTCGAAGCTCAGGATGTTTGATCAGTTTGCGCTCTCGAGCACGACGTTCCGCTTGCATCAGGTTCGCAGCGGCACCGTAATAGCCATCGCATCCAGGCATGTTTTCATCCGAGAAATTGTTGCGCTTTAGCTCGCGGAATATCGTTGATCTGCAGCGCTTCAGAACGCGCGCCATCTCATCGACAGGGACCTTTGCGTGTTGATTGTCACCGAGAACTGACCCGGCAACTGCAGAAATTGTCATTGAGAATTGACCCATGTGTAACCTTGCCCCTGCTTGAATCAGCTGGGAGCTATTGGAGTGTTAGACATGGGATTTCTGAGGATTATTCGGAAATGGGCTCTGCGAGACAAGATGCCCATCCGCGAGATTGCGCGCCGGACAGGGGTGTCTCGCAACACGATCAAGAAGTATCTGCGGACAGGGATAGTTGAGCCCGAGTTCCAAATTTTGGACCGACCGAGCAAGTTAGACCCTTATGCTGAGAAGCTGACAGGCTGGTTGCTGTCTGAGCAGCGTAAATCACGCAAGGAACGGCGAACGGCCAAACAGATGCATGCAGATCTGGTTCAGCTCGGCTTTGATGGTTCATATGAGCGTGTCGCGGCCTTCGTGCGGAACTGGAAGGGCGAACGCCAGCGTGCTCAACATACGACTGACCGGGGTGTTTTCGTGCCCTTGGTCTTTCAGCCGGGCGAGGCGTTCCAATTCGATTGGAGCGAGGACTGGGCCTATGTCGGCGGCGAGCGCCTCAAGCTTCAGGTCGCTCATATCAAGCTGTCGCACAGCCGCGCATTTCTGGTGCGGGCCTATCTACTGCAAACGCATGAGATGCTGTTTGATGCCCACTGGCATGGCTTTCGGGTGTTTGAGGGTGTTCCGGGGCGTGGCGTCTATGACAACATGAAGACAGCCGTTGACCGGATTGGTGTCGGCAAGAAGCGCGATGTAAACGCACGGTTCCTTGCGATGACCAGCCATTATGTCTTTGACCCTGAGTTCTGCAATCCTGCGGCAGGGTGGGAGAAAGGTCAGGTTGAGAAGAATGTGCGCGACGCCCGCCATCGGCTTTGGCAACTCATGCCCGCCTTTCCGGACCTCAATGCGCTGAATGAATGGCTGGAGGAGCGCTGCAAGCTTCTCTGGGCCGAGACACCGCATGGCAGATTGCCTGGCAATATTGCGGATATCTGGGACGCCGAGAAGGCCGCGCTGATGCCACTGCCCACAATGTTTGACGGCTTTGTCGAGCAGAGCAAGCGGGTATCCCCCACTTGTCTGATAGCATTCGACCGTAATCGCTACTCAGTGCCTGCCAGCTTTGCGAACCGCCCTGTCAGTCTCCGCATCTATCCTGAACGGCTGGTCATCGTCGCCGAAGGCCATGTGGTCTGCACGCATGAGCGCATTATTGAACGCTCACACCGTCAGCCAGGGCGCGTTATTTATGACTGGCACCATTATCTGGCGGTGGTTCAACGCAAACCCGGCGCGCTGCGCAACGGGGCGCCCTTCGTTGAGATGCCAGAAGGGTTCCGGAAGCTGCAGGATCATATGTTGCGTAGGCCAGGTGGTGACCGCGAGATGATCGACGTCCTATCCTTGGTCCTCCACCATGACGAACAGGCCGTGCTTTGCGCAGTAGAAATGGCGCTGGAGGCGGGCGTACCAACAAAAACCCATGTCTTGAACCTACTTCACAGGCTGGTGGATGGCGCACCGATAGACCAGCCCGATGTGACCCCGCCTGCGGCCCTTTCTTTGAATAAGGAGCCCGAGGCCAATGTCGCACGATATGACGGGCTACGCACCACGGGAGGAACACGTCATGCGTCATGATCCCGCCGGTGCTGCCATCGTCATCATGATGCGTAGCCTGAAGATGCCAGGCATGGCTCAGGCCGTGCAGGACCTGCATGAGCAGGGATCGCCTGCTTTCGATGCAGCGATCCCCATGTTGTCGCAGCTGCTTAAAGCCGAGATTGCTGAACGTGAGGTGCGTTCCATTGCCTACCACATGAAGGCAGCACGCTTTCCGGCATACAAAGACATCTCTGGCTTCGACTTTGGCGCCAGCGAAGTCCGTGAAGCTTTGGTCCGCCAACTTCACCGATGCGAGTTCATGGACGCGGCTGAGAATGTAGTGCTGATCGGAGGCCCTGGAACGGGAAAATCGCATGTCGCTACCGCCCTCGGCATTCAAGCAATCGAGCATCATCGCAAGCGTGTGCGCTTCTTCTCCACGGTCGAGTTGGTCAATGCGTTGGAGCAGGAAAAGGCCCAAGGCAAGGCAGGAAAGATCGCCGAGGTGCTGGTGAAAGCCGATTTAGTGGTCTTGGATGAGCTGGGATACCTGCCGTTCAGCGCTACGGGTGGCGCGTTGCTGTTCCACCTTCTAAGCAAACTCTACGAGCGCACCAGCGTCGTCATCACAACCAACCTGAGCTTTAGCGAATGGGCCAGCGTGTTCGGTGATGCAAAGATGACCACCGCGCTCCTCGACCGCCTCACACATCGTTGCCACATTCTCGAGACCGGCAATGACAGCTACCGGTTCAAGGCCAGCTCCGCGACAGCCAAACAGAAACGAAAGGAAAAAGCGGCATTGACGCCATCATAACGCAAAGAACATAACAACTGGGTGGGTCAAGTCTCGGTGAAAATGCCGGGTCAGTTCTCGGTGACAATCAACACGCAGCTTTCACACAGTCATATCCTCGGCATAGTCGGCCCACAGGCTAAACGCGGCAGCCCGGGAGTGGCGGTAGGTGGGCCAACTAATCCAATAGTATGATCAATTGAGGCGCGTCGAGCCAACACGTCCATTAAGGAGTTCAGGCGCTTAGTCACTCCCTCTTGGCGTGACGTCACCCCAGCCTCCGAGTTAGGATGGAGGCGGACATCCCGTGGGCCACGGCCGATCCGAAGATCGCGAGGCTGACAGGTTCAACCCTGCCTGCCGTAGCCCCGTTCCACAGGCTTTCTATACTCGCTGATCATCTCCAACGACATGGATATGGGCTTCCAGTCCACAGGCGAGATAGCAGAGGTCCACTCGATGTGGCGGAGGAAGGGCACCACGGCGCAATAGCTGGGTGCCAAACCCCACATGCTCAGGCTTGGTCACCGGGGGACCGCCGTGCTCCTTCCAGTGCAGCTCCAGCGTCCCCTCAACGGTGCTCTGCCAGCTTACATCGATACCGCCAGCCGGGACCGAAAGCGCGCCATGCTTGACGGCATTGGTGGCGAGTTCATGGAGCGCCATGGCAAGGCCGGAAATCGCCTTGTTCGGAACGAGCACCTGTGAGCCCTCGACCCTGATTTTACAGGCCTCATCCTTGAACGGGGCCAGCACGTGGTCGACAAGCTCCGAAACCGCGAGCGCACGGGCTTCTTTTCCGAACATCAAATCGGTGGCGGCCGACATCGCGCGCAGACGCGCCATAAAGCTTTCGTAGTGCGCGTCCCGGGCCCAGGTTCGACCGGCGATCGCTCCCATCAATGCTGCCAGGTTCTTCAGCCGGTGGCGAAGTTCATCGGCGACAGTTGCGATGCGTTCTTCCTGTCGTGCCTGTTCGGTAATGTCGAACACCACCCCGATTGCACGTTCCCGCCCGGTATGATCGACCGGCGCCAGCGCGGCCCTGAGCAGAAACACTCGTTCCGATCCATCAGGAAACAGATGACGCACCTGTGTCTGAAGCTTGTTTTCACCACTTGCCCGCGCCTCTGCTCCAGCCTTTGCGAGGCGCTCGCCCTCGCCCGGAGCATAGCGCGCCCGGAAATCATCAGCAGCGGGCTTGGCATCGTCCGGGAAACCGTAGAGCCGGTTCAACTCTACCGAGGACGTGACGATATCGCTCTCGAGATCGATCTCCCAGACAGCCATCTGGGCGGCATCGAGTGCAATGCGCAGCCGTGCCTCGCTTTCAGTCAGGGCGCGCCGCATTTCCTCCCGCTCGGTGATATCCTCGATCGAGCCGCTGTAATGAACGGCCTGGATCTTGCCCTCGACCTCAGCAAACCGCGCTACCCCATGAGCTCTCACCCACCGAAGTTCACCGGTGTCAGGGCGCGTGATCCGATAGACATAGCTCTCCTGTAAGCGGTTCTCCGGATCGAGGGCGTGCTCCAGCGCGGCAAGCATATCGGCAGCATCATCGGGATGGGTTAGCGAGCGCACTGTGGCGAAAGTTGCTGGCTCATCTTGCGAAAGACCCTGAATCTCTCGCGCAAGAGAAGAAAAATAGATCTCGTCCGACCGAAGATCCCAGTCCCAGACACCAACTCCTGCGGCAAGGCAGGCAAGTTGATAGGGATCGCTGTCGCGGGGTTCCGACCTCTCTTCGTTTTGCATGTGTGGCATATCCTTATTTCCCGCCACCGGCCACTTTGAACAGGAAGCCAAGAATGGGCAAGCGAAACGCTTTGGTGACAACACTGACGTCTGCCTAAAAGCCGCAGCCTATTCATCTTATGCCAAAAGACGGCGTCATCCCGTCTAATTTGCTGGGCAGGCTTCAAGTTTTCGAATCGCGCACCTCTTGAGACTGAGGTTATGGCGGAGTTTCGGCAGCGGTCATTGCCATCGGAGCGTCAGGGGCTGAAGGGATCGATGATCTTCGATCCCTGCTTGCAGAATGGCAGGAGATCAATGCCATCGTAATGATCGTCCTGCACCGGCCTTGGGAGAAAGACACTCATCTGCGCCAAATCTTGCAACGTGCGGCGCGAGCGCCTTTCCTGTAGGGCTTTTCGCGTTTGCTGCGGTGCAGGAAAGATCTTGACCAATTTCCGGAGATTTTGGGCGGTTGCGGCGAGCAGGAATTCGTCATTTGCACCGCATGGGCCACGTAATCAGAGCCTTCCGAGGCCGAGGGTGCGCTTGAGATGCGTGAAGAGCATCTCGACCTTCTTCCGGAGCTACCTTCTAGGCAGCCACGGAATGTCCTATTGCGCAGCCAGACAAGTCGAGATGTTTGTTCCGCCCTCATAGCCCGGCCTCTCGGTGCGCTCAATGGCTGATGGTCTGCGTCGGGAAATGGTGCCGGACCTTCTGACCGATTTTATCGGAATTGGTTGCAGGGGCGTCTAAAATCTGTTTCTTACTGTTTCAGTCAAGTTACTCCAAACTGGAACAGGACCCTGATATGACCTTCTGCAAAACATCGACTGCCGCCGCCGCGCTGATGTCGCTGGCACTACCCGCGCTGGCCGATGGCGAGTTGAACCTCTACTCCGCCCGTCACTATGACACCGATGAGCGCCTTTACTCCGACTTTACCGAAGCAACTGGCATCACCATTAACCGCATCGAAGGCAAGGCCGACGAACTGCTGGCCCGTATGGAAGCCGAGGGTGCCAACTCCCCCGCCGACTTGCTGCTGACCGTCGACACCAGCCGCCTCAAGCGCGCCAAAGACATGGGCCTGCTGCAAGCGGTGGAGAGCGACACGCTTGAAGAGCGCATTCCCGGCAATCTGCAAGACGACGACAACCAGTGGTTCGGCCTGTCGCAGCGCGCGCGGATCATCTTCTTTAACAAAGAGACGCTGGACACCCCACCCGCGACTTACATGGACCTCGCCGATCCTGCCTACAAAGGTCAGGTCTGCATCCGGTCCTCGACCAACACCTACAACCAGACTCTGTTGGCTGCCATCGTGACGCACGAGGGTGAAGAAGCCGCGACCGAATGGGCACAGGGCGTGGTCGACAACATGGCGCGCGCACCGCAGGGCGGTGACACCGACCAGCTGCGCGGCATCGTCTCGGGTGAATGCGACATCGCGGTATCCAACAGCTACTATTTCGCCCGCGCGATCCGCACCGATGTGGACGGCGTGAGTGCCGATATCGACAAGATCGGCCTGATCTGGCCGGACCAAGAAGGCAACGGCGCGCATATGAACCTCTCCGGCGGCGGCGTGGCCAAGAACGCGCCGAACCGTGAGAATGCTGTGAAGTTCCTTGAGTATCTCGCCTCTGATCAGGCGCAGGTCTATTTCTCGGCCGGTAACGATGAGTTCCCGACGGTGGAAGGCGTTGAACTGGCTGATAGCGTAAAGCAGTTGGGTGAGTTCAAAGCCGACGAGGTGAACCTGTCGGACGTGGCCGAGAACATCGGCACCGCGCAGAAAATCTTTGACACGGTTGGCTGGGAATAAGACTTCACATCAAGTAACGCAGAAGGCGGGCTTTCGAGCCCGCCTTTTATTTTAGCTTCGATCATCGCCGATCCCGGTACCGTAAAGGGCGCGACCCGAGCCGCTCGGCCATCTAGCTGACCGTCGCTAGGATGAAAAACCTGCGCTACATAGTTCCGCTTGAACTCGTCCTAAACCGATTGTGCGGCTGAATCCGCGCTTCTACTCGGTTCCCAAATTGCCAAGTAAGTATCTACAAAATCTAAGGACACCTCATTCATCGTCAATTCGATCCACCAGATCCCGGAACTATTGTCACGTTAACTCGCCGACATTTCAAGGTGGCATGCCGAACGTTGATCAAGGGGCTGAATAACCGCGCAGAGAACAGCCATTTGCCTTTCCGAAAGCGAGAGCTTGCAAACTCGGCGAGTTAACGTGACAACACACTTCGGCCGCCCGTCAGAGGCGCCCCACGACGCCAACCATCCGTAAAAGTACCAAAGATCGGAGCGGATATCGGCCAATCAAATGCCTTCAGCAATGGCTTCGCCACTGACGGTACCTTATCGGCTGCCCTTGCTCTTCTGAAATCTATTAGATACGTACATCTTACGCAGGGGAGTCCCAACTGAGGGACTGAGAGGCGACTGACAGCAAGGCTGTAGTGTCGCGACCCTTTGAACCTGACCCAGTTGATACTGGCGTAGGAAGCATTGGTCGCCCCTCCCGAACTGGGTGCGTGGCCAGACAGGGGCATGCGCCCGTTTCCAAGCCAAAAATCGTCTGTGTCTTTTTGAGTTATCAACTTGAGGAGCACGCCATGAATATTCCGAATCCTAAAGTCACAACAGGTGAATTGCCTGCATCGCGCAAAATCTATGTGAAAGGCAGTCTATATCCCGAAATTCGTGTGCCCCTGCGCGAGATTTCGGTTCACCCGACCGCAGGTGAACCGCCGCTGCCAGTCTATGACAGTTCTGGTCCATATACCGATTCAAACCATCTGACCGACATCAGACATGGCTTGCCCGTTTTGCGCCGAAACTGGATCATCAGACGCGGCGACGTCGAATCCTATCAGGGGCGGAACACGCAGGACGCTGATAATGGCTTTGTGCAGGGTGATCGCTTGACACCTGAATTTCCGGTGCAACAGCAACCCTATCGTGCAAAAGAGGGCAAGGCGGTAACGCAACTGGCCTATGCCCGGGCAGGTATTGTCACGCCCGAAATGGAGTTTGTGGCCATTCGCGAAAACCAGTTGCGTGAAGCGGTATCTGCGCCGCGCGATGGCAATGACTTTGGCGCAAACATTCCAGACTATGTAACGCCCGAGTTTGTGCGAGGTGAAATCGCCGCCGGCCGGGCGATTATTCCCGCCAATATCAACCACCCAGAGATTGAACCGATGATTATCGGTCGCAATTTTCTAGTGAAGATCAATGCCAATATGGGCACGTCTGCCGTCACATCTTCGATGGAAGAAGAAGTGGACAAGCTTGTCTGGGCAATCCGCTGGGGGCCGATACGGTCATGGACCTTTCGACCGGTCGCAACATCCATAACACGCGCGAATGGATTATCCGGAACAGCCCTGTGCCCATTGGGACCGTGCCAATTTATCAAGCGCTGGAAAAGGTTAACGGAATTGCCGAGGATCTCACATGGGAGGTCTTCCGCGACACATTGATTGAACAGGCCGAACAGGGGGTGGATTACTTCACCATTCATGCGGGCGTGCGTTTGCATATGGTGCCAATGACGGTGAACCGAGTGACGGGGATTGTGTCGCGCGGGGGGCTATCATGGCAAAATGGTGCCTGCATCACCACAAGGAAAGCTTTCTGTACGAGAATTTCGACGAGATTTGCGATATCTGCCGCGCCTATGATGTATCGTTCAGTCTTGGCGATGGCCTGCGCCCGGGGTCGGTTGCAGACGCCAATGACGAAGCGCAATTTGCTGAGCTCGAAACATTGGGCGAGTTGACGAAGGTCGCTTGGGCCAAGGATTGTCAGGTGATGATTGAAGGGCCGGGCCACGTGGCCATGCACAAGATCAAGGAAAACATGGACAAGCAGCTTGAGTGCTGCCACGAGGCGCCGTTCTACACACTTGGACCACTAACGACCGATATTGCGCCGGGGTATGATCATATCACCTCTGGTATCGGCGCTGCGATGATTGGTTGGTTCGGATGTGCAATGCTGTGTTACGTGACCCCAAAAGAGCATCTTGGCCTGCCAGACCGTGACGATGTCAAAATTGGCGTTGTCACCTACAAAATCGCCGCTCACGCTGCCGATTTGGCCAAAGGGCTGCCCGGTGCACAACGGCGCGACGATGCCTTGTCCCGCGCCCGGTTTGAGTTCCGTTGGGAGGATCAATTCAACCTTTCGCTGGACCCGGAAACCGCGCGTGACTTTCATGATCAAACGCTGCCGAAAGAGGCGCATAAGGTGGCACATTTCTGTTCGATGTGCGGGCCGAAATTCTGCTCCATGCGGATCAGCCATGACATCCGGGCCGAAGCGCACAAAGATGGGATGGAGGCAATGGCTCAAAAGTTCCGCAACGGCGGCAACCTATACATGCCGGTTGATGTGTCTGACGAGTGATAATAACCGCGGGGCAGTCTTGCCGGGCTGGTCTCTGCCATTGAGCTGGCGCGACATGGAGCAGACGTGCGGTTTTTGAGCTCGGCGACAATCGGGGGTCGCGCAGCCTTGCGCGCTTTGCGGGCGGTATGTTGGCGCCTTGGTGCGAAAGCGCAGCGGTTGAACAGCAGGTTATCAAGCTTGGGACAAGGGCGGCGGATTCACGGTCACAGATTACGCTTGTCACGCGGCGCGGAACTCGTGTGCTCGCCCCGCCGCGCGATCGGGGAAAACTTACACGAATTGCCAGGGTGTTGTCACGTTAACGGGCCCGAGGTTACTGGTCCATTGATCTGGGCGTAGGCCGTTTCGATGCAGAGATTGGGGCTTTATGGCGATCGAGTAGCGCTTTCGTCATCTTGGCGTCTCCGAAGACCGATGGCCACTCAGCGAAGTCGAGGTTCGTCACGATGATGGACGTGCGCTCGTAAAGACGACTGACGAGGTAGTACAGCAGCTGGCCGCCGGTCTGTGCGAAGAGGATATAGCCGAATCAGTCGAGGACCAGGAAGCCGAGGCGGCACAAGCGAACCGCAGCTTCCCACGCTCACCGGGAGGCGCGAGGTAAGGCGAAGTGACGCCTTCAGATCATGCTTTTGCTTGGGTTTAGGAGTTTTCGGGTAGGAGATCGAACTCAATCCAAAAGGTTGAGCCCTTTCCTTCAACCGACTTGAACTCGATCTTTCCGCCCAGCAAATCAATCAACTGCTTTGTGATGCTCAAACCCAGGCCGCTGCTCTGAGTGGTGCCCGTGGTGCCCGGATTGACCTGGTGAAAGGGGGTAAAGATCGCATTTTGTCGGTCTATCGGTATTCCTATGCCATGGTCGGTGACCTCTATCCGCACCTTCTGGTCAATTTTTTTCAGGTTTATTTCCACGACATCGCCTGAAGACGTAAACTTTGTAGCGTTTGAAATCAGATTGGCCAGAATCTGACTGACGCGGGCGCTGTCCGTCAGAGCTTTCATCTCCTCGTCCGGTGTGTTCACGCGATAGCTGACGTTGTGTTTGTCACCGTAAGCTTGGCACCCTTCGACAGCTGAAGACACGACTGTATTGAGATCGACAGGTTTGCGTTCCACTTTCACTTTACCCTCTGTCAAAGCCTGCGCGTCCAAAATGTCATTGACCAGCGCCAAGAGCCGATCTCCATTGCGAGATGCGACATCAAGTAGCTTGAGCGCGGCTTCATCCTTCATCGTATCTGCAACTCGGCTTTTCAATAAAGCCAGGCCACCGATGATGGAGGTCAGAGGCGTCCTTAGCTCGTGACTGACGATGCTCATGAAATTCATTTTCATGCGGGCAGCGGATGAAGCTTCCTCAGCAAGATGGCGCATCTCTTGTTCAGCATGCTCGGCGGTTCTTAACTCCAGCATGAGTAAAAGAATGAAGATCCCCAGAAGCCCCAGAATGGTGGCGCTGAGATAGGCCACGGTATGAGACAGAGTGAGGAGAGCCGCCCTAAACTCCGCCATGGCTTCGGATTTTTCTTGCGCGACGGTTAGTAAAAATTCCCGGATAGAGAGATCAAAGCCTTCCAGTGCAAGGAGAATACTTTCCGCTCTTTCGCTGCGTTCTTCGCCAGTAAGACGATCGGTGTTGAGATCTTTGATCGCAGGCTCCAGACGCTTGAAGGTTGCCTCAAGCTCCGGCACCACGTCGGCATTGATTTGGAAGGTTGCGATAAGCTTCGGAAGCTCTCCCTTCTGAAGGATATTAATCCGGCTCCAGGCGATGTCAAATCGCATGGCCACATCGACCGCTGACTTATACCCGAGAGCATACTCGCCGAGGGCATTCTCGAGTCGTAGCAATTCAAACTGCAATTGCGAGGCAACCCACAGAGGGTCACTCTGCTCAGCAGTTTGAATATTCTGGACTCCGTCGTCCAGCTTGGAAAGCACGATAATCCCAAAAATCACTGCGCCGATAAACAATAGCAGGAGCAGGCCGCGGATAAATTTCCTGTAAGGAATTAGTCGACGGAGATGCTCTTGAGCTGCCATACCAACCTATCATTGTAGATCTCGTCATGAAGTTCCGGATTGCCGTCCATCGGGTAGATAACCCAAATCGGTCCCTTGTCACGAACTGACATTGTCTCACCGTTCAATAAGACCGCCAGAATGACGTCATACTCAAACGCGTCCGCAGCTGGCACTTTCGATGAGAAATCGTTGAGCGCGACCATTTTCAGGGTCGCACCTCGCGCAACATCCATCCCTTCAAGAACTGATCGCAGGGCCGGTCCTTGAAAGGTGGTCGCTTCGTCAACGTAGTCATTTTTCGTCACAACGGTCGTCTGCGGCATCGCGAGGATTTCTTCGAGCGTGAAGCTCTCCGTTCTATCCGGCGTCGTAACAGTTAGGATGTCCTGCGCGTAGCCCAAGGTTGGAGCTGCAAGTAGCAAGGCAAGCAGGCCGGTGAGGAAAGTTCTTTTAATTCGCATCATTCAAGCCCTGATTGTGTTGCGCGGTAGAGCCTTTCCTAATGTGATTTCATGTCAATATTTTGTCGACCCGATCAAAATATCTGAACCTCGATCATCAGTGAGGATGGTCAATTTGCGTTGGTCGATTTAGCGCCCCATTCTGGGCCATAAAATTCCATTATCCTCAGCGGATTAGCGCCCATGATATCGC
The DNA here is from genome assembly GCF_042661425.1 of Sulfitobacter profundi. Taxonomy (NCBI): domain Bacteria; kingdom Pseudomonadati; phylum Pseudomonadota; class Alphaproteobacteria; order Rhodobacterales; family Roseobacteraceae; genus Sulfitobacter; species Sulfitobacter profundi. Next base: position 147,410 of record NZ_JBHSWA010000005.1, on the reverse strand, counting down.
GTCATTTTAGCAGATTTTCGCATCTTTTTCGGGGTTCCGTGGACCTTCTGCGCGACAAACGTAACTAAAGGATCATCGGACACAAATCGGAGAAAATATCATGGTTAAATCGCTTAAAACTTTCGTTCTAACGACCACATTGACTGCCCTAACTGCTGTTCCCCTTGCGACGGGCTTCGTCTTGTCGAGTAGCGATGTGGCTCATGCTCAGGGAAATGGTGGCGGCAACGGTGGCGGAAATGGTGGCGGCAACGGCGGCGGTGAAGGTTCTCCCGGGGCTGAGGGAACAACTGGCAATCCTGGCAATGATCAGGACGTTGGCCGCGCAGGCGAGGCACCTGACGGTGATGAAGATGGATGGGGCGAAGGGGGCCGCGGAAAATCTGACGCAGTCATCGACGATCAGACTGTAGAAGAACCTGAAGAAGACGAAATCGTCGAAGAGCCGGACGAAGAGGAGTCGCTGGACGAGCCCGAAGACCGCTGATCCCATCCTGAATTTTCGGTTGCCTTTTCGAAGCGATGTGGGTCCTATCGGTGGACCTACAGCCGTCATCGCCTCGAAAGAGGGCTGACGACTGTCCCTCCATTAGGCCCGGGCTTTGCCTGGGCCTTTATTGCACTTGAAGCGTGATTCATTCTTTGAGGTCGTCCCGGACCCGTTCACCCGCAGCGCCCCAAAAAAAACGCCCTCAAGGGCGGAGCCTAAGAGCGCAAAGTTTCTGAACTTGAGCAGCAAAAGTGTTGCACGGTATTGCGAATTGCGCAACCTGTACTCCCGCGATACGAGAACATCAGAGCAAAGTCTTTTTCATTCAATGGTTTGGCAACGGCGGACACCGCCGTCGGTTATGCCGTTTTGCTCCCCTTTCGGCATACGAGACCTCGACCCTCAGGAACAAAGTGCAAGACCAGCTTTGCCAATCTACGCAGGAGTCCGAAAAGGCACCGTGATTGCTGGCTTGCTGGAAAAATTGCTTGCAAAACAATATGCTACTCGACGACCCCATCAGCTAAATTGCTGGGCATCACGCTTCGTTAATCTGGTTCCGGCGCTGCCAAATTGAGCGCGGTCGCGGCTTTACGAACGGTGAAAACAAGGCGATCCCGGCTCCGGTCGAAGGACTGATCCCTTGAGAACATAAGGCTGATGCCCCGGTTTGCGTCGGGCATCTCCAGCGGTCGGACGGCGACTTCTTCACGATGCACTGCCTGGCGGCGCGCGAACAAATCGGGCAGGACTGCGACCCCGGCGCCGGTTGCAGCCATGAGCAGGATGGAATCGAGGCTCGTGCCCTCGTAGTCATCGGAAACAATACCGCCACTCGCCCCTGCCAGTCCATAGACGATGCGCGCCAGCCGGTGCCCGGTGTCCAGAGTCAAAAGACGCTGGCCAGTTAGGTCCGCAGATCCAACCCGGTCCTGCGCGGCGATCGGGTGATCCGGTGCCACGGCTACCCATAGCGCTTCGTCAAACAGCGGGTGCTGCCAGGTATTGGGATGATCTTCTGGTGTAGAAATGATGGCGTCAAAACGGCCATTTCGAATCCCTTCGTCAAGACTCAGGGTATTCTCCTCACGGACGATGACCCGGAGATCAGGTTGATCGCTGTGCAACGAGCGCATCACTTGCGGTAGAAGATAGGGGCCAATCGAGGGCAGGACGCCCAGCCGCAATCGTCCGCCGAAAGGCAGCGCCGACGTCATGACGCCGCGCAGGGCCTCTACCTCCGCCAGGATGCGCCGTGCGCGGTGGACGCACTCCAGCCCCTTGGCCGTGGCTTGCGCCCCGTCTCGGCCACGTTTGAAAAGGCGAACACCAAAGTCTGCTTCTACCGCCGCGATCTGGTTCAATAGACTCGGCTGACTGACGTTCAACATCTCGGCGGCCAAGCTGAAGTTGCCCAGCTGATGCACCGCAACGACATATTCTAACTGGCGTAGAGATGGTCGCATCTATAGCCTCAAGCTATTCGGGAACAGGTCAGAAAATATTTAATCTATGCTCTTCGACGCGGCAATGGCGGGGGACATAACTGGAGTTCTCCCGATGACCACCGTCTTCGACACCCTTGCAGGCAACCTAATGGTGCCTACCATTCTCTTTTTGTGCTTGGCCTACTGGCTGCCTTCGTGCGGAGCGATCTATCGATCCCAGAAGGCGCGGCGAAGTTCATGTCGCTTTACCTGCTGCTGGCGATCGGCTTCAAGGGTGGGCACAGCCTCGCCGAACACGGGGTGAGCAGCGAGCTGCTGCTCGCGATAGTAGCAGGGATGGCGCTTTCCTTCCTCATCCCGTTCTTAGCCTTTATGCTGCTGCGGGTGATGACCCGGCTCGACGCCACTAATGCCGCAGCGGTGGCGGGCCATTACGGATCAATCTCCATCGTCACTTTCGTGGCGGCGACGAGCCTGCTTGAGCTATCTGGTGTCGCCTTCGACGGCTACATGGTGGCCGTCGCCGCCAGTATGGAGTTTCCAGCGATCCTCTCGGCGCTGTGGATTGCAGCGCGCCATTCGGGGGCCCGAGATGCCGCCCCTGTCCCGGCGCGGGAATTGTTCGCCAATGGCTCAGTCTTACTGCTGACCGGAGCCTTCGTGATCGGCGCCGTCACGCAGGACAAGGGGATGGAAATGATCGCCCCCTTCGTCGTGACGCCCTTCCTCGGCATCCTGTGCCTCTTTTTGCTGGACATGGGGATCACGGCTGGGCGGAGCCTTACGACCAATCGGCACATGTTGAATGCGGGCCTCTTCTCCTTCGGGCTGGTGATGCCGCTGTCCGGCGCGATGCTCGGCTGGGCTCTTGGCGCTATGATCGGCTTGCAAACCGGGAGCCAGTTCCTGTTGATGGTGTTGGCCGCCTCTGCCTCCTATATCGCTGTGCCGGCAGCGATGCGCATCGCCCTGCCTAAGGCAGAGGCCGGGATTTATCTTACGCTGTCGCTGGGGGTCACCTTCCCATTTAATATCACGGTGGGCTTGCCGCTCTTTCTGTGGCTGGCAAATCTCGGCGCATAAAGTTTGCGAGACAATGGGAGTTGGTGTTGTCACCTTAACGGGCCTGAGGTTGCTGGTTCATTGATCTGGGCGTAGGCGGTGTCGGTGCAGACAGTGGAAATCAACTACAAGCGCCACCGGTTCCCGGCTCAGATCATCCCACATGTTTTCTGGCTCTACGTCCGGTTCAACTTGAGCCTGCGCTAGGTCGAGGAGCTGATGCTGGCACGTGGCGTAGGCGTTTCGTATGAAACGATCCGACGCTAGACCGTCAAGTTCGCCCCCTGATCGCCCACGTTCTACGGCGACGGCAGCCGCGCCCTGGCGACGTATGGCATCTGGACGAGGTCGTCGTGAAGATCGCGGGCCGGTCATACTGGCTGTGGCGCGCGGTTGATCAACACGGCGTCGTTCTTGAGGAAATCCTTCAATCGAGACGAGACAAGTGCGCCGCAAAGCGGCTTTTGGTCAAGCCGATAAAACGCTGGGACTTCGTGCCCAAAAAGATCATTACGGACAAATTGCGATCCTACGACACCGCCAAGCGCGAGGTCGCGCTTGGCCTTGAGCATTGGTCACACAAGGTGCTGAATAACCGCGCAGAAAAAAGCCATTTGCCTTTCCGAAAACGAGAGCGAGTAATGCAGGGCTTCCGGTTACCGGGCGGACTGCAGCGCTTCGTTTCTATGCAGTCCGCAACCCGCAGCTGCATATCTGTCCCAGCCCCCGTCGGACCGCTCTCACCATCAGTTCGAAGCATTCGAGGCGTGGAAATCCGCGGCAAATACCCCTTGATGAATATCCGGCATGCCAACTTGCAAATTCGGCGAGTTAACGTGACAACTCCGTGCAAGGGATTGGGGAACAGACCCTGCCCACGGCGCCGTAGTGTTGGTGATCTCTGAAAAATCACTTACCCGCTGTGGCGTTTGGGCAAGATGGGCCCGCCCCCAAAATAAGCGTTATGGGCGAGTGCAGTTCACTTATGCCTCCCGAGTAGTGTTGCCGACGCGTTCTTCTTGGACAAAAGCAAATATACGAATTATCTATAGTATATGAGTTCAGGTGTTGAAGAGACGCATTCGGCGAGGATCGCCCGGATACTAACGGAACGTATTGTGTTGGGTGAAATCCCTCCCGGCACTCGGCTTCGGCAGGACCACATAGCCGCAGAATTCGGCGCAAGCCATGTTCCAGTGCGCGAAGCTTTCCGGCAATTGCAGACGCAAGGCTTAGCTGAAGCCCTCCCTCGGAGGGGGTTCCGTGTCACGAAGTTCGACTTGGCAGAGCTGCGGGAAGTGGCTGAAATGCGCGCGAGCCTGGAATCCCTTGCCCTCCGTCACGCCGCCCCCAACATTACTAGCAAAACTCTGGAGGAAGCAGAGCATGCTATTCGCCATGGCGAGACCGCCGAAAACGTCCATGACTGGGAAAAAGCAAACCGGCAGTTCCACCGCGTGATCCTTTCGCCGTGCCAAATGCCACGCCTTTTGCGCACGATTGATGACCTTCACATGGCGAGCGCCCGCTTCCTCTTCGCCGCTTGGCGTCGGGAGTGGGAAACGCGCACGGATCACGATCACTTGCGTATCCTTGAGGCGCTGCGAAAGGGGCAGACTGACTTCGCATGCGCAACTCTCAGTCAGCACGTTGGCAGGATTGGGAAGCGGATAGTGTCGAGAAAAATACTTCTGACAAAGTAAGATACAGCTTTTTCGGATAATTATCTATAATCTCAATTGAACGTATGATCATTTCTGTTCTCTATCGTGGAATACCCACTTATCCACCTCGGAGGACACCTCATGTCGTTACTTGCGCTTCAACGTACACATCTTCACCCGGCCTGGCGCCTGCCTGCTCTCGCGCTTCTTGGCGCAACCGCCATCACCATCTCCGCGAAAGTCCAGATCCCCTTTTGGCCTGTGCCAATGACGTTGCATACATTCGCCATTTTTCTTTTGTCAGCCTTACTGGGTCCCCGACTTGGAGTCGCAGCGATGCTGACCTATCTCGGCGCGGGCGCGATGGGCCTACCCGTCTTCTCTGGATCACCGGAGCGAGGAATTGGTTTAGCCTATCTGGCAGGTCCCACAGGAGGTTATCTTTTGGGCTATCTTGTTGCCTCCGGTCTTGTGGGCTGGCTCGCGACGGGGAGCGGGTGGCTTGGCCGCGTGACCGTGATGTTGGCCGCACTTGGGGTGGTCTACGCGGCAGGGCTTGCATGGTTGGCATTTTATGTTCCCAGTTCAATGTTGCTGGCAGCAGGTCTGACACCCTTCCTGTTGGGTGATCTGTTGAAGGTTGCGCTTGCCGCTACCGCAGTCACCGGCGCGAACCACTTGAAAGGGGCTCTGAAATGATCAGAACTGATTGGACCCTGGACGAAGCGAAGGCCCTCTATGAACTTTCGTTCTCGGAATTGACCTACCGGGCGCAGGAAATCCATCGCGAATATTTTGATCCAACCGCGATCGAAACCGCGAGCCTTCTTAGCATTAAGACAGGTGGGTGCCCTGAAGACTGTGGCTATTGCTCACAGTCTGCTCATCACAATACGGGAGTTAAGGCGACCAAGCTTATGGCTCCTGAAGAGGTGCTCGCCGCTGCGGCCCGCGCCAAAGCTGCTGGTGCGCAACGTTTCTGCATGGGCGCTGCTTGGAGAAACCCAAGAGATCGCGACATGGACAAGCTGTGCGAAATGGTCCGGGGGTTTCCGCATTGGGATTGGAGACCTGCATGACACTCGGCATGCTGACATCTGAGCAAGTCGCGCGTTTCAGCGAGGTCGGCCTCAATTTCTACAACCACAACATAGACACATCGCCCGAATACTATCCCGAGATCGCTGCCACCCGCTCGATGGAGGACCGGCTCAACACCGTCGAACGCGTCCGCCAAGGCGGTATCAATGTTTGCAGCGGCGGAATTTTGGGGATGGGTGAAGCGGAAGATGATCGCATTTCCATGCTGGTCACCTTGGCAACGCTGCCGACGCACCCAGGAAGTGTTCCAATCAACCTCTGGAACGAGATCCAAGGAGTTCCGATCCAGAGCCGGGCAGAGAAGGTCGACCCCTTCGATCTGGTCCGAATGATTGCCCTGGCCCGCATCATGATGCCTAAATCTGTGGTTCGTCTATCTGCTGGCCGGACAACCATGAGCGACGAGTTACAGGCCTTGTGCTTTCTGGTGGGAGCGAACTCCATCTTCGTCGGCGATCAACTTTTAACTACCGGCAACCCGTCACCGGGCAGCGATGCTGAATTGCTCAAGAGGCTTGGGATGCATATTGCCAAAGCAGCACCGTCCGAAACCCCGGCTGACAAGAAGCCGCGTAGAGACCCCGAACTTATGATAACAGGGCAAGGCGGAATAGGCAGCTGACAGGTTTGCACTAAGACCGCCAAAGATCACCAATGGGGGTTTGCTTTGGGCGGCAGGGAGGGCAAAACTCAGACGTCTCTGTTACCGACGGAATCGACCGTTTGTTGAACGGTTCACTAGACCAGAAATTGGCGCATATGCAGCGAAAGTTCACTTTGTCGTGATTCTGTGAGAAACTAACGTTTGCGAGCACAGAAATGGCTGCCCAAAATGCGGCGCGAGCGCCTTTCCTGTCGGGCTTTTCGCGTTTGCTGTGGTGCGGGAAAGATCTTGACCAATTTCCGGAGATTTTGGGCGGTTGGGACAAGCAGGAATTCGTCATTTGCACCGCATAGGCCACGTAATCAGAGCCTTCCGGGGCCGAGGATGCGTTTGATGCGTGAAGAGCATCTCAAGCTTCTTCCGGAGCTTCATGGAGATATCGTATTGCTTGGTCTTAGCGATGCCTCGGGCGACCTGGCGGGCGTCTTTTGTTCTTCGCGGGTGATCGATCTGGCGTCTGCGTTCGGGCAGCATTTCGTCCTTGCGGGGCAGGCCTGGCAGGTCAGTTTTAGGGCACGGTATTTGGCTCTACCCTGTCCGGTCGGCCCTCAGTTCGGATCGGAATAGTTCCGCCGGAACTGCTTCAGTTCTTAGCCCTCGGGGCAGATGTATTGATCGTTCTCTGCGTCCCACTCGAAGTCAGCCCGGCTCCAGATGCCGTCGCTGCCGCCAGATTTGTCGAAGACGGGGATGTGCGGGTCAATCTTGCGTTCAACCAGCCAACCCAGCCGGCCCAATGCCATAGGCTGTGTCCACTGCCCGGCAGTGCATCGCGTAGCGATGTCACGAGAGGGGGCGATCAGGCGTTCGGGATGCAGGTCGAACTTTTCTTTGACCCGCTACAACATGGTCTTTGTCGACCCGACCTCGGCTTGCCGGGTGGAGCGGGAGGATTCCACATCCAAGATGACACCATCATCTGTGTCGATTGAATCAGCCCAATGCCTCTTAATCAACCACGAGTTCTTCAACAAAATAGGTCCAAACTAGGCCTTCATTAAGCACGATACGCTGCCCTGCGGATTTCGGGAAAAAGGCATCTGCGAATAAATTGTCGTTCTTTAACCTAAAAGGCGGACCAGATATTTGCCTCGGCTATCGTTTGCGAATTCAGGACGCTTCTACTTCAAACGATATACCGATCCCAACTACCATAGTGCTCCGCACTGCGTTTCCCACGTGGCAAGCTCAGCGCTACCAAAGCGATACCAGAGAGCACACCGATCATGCTGCCCGCAACAGTGCCGCCGCTCAAAACCCATGGCGCCACGATCAGCCATAAACCAAAACCAATGTTCAGGAATCGTAGCGGGCGCGCCACTTCGGCCCAGGCGATAACAGCAGTCGTCAGGACCAATGCGCCAACCAAGTGATCACTGCCCGCAAGCGGCATGGCGTTGCCGAAGATCGCACGCGACAGCATCAAAAACAGGCCGATGGCCGCACTCCCCCTAAGGTCCAAGGGACAGTGACCCCCGCGCACTTTGCCGGGCGATCTCGCGCGGGGGTGTATCGAAACCCATCGTGCCGCCTTTGCTCGATCCCGGCAACGCGTCACCTCGAAAAAACGCGCGCCAGAAAGGGCGCCCGCGTCGGGTGTTCCAGACCATGAACTGCATCATTGCGACGATCTCATCCAAAGAGAACGGGATCATGATCAGCATCGCGGCCGCGGCGAGTAGACAGATTGTGCAATAGGTTCCGATTGCGATGGGCTGGATGATAATGAAATAGATGCTGATCACCCCTAGCGGGCCTACCACAATGCCAAAAAGCGCGACCATCCATGGCATCGTGCGCCAGCGCATACGGCTACCCATAACCCCCATGAGGATCTCGAACATATAGCTCATCGCACCCAAGCCGCCGTCGGCGATGGGCCAGGCCTTGGAGACATCAGAGGTGACGATATATTCGCTGCCGTTGAGGTTAGATGGAGAGGAAAAGAACGGCTCCCGAATTCCATCGACATGCCCCAGTTGGTAGGCCGAGAGAATGCGCGACAGCAGGAAACCAACCACCCCGAGCGCAATAATTGGCAGGCGCTGGACGTAAGTTGAAGGGCAATATGTCCACCCCGGCGGGATGTCTCCATCGTCCATCATGCCCTCGCGCGCCATGCCGGGCATCATCGGGATCAGGATCGTCAGGGCGATCACCAGCGCGCCGATCAGAGTGTCATTGGCATAGACCGCAGGGTCAGGCGTCCAGAACACCAAGGGCGCGGCAAGCAGCCAGACTCCAAGCGCCGCGTTTGCCCATTGCGCCCAACCGTTGCCGGGCTTCATCGAGAAAAAGGCCAGCGCGGTGATGGCCAGACCGGTAAAGACATTGTTCCACGCCGTCAGCCAACTGCGCATTGAAGCCGCCCAGAGACCGCGATCTTCCGTAACGCGCTGCACGGCGGCACTGAACTCGGTCTGGTCAAATGTGCCGAACACCGAGGGCGCGGTGGCGAGCCAGAGGCCAAGTGTCGCAACCAGCCAATGCACCCAGAGCATCTGAAAATGCATCGTGCGCATGTGGTTGTCATGCTCGCGCGCAGCGCTTTGCTGTTCGGCGACACTCTCGTCTTTCTCTTCGGCGGCGGCCTTTTCTGTCGCCTGTTCCACCTTGGCCGCAGAAACCCGTGCGGCGTTCAAGCCGTTGTCCTTATACCAGTGATACGGATCGTCTTTCAGCTTTTGCAGCATGAGGGGCATGTCGTGACGCAGGCTGTGCTTCGGGGTCCAACCCAAATGCTCCTTAGCCTGTGACAGATCAAGCTCGTAGTGATCGCTTGAAATATCCACCATCCACGCGCGGATAAAGGCGTCCTCGCCAAAAATGCGGTTCTCGGCCCATGCCCCCAGTTTCGCGGCGGCAGGCGGGACATTCCATGTCACCCAATCTTCGCCATGCAACTCGCGCCCGATCAACCGCTGCAACTCGCCAAAGGGGATCGGGTCAGCTTCGCCTAATAGCACTGGGAAAACATCCGGCAGGGTCTGGCGGCGGTCGACGATGCGTTCAAGGGCATCGAGCAGATCGTCGAGATGTAAAAACGCCTGACCCCGGGACAGATCACCGGGGTAGACCTTTCCACTCAGCCGTTTTTCGTAAATGCGGGATATTTGATGGGCCAGGAAGGTCGAATGTCCGTCATCATCGTAGATACCGGCGGGTCGTATAAGGACAAGTTTCTCGTCGCCATTCTCCTCCCGCAACATCGACTCTGTGCGAATTTTCGAGGCGCGGTAGGGCAGCTTAGGGTCAAAGGGCGCGTCTTCGTCTATAGGGTCGCCGGGCGCGGTGGGTGCGTGTGCCAGCATCGTCGAGGTGAAAATGAATTGCTCCAACTCGAAGTCTTGGAGGCCTTTCAGCAGCCGTTTGCTTCCTTCCAACGTCACCGCGTCATAGGCGGGGTCATCCTCTCCACTCAGATCGAAGAACGCCGCAAGATGGACGCAGGCCGCGATACGGTCTCCGTAGGCCAACCGCAGTCGCGCCAAGGCTTTATCAACGCTGCCCGGGTCAGTTATGTCGAAACAAATGCATTCAGCCTGATGGGGCGGATGCGGGGGCGAACTGCGGTCTAACCCGACAACGCGGTAATTTTCGTGCAATCTCTTAACGACCGCCGCGCCGAGATAGCCGCTTGATCCGGTCACGACGACGACTGGCTTATCCGACGTTTCCATAGCTCGCCTCTCGCCTTACCTGCGCAGATATTTAACCAATGCCGCGATCACCAAAACCAAAAGCACGATAACCAGAAGCCAGCCGACCCCCATGCCAAACATCATGCCACCGCCCATCATATCACCGTCCATCATCGCTTTTCTCCTTACTGCACACCTCAGAAACGAGGCTATACAGTCTCAACCAACCTCCTCCGCTGGAAGGTTCCGACTTAGCTTCACCCGATTGCGCCCAGGATTGGGAAGGTTTCCAATAGCCACCAAGAAAAAGCGCTAAGCTGACCCGTCATCATCCCGATTCCCATGAGGACCATGACCGCGCCCGCCACTTGATGCAGACGCCGTCCGACCGCACCAAGCGTCCGCAAGCGCGCTGCAACCTGATCGGTAAAAGCGGCCACGATCAGAAACGGCACGCCAAGACCTGCCGAATAGACCCCCAACAGCCAGACGCCTTCTGATATTGTGGCGCTTGCTGCACTGGCCGTCAGGATCGCGCCAAGGATCGGTCCGATACAGGGGGTCCAACCAAAGCCGAAGGCAAGGCCCAGTACGTAGGCCGCCACCGGCTGCCCGCCGGGAAGGTCGAGGTTGAACCGCAGGTCACGCTCCATTGTTTGAATGCGCGCGGCCCCCAGCATGAACAACCCAAAGAGGATCACAACCCCGCCCCCGATCAGGTTCAACTCCAACCGCCAGCGCAAGAGCGCCTGCCCCAATGCTGTGGCCGACGCACCGAGCGCCATAAAGATCGTTGAGAAGCCCAGCACGAAGCAGAAGCTTAGCCAGACCGCTTGGCTCTGACCGCGCTCCGCGCCCGTGGCACCAGTGCGCCCGGCGATATAGGAGACGTAGCCCGGCACCAGTGGCAAGACACAGGGTGAGACAAAGGAGATCGTCCCGGCCAGGAAGGCGGCAATCACCCCGAGAGAGGAGACATCAAGCACCCGGCGCCCCCTTCCCCTTTGATAAGCGCCTGAGCGCACCGAAGTAAGCTGCGAAAGGCACGATGAGCCATTGCAGCATCGGCGTTAGGCCCGCGTCGATGAACGGGATGACTGGCATGATCTCGCGGTAGGCCCAAGCCTCGCGGACCTCAATATTTAGCCATTCGCTAAAGACCGTGTAGCCAAATCCGATCGCAAGCATCGCGCCAAAAACGGGATAGACCCGCGCCTGCGGCCATGTGCCTGTGCCAAAGAGAAACAGTGCGAGCAGAAGGCTGCTCATGGCGATCAGTAGATCGCCTCCGGTGCAATGGACCACGGCAAAGACGATCTCGCCCCATGTGCCCTCAACCCAAATCGTGTAGAGCGGAATATGGGCAACCTCCCAAAGAAGGTGCCCCAACAGCGTGAACAACGCAAAGCGGCGCAGGGCGGGGAGCCAATGCGGCGTGTCCAAACTTTGGCTTGTCATTGAAACCATCCCGTTATGCGTTGCCAAAAACCGGGTTCGGCATGGGGCCGCAGATGCGTCAGCCCGTTGATGTAAAGCACGAGGTTCGTCGGCTTAAAGTCTGCGCCGTGAAATATGCCAACCTGCGCGCCCTCACGGTTGAGCAAATGCACCATCGGGGCTTCTTCGTTCCGGACACTTACAGAGGCGAAGGCATTCACCGTGCCCCCAAGGCGGTCGGCGTCGAACAACTGGGCAGACGTCCAGTTCTGCTCTGCCGGGGGAGCAGAGGCCGTATCGCGCAGGGTAACAAAGACGACCATCTCGCGCATCGCGCTGGCATTAAGCGCGGAGAGCGTCTTAGCAAGTTGTTCCTGCTGCGCATCACAGGGGCTGCCGCAAGTATCAGGGGCAAAACTAAGCACCGTGATCTTGCCCCTCATCGCGCCCAGAGACCCCGTGGCCCCATCTGGCTCCGCCCATTCCACCTCCGGCACCTCTCGCGCCGCAATGGGTTCAAACGCGGCTTCCTTACCCACCATCGCTTGGTTCAGATTCTCCCCGGGGTGGTTCGCAAAAGCGGGCGTAACAGTCAGCAGGATCACGGCACATATGCGCGCGGCCTGCGACACGAGGCGGGGTCGCGATGGGAATTTCAGTGTCATTGGTTTCTCTTCTCTTTCGCGATCCGCATAGAAATTTGTTCAGCCATTTCTTCGGCCGGCTGCGCGCTTTCGAGAAAGACAGCATCGAACCGACCGTCAGGGGCCATCAGGTAAATGTGACCCGCGTGAGCCATGGCGTAGCCGTCAGCCGCGTCCTCGTCCGAGAGTTTCTCATGGTAGACCTTGAAGGCATCCGCAGTCGCAGCCACCTGCGCTTTGTTCCCCGTCAGCCCGATCAACTGGGGATGGAAGTTCGCAACATAGTCTTTGAGAACCTCGGGTGTGTCGCGTTCTGGGTCCAAAGTCACAAACAGCGGGGCGACCTGATCTGCGTCAGGTCCAAGCAAGTCGAGCACGCTGCCCATATAGGCCAACGTGGTTGGGCAGATGTCGGGGCAATGGGTGAAGCCGAAGAATACAAGCTGCCAGCGACCTTTGTAATCGTCCTGCGTGACAGTCTGGCCGTCGTGGTTAATTAACGTGAACTCGGAACGAATATCCGCATCGCCGCGATAGACGGCCTGATGCGAGGGGATATGGCCGGGGCGCATAACCGCGAAACCTGCAACGACAACGGCAGCGGCAATTGCTGTGGCCCATAGGATTATGCGAAGCCGACGATGGGTCGTGGTGATCTTGGTCATAGTATGTCTTTCACTGGTGGTTCGCCCGCCCCCTGGACGAGCGAACCAAGGGCGTCAGCCTTTTTGATCTTCGGTATGGGGCGTTTCCATGTGCTCTTTCATGGACTGCATCATCTCGTTGCAGGTCTCCATCATCGGCCCCATCTCGGCCATCATCTTCATCATGGGCATCATCCCTTCCATGCCTTCCATGCCCTTCATGTCAGCCATGTCGCCTTGCATGTGCTGGCCATCGGCCATCGGCATATCCCCGGCCTCGGGTTTAGCCTCCTGCGCCCGAGCGATAGTGGCGACAAGCAGCAAACCGGTCAGAGCTGCGGTGGTAAGTTTCACTGTATAGGTCATGTTAGTTCCTTTCGATTGAGGTTTAGTCTGTCGAGGTGTCCGATCTTGCCACCGGATCGTTTTTGGCGCAGCTTGAGCTGCCGCGCATGCACAGCCCCAAAGCGCACATGGCGGCACAAGGGGCGAGGCTGAGGAGCAAGGGCGCAGCCCCTACGGCGGTCAGCCATTCCCAATTCAGCGCGGCGCCCCCGCCAATGGCGGCAAAGCCCGTCAGCATGAGGGTTTGGCGCCGCGCGGGCATAGGGATCGCGAATGAGGGCCGGTTTGCTTTTGAGAGTTGGGTCACTGTCGGGTTCATCCTTCTGTGATGACGCGTTGGATTTGGGAAATGGCCGCCGGGCTGTCCCACGCGGCGGGGCCGACCTTGCGGGCAACCTCGCGGCCTTGGGGGTTAACCAGCAGCGTCGTGGGCAGGCCGACAACGCCAAAGGCCATCATCCCCCGCAACTGGTCTGCCAGATAAAGGTCGAGATGCGTGATGCCGATCTCTGCATAGAAGGCGCGCACAGCGTCGAACCCGCCCTTGTCGATTGAGAGCGCGAGAACGTGAAACTCCGCCCCGCCCAACCGCGCTTGCAACCTGTCGAGGGTCGGCATCTCATGGCGGCAGGGCGCGCACCATGTCGCCCAGATGTTGAGCAAAAGCGTCCGGCCACGAAAGTCCGCCAAAGTCAGGCTCCGTCCTGCTCCATCCGTGATGGACGGCGACAGCATTGGCAGAGGCTTTGGATGCTCCGCCATCAGGGTCCGCGCCGCGGCAGGCGTGGCTCCAAGCGCCAGTGCCCCGCCCAGGAAACCGCGCCGCTTCACGCCCCCTGCTCCTGTTGCAGACGACGCACCAGTGGAAGAATGTCGTTCTCCAGAGACTGACGGTCAAATGGACCGACATGTTTGTAAGCGATGCGCCCTTCGGCATCGATAACAAAGGTTTCCGGCACGCCATAGACGCCCCAGTCGATCGAGGTCCGGCCAGAGTTGTCGGCGCCGATCCGGTCATAGGGGTCGCCAAGCTCAGCGAGGAATCTTCGGGCGGCAGCGGGCTTGTCCTTGAGGTTGATACCGTGGATCGGCACGCTTTTAGTTTGGGCCAGTTCCACCAGCAGCGGCATCTCAACCCGGCATGGCACGCACCAAGAAGCCCAGACGTTTACCAGTGAAACTTCGCCACGCAGATCAGCCGCAGACAAGCCGTTCTCGCGTCCGTCGATGGGGGGCAGATCGAACTCCGGGATGTCCCGGTCGATCATTGTGCTGGGAAGGCTGTCTTCATTGTTGAAAAGCCCCCACAGGAAGGCCGCTGCGATTGCCGCGAAGACCGTCACAGGAAGTGCGGCGATCAACACTGACCATCGCGGCTTGCGGACATTTCGCTCTATACGGCTCATGATCCCTCCTCGCTCCTGGAGGTAATCTCGGCTTGATAGTCCCGTTCCCGCTCGGGCCAAGTGTTCTTGATATAGCCGAGGATCGCCGCGATCTCGGCATCACTTAAAATGCCGTCAAACACCGGCATGTCGCTTTCATAACCGGGCACGACCGAGGCCAGCCCGTTCTTGGTAGTGTCGAAAAGCTGCTGATCGGCATGGTGCCACGTATGGCCCGTTTCATCATGCGGCGGCGCGGGCATGCGGCCATTGTCAAGCCGCCTGCGCCAGTCCGGTTGGCCCTCGAGGTCTGCACCGTGGCAGGAGGCGCAGTTCTCCGCATAGAGTTGAGCACCCTTATCTATCATCTCCGCATCCACAGGCATGCCAAGCACGGCGAGCACCGGGGGCTGTCCTCCTTTCCCCCGGCCCAGACAGCGACTGCCGCCGCCCCTGCAATGCCGATAGTGGCGCTCATAACCATCCGGTTCATGCGGGCCGCCGCAGGTATTTGATCAATGCCAGCACACCCAGCACCAGCACCGCCAGCATCAAGAGGAACAACAAACCACAGCCAATCATCATTGCGACGGACATCGGCCCGTTCATCATTTCCATCATTTCAACCTCATTCATTCGAATAGACGGCCACGCCGTCCTTGCCGAAAGCATAGGTCTTGAGCGTGCCGCTCTTACCTGCCATGCCGGGCGCGTTCTGGGGCATACCGGGCAGCGTGATGCCGGTGATCTCGGGGCGCTCGGATGTCAGGCGCTGGATAATCTCAACAGGCACCAGACCGCTGACGTAGTAGCCATCGACCTCTGCAAGGTGGCACCCCAGCCCCTGCTCCGGCACGCCGACCTCAACCGAGCGTTTGTCAAAATCCCGGTCGTCAATGCGGATGACGTGATAGCCGTTCTCTTCGGCATAATCGGCATAGGCATCGCAGCAGCCACAGGACGGGTCGCGCCAGATGGTCATTTGGCGATCTGCCGGGACGGTGCTGGCTACGGTGTCGGCGGGTGCCGTTTTGTCGCTTTCAGCCATACCAAAGGTGGCGAAACCGATGATTCCGGCGGCGGTCAGGGCAGCGGCCGCGCCGAGGGTGTATCTACTGTTCATGTCTGGTCTCCTTGAGGGATGTTGAGGGGATCAAAGGTCAGGCCACCATCGCGGCTGACCGAAAGGGTGCCGTCGCGAAGGGTGGCAAGATGCTGAGGGTCGGCAGGATCGACAGCCAGTGCGTCGATCTTTCCCGCCGCTGCGCGCGTCCAATTCACACCCGCGTCGGGCGAGGCCCAAAGGCCAGTCGCCAAGCCAGCGTAGAGCCGTTCAGGCGCTTTGGGGGAGAGTGCCAGATGAGTGATCGGCTGGCCCTCGGGCAGAGGTTTGGCAGGCGGCGGCGTTTTGCCCGCAGCCAGCGCATCCATCGCGTCGCCCGCGGTCACATCCTGCCAGCGGCAAAAGCAATCCGGCACGCGGGTCAGCCCGGCGTCGGTCCCGGCATAGAGCCAGATGCCGCCCATGCCAGTCGGATTGCCCACCGAGACGAGCGTTAACACCTCACGTTCGGCCCCATCGAGATAGGGCCGGTCCATGACGAATTCCCAGCTTTCGCCCGCGTCTTGGCTGCGCCAAAGCCCGTCGCCCGCAAGGGCGGCATAGAGCATATCTGGCTCAAGCGCGGCCTGGGTGAGCGCGGTGACGCGGGTTGCAGGCAAGCCCGTGCTGGCGTCTGCCCATGTGCGCCCCCCATCCCGGCTGCGCATAAGGCCGACAGGATCAACTGCCGCGAACAAAGTGCCCGGAGTCTCTGGATGGCTGGTGATCGCGGTGATTAATCGCTCCAACGACACATGCTGGATGTCGCTTGGGGCGGACACGCGCCAAAGCTTGCGCTTTGAAGCCACAACAAGTGCATCGCCGTCATAATGAAGGGCGCGGACCGCCGCCCCCGTTGTCGTTGCGAGGGAGACATGAGGTAGGATCAGCGCAGAACCAACTGCCGCAAGCCCGCCGGACAGCACACGCCTGCGCGATATATCGCGCGGTGGATAAATAGACATAAAGGTTGTTCCCGAAAGTGACGGATAAGGTCGAACGCGCCGTTGCCAAAAGGCATCAAGCGTCGCGAGACTGGGCCGTCACCCTTCGGTGCGGCCGGTCAACTTAGGGAGGTGGTTCGCGGCGGGTTCGGGTCGGACCCGAGGTTGACCCCAGCGAGGCCAAGATCACCCGGCACAGGCGCGAAGAAACGCTGCACGCTCTCGGGTTGCGACTGAAGCATCTGCGAGTTCAGCAAGAGGGGTGCCGTGCAATCAATGTCACACACCACCTCACCCTGATCTTCTTGCAAACAAGCTGTACAGGTATCGTCCTCTTCCATCGTCGCGGATGAAATGACACCTGACATATGCAAGGACATGTTCGCCGCCGCCAAATCATGCGCCAATACGCCCGTCAAAAGAACGAGCGAGAGGCAGAATGTGGCAAGGCGAAGCAGGATGCGCATAGCTGAGATATAGGAACCCGATGCGGTGCTGTCGATCCCCTCACCAGAAAGTGAGGTGAGCGATCCGTCGCAGGCCCGCAGATCGGCAAGACACAGCGCATCGCGTTGAGCCTCAGCAGTCGTGCGACGCCCCATCGCTGTGCTCAGCGTCGTTGCCAGCGCGCGCCGGGCCGCCCTCATGCCCAAACAACGCGGCATCCTGATGGGCATTCGCAGAGGTTTCAAACTCAAGGCTTGAATGGGTGATGCCAAAGTCATCTGCGAGCATTTTCTTGACAGCCTGCTTCACAGCATCAAGGTCCGTCCAATCTTGCCCCTCCAACACGACATGGCAATCAAGCGCCACCTCATGCTCTTGCATCTGCCAAAGATGAACATGGTGCACGTCCCTGACGCCGTCGACCTTGGCCATTGCCTCCACCACAGCGCCCGCATCCATGTCAGGCGGGCTGCCCAACATCAGCATACGGATCGGGCCGCCGATTTCAGTAAGTGCCAGATAGAGGATATAAAGCGCGATACCGATGGTGATCGCCGGATCAACCCAACGCAGATCGTAAAGGATGATGAGCGTGCCGCCGATAATCACCGCGACCGAGGCCAGCGCGTCTGACAGGTTATGCAAGAACAATGCTCTGATATTCACGCTGCCCTTCTGCATCGAATAGGTCAGCAGCGCCGTCAGCGTATCGACCACAAGAGCGACGGCGCCCAGAATGACTACAGTCCAACCCGCCACCTGAGGCGGATCAATCATGCGCATTCCGCCCTCGTAGATCAGATAAACCCCGACAAGAATAAGCGTGGTGTAGTTGATCAAGGCGGCAACGATTTCAATCCGGCCATAGCCAAAGGTCATCCGCGCATCTGCCGGGCGCCGTGCGACCTTGCGGGCGACAAAGGCAATGACCAATGAGGCCATGTCCGAAAAGTTGTGCAGCGCGTCGGCGATAAGGGCGAGCGACCCTGCAAAGACACCGCCCACGATCTGCGCCACCGTGAGAAGCGCATTCGCCCAGATGGCCAGTGATACTCTGCGGTCCCCGCTTTCGGGGTCAATATGGGCGTGATCATGTGCCATGTGTGCTTCCTACCGGTTTGAGGCCCAATCCGCTGCGTTTTAGGCTGCCTCGTAGCTTGTGAAGACCTCGCTGCTGCCATCATGGGCAATCAGATAGACGTCATATGCATCGCGTTCGTTCTCCGGTCCCATCCCCGGCGAGCCATAGGGCATCCCCGGCACGGCGAGACCGATGGCATCTGGGCGCTCGGCCAGCAGTTTACGGATGTCGGCGGGTGGGACGTGACCTTCGATCATATAGCCCTCGATCTTTCCAGTGTGGCAGGAGGCCATACTTTGCGGGATGCCGTTGTCCTGCTTGTATTTGATCAAGAGCGTTCCCAAGCTGCGTTCCGTCCTCACGGCAAAACCCTCGTTCTCCAGAATCTCGATCCACGCCGAACAGCAGCCGCAGTTGGGATCTTTCATCACGTGGATGGCGGGTTTTTCTTCGGCCCATGCCGCGAATGGTGCGGCGGCGGCAAAGCTGGCGGAACAGGCCAGCAGGCTGCGTCGTGTGAGGGTCATAGAAAGTCCTTCCAAAGGTTCAACCTGTCGTTTCATTTGTTCCATGGGTTGTAGGGCGGCGGCGGGGTTCGGCCAACCGCTCAGCGGTGGTTGGCCGGAAAAACAGCAGCCGCAGGGCGTTGAGCGTCACCAAAACAGTCGCGCCAGTATCCGCCAAGATCGCGATCCAGAGGCCGGTGATCCCAAATATTGTGGTGACAAGGAACACGGCCTTCAGCCCAAGGGCGATAGCGATGTTCTGCCGGATATTGCCCATCGCTGCGCGGGCAAGGCGGATCTGGCCGGGCACGTCTGTCACCCGATCACGCAGGATGGCGGCATCGGCGGTCTCGAGCGCTACATCGGTGCCGGACCCCATTGCAACGCCCACATGGGCCGCAGCCAATGCCGGGGCGTCGTTGATGCCGTCGCCGATCATCATGACCCTCGCCTCTGCCGTGAGGTTTTGAATGGCCGCGACCTTATCCTCTGGCATCAGCTCGGCCCGGTGGTCGATGCCAAGCCCTCTGCGATGGCCGAAGCTGTGCGCCGATTGTCCCCGGTGAGCATTACCGATGAAATGCCCAAGGCGCTCAACTGCGCCACAGCCTCTGCCGCATCGGCGCGGGGTTCATCGCGCAGGGCGATTAGTCCTTGGGCCACGTCGTCGCGCAGCACGATCACCACGGTTTTACCCTGCGTTTCGAGTGTTTCGACTTGGGCGCGCAAAGTCTCTGAGAGCGCCCCGCGCTCAGCGGCCAAACGGGGGAGCCGACGCAGATGGTTGCTCCTGCGATCACCGCCTGAGCGCCTTTGCCAGCCAAGGCGCGGGACTGTGTCGCGGCGGCAGGATCGATCCCGCCTGTTTTAGCCGCGCCGCAAATGGCTTGCCCAAGCGGGTGGCTCGAGCCGTTCTCAACCCCTGCGGCAAGGGCCAGAAGGTCAGCTTCATTTCCCATTAGCACCTGCACATCGGTCACCCGCGGCTTGCCGTGGGTCAGCGTTCCGGTTTTGTCAAAGGCCACATGGGTAACCCGCGCCGCCGCTTCGATCACCGCGCCGCCCTTCATCAGCAACCCATTGCGCGCCCCGGCGGACAGTGCTGAGGTGATTGACGCAGGCACCGAAATCACCAGCGCGCAGGGGCAGCCGATCAGCAGCAAAGCCAGCGCCCGATAGATCCATTCGTCCCAACCGCCGCCGAAGGCGAGCGGCGGCACCACGGCAACCAGAGCGGCCATGCCGACCACGGCAGGCATGTAGACGCGGCTGAACCGATCAATGAAACGCTCGGTCGGCGCACGGACGCTTTCGGCCTCTTCCACCAGCCGCACAATGCGGGCGATGGTGTTGTCCGCGGCGGCCTTGGTGACGCGCACGCGCAGCAGCGCTTCTGTGTTGATCGACCCGGCAAAGACATCCGCGCCCGGTTCTTTAAGGCGCGGCACGCTCTCCCCGGTAACGGGGCTTTCGTCGACGCCCGAAGTGCCGCTGACCACCTCGCCGTCACAGGGCACCCGGTCCCCAGGGCGCACCTGCACAATCTGGCCGACGCTGAGTGCCTCTGCCGCCACCTCCCGCGTCTTGTTGCTCACCTCAAGCCGCGCCGTTTTCGGCACCAGCTTGGTCAGCGCACGGATGCTGTTGCGTGCCTTCCCAGCAGAGACACCCTCCAGCAATTCGCCGACGGCAAAAAGAAAGACCACCAACGCGGCTTCTTCCGGCTCTCCGATCACGAGCGCACCGCTGGCGGCGATGGTCATCAGCATTTCGATGGTAAAGGGCATGCCCACCTGCGCCATGGCAAAGGCCCGGCGGGCGACGGGGATTAACCCGATCAACGTGGCGATGACAAAGGCCCAGTGCGAAACCTCAGCCGGCAGGACAAGCCGCGATGCCCATGCCGCTGCGAGCAAGGCACCGCTGCCGAGGACCAAGCGGCCTTTCATAGTTTGATACCAAGCGGGGTCTGGTGTCTCTTCGGGCGCAGAGTCCTGAGGCACGGCCCCTGCCCCACCGATCACCGCATCGTCCGGCAGGATGAAACCGCCCTTGGGCCTCTCTGCCTTTGACCCCTTCGGAGAGATGCCAAAACCGATGCCCCGCACGGCTTTCTCGATACGCTCGGGCGAAGTCTCTCCCTCATCCAGCGTTAGGCGCAGCCGTTCGGACATCAGCGCGACATCAACATCCGCGACCCCCGGCAAGCGCTCCACCGCGCCACGCACCTTGGCCGCGCAGGCGCCGCAGTCCATCCCCGTGACGCGCCATTCCCGTTGTGCGGTGTTTCCGTCCGCCATCTCTGTTTCCAATCCAATTCACAGTCAGGAGCAGAGATACAACCTACAGCAACTGTAGCTTCAAGCGCTTTTCGAAGATTTTTTTAGCCCAGCCAAACGTCAAGAAATAGCATAAGCACCAGCCCAATCGCCAAACCGAGCGTCGCCTTGTTCTGATGCCCGCTGCGATGGGTTTCGGGAATGATCTCATGGCTGATGACGTAAAGCATCGCCCCAGCGGCAAAGGCCAGCCCCCAAGGCAACAACGGCTCAGACAGTGCGATGATCCCGGCGCCGAGCAGACCGCCGATTGGTTCAACCATCCCGGTGAGGGCCGCAATGCCCCATGCGCGGCCTTTGGAGTAACCTTCGCCTAAGAGCGCCACCGCAACTGCGAGCCCTTCGGGTGCATTTTGCAACCCGATACCGAGCGCCAGTGCCATGCCGCCCGACAGCCCATCCGCGCCGAAGCCCACACCAACGGCCAGACCTTCGGGGAAATTGTGGATCGTGATCGCAATGATGAAAAGCCACACCCGTCGAAGCGATGCCGCCGCTGGCCCCTCTCGGCCCGTCTTGAAGTGTTCATGCGGCAGAAGCTCGTTCATGAGGGCCACGGCCCCCATGCCAAGCAAGATCGCCACACAAACGATCGCGGCAGGCGTGGCCTCGTTGTCATACCGCAGACCTGCTGCATCCAGTGCCGGGATGATGAGCGAATAGAAAGACGCCGCCAGCATCACCCCCGCGGCAAACCCCAACGACAGGTCGCGCGTTGCCCGCGACGGGGTGCGCCCAAAGAGCACCGGCACGGCCCCCACGGCGGTCATAGCCCCCGCAGCCAGACTGCCGAGAAATCCGAGCATCAATGGTGACATCGTCTCCAAGGGGGAATCCTTCCTCAACATCTGCTATGTGCAGCCGTCGACGACATAGTCCGCCGGGCCATTCGGCCAAGCCTATGGGAAGGATCGTGCTCCGTCCACTTGCGCCAAACCACCGAGCAACCTACAGAGACTATAGGTTATAGGAGGCTCAGACATGCTCGCCATCGGCACACTCGCAAAACGCACCGGCACCAAGGTGCAGACGATCCGGTATTACGAGCAGATCGGCCTTATGCATGAACCCGGCCGAACCGAAGGCGGCCAACGGCGGTATGGCGATGCCGAATTGGACCGCCTCTCCTTCATCCGCCATTCCCGCCAGCTCGGCTTCTCGCTGGAGGCGATCCGAGAGTTGCTGGACCTTTCTGATACGCCCGACCGGTCCTGTGCGCAGGTCGATGCCATCGCCCAAAAACAACTTCGCCAAGTCGAGGCACGCCTTGTGCGGCTCGAAGCCCTCCGCGTTGAGTTGCAACGCATGATCGGTGCCTGCAATGCGGATCGGGTGGCCGACTGTCGCATCCTTGAGGTGCTGCGCGACCATGAGGAATGCCTTGCCGATCACGGGGCCACCGCCTGATGCCCGCCGCCTTGCTCTATCCGCTTGCGGCATTGGCTGAGATCGTCGGGTGTTTTGCGGTCTGGGCGTGGTGGCGCGGCGCATCGCCGCTGTGGCTGGTGCCGGGGCTGCTGAGCTTGGCGTTGTTTGCGGGGTTACTGGCTTTGGTCGAAGCCGGGTTCGCCGGGCGCGCTTTTGCGGCCTATGGTGGCATCTATATCGCGGCATCGCTGGTGTGGATGTGGGCTGTAGAAGGGCAGCGGCCTGATCTTTGGGATGCTGCCGGGGCGGGCCTCTGCATTCTTGGCGCAGCGTTGATTATTCTTGCGCCCCGCGCCGGATAGGCTGCCGACCCTTCTGAAAGGACCGGCAGCCACGCGGTTTAGCTGGCGTCTTTGAATTCGTCGTATTCGCCGCGCACCTGAACGGTCACCGTCACTTCGGTCTTGTCACGGTTGCGCCAGAACCAGCCGTGTTCACCTGCGAAACCGGCGGTGATTTCGCCCTCTTCACCGGTCGAGCCGCGGCCTTTGTAATAGGTTTCGGATTGGCCCGACCCATGACCGTGCAGATCAAAGTTCACACGCCCTCCGTCGACCAACATAGCGTATTGCGCGGTTTGGCCTTCTTCCATCAGCAACTTCCACTCGGCAGACTCGCCCGGTGCCAGCGTGAACGTGATTTCATCGCGCCATTCTTGCACGGGTTTAGACGGCACCTCTTCGGCATGGGCGGCCCCGACGAAGACGCTGAAGATGTCGTTCATCAGGCTGGATTGCTCTTGGGTCACAAGCGCGCCCTGCTCTTCCAGCGCTTTGATGCGGTCCGCTTCGGCCTCTGCGGCAAGCTGGCTTTTGATCTCGCCCATTTCAGCGAGCCCAAGCACGCCGCCGATCCCGGTGGGGTCGATGTCGTATTCGGCGGGCAGCACCACGGTCACGAGGATCGCGACAGCGCTGGCCGCTGCAATGGCGGTGGAGCGGATGAGCTGCGCGGAGGTGGGCAATTGGTTGAGGCTTGGTTTTTCTGCGTTGAACATGTGGTTCTCCTATTTGCTTACGCGGCTACGAAATAGCCGGTGATTTGAAGGCCCATGAGGATGAACCCCATAGCCATCATGATGACGTTTGCGGTGTAGGCTTGGCGGAAGAAGTTGGGTGATTTCCGCCAAAAGCCCATGACGATAAGGATGACGGCAAGCGCCATCAGCTGGCCCATCTCAACGCCCACATTGAACGCCAGAAGGTTGGCCAAAAGGCCGTCCGAGGCGATCTCGTAGTCGAGAAGCTTGGTGGCCAGACCGGTGCCGTGGAAGAAGCCAAAGATCAGCGTTGCAACCTTGGTATTGGGCTGCACGCCGAACCAGCGTTGATAAGCGCCAAGGTTGTCGAGCGCCTTATAGACAACCGACAGGCCAATAATGGCATCAACGATATAGGCGTTGATGCCCCAGCCGAACCAAACACCCGCCAGCATCGTGGTCGAATGCCCCACAGCAAAAATGCTGACATAGATGCCGACGTCTTTCATCTTGTAGAGGAAGAAGACGACGCCGAACAAAAACAGAATGTGGTCGTAGCCCGTCACCATGTGTTTGGCACCGAGATACATGAAGGGAATAATGTTCACCCCCAGATTTCCTGAATATAGCCCGCATCCCCGGGCGTGACATTATGCGCCAAGGCATAGCTTGCGCTCTGAATGAGCAAGGTGGTTGTGACAAGGGACAGGATCGCGATCCGGCGTGTGCCAAAATCGGTCCAGCCCCGTGGGACTGTGTTCATGGATTGAACTCCGCGTATGTGATTTGTGAGGAATGGGAGCGCCAGTGGCGCGGCCAGTCACACGCGCGGCGGTCGTTCGATCAGGTAGACCCTTGAGGTATTTGCAGAAGCGGCACTGAGCCGCCAAGCGGCCCTGTAGACATCGACGGGTTGCGCGGCCAAGGCGCGGCCAAACACGACGGCTTGGCTATGATCATGGTCCGCACTGTCGTGACTGTGCCCATGCATGGCCCAAACAAGGTCTTCTTCTAACCCGTGAGAGTGCCCGTGATCCGCGATCATCTGTTCATGTTCCTGAAGAACATCCAACACCGCAGGAACATGGGAAGAGGTCGGCACTACGGACCAGACAAGCACGGCCACACAGAGAAGCATCGCAAAAGCGGCTTGCCCAGTTGTCCGTAGAAAAGTCATCTGTCCTGTCTGCCCTCTCGTCAATTACGCGGCGCTCTTCGCCGTCTTGCTCTATCCCCCGAGGGGGATACGGTCTTAGTATGTCAGATACCTATATTCATGCAAGTCATCCCGCCCTCATCGCCCGGCTGAAACGTGCCGATGGGCATCTACGTGCGGTGATTGCGATGTTGGAGGCAGGCAAGCCTTGCGTCGACGTGGCGCAGCAGCTTCAGGCCGTTGAGAAGGCTGTGACCAACGCCAAACGCGTGTTGATCCATGACCACATTGATCATTGCCTTGAGGTCGATGGCTCTGAGAGTGATCGCGCCGAACTCAAAGCGATCACCCGTTACCTCTGAGGGCGCTATGCTGGCTGTTCTATCGGATCGCACCTACCGACATCTTTTCCTTGCTCAAGTTGTCGCGCTTCTCGGCACTGGCTTGGCAACGATGGCGCTTGGCCTATTGGCCTATGATCTGGCCGGGGAGCGGGCGGCTATGGTGTTGGGCACCGTCTTCACGATCAAGATGGTGGCCTATGTCGCCATCGCGCCCATTGCCGGCGCCTTTGCCGAGCGGCTGCCGCGCCGCGCTCTTTTGGTCACGTTGGACTTGGTGCGGGCTGCGGTGGCCTTTGCCCTCCCTTTCGTAACCGAGATCTGGCAGATCTATGTCCTGATCTTCTTCCTGCAATCAGCCTCAGCCGCCTTTACGCCGACCTTTCAGGCAACCATACCTGACGTGCTGCCGGATGAGGCGCGCTATACCAGAGCACTGTCCCTGTCCCGCTTAGCCTATGATCTGGAGAATATTATCTCGCCCGCGCTGGCCGCTGTGTTGCTGACGGTGATGAGCTATAACACCCTGTTTCTTGGGACGGTCGTAGGGTTTGGGGCCTCGGCACTACTGGTGCTGACAGTCGTCTTGCCCAGCCCCAAAGCGACAGTCCCGCGCGGAATTTATGATCGCACCACGCGGGGGTTGCGGATCTACCTCGCAACACCGCGGTTGCGCGGGCTGCTGGGGCTGAACCTCGCGGTGTCGTCGGCGGGCGCAATGGTTCTTGTGAACTCGGTCGTGCTGGTGCGGGGGCAACTGGGGCTTGATGATGCGGCACTGGCTTGGTCGATGTTTTCCTTCGGGGCTGGCAGCATGAGCGCGGCGCTGGTTCTGCCCATAGTGCTGGACAGATTTCCCGACAGACCCGTCATGCTGACAGGGGCTTGGCTGATGGTCGCGGCTCTGTTTGGGATCGCAGCAGGCATTATAGGTTTCGGCTTATCTTGGCCCCTCCTGCTGACGATTTGGCTGCTCATCGGCCTGGGCAATTCCGCGGTTCTGACCCCATCGGGCCGTCTCTTGCGCCGATCGGCCCAGCCAGAAGACCGGCCTGCTGTATTTGCAGCGCAATTTGCGCTATCCCACGCCTGCTGGCTGCTCACTTATCCTTTGGCAGGTTGGACCATGACCGCATTCGGTACGGTTCCAGCGCTGATACTGCTGGGTAGTTTGGCCGCACTCGGGATTGTAGCGGCTCTGCGCTTTTGGCCCGCTGACGTGTCGGATAACGCGGGTGTCTCTCGCACGCAGTTCTGAATATGACGGGCCGCAGTGGGGGGCGTCGCCGCATGGTCCTCACACATCAGGGGTCTTTGCGGCGGCAGGATGTAGGCGCGGCTGCGTTTCCGCGCCCAGTTGATTACGGATGAACTCTGATCATTCGACAGGCTCTTTCGTCGTGGCCTTCGGGTCGAGTGCGCCGCCCGATGCTGGGCCGCGAACCGGCTGGATCAGCATGCGATCAAGCCAGAGGTCCCGGCGCGTGCGAAACTGCTCGATCCCGATCTCCATCCCCTCATGCCCCTTGGCGGGCTGGGCGACATAGGTCCCCAAAAGATGGTCCCACCACGGCAGGTTAAAGCCGTAATTCGAGTTGGTCTCACGTGGGTCAACGGAGTGGTGAACACGGTGCATGTCAGGGGTCACCACGAAGAGGCGCAGTATCCGATCCACCGGGCGCGGCAGTTTGATATCGGCGTGGTTGAACATTGCGGTCGCGTTCAAAACCACCTCAAACAGCAGCACTGCCACGGCGGGCGGGCCGAGGGCGGCGACCACCGCGAGCTTGATGCCCATCGAGATGAGGATTTCAACCGGGTGGAACCGCAACCCCGTTGTCGCGTCGAAGTCGAGATCGGCGTGATGCATGCGGTGCAGCCGCCAGAGGCCGGGGACCGCGTGGAACATCACGTGTTGTAGGTAGATCGCCAGATCAAGCAGCAGCATTGAGGCGGTAATTGCCACCCAGACGGGCGAGTCAAAGTTATTAAAGAACCCCCAGCCCCGTTCCTCGGCCATGACGGCAAGGCCAACCGCTATGATCGGAAATGAAAGCCGCAAGATGATTGTATCGAGCGCCACCAGAGCGAGGTTGTTCGTCCAACGGATTACCCGCGGCACTTCCCGCCGACGACGCGGCGCCGCGACTTCCCAAAGGGCCATAACCGTAAGCACGCCCAGAAAAGCAGCAAGGCGGATTGTGGGTTCGGCAGAGAGAACGGTTTCAAACATGAAAAGAAGCTTTCCGGATTGTCTGGCGCACCAAATCTGCTATCATTCAACAGACTGATTGAATAAAGGTATCTTCAGGAGGTCTGCAATGTCAATGAGTCCGAAGGCCGCGCTGCTTGAAGAATACACACTGATCGCACGCGCTCTCGCTGCACCGGCGCGCCTATCGATCCTTGAGCAACTCGCACAGGGCGAGCGCGGCGTGGAGGCACTTGCAGCGAAAACCGGCCTGGCCTTTGCCAATTGTTCTCAGCACCTCCAGCATCTGCGCAGGGCTGGGCTCGCCACGAGTCGCCGTGAAGGAAAGGCCGTGATCTACCAGTTATCCGACAATAAGACGCTGGAATTGATGGACCTTCTTCGCATCATCGCAGAGCGGAATCTAGCTCAGGTTGAGCGCATCCTTCGCGGCCTCACTGGCGAAGATGACGCCCCCGAACCGATCAACCGCGCAGAACTGGCAGTCCGCCTCGCGCAGGGGGCGGTCACAGTGCTCGATGTAAGACCTTCGGACGAATACGCCGCCGGCCACATTCCGGGGGCGCGCAATGTGACTTTGGCGGAGTTAGATGGAATTCTTCCTTCACTGGCGCCAGATGCCGAGATCGTCGCCTATTGCCGCGGGCCTTACTGCGTCTACGCCCACCAAGCCGTTGCGACCCTACGCGGGTATGGTTTCAAAGCGCGGCGGCTCGAAGGCGGCCTGCCAGAATGGCGCGAAGATGGGCGCCCGGTTGTTGTAGCTGAGAGCTGAGCTTACGTTGGAAACTGGTCAAGTTGCGTTGGTCTGTCAGCCCACGATTAAGCCATTGTGATAAGGGGCCAGCCTCAAGGCCCAAGGCGACAATACCGCCGTCTAAGGTTTGAAGCCACACAAGCAGTGGCTCCGGTTCGCTGGCAACCTCAGCTTTTAGGACGATATTTCCATGCTCGCTGACTACGCAGATCGCGGTCTTCGCAAGCGAAATATCCAACCCGATAAACTTGTTAATTTACCATTCTGAAGTATGGAGCTCGATACGCATTCTCCATGCCAGAGTTCCGGCAAAACCCCATATCCATGTTGCTTGTTCCGTCAATTTGGCCGTAGGAAATGAACGATGCCCCCTTAACTCCATCTGCATTAGCAGAAAATGTAATGTCCCCCATCGCCAAGACTTGTCCATTGTAGACGCTCAGGGAGGAGGCGACCTTGAAACCTCCGAGGGTCATCAGCGGGTAATCCCCCTAAAATTAGCGGTGTTCAAAAGTAGAATTTTCTCGGCAAGATATCTGAGGAGATTTACGATGAAGAACGGACGATACAGCGACGCGCAGATCATGGCAGTGTTGAGGCGGCATTGCCAACTTGTTTGCGGAGCGGTGCTTGGTTAGGCATTGGGTATGAACTTATCATCGTCCATGCCGCGCCTGAAAGGCTATCGTTTTCCTCGCGAGATCGTCGCATATTCTGTCTGGGTCTACTATCGCTTCGCGCTCAGCACGGCAGATGTCGAGGACCTTTTGGCTGAACGGGGGTTACGGTCAGCCGTGAAACGATACGAAAATGGGTGAGCCGCTTTGGCTGCCACTTCGCCGACTGCATCAAGCGCGATAGACCAAGCGCGGCCGACAAATGGCATCTGGATGAGGTCGTCATCCCTATCAATGGAAGAAAGTACTGGCTTTGGCGGGCGGTTGATGCGAACGGTGACGTGCTTGATATTCTTGTTCAGCCTCAGCGAAACGCCAAGGCTGCGAGGCGTTTCCTGGCAAGGCTGATCGACCGGTTCGGTGAACCTCGCGTCGTGATCACGGACAAACTGCGCAGCTATTTCAAGCCAATCCGTGACCTTGCGCCGGGCGCGGATCATCGTGCGCACAAGGGCTTGAACAACCGGATCGAAGGATCGCATCGGCCGACCCGAAAGCAAGAGAAACTCATGGGACGGTTCAAAACACCCAGACAGGCCCAGAGATTTCTGGCGGCTCATGACCAGATCAACACAATCTTTCGTCCCCGCCGCTATCGTCTCACCGCTACTTCGTACCGTCACGCCCGATCTGATGCTTTAAACCTCTGGAATACCTATGCAGCGGAAATGAACGCTTGAAAACCAAGCGGCTCGCTCTTCTCAATCATCCGAAAACAAGTTGGCAATGCCGTTCATACCCAATGCCTAACCAAGCACCGCTCCGCAAACAAGTTGGCAATGCCGCTGGAGCCCCTGTCCCGACCCAATCCCCGGGGACGCGAAGAGCGTCGATGCGGTGGAGACGTTGATCGTCCCGCGCGCCGTCGATATTGGCGAAATGGAGGTGCGCCGCGCGCTGCCTTCGGACAAGCGTCAGATGGTCGGCCCGTTCATCTTCTTCGACCAAATGGGGCCGGCGGAATTCCTAACCGATCAGGGCATCGACGTGCGACCGCATCCGCATATCAGTCTCGCTACGCTAACCTATCTCTTCGAGGGGCAGATCCATCACCGCGACAGCCTCGGGACAGATCTGGCGATCGAGCCCGGTGCGGTGAACTGGATGAAGGCGGGCAGTTCTCATACCAAATTCGGCTATGGCCGGGTTTCCGGCGCCATCTCGCCAGCCGTTTCAAGTTCCCGGAACCAAGTCTTTCGCTCGCAGTTTCAGCTTTACCCTGCCCGTAACCCCATGGGCAGAATGAAGGAGGAACCACTATGTCAATGAATATGAAAACTCTGATGTCTGCACTGATGGCGACGACACTTTCCACAGCCACTTTCGCTCAATCCGCCAGCACCGATGGAAACGCTGGTGTTGGGGCTGACGTTAGTGCAGGAGCCAGTGTAGGTGCAGATGCGTCGACCAATGCGTCTGATAACAGCAACGCCGCCGCCGCTGACAAAGGCAATTCCAAAGCTGCGAAGGGGAACTATGGACAGCTGATCTCCGGCCTCCAGACTTCCGAAGTATCTGCGGATGTTGTGTCCGGCCTTGACGCGGAAGCTGACGCGACAATTACACTGCTATCTGAGCTGAAAGGTGAAGCTGCCGAGAACGCAAGCGCTTTGGACAATGCCCTGAGCAAGCAGGAAGAAGGCATTGCTGACCTGCGCACGGAAATCGAAGCGAATGCAGAGTTGATGTCCGCGCTGGAAGCCGAAGGGTATTCGGTTGATCAAGTAGTCGCCGTGAACTCTGCCAACTCCGGTGAGATCACCTTGGTTGTAGACGACAGCCAGTGATATAGGCTTGTCACGAGTGACACAGGCTGCTTGCGCCACGCTGTATAATGCAGCGTGGCGTTTTAGTTTATTCTTCAGTCACCGCAGCCCCGGCACCGATCAAATAAGGCGCAAGGCTGCTTTTCTTCGGCCCTGACAGCCGAATGCTCGCTGGCGTCCGCAGCAACTCCTTGAACGGCATTGCCAACTTGTTTGGTGTCTCGTGGCTGTCTAAATGTTTTCGATGAGCACGCCATCCACCATGCCCCGCCTGAAAGGTTACCGCTTCCCACGCGAGATCGTCGCCTATGCGGTCTGGGTCTACCATCGCTTCGCCCTCAGCACGGCTGACGTAGAGGACTTGCTCGCCGAACGAGGTGTGACGGTCAGCCGGGAGACCGTCCGGAAAGGGTGAACCGCTTTGGTTGCCATTTCGCAAACTGTATCAAACGCGACAGGCCTCCGGCGGCTGACAAATGGCATCTGGACGAAGTCGTCCATCCCTATAAACGGCCGCAAATACTGGCTCTGGCGGGTAGTGGACGCGAACGGGATGTGCTGGATATTCTCGTGCAACCTCAGCGCAACGCCAAGGCAGCGCGACGTTTCCTAAAGCGACTCATCGCCCGGTTCGGCGAGCCCCGGGTGGTCGTGACGGACAAGTTGCGCAGCTATTTCAAGCCTATCCGCGAGCTTGCACCAAACGCGGATCATCGCGCACACAAGGGTTTGAACAACCGGATTGAAGGCTCGCCGGGCCGATGCTTTCGACCTCTGGAATACCTATGCAGCGGAAATGGCCCCTTGAGAACCCGGCGGCCAACTTTGCAACGCGACCGTTACGACAACCATGCACATCAAAAAATAAAGTGCGTAGAAAAAGATAACTCGAAAGAAGTTAAAAATTGATGCCACTAACGAAACCCTCTTACGGATTACATTAGTTTGCGAGGTTTTCGATGCAATCACTATCGCTAAAGTAAAAGTGCAAATCTCTATAATTTTTCAATGACTACGCTCTTGGCCCACGTCGCGACGAGAGCAGACCAAGGCAGGGCTTATGAGACATCATATGGCAACCTAGGCATTGATGTCGCTCCAAAGGGCGCTCACCGGGAGAGCAAAGTTCCTATCGCCAAAGGTGAGTTTTTCTTTACCCAAGTAAAGCACGATCCCAGTACATATCCTGCTGCCTCCAGGCCCGTCTTTTGAGAACCATTTGAGATGTTTGAAGTCATCACCGCTGACCGATGCAGAGGCCTTGACCTCGACACAGACCAGGTGGCTGCCGCCGTCGATCAGGATGTCAATCTCCCGCTGGTCCGCACTGCGCCAGTGATAGAGCCGATAGTCAGCATCCTGCATTGGGACGGCTCTCAGCAGTTCGTTCAAAACAAAGCTCTCCAGCAGACCCCCGAGAGCTTGCGGATTGTTGTCGATGGTAAAGGTATCTTCAGTGAAGCGACGCAAGGCGCAAGCGATGCCTAAATCTGCGAAGTGATATTTTGGGTTCTTGATTTCCCGCTTGCCCTCACCCGATGTCCAGGCACCCAGTTTGGTGAGCATCGATAATCGTATCAGGATGTCCAGATATTGCTCGACCGTAACGCGTTGGAGCTTGGTCAGTTTGGCAAGTTCGGACGCGTTGATTTCTTGAGCCGACCGTGTCGCCATTTGGTCTATCAGGATACGCAGCGCATCTGGTTTTCGGACCGGCGTGATATCTGCCACATCGCGCTCAACGACCGCGTCGATATAGTCCCTATACTGCCGCTGACGGGATCTGATTGGCAACGTTCTGGTTTCGGGAAACCCACCTTCCAGAATGAAATCAATGTAATCACTTCGGGTGATTGGCTCTGGATCGGCCACTTGTCCCAGCTTCGGGTCTTTTTGCATCGCCCAATCCATTAGGCGGCTGACAGGTGCTCTTTTGATTTCCGCAACTGACAAGGGCCAGAGCTTGAGTGTGCGCATCCTGCCTGCGAGAGAGTCCGCGACATCAGTGGTCGTAAATACATTGGAGGATCCGGTAAGTACAAATTGCCCTTTGCGCCGATTGGTATCGACCACCCTCTTAATTGCCAGAGCCAGCTTTTTAGACCGCTGAGCCTCATCGATGATAAGCGGTGCGTGGTCCAGGTCTTCCATTAGACTGGTGAGCTGCCCTTCTGGGTCAGCTTCAATGGCGGCTAAGACTGCAGCGTCATCCAAAGTGATAAAACGGCCATTGCCAAACAGGTCTCTTACAAGTGTCGTCTTACCAACCTGCCTCGGGCCGATGAGGTTAACTACACGCGCTGATGCGATCGCGTCTTCAAGCTCTGGAATGAGGTGTCTTGGCAGATAGTCTTCTGTATCACTCATGGACCGGCGCTTCCCTTTCGAGCTTTGCAGAACGCCCCTCGTATGAGGGGTCTGGTTCCTTACCACTGGTTGCTTATTAGAGAACCCACCATTTGTCTATTAGAACATCCACCATTTGCTCATTAGAAGCCCCACCATTTGCACACTCATAGGCTTCTGTGTGTCAACTTGCCAAGCCAGCATCCTCTAGCTCGCCGCGGTCGGGCAAATCACGGAGGCTTTCCATCCCAAACGCCATCAAGAACTTCTGCGTCGTCACATAGCTATAGGGTGCCCCCGCCTTCGGACTACGCGGACCCGTGGCGATCAACTCCTGCGCCCTTAATCTTCCAATCAGATCCCGGCTGATGTCTTTGCCAAAAATATCCTTCAACCCATCCCGCGTCAGCGGCTGGTGATAGGCAATCGATGCGAGCACAGCGACTTCAAATTCGTCCAAATCCAGGTGCTGGTCGCCCACATCGGCCGCCGCGCGAATGGCATCAGCAAATCGCGTCCGCGTTCGCATCAACCAGCCGTCTGCTACGGCGACCAACTCATAGGGGCGATCGTTTAAATCGGTCTGAATATCCTCAATCAACAGGTCAACCGAGGCCCCCTGCCCCACAACGCGCGCCAAATCCCCGCGCGGCACGGGCGAAGCGCTCGCAAAAATCACCGCTTCAATCCGGCCCATCCATTCACGCCAGCGCAATTCCGGGGGCAGGTTGTCTAATTCAGTGTCTAACACTGAGGTTTCCTTGGCCATGCTTATACCCCGTACAATCGGAACGTGGAGCGCCCGGTCAACTCCCGCACGACGCCCAGTTCCACCAAACGGTCACACAGACGGCGCGCTGCGCGATCCGTCATCGGCATCAATGTGCCCTGGATCATCGGGCTTAACATGCCTGACGGTGACACCGCATCGTGGCTCAGGAACAAAGCCAACGCAGCGTCTGATCCTTTGGCCCGCAGTTTTGGCGCAACGGACCGCAACTTGGCAACGCGCAGGTCTAGGTCCGCCGCCAAACGGATGGCAGTGTCGCAAGCAGCAACCATCGCACGATGTACAAAAAGCCTAGGTTCACCCGCCCCAGTCGCAACTGCGCGGATATCCCTGCGCACCATATGCGCCCCCAATAATGGCACAGGCCGATCCCAACCGACCGCACGGGCCAAAGCAACATCCGCCAACATCAATGCTCCCGCTTCTTCTCGTGGGAACCGGGGCAACAGCTCTGCTAAGATGTCGCTTGCTTGTCCCACCGGTGTTCCTGATGAAGTTCCAAGAATGGACACAGCCTCATGGGCCAGCGCTGTTGGTAGCGCATTCTCCACCCGCCCCTTCCATCCACTGACACCCAAGTTGATCCGCGCCAGCTTACGCCACCCCATAAACATCTCGCCCGCAGGTCCCAGCCGATCTCCAGCCCGCGCTAAACACACCGCGTCACGGATATCGGAC
Source organism: Sulfitobacter profundi (assembly GCF_042661425.1). Classification (NCBI taxonomy): domain Bacteria; kingdom Pseudomonadati; phylum Pseudomonadota; class Alphaproteobacteria; order Rhodobacterales; family Roseobacteraceae; genus Sulfitobacter; species Sulfitobacter profundi. The sequence goes on along the minus strand of NZ_JBHSWA010000005.1, from coordinate 113,336 downwards.
CCGGATTCATTGCGACCCTCGAGCTTTAGGCAAGCCACAGCAGAATCCAGAGCCATTCGATCCCGCAACAAGGCACAGGGCAATGTGCCGTTTGGGTCGCGTAACACCGCATCTAGCGTAGCCAGCGCCGCACCAGATAAAAAAGCAACAGTTTCAGGGTCTTCATCTCTTTGCAGAGTGATCCAACGGGGCAGAAGCTGTAGGCTCATGGTATCGCTCATAATAAGTTTAGCGGCCGGGTTCATCCTGACAGACTAAACCTACGCGGCGCTTACTTCCAGTTAATAGCGCGTTAACCGCCGCATCTTATCGGTCAAAGTTATGTCCAATAAGTTTACATTATCGGACATTCTGGAATACCCTCCCAGCCATGGTAGTGTCGTTTTAGTTTCATGGGTGGATTCAACCGAAATCGCCTCTCTCGTCGAGGAAATTTCCATTTAACCGGCGGACGGGTCTCTTGCTTAATCTGTGGACGCGTTCCGCTCCTGCGTCAATCGTGCGCTTTCCTTTACCATTCGGTAGGTCCCGCCCATCCGTGAGCCACGGCAATTGGGCCGCACGCCGGAACAGGACGAGGGCGGCCTCCGGCAGGACCGCGCCGGGGCACCAAATCTGTTCCAAAGAGATCATGCAAGATCACCAGCGTCAAAGCCCGCCAGCTCACTGGTAGGTGCTGAAGAGGCGCAGACCGACCGAAGGCCGCGCGGGCCTCGTAGGGACAATTCCACCCCGGTTCATCGTACCAGAGCGCGAGGACGGGCCGGGCCGCACCGTCGCGATCAAGTGGCGCCCAGAGAGTGCGAATTGCATACTCGAGACGATCAAAACGGCCTGGGTTAACTCTGACGATCCGGCTGATCTGGCTTTGGAGATCGAGGACGCCTCCGGCGAAATCCGCCTTCGAAGGGTCCTCTGCTGTCTTCCCTCCCCCGCCAGTCAAAACGGCATCGCACTTGCGACAGAAGGGGCGCAGCGGTCCAGGAGCATGGTCCGGTGCGTCGGGCAAATCACCAGCTCTGCCAATCGCCAATGCGTCCGGCTTTAAACATCGCCCTCACAAAGGACTGAACAATCGGGCCGAGAACAGCCATCTGCCGTTTCGAAAACGAGAGCGGTGCATGCAAGGGTTTCGCTCTCCGGGCGGGTTGCAACGATTTGTGACTTGCCAGTCTGCCGCCAGAAACCGCTTCTCAATACTCGCCCGTCGCCGTTCCGCAAACGCAACACGCTATCACAGAATGGAGGCCTTCGACGCTTGGAAGGAGGCCGCGAACATCTGACGCTCCAAGACCGGCCATCTCTTCGCGGCTGGCGAGTTAAGTTGACAACACCCCAACTGCCGATGTCGCGTTTCACCTGGCTGGCCAATTACCTTGACCTAACAGCGGCGAGCCTGCCGTTGTGGCAGGTCAACGACCTGCCCGCCGGGGCGCAGTTTGTGATGCAGCGCGATCAAGATGCGCGGCTCTTGGCGTTTCTTACCGCGGCTGAAGGGATCAAACCGCGACTGTCGGAAAGAGCGATGGCATAAACGGCGCCGCCCTCAAGTTAGCGCCGTCTTAAGGACCAAATGACCGGGGGCGACCTCATCGTATTCCGACGGACCGGGCTCGTGCCCTACCGGGAACACGGGCGAAGGAATTGGCTTGAACGTCAACTCTTCGCCCAGGCTTCGGCGGGTCGGATCTGCGATAGGCACGGCGCTGAGCAGCGTGCGGGTGTAGTCATGCTGGGGCGCTTCAAACACCTGTGCGCGGCTGCCAATCTCGACCAGCCTGCCGCGGTACATCACCCCAACCCGGTGCGAGACCCGCTCGACCACCGCCATGTCGTGGCTGATGAACAGAAACGAAATGCCCATCTCGGCCTGAAGCTCCATCATCAGGTTCAGCACCTGCGCCTGCACAGACACGTCCAGCGCACTCACCGCCTCATCCGCGACGATCAGTTTGGGCCGCACCGCCAAGGCGCGAGCGATGGCCACGCGTTGGCGCTGCCCGCCTGAAAGCTCGTGTGGAAAGCGCGACATGTAGCTGCGCGGAAGATGCACCCGGTCGAACAATCCCGCGACGCGGTCCTCGATTTCGCTACCCTTGGCCAGATCGAAGTTCCGCAGCGGTTCGGACACCTGATCGCGCAGACGCATATAGGGGTTGAGCGAGGCGAAGGGGTCCTGAAACACCATCTGCATGTCGCGCCAAGCACGGCGCAGGTTGCGGTCGCTCAACACGCCCACGTCTTCGCCATCAAGCAGCACCTTGCCCGATGTCGGCTCAGACAGCCGTAGAATGGACCGACCGCAGCTTGATTTGCCGCAGCCGGATTCGCCGACCAGCGCGAGTGTCTCGCCCTTGCCGATGGTAAAGCTCACATCCTCGACCGCATGCACATTCGCCACCACCCGTCGCAGGATACTGCTTTTGATCGGGTAGCGCGTGGTCAGGTTCGAGACCTCCAGCAAAGGCGCGCGGGTTTCCGGAACGACCGGCGCAATGGTCCGCCCCTCGTCCCCGATCAGCCGCATAGGTTCGGGCGCTGTCTTGCCGCGCATTTCGCCAAGCCGGGGCACCGCGGCGAGCAGCGCCTTGGTGTAGTCCTGCTTGGGATTGGCAAAAATTTCCTCAACCGGCCCTTCTTCGACCAGCTGACCACGACACATGACCACCACCCGGTCCGCCACCTGTGCGACCACGGCCATGTCATGGGTGATGAACAGCACCGCCATGCCAGTCTCGGCCTTCAGCCGATTGATGAGCGAAAGGATTTCGGCCTGAATGGTCACATCAAGAGCTGTGGTCGGCTCATCCGCGACCAACAGGCGCGGTTTGCAAGCCATCGCCATGGCAATCACCACCCGTTGCCGCATGCCGCCTGACAGCTCGTGCGGATATTGCTTTAGTCGACGCTCGGCCTCCGGAATGCGGACCTGTTGCAACAGCTCCAGCGCACGGGCGCGGGCGTCTTCTGCTGACATCCCCATGTGCATACGCAAGCCGTCGGTCATTTGACGCTCGATGGTAAAGACCGGGTTGAGCGAGGTCATCGGTTCTTGAAAGATCATGCCGATTTCATTGCCCCGGATACGGCGCATGGTGGCGTTGTCGGCCTCGGCCACATCCAGGAGCCCGGCGTTGCTGGCAAACTCCAGCTTACCGCCCGTAATCTTGCCGCCGCCAAACTCAACCAGCCGCATCAGCGAAAGCGAGGTGACCGATTTGCCCGAGCCGCTTTCGCCGACCACGCAGACAGTTTCGCCCGACGCGATGGAAAAGCTGACATCTTCGACCCCGACGATGGGGCCGTCTTCGCCCTGAAACTCGACCCTCAGATTGTCGATCGATACCAATGGTCTGTCATGCAGGGTCATCCCGCGCCTCCCTTTGATCTGGGGTCCAGCGCATCGCGCAAGGCGTCACCGAACATGTTAAGCCCCAGCACGGTCAGCGCCACGGCGGCACCGGGCACCAGCGCCGTCCAAGGCGCGCGGTCGAGGTAGTCGCGTGATGCTTGGATCATCAGCCCCCAGGAGGCATCGGGCGGCTGGGTGCCAAGCCCCAGAAAGCTCAGCCCCGCTTCGGCAAGGATCGCAAAGGCGAGGCTGATGGTCGATTGCACGATCACGGCCGGCATGATGTTGGGCAGGATATGCCGCACGATCAGCCGCAGGTCCGAATTGCCCGCCGTTCGGGCGGCTTCGACATAGGGCATCTGCGCCACGCGCAGCGCCTCCCCGGATAATCCGCGCCAGAAAGGGAGCAAAGGCGATGCCGATGGCGATGATGGTGTTTTGCAAGTTTGGCCCCAACACCGCGCTGATGGTCAGCGCCAGCAGCAATGCCGGGAAAGCCAGCAACGTATCGACCAGTCGCATTAGCACATTGTCGGTGGTCCCGCCCGCATAGCCCGAGATTAGGCCAAGCGGCATGCCGATCAGAATCGACATCAGCACGGCGGCACTCGCAATCAGGATCGAGGTCTGCGCCCCCAGCAATACCCGATAAAGCAAGTCGCGCCCTAATTGATCGGTGCCGAGCGGATGCGCCCATGTCGGCGGCGAAAGCCGGGCGCGCATGTCCATCTTTGTGGCGAGCGTGTCGGGAATGAGCATCGGCGCGATGATCGCAATCAAAAGCACGGTCACGACCAGCGCGATACCCAAGATTCCCTTGGAGGTTCGGAAAGAAGCAGGCAATTTCATGACAGGCGAACCCTCGGGTCAACGACGACGTAGAGGATGTCGACAAGCAGATTGGCGAGCATGACCACGGCGGCGATCACAAAGACGCTCGCTTGGATCAACGGCATGTCCCGGTTCAAAAGCGCCTGATAGGTCAGCCATCCCATGCCGGTATAGTTGAACAGGCTTTCGACCACGATGATCGAGCCAAACAGATAGCCCACCTGCAACCCGGCCACCGTCATCACCGGGCCGACCGCGTTGGTCAGACCATAGCGCCAGACCACGGTGTTTTCGCTCAGACCCTTGGCGCGGGCCACGCGGATGAACTCTTGGTTCAGGATGCCGGTCATGGTGGCGCGGGTCATCCGGGTCAAATGCGCCATCAGCCCCAAGCCGAGCGCCAGCGAGGGCAGCAACGCATGTTTCAGCGCCATCGCGAAATCCGTACCTGGGTCGACAAAGCCCGAAGACGGCAACCACTGCAGCCCCCGTGCGAAAAGCAAGATCATCATAATGCCCCAAAAGAAGTCCGGCAGACTGACCCCCAAAAGCGCGGCAGAACTGGCCGTGGTGTCCTGCCACCGATTGGGATGCACCGCCGCCCAAACCCCGAGCGGGATCGCACAGCTCAGCGCGATCGACATCGACATCACCACGATCAACCCGCTGGCCTTCATCTTTTGTAACAACAAAGGCGCGATCGGCTCCTTGAACACCAGCGAGGCGCCCCAGTCGCCGGTGACCATACCGCCGATCCAACGCCCGTATTGCACCACCAAAGGCTCGTTCAGCCCGAGCGACTCGCGCAGCCCGGCGAGAGCTTCGGGGTTGGACTGCGTCCCCATGATCATCATCGCGACATCACCCGGTAGGATGTTCGTCACGGTAAAAGTGATCGCTGAGATCAGAAACAGCGTCAGAAGCATCGATAGGATGCGGTTGAGGATATAGCCCACGGCCTGCCTGCCCTTTTAGATTGCGCAGGCCCGGAGGCGCTGCGTGTTTTTGCCGTTTGTGCCGGGGCGGTCGCGCGGTCGCGCCGCCCCGGCACTTCGGATCAGTTTTGCAGCCAGACCTTGTGGAAGTTCAGGTTCGACCCGTTGGGATGCACAATGGTATCCAGCCCCTGCACGGCGGGCTGCGCACCGATGGTGCCATTGCGGAACCACAAGAGCACGTCCAGCGTCTCGTCATGGACGATCTTCTGCACCTCTTTATAGACCTCTGCCCGCGCTTGGGGATCGGTGGTGACCCGAGCTTTGGCCGTCAGTTCGTCCACCTTGGGGTGCGAAATCTTCCGGTAGTTGAAGGCCCCTTCGGTGTTCCACATCGAGTAATACAGGAAATCCGGCTCCCACAGGGTGAAGAAGTTCATCATGGAAATCTGGAAATCCTTGTCGACCCAAACCTGGCTCAACCAATCCGACCATGTGAGCTGCTCGATGGTGGCGTCAACGCCGGCCATGCGGAACCATTCTAGCATGATCTGCGCCGCCTCGATGTGGTAGGGGTAGTTTGTCGTCGCCTTGAACACGACCGACAATTCGCCCGGCCCATAGCCCGCTTCCGCCAGCAAGGCCTTTGCCTTTTCGATGTCTTGCGGACGCTGCTTCAGATCGTGGTTGTAGGAGGCCGAAGTGGGATAACTTGGCGAAGCGGTCACCTTGCCCTGACCCCATAGCGCGCCTTCCAGCAGCGCTTCCTTGTCGATCATGTAGTCAAAGGCTTCGCGCACTTTCGGGTCTTTGAAAGGCTCGAAGTCGTGGTTGAAGTTCACGAAGTCCCAGTTCAGCGGGAACCACGACACGACCTGAAGCCCCTCCTCGGCCTCGATCTCGGTGATGCGGTCGGCGGGGATGTCGTTGATCATATGCAACTCGCCGGTGCGCAACCCGGTGAGGCGCACGGTAGGCTCGGTGATCTCGCGCGCGATGACCTTGTCGAGGTAGGCTGGCCCGTCCCAGTAGTCGTCAAACCGCTCCAGTTCCACTTCGTTGCCGAACTCGCGGCGCACGAACTTGAAGGGACCACAGCCAATAGGCGTGTTGCCCTGCTCATCGCCGCTGCCGGCTGGCATGACAACGCCCGCGCCGTTTTCGGCGAGGCGGAAGATGAAGGGCGCGTTGACCTTGTCGAGCGTGACGACCACGGTCGTGTCATCCGGTGTCTCGATGCCAGTGACATTGTTGAACACTTCAAAGTTGACCGCCCCTGTGGCCGGATCCTTGCAGCGCTCAAAGGAATACTTCACGTCTTCCGAGGTCATCTTCTTGCCGTTGTGGAACATCACGTCATCACGCAGCTTGAACGTATAGACGGTGCCGTCGTCGCTGATCTCGTAACTCTCCGCGAGGTTCGGGATCACGTTTAGGTCCTTGTCCACGGTCACGATGGAGTCGTGCACATTTTGCAGAACACGCCCGGTCGACGCGGTGCCGGTCTGGTGCATATCGAGGTTCTGTGTGGTTTCGGAATGGCCCCAAATTAGGGTGCCGCCCTTGACCGGCTCAGCCTGCGCCAGCGCCGGCAGCGCGACAGAGGACAGCAGCGTGCCGCCAAGCAGGGCGGAGGTGGATTTCAAAAATTGCCTTCTTTTCATGGTGGTCTCCTTGTTGGTCGCGGGCACATGGGCCCGCTGTTTATCCGCCCCGTTCGGGGTCGTTGTATTTGGGTTATTTCGGTAGGTTTGGTCGTTCCGCAGCGACGCCCAGTTTTGCCTCAAGCGCTTGCCCGAGGTTCAGGATCGTGCCCTCTTCATACAGCCGACCCCAAAGCGAAATGCCTTGCGGCACGCGGTGGGTTTCACCTCTGTCGTCGGCGTCGCCGGTGGTTAGCTTGCCTGCGCCAAGCGACGCAGGGCTGCGCGTGCCCAACTGTTCGAAGCCCGCGCGCAGGTGCAGGCAGGGATGCCCGGTGAAGTTTGACGCCACCAGCATCGGCCCAGTCATGAAGGGGCCGATCAGGGCATCAACCTCGTCAAACAGCCCATCCAGAGCCTGCATCACGAGATAGCGCAGCCGATCAAGCTGAACGTGATCCACAGCCGAAAGGAAACGCGCCTTGCGGAAAGTGTTGGGCCATGCGCCCTCGTCCTGCCATGTCAGCGTGTCGTCGGCGTCGGTCAGGGTGAGCGGCTCAAAGGCGGCAGCGGCTTCGGCATAGAGAATGTTCATCAGCGCGCCGTAAGGCAGGTCGGGCAGCGAGACTTCGACAACGTCGATCCCAAGCTCACGTGCCGCCGCCAGCGCGGCGTGATCAACCTCGGTGGCGCCCTCAGCGAAGGCCTCGGGCAGATAGCCTAGCTTCAGCCCCTCGATCCCCTTTCCGGCGTCGAAGGCCAGCGGCGCCTGCACGGTGCAACGGTCCCCCGCATCGGCTCCGTTCAAAGCGTCCAACACCAGTGCTGTATCCTCCACGCCGCGGCAGATCGGGCCGACCTTGTCGAGCGACCAACACAGCGCCATCCCACCTGCCCGGCTGACCCGGCCAAAGGTGGGCCGCAGCCCGGTGGTGCCGCAGCGCTGACTGGGCGAGGTGATCGAGCCGAGAGTCTCGGTCCCGATGGAGAAGGCGCAGAGCCCTGCCCCCGTAGCCGAAGCCGACCCGGCGCTGGAGCCGGACGACCCTTCTTCGAGGTTGAACGGATTGCGGGTGCGCCCGCCATACCAGATGTCGTTGTAGGCCAATGCGCCTAGCGTCGTCTTGCCCAGAATCACCGCCCCGGCATCGCGCAGCAGCGTGACGATGCGGGCATCGGCCTCGGGCACCCGATGTTGGTAAGGTTCGGCCCCCAACCGGTCACGATGTCCTTGGTGTCGAAGAGGTCTTTCAGCCCGTATGGAATGCCATGCAGCGGGCCAAGGTTCTTGCCCTCTGCCGTCAGGGCGTCCATCTTGTCTGCCTCGGCCAATGCCAAATCGCGGGTCACCGTGGCGTAGCAGTAAAGATGCGGGTTCAGACGCTCGATCCGGTCAAGATAGATTTCCGTCAGCCGCCGACTGCTCAGCACGCCCGAACGTATCCAGACCCCCAATTCAGGCAAACAGGCAAAGGCGATGTCTTCGTCGTTGTCCGGCAAAGGCCGCTGGGGCTCGCTGGCTTGCACACCGTCGGCGGTGGGCATTTCGAAGCCCGGCAGGCGCGGGTCGAAACGCGAGGCCATGGGCACCGAATTGGGCAGCTCCACTGTACGCCGCGCCTCGGCCGAAGCAATCTGCCCCTCAAGGTTCCCAATCATCTGCGTGCGTTCCTTGGCCGTATAGGCGATCCCCATCAGGCGTTCTGCGGCTTCGATGTCTTTTTCGGTGATCGGTCGGGAGTTCATGGGTTTGCCTCGGATAATTCAAATGGAATTCGGAATGCTGCGTCCGCAAGATCGGTGCAGCGGATTGACAGGTGACGCGGTGACGTAGGTTGCTATACCCCCAAGCTGGACAGCGGATTAACCATTCATTAACAATATCGATATTAAGAGGCGGTCGAAATTTATGTCAACAGCCCCGGACATTTCACTTCATAGTCTGACCGCAGACCTGCCGCGCGTGGGTGGCCGGAAATCCGAACTGGTTTATACCGCTTTGAAACGGGCGATTTTGTTCCGGCAGCTGGTCCCCGACCAGCAACTGTTGGAACAAGAACTGGCCGCTGTCTTCGGATGTAGCCAAGGCACGATCCGCGAAGCCCTCTTGCGCCTCGCCGATGACGGGCTGGTCCGACGATTGGGCTATCGCGGCACCCGGGTGACTGAGACCAGCCTCGAAGAAGCCGTTGAAATGGTGCGCGTTCGGCTCACCATCGAACGTGGCGTGGCCCGCAAGATCGCGGTCGCCGAGATGGGCCCCCATCGGGAACGGATGGACGCGCTTTTGGCCCGGATGGCGCAGGCCCATGCCCAAGACGACCTGTTTCTTGGTGCGGAACTTGACCGTGAATTCCACTGCGCGCTGGCATCGGCCGCTGAAATGGACCTGCTCCGCCCAGTCTTGCTGCGCTGCACGCTTCATATCCATCGTTTCACCCTCAGCAGCATCGAAGTACCCCGCCAATATTATCAAGAAGCCGGTGTCGATGCGGAACATCAAGCCCTGTTCGAGGCACTGACCTGCGGCGATCCCGACCGGGCTGAACGCGTGATTTCCGAGCATATCGCCCACGTCCTCGAACGCTGGGCGCCTTCGGTCTATGATGCGATCGGTCCATCTCTCTTTGCCTCCCTGCGCTAAGACTACCGGCTCTCAGCCGCCGCCGATGAAGTCCCGCCGCGTGCCTTAAGCACGAGCAGCAACATCACCAGCAATGTCACGAGGATCAACAGCGTCATCAGCGCATAAAGTGTCGGGCTCAGCCCCACCTGTTTATACTGCGCCCATAGATAGGTCTGCAGCGTATTGTGACGCCCCTGCACAATGGATGTACGGATCGTCTCATTGAACGAAAGGATCAGAGCAAAGGCCGCGGCGCCCCCAATCCGGGTCGGATGTGCGGCAATTCGATGTTCCAGAACGCCTGAAAACGGTTCGATCCCAACAGGTAAGCGGCCTCAAGATAGGCGCCCTCAAAACTCGACATCACGGTCATGATGATCAACGTGGCAAAGGGCAGCGCCCAAAGCACCTGAACGGCAATCATGGTCAGCAGCGAAGGATCAATGTCTAATGTCTTGAAAAAGATCGCCGTGGCCACCCCCATGCTGACCCCCGGCACGAAGAGCGGCAGCAGCACCAGCGACAAGAGCAGCCGCGGCTTGCCCCATTCGCGGATCGCCTGCGCCACCGCCAGCGCCAGAAGCGGCGTGATCACCGCCACCGCCACCCCGATGATCAGGGTGTTGACCACCCCGCCCATCAACCTTGGGTCGTCCAGAATGGCGGTGTAGTTGGCGAACAGCCCGTTCGCCTCGGTATCTCGGAACGAATGAATCAGTGGCGGCAACAGCGGCGCGTAAAGAAACAGCAGCACTGCCCCTAAAAACAGCCACATTAAGACAAGCGCGCCACGCGACCGTTGTGTATTGCTTCTGTCCATCAGCCGCGCCCCATGATTTTACCCAAGAACAGCCTCAGGTCGAAGAAGTAGAACCACGCGGCCAAAAGCAGCAGCATCACGAGGATCGAAAATGTCGACATGGCGGCGGCCAGTGGATAGTTCACCACGTCCAGCGAGCTCATGATCGAATTGCCCAAAAGCTGGTATCCGGTCCCGCCCAGAATGGTAGAGACGGCAAATTCGCCAAAGGCACCGACGAACCCAAAGATCGCGGCGGCAAAGACACCGGGCAGCGACAGCGGCAAGGTGACCCGCAGAAAGGTGCGGAACCGGCCCTCGCCCAGCATCCAACTGGCCTCTTCGTGGCGCTTTTCACCCCCGCTGAGCGAAAGCCAGATCGGAAAGATCATGAAAGGCATATAGGCGGTGACGAGCCCGAGATAGACCGCGAAGGTGCTGAACAGCAGCCAGTCCATCGGCGCGTCGATCACCCCGGCCTGCATCAGCAAAGAGTTCACCACCCCGCTGCGGCTAAGGATATCTGACCACGAAAAGGTGCGGATGACGAAGTTCACCAGAAACGGCACCGAGAACAAAAACAATACCGTTCCGGTCAGCGATGCCCGCACTTTGCGGGTGATGATATAGGCCAGCGGATAGGCCAGCAGCAGCATCACCGCCGTCGCCGTCGTCGCCACCCAAAGACTGCGCAGGAACACATCGAAACGGACCCCGCCCAGAAAGGTTACATAGGACTTCAACGTCAGGTCCGGCACCATCGTCAGCCCGGTCTTGGACCAGAAGCTGACGATGATCATGATCACGATGGGGCCAAGGATCATCAGCGCCACGAGGGCGAGCGGAATGCCAAGGGCGAGTTTCCACAGCGTCTGGCTGTGTCGCGCAATATTCATGGTCGCGTCCTTTCGCAAAGCTCTGACATATCCCTGCCCCACCGACGCATTACGACGCCTTGAACCGCTGCCATTCTTCCTCATAGAGGTCGACATTGGTCGGCCAGCGGTTCTGCCAGGTGCCGCCAGTGGCGAAACGGTCCTGCACCCCACTGTCGATCGCGGCGATCTTCTCGGCCTCTTCGGTGGTGAAGGCATCGCTGTTGTCGCGGGCAAACTGCGGTGCGGTCGGGTTGGTCATATAGCCGCGCAGCCCGGTGATCTTGGCGCCGTACCATGGCCCCAGCATGAAGTTCAGCAAGGCATAGGCCGCCTCGGTCTGCTCGGCGCTGCGCTCGGGGTTGTTGACGATATAAGCCGCCATCGCCCACATCAGATAGCCTTCGCGTGGGGCAGCATAGCGGACATTGGCACCCTGCGAATTGGCCACGAAAACCATCGGCTCCCAGCAATCCATGACGTGCACCTCTTTGCTGACCAACAAGTTCACCGCCTGCTCAAAGCTCGACCAGATAACTCGGAACTGCCCCTCTTTCTTCTTCTCGATGAGGAAATCGATCACCGTCTTCAACTCGCCCTCGGACATGTCCGACGGGTCTTCGATCTCCGCAAGCCCATTGGCCTTGAGGTAGAGCGCGGTTTTCTGACCGGCTGTCGTATAGTTGTCCTCGATCGACACATAGCCGCGGAACTTGGGATCAAACAGCGCGCCGTAGCTGTCCAACTCCCCGGTTTCGTCGGGCAGATAGGCAAATGAATCCGCCTGAAGGACCGTTGGCACGCCGTAAAGCTCACCTTCGTAGCCAACGAAGTCAAAGCCGGGTGTGCCCTTAGCAAGATACTTGTCGATATAGGTATTGGTCTCGAGGTTAGGCAGCTTTGAGCGGTCGATCTTCTGGATCAGGTCCGCTTCCGCCAAGGGCTTTTGCATGCCGCCCACGATGTTGATGATGTCGAAGGTCTGCATGCCGCCCCCGGCAAGCAGCTGGTTAATGATCGCCGCTGGTGCGTTGCCAATCGAGACCATGTTGACGCTATGGCCCGTGGCATCGCTGAACCGGCTCCAGTCGCCCCCGGATCGCCCACACCGATATCCGCAATGGTGATCTCATGCCCCGCTTGGGCGAAGGCCGGCAGGCCCGTTACAGAAAGTGCACCGAGCGCAGCACCGCTGCGCAAGAAAGCGCGACGGTCAAATCCGCCGAAAGTCGTGGTCTTATGTGTCATGTCATTCTCCCAGAAAATGTTGTGCTTCAGGTCTCGCTCGATCCCTAGTCGCTGTCTGCCTCAAGAACGATCAGGTCATCCGCCGCAATATGAATAGCGCGCTCATCGCCTACCCGATGATCACTCTGCGCGGCATGGATCGCCGTGAGGGACTGCCCGTTAGGCAGTTGCAGTTCGATATTGCTGTAAGACCCCGGAACGAAACGCCGGTAACTTCTGCGCGTAGCGTCAACCCGTCACCTGCCGGTGCCCCCGCCGTCTCAGCAACGGGCCGGACCTGAATGGCCTCGCCCCGCACCGCCACCATGCCGCTGTCCGTGCGCCTCCCCGGCGATCAATCATCAGGCTTTCCCCGGCGAGGGTCATGCGCACCTCTTCACCCTGCGCGTCCAGATCGGCCGAAAGCAGATTACAGCCCCTGAAAAAGCGGGCGACGAAAGGCGTGCGCGGGCGGTGGAAGATCTGTTCCGGCCGGTCGCATTGGACATAGCGCCCCTCGTTTAGCACTGCGACACGGTCGCTCATGGTCAGCGCTTCTTCTTGGTCGTGGGTGACATAAATGAATGTCGTGCCCGTGCGCTGCTGGATGCTGCGCAACTCGTCCTGCATCTCGCGGCGGATCTTTTCATCGAGGGCGGAGAGAGGTTCGTCCAGCAACAGAATTGCCGGGCGCGGCGCCAAAGCCCGCGCGATGGCTACGCGCTGCTGCTCGCCGCCCGAAAGCTGGTTCACGTTACGGCTCTCGTAGCCCTCCAGCCCCACCAGCGTCAAAAGTTCAGAAATTCGGCTGGCCGTCTCTTCACGACTTAGGTTTTCGCGGCGCAGCCCGTAGCCCACGTTTCCGGCGACGTCGAGATGCGGAAAGATCGCATACTGCTGGAACACCATGCCCAGATGCCGATCCCAAGGCGGCACCGACGTCATGTCGCGCCCGTCGATCACAATGCTGCCGCTGTCGGGGTATTCCAGCCCCGCGATCATCCGCAGCACAGTCGACTTACCCGAACCGCTGGGCCCCAGCATGGTAAAGAATTCGCCGCGTTCGACCGTCATCGAGAAGTCCCGCGCCGGCGTCGCTCTGCCAAAGCGTTTGTGAAGATGCTCGAGCTTTAGGATCGGGTCAGTCACCGTTCGGCTCCTCCAGCAAGGTTTTCACGGCGACCCCCCTGCCCGCGCCATCATCTCAAGCGCCATCGAAGGCCGCATCTCCTTCTCCGCATCTTCAGCCGCCACCATTTCGGGCGTCATCGGCAGATGCATAAAGCCACAGTTCATTTGCGCGACACCCGTCTCAACAAGATGGAGGGTCGTATAAAGCATCTGGTTGCACAGGTGATTGCCGGCAGAATAGGAAATTGCCGCCGGAATCCCTTGGTCGCGACAAGCCGTGACAATGCGCCCGTTTGGCACCGTTGCATCATAGGCTGCAGGGCCGCCAGACACAGTCGCCTCATGTGCCAGCGTCAACCCGTCATTGTCGGGCACATCGAAGGACCGCCAATTGGTCCCCAAAGCCTCCAGCCGAATCCCGCAGGCCCCTGGCGCAATGCCAAAGCCCAGCCAGTGATCCGGCGCGTATTTCCCGATTGCATCCGTCAGAAAAGACATAAGTCCCTGCGTGCGTACCGGCACTTCAAGATGAACAACGCGGTGATGACCCCAATCCAGTCCCGCCACGCGTTTGGCCGTTTCAGAGGCAGGATTGTTGTCTGCCTTCGCCCAGGCGCCATAGCCGGCGACAATCACAGTCTTCTGTTCGTTCACACCGCGCTCCCCCTGTTGGTTGGTTAAGGAATGCTATGCGAACAAAAGCCATACCAACAAATCGTATTTACACATGAAGCTATGTGTGAATGTTATGGAGCCATGATTTACCGGGCAGTTTTGAGGCCTTAGGGGGACCGACATCATGCAATTTCGTCAGATCGAGGCGTTTCGTTTCGTCATGATCACCGGTACCATCACCGGCGCCGCCGAGATCATGGCTGTCTCGCAGCCCGCCGTCAGCCGCCTGATCGGAGACTTGGAAGCGGCCTTGGGCTTCCGCCTGTTCGATCGCGTCCGGGGCCGCTTGCTCCCGACCGAGGCCGCAGGCCGCTTCTTTCAGGGGGTCGAAAAGTTTCATGTCGGTCTCGATCAGCTTGACCGGATCGCCGAACAGATCAGGACCGACAAACCCGCCGACCTCAAGGTCTGCGCCACCCCTGCCCTATCCACCCATTTCTTTCCGCCCGCCGTTCGCCAGTTTCAAACGCTCTACCCGTCAGTCGATCTGGTCATCGACAGTTTTTCCTCTTCCGAAATCGTAAACCGATTGCGCAGCCATCTGACCCATCTCGCGGTGACACTGGCCTTCCCCGAAACGCCGGGCGTCGTACAAGAGCCACTGGTCACTACCTCTCATGTCTGCGCTGTCCATGAGAGCCACCCATTGGCGAAAAAGGAGGTCGTCACGCCTCAGGATTTCCGTGGGGAACGGGTGCTGAGGATTCTGCCCAGTGGGCTAACCAACTGGAACCTTGTCGCTAAAGCGCTGACGGATGCGGGGGTGGATTACGCCCAAAGCATCGGCATCCAGACGTCGCACACGGGCTACAGTCTGATTGCTGAAAACCTAGCGATTGGTCTGATCGAACCTTTCGCGGCAAGTGCGTGGCGGAACAATGGGGTGGTGGTGCGGCCCTTCCACCCGGAAGTCACTTTCGACTACGTGATTGCCTATTCAGTGATCCAACAGCGCACCGAGCCGTTAAAGGCTTTCGCCAAGATTATCCGCGACATCGCATCGGCCTGAACCTATGGCTGGCCTAAAAGCGGCCGCTGCCCGACGGTGGTTCCCCGCGGTGGCGGGGAACCGCCTCTTCAATCTTTCGCGTCGAGGGCGGCTAAGAAAGCCTCAATGCCTTGCTGAAGCCGCGCCTTTGGTATGGCCGAGAAGTCGCGCTCCAACCGCAACTCGACCTTCTTCCCATCCAAAGCGGTCACCCGGGCCTCACCCTCCGGCCGGCCCATTCTGAGCGAGGTTTTCGAAACCGATTTCCCTCCCTTTGATCCTGTCTTTTTTTCCACGGACAGCGCATTTCGGAGCACCCCCAACTCGGCATCCTTGTCTCGGTCAGGAAGCCCGTCCAGTTGTTCTACAATACGTCGGGCAGCGTCGGGCCGTCCCTCAACCAGCTTATAGAGGTCCAGCCCCAAAGCACGGGGGATTGCTTCGGGATAGCGCACAGCCCCTTCAAGTGCCGCCAATACCCATGCGGGTGTTGTCACGTTAACTCGCCGACTTTTCAAGTTGGCATGCCGATCGTTGATCAAGGGGCAATTGCCGCGGATTTCCACGCCTCGAAAGCTTCGAGCCGATGGTAGCGGATGGTGTGAGCGGACCGACGGCGGGCTGGGACAGAGAAATGATTGCGGGTTGCGGACTGCATAGAGACGAACCGCTGCAGTCCGCCCGGTGATCGGAAGCCCTGCATTACTCGCTCTCGTTTTCGGAAAGGCAAATGGCTGTTCTCAGCACGGTTATTGAGCCCCTTATGTGACCAATGATCAAGGCCGGGAGTCACCTCACGTTTGGCGGCACCATAGGAGCGCAGTTTGTCCGTAATGATCCTTTTGGGCACGAAGCCCCACCGTTTTATCAGCTTGAGCAAAAGCCGCTTTGCGACGCGCTTGTCTCGTCTCGATTGAAGGATTTCCTCAAGAACGACGCCGTGTTGATCAACCGCGCGCCACAGCTAGTATGACCGGCCCGCGATCTTCACAACGACTTCGTCCAGATGCCAGACATCGCCAGGGCGCGGCTGCCGTCGCCGTAGAACGTGGGCGATCAGGGGGCCGAACTTGACGGTCCAGCGTCGGATCGTTTCATACGAAACGTCCACGCCACGTTCCAGCATCAGCTCCTCGACCTCGCGCAGGCTCAAGTTGAATCGGACGTAGAGCCAGACAACATGAGCAATGATCTGGGGCGGAAACCGGTGGCGCTTGTAGTTGATTTTCAATGTCTGCATCGATGCCGCCTACGCCCAGATCCAATGAACCAGCAACCTCACGCCCGTTAACGTGACAACACCCAACACCGGTCACGTGATCGATAAAGCCGTTCAGACGGATACCCGTAAAATCTTCACGCCAACAGCGGCAAACTTCTTGATCGTGTCGGCGGGCCATACCACGTCAATCTCTGACGCGATCTGCTGGACCTGCCCGAGGATCACCCAACCGCTACTACCTTCACCAAGCTGAAAAATAGTGAAAAGACGGAAAAGATGGAGGCGCTGTTTAGCGATTCCGAAATGCGCAAGGCGCACAGCATCACCGAAGCTCAAGCCAAGCGCATCGACACGTGGTTTCCCGAAGGCATGGTGTAAACAAGAGGCGGGGCGCTGACAGGCGTCCTGCCCTACCCAATCCTTGTGGTGAGGATCAACTGGCTTCGCTGCAGCGGAGCCATTTTTGCTATTGAAGGACATCCGATCCAAGATTCCGCAGGATCCAATCTTGCGAGATTGACCTGAAAAGACGGGGACCAGCCCCCTGCCCGTTCAAGCCCGGCGCTATTCGCGCGGAATCGCTATCGCGAAATACCATTCCGATGTGGAACAATTGCGGCATTGGTCTTTTGACCGATTCAGGTGGGCCACCAAACCCGATCGCCAGACAAGCCAATGATGCCCTTCCGATGAGTTTACAGTTGTAAACTTTGACCGTATTAGCAGATAGTTCCTAGTGTCTCATCTTGCGCATTACGACGTGTTAGACACTAAATATAAGAAAATCGTTGACTTAGAGAGGTGAATCACACCTTTTATCCCCAAGTGGCGCGAAAAGAGCCACATTGAGCAAATTGGGGCAACCAGATGATTCCCGCGACACTGAGTATAACAGACCGACCATCAGAGTTAGCAACGGATATTTCCGAGCGGCTAAACCGTGCCATCCGCGAACATTTACTCTCTGCATTCGCGCCCGACAACACAAAATCACTGCGCCCCTTCTCGGCCCCAGAGGCCGCAGAATTGCTCGGCGTGTCCGGCCAGTTCATGCGTAAAGTCCACGGCGAAGGCACGGTCCCGGAGCCAAAAGACGTTCGCGCTGGCCGCCGCTACTACAGTGCCCATGAACTGTGGGAAGCCCGCCAAATCCTTGAGATTGCGTCTCGAACAAAGGGCAGATACGTCCCTGGACGCAAAGAAGGCGAGCGATTGCAAGTCTGGCAGTTGATGAACTTCAAAGGCGGCAGCAGCAAAAGTACATCGACAATTCACCTGGCCCACTATTTCGCACTTCATGGCTACAGGGTGCTTGTTGTTGACCTGGACCCACAAGGGTCGCTAACCTCAATGTGCGGCATCAACCCAGAGATTGAGTTTGATGGCCTCACCGTTTATGACGCCATCCGATACGATGATCCGGTGCCGTTTTCTGAAGTCATCATGCCCACATATTTTCCGGGACTGTCGCTTGCTCCGGCACGCCTGCTACTGTCCGAATTCGAGACTGAATCAGCGGTAAACTCAAATCCTGACCAGCCCTTCTTCCTGCGCATTCGCAATGCATTGGCCCAGGTTGAAGACCAGTATGACATTGTCTTGATGGACAGCCCCCACAGCTGGGCTTCCTGACGATCTCCGGCATGGCCGCAGCGACATCCCTTATCGTTCCTCTCACGCCCTCAATGCTCGATGTGTCATCCACTGCGCAATTTCTCGAGCTTGCCGGTGCCTATATGGGCGTCATTGAGGATGCAGGAGCCGCGCTCCAATATGATCACTTCAAATTCCTCATCACACGCGACGAGCCAACAGACATGCCGTCACAACAATTGACCTCGTTCATGCGCGCTCTCTTTATGGATCGCGTCATGGCGGCCACGGCGCTCAAGAGCACCGCAATCAGTGATGCCACGATGCTCAAACAATCAATCTACGAAGTTGTCCGCTCTGAGATGACACGGGCGACCTATGACCGGGCCAAACAATCGATGGATGCTGTTGGCAGCGAAGTTGAAGCAATGATTCACCAAGCATGGGGGCGTAGCTGATGGCACGTAAATCACTTCAGGATTTAAGCGGAATTGCCAAAACAATTGCCAATTCCAGCCCGCAACCCAAAGATCGAACCACAAAGACCACAGCACCCGCCTTGGGCGCATTGCAAGGGTCGCTGTCAGCCATTCGCGAATTGGATCCGTCACTCATCGTCGATTGGGGCCCCAAGGACCGCCTAGACGGGTTTACAGCTGTAAACTCCGAAGATGATGGCGACGGCTATGAAACCCTCAAATCCAGCATCAAGGACGGCGGCCAACAAGTTCCAATCTTGGTGCGAAGGGCAGGGACCGAGGGCCTATTTGAAATCATCTACGGGCGCCGAAGATTGCGCGCCTGCCGAGACCTTGGGCTGAAAGTCCGCGCCAACGTTCAAGATCTCGATGACGCCACAGCCCTTCTCGCCAAAGGCCTTGAGAATGCCGCACGTCGCAACCTGTCGTTTTATGAAAAGGCTCGGTTTGCAGCCGTCATTCAAGCGGCAGGTCACAACACCAAAACTGTTCGGCAGGTTCTGAGCCTGTCCGCGTCAGGGCTTTCTCACCTGACCAAGGTTACGGACAATATCCCGGACCATGTCGGCGATCAAATTGGAGCCGCTCCAAAGTCGGGCCGCCCAAAGTGGACCGCCTTGGCCGAAGCCTTCGCATCCAAGAAGGTCAATGCATCATCATCCTTCGCAATCCTGTCAAAGTTGAGTGATGAGCTGTCGTCAGATGACCGCCTTGAGCAGCTTATGAGAGAGATTACGCGTCGTGGAGCGCGTCCAAGCGAGGGCAGGGAGGCAACACCGGTCCCAGGCGTCACCATCAAATCGGGACGCGCAACAATCGGGATGTCTATCAAAAGGGCAGGGGAGAACGCAGCTTTTGCTGAGTGGCTCGACCGTGAGCTCGAGGACATCATCAAGAAATCCTACCAGGAGTTTACAGCTGTAAACCCTGCGGATGACACCAGAGGTTAGAGCAACAAAGGAGGACGTAAGCAAAGAGAAACCCCCGAAACCGAAGCTTCGAGGGCTGTAACGCATTTCTACGCTTCTCAGATTAGACACCTGAAACGTAGCAGTCACCGAATCGCTAAGCAATAAAAAACGCCCTTGGGTGAACGGGAAATCTTTGCCTGCAGGCCAATTATGAGAACAATTCAAGGAATGGCTCCTGCTGGAGCACGCTCGTCGCGCAAAGCGACGGGGCAGGGAGGTATTGCCAAAAACAAATGGCAACTCCTCAAAACAATCGAAGACATCCGGGAACCCCTCGGCTTGAAAGGCACGTCCATCTCTCTTCTGAGAGCGATGATCTCGTTCCTACGTGTAGATCAGGTTGATGCCACGCGCGACGAGGGGCATATTTGCTTTGCGTCAAATGCCTCCCTCGCAAAACGCGCTCATGTCAGCATCCAGACCGTTGAGCGCCACATTGCGAAACTGGTGTCCTTGGGCCTGCTGACGCGGCGATCGAGCGGTAATGGCAAACGGTGGGCACGCCGAGATCGCCAAGGCAGCATTGTCCTTGCAACAGGCCTGTCACTCTTGCCACTCGCAGAGCGTTATCCTGAGTTCATGCGCATGGCGCAAGACCACCAGGATCAGCAAAACGAGCTGGGACGGCTCAGAGACATGTGCTCGGCAGCCCTGAGCAACCTCAAAGCACATCTCATGCCCGCCAATTGGGGCGAGAGCCTCCTATCAAAGGCACGCAACCTTTTGAGACGCCAACCAGATAAGCAAGCTTTGAGCGATCTTCTTTCTGAAATCACTGCGGAAATCTCGAAAATAACCTGTGCAGAAACAGATAAATTGAAGACCACTGACCCCGAAATTGAGGGGCATAAAGAGACTTCCAAGACTCAGTATGTTAAAGAAGAAACTTCTTTTCAGATTGAAGTAGGCCAAGAAGAGATGGAGCGGGCCTATCCAAGGCTCTGCGCAGAACTCAGATTTGCTAAGAACCAGGAGCAGTGCCATCGCTTATTGGACGATATAGCCGGATATCTCAACCTCGGGAACATTTGGTTTTCAATCAAGGACTTTGGTCCAGCGCTTAGTTTTATGATCTTAGGGTACCTCTTGGAGCGCACTGAGACGATCAGTAATCACCGCGGCTATGCCTTCAAGATAGCGCAGGATATTTCGAACAAGAGCCTCGATTGGCGTACACTGCTGAAGAAACCAAGGTTAAGTTAGGGCCTCTCTGAAAACACACGAATGTCGGCGTTGTAAGCACTGAAAATAGCGAACAGTTAAAGCGCGCACTCAATACCATTCTGAAGCCCATATGCATGACATCGTCAGAAAGACTGGAATTACTCGTTTATTTTCTGAGCAGTAAAGATTGACCTTTTGGTGAATATAAGGAAATTGGAGTTAACCTTACTGGACAGTAAATATGAGCGAACTAGTGCAGATGTTCAAGCAGACGTTGCGCGGATCGGTGATCCGGCGCGGTCGGGGCTCGATCAGACTTGACCGCATCTCGCTACGGGGTGGGCTGACGAGTCGATCTGCGGAGTGCATTTGGGCCAGCGGCCATCGCCGCGCGAACAGGCCGGATACACGGCAGCCCTGCAGGAACATTTCGGGTCAGTGACGCGTTTCGGTATCGGGCCACCTTGTTAGATCAACGAAACAGGAAGAGCATTCCGATGCAGGGAACACGCCAGACCACACTTGCCGCGCTGCTTGTAACCATGGCTGCGCCCGTCGCGGCGGCGCCAGGCCATGGCGAGACAGAGGTGACCTTCACGCGTGGCAATCGCAACACCGATTTCGCGCCGGCCTACGACGCCCAGTTCCGCGCCAAATTGGTCGAAGGCAGCGCCGAGACCTCGACCGAACTTCTGGCCGGCGGGCTGGTCCACCCCTGGGGCATCGACCAGCTGCCCGACGGCTCCTTCCTGGTGACAGAGCGGCCCGGCCGCCTGCGCCACGTCACCGCCAACGGCACCGTGCACGCTCCCATCGAAGGCGTGCCCGAGGTCTACAATGAGGCGCCCGAAACCGGCTGGGCCACGCAGGCCGGGCTGCTGGACGTGAAGGCCGGGCCGGAATTTGCCACTGATCGCATGGTCTACTTCACCTATTCCAAGCCCATGGGCGACGGCATGTCCGCCACAGCGGCAGCGCGCGGCCGGCTGTCCGATGACATGACCCAATTGACAGAAGTCGAAGACATCTGGGTCCAATCGCCGCCCTCAGACGCAGCGATGCATTACGGCTCGCGTCTGGTCTTCCGTGGCGACGGCACTGTGTTCATCACCACGGGGGAGCGCTTCACCGAGAAGTATCGCGAATACGCACAGGATCTCGCTCGGACCTACGGCAAGGTAATCCGCGTGAACCTCGACGGCTCGATCCCCGAGGATAATCCTTTCGTTGGCCGCGAGGGCGACGACGCGATCTGGTCGCTGGGCCACCGCAACATGCAGGGCGCCGATCTGGCCCCCGATGGCAGCCTTTTCGTGCTCGAGCACGGGCCTGCCGGGGGCGACGTGCTGGATGACGGCTCAATCGTGTTCCTGACGGATTTCGAGAACGGCTCGGTCATGCACGTCACGGCGAAGGACTGAGCTTTTTGAGAGGAAACTAAAGGTGGCGCAGTTTCTGCGGCGCTGCCACTCCTCTGCCACGCGAGGCTCGGGCTCCTATAGCGTCGACTGGTGTGCGTCTATCGCGTCCTCCAGGTGGTTAGGCGCAGGACATTGAATGTTACCCTCAGTTTCGCCCCTGTATCCCGGCGCCGCGGAGAACGGCAGAAAGGCCCGGCGCGCGCACCGCAGGCGTTGATCATGCTGGGCGCGCATCAATGTCTGCTTCGGGAAACTTGCGGAGCAGCACGTGGGTGTAGCGCGAACAGCAGGTTCGGGCCGTCCTTGACTGCGGCGAGACGACCGCACAGGGGTCAGGAATCGATATCTGCTGCGCGGGGGCATCGGCGGCGGCGATGCGCAGGAGGACCGGAATATGCGCGTCCGCTGCACGTCGCCGTCGGCACGACGACCCGTCGGCTACCAGCACAACCGGCGGAACCAGTTTCGCTGCCGAGCGTTCCTTGAGCATGGAATTGAATTGCGAACGTCACGGTGCCGGACCACCATTGCTCCTGGTTCACGGGCTGGGTGGAAGCGTCCGGTCCTGGGACGGCATCCTGCCGATGCTTGCTCGCGGACGCGAGGTCATATTGGTCGATCTGCCTGGGCACGGGGGTCTCCGGCGCTTCTGGGGCGCCAGACGATCGCCGCCCATGCGGACGCGCTCGAATACTTCATCGACCGGAACGGGCTCGCCGACGTCGATACCGTCGGCAGTTCTGTCGGCGCGCGGCTGGTGCTGGAACTGGCACGGCGCGGCATCGGTGGCCACACGGTCGCTTATGATCCGGGCGGTTTCTGGCGCGGCTGGGAGACGGCGTGGTTCCGCTCCACGCTTGCCGCCTCGGTCCGGCTGGTGCGCCTCCTGCGGCGGCGCATTCCGGCGCTCTCGCACAGCCGCGTCGCGCGGGCCGTTCTGCTCGCGCAACTGTCGGCGAGGCCCGGTGCCCTCGATCCCCTGCTGGTCCGGAACGAGCTGACGGCCATAGCCGAGACGGACGTGTTCGACGCGATGCTGCGCGAACTGGCACGTGGTCCGTTGCAGGAGGGGACCGCCACACCTCCGGGCCGCGTGACGATTGGCTGGGGCCGTCAGGACCGTCTTCTGCTGCCACGTCAGGCGGAGCGCGCACAAGCGGCCTTCCCCACCGCGCGGTTGCACTGGTTCGAGCGGTGTGGCCACTTCCCGCAATGGGACCGCCCGAAGGAGGCCGCAGAGGTCATTTTGAAGACGATCGCGAGATGAGGCGCGGATAACGGACGTGACCTCTCACACGCGGTCCAGCTCCTCGAGAAACTGCATGATGAGACGGAGATAACTCGAGCGGATGCTTCCTTTGTCCGCTCTGCCGACCTTCACCTTCGAAAATGATGCGCGAGGGATGAATGGCCGATATCGTGAAGCTGCATCGCAGCGTTCGACCATCAAGCCAATGGCAGGGTCTGGGCCGGCTGCGTCACGTGTAATAACTTTATAGATAGGAATTTAACACTTTCCGTATGCGGCCACAGTAGCGTCGCGCTAAACCATATGACCAATAGGGTTAACTTGACCTCGGCGTTCCGCATTTCGGCAAGGAGCTGAGCGGACAGACGGGCTTTCGCTGCAAGTGCGCCAATGACTGGTCTCCGCTTTTGACATGCCACACCCAGCATGACCGACACGGGAGTCTGAAAGACCGGGAGAGAAGACGCCAAAGGCTGTCTTTTGTGCGGCGTTGAGAGAAGCGGGGGAGAACGACCGGAACGTTTTTTCACGACCGTAACCGGTGCGCCGCTTATAGCGATCTCTCGATGATCATCGTCCTCCAATGAAAAAGGGCAAGGCTAACGCCCCGCCCTTTTTTCGGCTCAAACGAAAGACTGGCGGCTGACGTCAGCCGCTTAGCTCACTTCTCAATAATGCTCTCATCTGGGTTTGAAAGATTCTCGCTTGTAGGCTCGAAGATGAACCCTTGTGTGTATTCTGGCGTCTCGCCGTTCATGACCTGCTGGATCGTCTCGCCATAGTATTGGCGCGCCTCCTCGACGGTCTTGTTGCCTTGGATGATGTCGTGGGCCAGATTGATGGCGAGGAAGTTCGCGCCTTCCTTGTCGCATCGAGCCGAAATCATCGCCTCTGTCTTGTTGACGACAACGCTGCCATCATAGCGGGCAAGGTCGTCGAACATGTCGTCCGGGACATCCATTTCAATCCACTGCTGCATTACGTCGGGATGCTCGACAGGAAAGTTGTGCGTCGTCGCCTCATCGTAAATTACTGTCTTCTTCCAAGGACCGGTATCATACCAGACCAGCTCGTGGTCGGTAACATGCGCGGGCTCCCCATAGGTTTCCATCATATACTGCGCAGCTTCCTGCGAAGCTTCCGGCCAAGAGCTCAAATCCATATGGGCTTCTGCAAGGGCCGGGCCAGCCAATCCGGTGCAGATTGCAGCCATAGTAACGAGTTTTGTGGTGCGTTTCATGTCATCCTCCTCCAATGCGAAAGCGCTTGTTTAAAGCGTCCGACGCAAAACCTGAATCGGAATAGATTCCCTTGAGGGCTGATCTGTGATTCATCCTGTTTGGGAGGATGGATCATGTCAGCACCTTTGCCGGATGCGCTTCGAGCGCGATTTCAGAGATTGATTGAAGAAGGGTTGAGCGGGCGGGCGGCGGCGTTGCGCCTGAAGCTTTCACCTGCCACTGGGGCGCGTTGGAGCCTTGCGATCCGACGAAGGGGACACGCATGCGCTTCCCCGCAAGGTCGGCCTCGGGGCAAGGGCAAGCTTGATCCTCATCGCTCGTTTCTCATCGAACTGATCAATCAGGACGGCGACATGACCATGCCCGAACTGGCCGGTGCGCTGGCGGATGCGACCGGTGTTCAGGCGCACCCGGATGCGATTGGACGGTTCCTGCGCAAGCTCGGCTTCACGTACAAAAAAGTCGTTGGTCGCAACCGAGCGGCGGCGCGCACGGGTAAGGAAACAACGCGAGGACTGGATCAAGCATCGCCTGCCAGCCGTCGCGGCCCGACCGGATCGCGTTGTCTTTATTGACGAAACCTCCGTCAAAACCAACCTGACCCGCCAGCGAGGCTGGTCTCGGCGGGGCGAGCGGCTGGTGATGGACGCGCCCTTTGGATCATGGGGCACGCAGACCTTCATCGCGGGTCTGGGCGCAGGGACGCTGATCGCCCCGTGGGTCATCAAAGGTGCGATGGATGGCGAAGCCTTTGCCGCTTACGTCGAGCAGGTACTGATCCCGGAACTGGAGCCAGGCACCGTCGTCATCCTGGACAACCTCGCTACGCACAAGAACGCCACCGCCGCCAAAGCCATGCGCGAAGCCGGATGCTGGTTCCTGTTCCTGCCGCCTTACAGCCCCGACCTGAACCCGATCGAGATGGCCTTCTCGAAACTCAAGGCACATCTGCGCAGGATCGGCGCGCGAACCTTCACCGACATGTTCAAGGCTCTCTCGGAAATCTGCGATCTCTATTCCCAGGACGAATGCTGGAACTACTTCAAGGCTGCCGGATATGTTTCAGGTTAAAGGTCGGGCGCTTTAAAAAAATGGAGGCCGCGTTCCGGCCTCTCACCACCACAACAAAGCGCGAGAGCCAATGTTCCCGGACAGACGTCCTTGTATGGTTGAGATAATGTTATCCGCCCATCCAGAGGCTGTGCCCGGGGTGATGCAGTTTCGCTCGAGACTTGTGGGCTTTGACCCGGGGGCGGTTACAGCATCAGTCCCGCTTTCGATGACCTGAGGAGGCGGCACTCATCAGATAGCGGCAACGGCTGTCCACAGAGTGCAAGTATCGTCATTCCGGAATGACGTCGCGCAGCGAGGCCGGTATGTCGCGCGCGCCGTGCAGCACGCGCCAGAGATCCACGAAGTCGTCTTCCTCGCTGTAGAATGCCAAGTAGCCGAAGCCCTTCACTGGCCACACCCTCAGACCGGGCCGACCGAGATCCCAGCCGAACCGAGGTGATCCGGATGCTGGGTGCGTCGAGATGTGCAGGCAGGCCGCCTCGAAGGCATCGATGAAGCGCATGGCCGTTTCGTAACCCGCCTCGCGGGCGAGGTAGTCGACTGCTGCTTCGATATCGTGACTGGCGGCCAGTCGTGGGACGACGGGCTTAGCATGATCCGTCAAGCTGTCTCGCCGGCCGCCAGAGATGCCCTGGCCCTGAGAGCCTTGAAAGTCTTCTCAGTGATGGGCTCGCCTTGCGCGCTTACGCGCCCCTCATCGAGCAGAGCTCGCAGCGCCTGCCGGTCCAGATCCCGGCGGATTAGATCACGCACATACTCACTGGATGTGCCGTAGCCGCGCGCTACCGTCTGAGCGTCCACTGCGGAGCGCATGTCATCGGGCAATGAGATGTTCATAGTAGCCATCCCCATAAGATGAGCACTATTGCAATTTTTGTCAATGCGAGTCAGGCTTTGATCGCCAATGTCCCAAGCGAGGGGTCGCGCTGATTTCTGATGACCACCAACACGATTTGCTGACATTCGCCTCATAAGCATTGTTCAGGTCAGCATTGAGGCCAGCATAGGTGATTGACCATGTAGGCACTGTATTCACGTCGTCCTGACTGGGATTGATCCCCAGAGCGACGAGCTCGCAGTAAATGTAGGAGGCGGCAATTTCAGCGGTCTCGTCAGCGATGCAAGGGTCGTCAATCGGGCTATTGGCCAAAAGGTCCCACGCATGATCAAATAGAGCCCACCAGCGGCGCAGTGTCCCGACCTCCACCAGTGAACGACCAGCGACGAACTGAGCTGTGGCGCGCCGGATCACTGCCGCATGTTCGGTGAACCCGTGCCGGTGCGGGGCGGAGATCGTCTCTTGGGTGGCCTTTACCAGGCCTCCGGCGTCCGCTGCGTGGAAGATGGTGGTGTCGGTGTCGGAAATCTTCGTCAAAATGCTTGGCTCCTATGGTGATAGGAACAAGGTGGTCATGTTCGACAGATTCAAAAATAGAATCTCTCCGAGCCGACTGCCGGTGGCGAAGATGACACGGCTCCGAGCCCCGATCATGATCGGGAAGAATAGCCAACGCACATGGATGGATTCCTCTGGATCTTCCCAGTTTAACACCCCCGAAGGCGTCGAAAAGATCCGGATAATTCTGTATTAAGCTTAACGCACAACATATAGATTTGGACCCTATAGATAGTCTATATATGGACATATACGCCCAAGTTTAACAGCTCGGGAGAACCAGAAGCTCAGCGGCATGCTGAATCCGAGCTTCCAGAACAGGATTTGTGTGGGCATCCCCTATTGCCCGCGTGCTGTGATGCACAATCCGTTAGATGAAGAAGATGGATGATCTGCCTCTAAGCGGCCCTTTGGCGACCGCATAGTGAGCTAATTAAATCCGGTTCCTATAGGAACCAAATGAAATCAATAACTTAAGTTTTTCGCCAAGGCTCGGTTTGGGCTTTGTGTCTTGAACACGGGGCAGGCGTCGCCAGCTACGACGGCGGATGAGAAATCCGGTTCCTGTAGGAACCAAATGAAAACAGATACTTAGAAAATGGAAGATTGGAAAATTAGATGATCAGGTCCTCCAGAAGCTGTCCTCACTTCTCATGCTACGGCTTTGGAGGTCATTGTGAACGAGATACGCCGGAGGCGGCCTTTAAGAGTGCCATCAGCCTCGCGCCTAAAATGAGAGCCAACCCGCCTCCGACGATATCGAGCATGTGCGGCAGTGTCCGGCGGAAGCTGGCCGGTCGGTTAGGAACGTTTCTTGACGCCGGGGGTTTGCCAATATGGTTGTTGAGCATCGAACTATCGCAATCGGCGGTTCCACTGGTGCGGTGAAGGACCTCAAGCGCATGTTGATTGTCACTGAGAACTGACCCGGTATTTTCACCGAGATTTGACCCACCCTCAGTTATGCGTCGTGGTTTATGACGCGGTCAATGCTTTGGCCTCCTTTCGTGTTCTCTTTGCAGCCTCAGCGCTGGCCTTGAAGCGGTAGCTGTCGTTTCCGGTTTCGAGAATGTGGCAGCGGTGGGTCAGCCTATCGAGGAGCGCGGTTGTCATCTTTGCATCCCCGAAGACCTGCGCCCATTCTGAGAAGCTGAGGTTTGTGGTGATGATGACGCTGGTGCGCTCGTAGAGCTTGCTGAGTAGATGGAAGAGCAGCGCCCCGCCAGATGAACTGAACGGCAGGTAGCCGAGTTCGTCCAAGATGACCAAGTCGACCTTCGTCAGCATCTCAGCCAGTTTCCCTGCCTTTCCAAGCGCCTTCTCCTGCTCCAGCGCGTTGACCAATTCGACGGTCGAGAAGAAGCGCACCTTACGCCGGTGATGTTCGATGGCTTGGACGCCGATTGCTGTGGCTGTGTGGCTCTTGCCCGTTCCGGGACCGCCGATCAAAACGACATTCTCGGCCGCTTCGATAAACTCGCATCGGTGTAGCTGCCGCACTGTCGCTTCGTTGATCTCACTCGATGCAAAGTCGAAGCCCGTCAGATCCTTGTATGCGGGGAAGCGGGCGACCTTCGTGTGGTAGGCGATGGACCGTACCTCGCGTTCGGCGATCTCGGCCTTGAGCAGCTGTGACAGCATTGGTGTGGCAGCTTCGAACGCTGGCGCGCCCTGGGCGACCAAGTCTTCAATCGCATTTGCCATGCCATAGAGCTTAAGACTGCGCAGCATGATGACGATAGAGGCTCCTGCTGGGTCATGACGCATGGCGCTTCTCCTCAGTCTGTCGCAACCCGTCATAGCGACCGACGTTGGCCTCTGGCGTTGTCTGCAATGCCAGTGCGTCCGGCGCATCGACCTCGGGGTGATCTGTCGGTCTGCGATCAATCAATCGGTGCAGCAAGTTCAGGATATGCGTTTTAGTTGGCACACCCGCTTCCAGCGCCAGCTCCACTGCGCACAGAATGTCTTCCTCATTGTGCTGAAGAACCAATGACAGGACATCAACCATCTCTCGGTCTCCACCCTCCTTGCGCAGCATGTGATCCTGTAGCTGGCGGAAGGCATCCGGCATCTCTGTAAACGGCGCGCCATTGCGAAGGGCCCCGGGTTTACGTTGTATAACAGCGAGATAGTGGTGCCAGTCATAGATGACCTGGCCCGGCTTGCGGTGAGACCGCTCGATGATCCGCGCATGCTCGCAAACCGTTTGCCCTTCAGCGACCACGACCAGCCGTTCGGGATAGACATGCAAACTAACACGTCGGTTCGCAAAGCTGGCGGGAACGCTGTAGCGATTGCGTTCGAACGTGATCAGGCATGTGGGTGACACACGCTTACTGTGTTCGATAAAGCCATCGAATGCCGGCGGCAGTGCCATCAGCGTGGGCTTCTCGGCCTCCCACACGTCTGCGATGGACCCCGGCAAAGCCTTGTGCAGTGTCTCTGTCCAAAGGGCCATACAGCGCTCTTCAAACCATTGGTTCAACTCGTCCAGATCGGCAAAGACCGGCATGACCTGCCACATGCGGTTGCGCGCATCCTGCACGTTCTTCTCAACCTGGCCTTTCTCCCAACCGGCTGCCGGATTACAGAACTCGGGCTCAAACACGTAGTGGCTGGCCATGGCTTTGAAGCGTGCATTGACATCCCGCTGCTTGCCTTTGCCCACACGATCAACGGCGGTCTTCATATTGTCATAGATCCCGCGACCAGGCACACCGCCGAACACGCGGAATGCATGCCAGTGGGCGTCAAACAGCATCTCATGCGTTTGCAGCGGGTAGGCCCGCACCAAGAAAGCCCGGCTGTGTGACAGTTTGATATGCGCGACCTGAAGTTTGACGCGCTCACCGCCAATGTTGGCCCAGTCCTCGCTCCAGTCGAATTGGAAGGCTTCGCCGGGCGCGAACACCAAAGGCACGTAGGTGCCGCGCCCCGTCGTCTGTTCCGCTCGATGCCGATCTTCACGCCATGCCCGGGCGAAAGCTGCTACGCGTTCATAGGAGCCATCATATCCCAGCTTCACCAGATCAGCATGCATTTGCTTCACTGTCCGCCGCTCTTTGCGTGACTTCCGCGTCTGGATTAAAAGCCAGGCTGACAGCCGATCCGCATAGGGATCCAGCTTGCTTGGACGCTTGGGCGTCTTGAACTGCGGTTCCACCGCACCTTCACGCAGATACTTCTTTACCGTGTTCCGAGACAAACCCGTCCGCCGGGCAATCTCCCTGATTGGCATTTTGTCACGCAATGCCCAGCGTCGAATGACACTCAAAAATCCCATGTCGATCACTCCAAATCCCCCCAACCAAAACCGTCGGGGAAGTGTGTTCACATGGGTCAATTCTCAGTGACAATTTATGGGGCTACCGGGTCAGTTCTCAGTGACAATCAACAGATAGCATCCCCGGTGCCAGCCAGAGCGCGCTCTTGTCCAGCCGGAACCAAGCCCAGAAAGCAAAGCATCCAGCAATTTCGGCTAACGCTGCGGCGAAGTAGATGAGAACTGGCTTCATTCGGCCTGACATAAGCTCCGGGCATGATCGGGTCTATCAACATTCTGCAGAGCTTTCGCCGATGGTTCGATGCAATTGTCTTCATCGTAAAGTGGCCATTGGATTAATGGATGCCAACGGCAGCAAAGTTCCGGAAAGCAGACATTCGCGAACAGGCTGCCAGCGCCGAGCACTCTGCAATTGTGCCATATCAATTCAGCGTTTCTTGAATGGCCTATACTATCAGCGGGTCCTCAACCGATGGTGAACACAGTGATGCGAAACCTTACTTCGACGCCGAAGATTACTCAGCGAAAAAACACCACTCAACAGCTGACCGATAAATCGCTCCAAAGCGGGCAGCCACTTAGCTAAGGTTGGACCAAGTTGAGATCACACCTTGACTTGCTCATCAACCAACCAATTTCTTCTGCACAGCGAATGGGCTCAGACCGAGCCAAGCTTGCATATTGTCGATTAGAACCGAAGGGCCTACCAAGACTAATGCATTTCGTTCGACCGCGTTCTGAACAGTGCGCAGACCCATCCAAATCTCA
This sequence comes from Sulfitobacter profundi, assembly GCF_042661425.1. Classification (NCBI taxonomy): domain Bacteria; kingdom Pseudomonadati; phylum Pseudomonadota; class Alphaproteobacteria; order Rhodobacterales; family Roseobacteraceae; genus Sulfitobacter; species Sulfitobacter profundi. The sequence goes on along the minus strand of NZ_JBHSWA010000005.1, from coordinate 82,390 downwards.
GTCATCGTGCGCAGATCAACCGTTGCATAAAGATCGACATCCAGACCTGGATCGACATGGCATAAATCTACGGCTCGGTTTCTCTCAACGATAAGCCACCACTTGCGCTGCGATTGAGGCAAATCGGAATAGACGAACTCGATGACCGTCCGTTCCGGGGGAACCGGATCGGTATTCAAGTTGCGTCGCATATCCCACATCAGCAATTCTACATCGAGATTGTCCAAGGATGGCTCGGTCTCAACCCACCTCTGACCCCACATGCCGATGGCCTCCACGACAGGCTGGATGTCCCGTCCAGCGTCTGTCAGCCGATAGGCGAATGTATCGGGCGAGGCTGAGATACGCTCACGCGCCACAACGCCCGCCTCTTCCAGCTCACGCAGGCGCTTGGATAAGAGAGCCGGAGACATCCGCGGTAGGCCCCGGCGCAATTCGTTGAACCTGGTCGAACCGGCGATCAATTCCCGCAGCAGCACCATTGTCCATCGAGTGCAGAGAACCTCTGCTGCCATCGCAACCGGACAAAATTGCTTGTAACTTGCATTTGTCATCGTGACCTCCTTTCCTTCGCGTGCTTTCAAGCTCCGACGGCTCAGCGCCCACGACTGGTTCAAATACTATACCACAAAGGTTCAGTTCCTGAACTGGATTAAGTTCGGGCTTCGGCGCAGGCTCTTCCCACCCCCGGATCAGCCGAATGGATTGAGCAGGCCGGTGGAGCCAAGGAGATCAGTCATGCCACTCGTCGACATCCAGCTTATAGAGGGCGTGTTTAGCCCCATCCAGAAACAAAGAATGATCAAAGACGTTACCGAAGCGATTGTCGCCATCGAAGGCGAGACCATGCGTGGCGTCACATGGGTGAGAGTAAATGAATTCGCCAGCGGCGAATGGGCGATCGGAGGAAAGCCACTGACAACCGCTGACGTGAAAGCAGTGCAATCGGAACCTGCCTAATCAGCGACTTTGCAGTCACTCCGCGAAAGGAGACGAACATGTCCATGTCACTGGCCCAAGAACTCAATACAGTCACGCTCTTCGAGAGGCTTGGAGGGGCCGCGGGAGTTCGGCGGATCGTCGATGGTGCCATCGCAGCGCATATGTGCAACCCGATCATTAGGGAACGCTTCATACCCTACGAGGACCGCCCCGAATATGTCGAAGAAGTTAAGAAGCACACCTGTGATTTCTTCGCGGCAGGAAGCGGAGGTCCTGACAACTACCGGGGGCGCAGTATGGCCGAAGCACATCGTGGGATGAACATTAGTGCTGCTGAATATGAGGCAGCATCAAACGATATCATGAACACGATGACTGCTCTGAAATACGATGGGACATCCCGCTCAATGGTGCATGACGTCCTCCGCACTTTGGAGAGTGTCATCCTGCACAAATGAACGACAAAGAAAGGACCGACCATGGATAATGCAATCGAGATCAGACGTTTTGAGAACCCCGATGAGGCTTTGGATATGAAGGAAGCTGGCGGGATCAACATTGTTAAAATGAGCCACGGGACGACAGGCATGCGCGCTGTGTTTGAGCCTGGATGGACCTGGGAGAAAAATGAAAAACCGCTTCTTGGGTCCCCGGATACCTGCCCGATGCACCACGTTGGCTATTGCCTGTCTGGCAAACTGATTGTGCGCATGGTCCAGACAGAAAAGGTAACTGCGATCACGCCAGGTGACTTCTTCGAAATCCCTCCAGGCCACGATGCTTACGTTGAGGGTTCGGAAAAGGTCGAACTGATCCTTTTCGGGGCACCATCGTGATGCACATGGCTGACTGAAGGCAGCACTCATAGGTCTCTTGATTGACCCGTTTTACCTCTGCTTTTTTCGAGCGCACTTAGACTTTAATCTTTTCAATATCCTTCAGCACCGCATGCACGGCAAGGCCTGTCTCAGTCAGCCCATAGGTCACCTTGGGCGGAATGGTATTCTCTTGTTCGCGCCAAACCAGCCCATCGGCTTCCAACTCCCGCAGGCGGGTGGTCAGCACCTTGGGAGAGATGCCGGTGATCTGGCGTCGCAACACACCGAAGCGGCAGGCCCGCTGATCGCCTAACACGTAGATTACATGGGTTTTCCATTGTCCCCAGAGCTTGCGCAGCAGCGTGTCCGCCGCGCAGGGGATATCAACTGCGTCCCGGTCCCCGGGGCCGGGTGCCTTTTTCTGGGTGGTTTCCATTTGGTAACGACTTTCACTTGGTAACTATCGCCTTACATAAGCTCCCAACCGACCGACACAATACGCCGGAAGCGCTTCGCGCCGCTGGCATCGAAAGGAGAGCACCATGTCCCAAGGCACTTCCCGAGCCATCCCCGGCCTGCACCACGTCACCGCTATCTCCGGCCCGCCGCAGGACAACCTCGACTTCTGGGTGCGCACGCTCGGGCAGCGGCTGGTCAAACGCACCGTGAACTTCGACGATCCCGGCACCTATCACCTCTACTACGGGGATAAGGACGCGGCGCCCGGGTCGATCATGACCTTCTTTCCATTCGTAGATGCAGCCCCGGGCCGCGCGGGGCCCGGCATGACGTCGGCGGTGGCCTATGCGATCCCCGACTTGGACCGGCGCATGGGGGAACTGGCGGAGGCCACCATCGACTTCGAAGGACCTTTCGAGCGCTTCGGCGAACGCGCCATCGCGCTGCGTGACCCCGACGGGCTGCGGGTCGAGGTGATCGAAGGCGGCGCGCGGGACGAGGGGTTTCACAGCGTGACCCTCTGGCTTGAGGAGGTCGCGGCCACCGCCGCGGTGCTTGAGGCAATGGGCTACGTGCGCGAGGCCGAGGAGGCCACCGCCACGGGCGGCACCGGCGAGACGGAAACCCGCATCCGCTATCGCTCGACCGACCCCGAGCGCGGCTCGGTCGTTGACCTGATGACCTCGGATGCCCGCGCCATCGGGCGCTCCGGCGCCGGCACCATCCACCACGTTGCGTTTCGGGCGCGGAACCAAGAGGAGCAGCTGGCATGGCGCGCGCGGCTCTCGGCCGCGGGCCAGCAGATCACCCCGGTCATCGACCGGCAGTATTTCGACGCGATCTACTTCCGCACGCCCGGCGGTGTGCTCTTCGAGATCGCCACCGATCCACCGGGATTTGCGGTGGACGAAGATCCGGCCCATCTGGGCGAGGCGCTGAAACTTCCCGAGAAATACGAGGCCCACCGCGCCCGTATCGAGCAGCTGCTGCCGCAGATCCGGGTGCCGTCGTGAGTGGTCTCGGGGCCGCGACCCCCGGCACCGGTCCTCATGCGGGGCAAAGGCTGGTCACGGCGGGTGCCCCGCTGGAGCGCGCGCGGCTGGCTCTGGTGATGATCCACGGCCGCGGCGGCGCGCCGGAGGATATGGCCGGTCTGGCCGACCACCTCGTGCTGCCCGATCTCGCCGTGATCGCCCCGCAGGCGGCCGAGCAGTCCTGGTGGCCGGAGAGTTTTCTGGCGCCACTGGAGACCAATGAACCGGGCCTCGGCAGCGGGCTGAGCGTCATCTCCTCGCTGCTCGATGACCTGTCTGAGCAGGGTTTCGATCCAACACGCGTGGCGCTGATTGGCTTTTCGCAGGGGGCATGCCTGGCGCTGGAAGCGGCAGCGCGGCTGGCGCGTCCGTTCCGTGCGGTGGCCGCGCTCTCCGGCGGGCTGGTCGGCACGGGCGAGGCGGGCGGCGCCCCGCGGGCCGACCTCTACGACCGTCCGGCCAAGACCTTCGACTATGTGGGCCGGCTGGCCGATGTGCCGGTGCTGCTCGGTTGTCACGAGCGCGATCCGCATATTCCGCTGGCGCGGGTGCAGAAGAGCGCCGATGTGATGCAGAACATGGGGGCCAAGGTCGAAACGCTGATCCTGCCCGGCGCCGGACATGGTATCGTCGCCGAAGAGGCCGCCTGGCTGCGCAGGCAGCTGAACACCGAAGGGTAAGGAGTGCGTCCATGGACACCAAGATCGAGATCACCCGCGAAGAGGGCGACAGCAAGGGCCGCTACCTGGCGGTAGTCGAGGGCCACGAGGCCGAGATGACCTACTCCCGCCTCGGCGCCAGCGCGATCATCATCGACCATACCGGCGTGCCGGAAGCCTTGCGGGGCCGCGGTGTCGGCGAGGCGCTGGTGCGCCGCGGGGTGGAGGACGCCCGCGCCGAGGGCCGCAAGATCGTGCCGCTTTGCCCCTTCGCCAAGGCACAGATCGACTGTCACCCCGAATGGCAGGACGTCCTGCAACGAAAAAGCTGAAAGGAGACACGTCATGAGCTGGAGCCCCTGTCCCGACCCAATCCCCGGGGACGCGAAGAGCGTCGATGCGGTGGAGACGTTGATCGTCCCGCGCGCCGTCGATATTGGCGAAATGGAAGTCCGCCGCGCGCTGCCTTCGGACAAGCGCCAGATGGTCGGCCCGTTCATCTTCTTCGACCAGATGGGGCCGGCGGAATTCCTGACCGATCAGGGCATCGACGTGCGCCCGCATCCGCATATCAACCTCGCCACGCTGACCTATCTCTTCGAGGGACAGATCCAACACCGCGACAGCCTCGGCACCGATCTGGCGATCGAACCCGGCGCGGTAAACTGGATGAAGGCGGGCAGGGGAATCGTCCATTCCGAGCGCACCGCGCCCGAGCGCCGCAAGACCGGCCAGCGCTTGTTCGGCCTGCAAACATGGATGGCGCTGCCCGAGGCGGAGGAGGAAAGCGACCCCGCCTTCCTGCACTACGGCAAGACCGACCTGCCCACGGTTGAGGCCGAGGGGCTGACCGCCCGGCTGATCGCCGGATCAGCCTTCGGCGTCGCCTCACCGCTCAAGACGGCCTCGGACACGCTTTACGTCGACGTGACCCTTGCGCCGGGGGCGAAGGCACCGATCGTGGCGAATACCGAGGAACGCGCCCTCTATACCATCCACGGCGGGATCGACGTGGATGGGGATACCTTCGCGCCGGGACAGCTACTGGTCCTCCGCCCCGGGGACGAGGTCACCGTAACGGGCGTCGATGACGGCACCGGCGCCCATGCGCGCTTCATGCTCTTCGGCGGCGCGCCGATGGAGGGGCCGCGCTACATCTGGTGGAATTTCGTCTCTTCGCGCCGCGAGCGCATTGAGGAAGCGCGCGAGGAATGGCGGCAGGGTAAGTTCTCGACGGTGCCAGGGGACGAGGCAGATTTCATCCCGGCGCCGGAGGGCAGGCCCAAGATCAAACGGGCGCAGGGCGGCGTCTTCTACCCCTGAAATCGCCTTTTGAACCGGCAACAGGCGTTCACGAGTAAGGACTTCAATACCTATCATGACCGATCTTTCCAACCAGCCGCTGGAGCAGCTCAGCCTCAACGAGGCTGTCCGACCGAAAGCGCCGTCGGTGCCGGAGGCGACGGATAGGCACCGTGCTCAGGGGCGGCAACTGGCGGCCATCCATCGGCACTATCTGATGGAGATGGCCCAAATCGGAGCGGTTCTGGCGCGGATCGAAGCGCGGGACAGCCCGCCCAACGACCTCAAGCGGATCGTGCTTTCGCTCGATATGGCAGAGAATTTCCGCGCCTTCGGTTCGCTTTGCGGGCGCGAATGCCAAATTCTGAAGTTCCACCACGACATTGAGAGCGTGGACATGTTCCCTCGGATCGAAGCGGCGGCTGGAGGCAAGTTCCGTGAGGTCGTCGCCAAATTGAAGGCGGAGCACGCCGTCGTGCATGAGCTGATCCTCCGCCTCGACCGCGCGGCGGACGTTTTGACGGAAGATCCGAGCGATGCGAATTTCCTTCATGCCGCCACCGCCTTCAGAAAGTTGGAGGAGGTCGTGCGATCTCATTTCAGATACGAGGAAACTGAACTGGCAGAGGCCATCGGTTATTATCTCGGATCGGTCTAACTATTCCTATTGGCCATCACTGCATTATTGAGATCGAAAAGCCTTTCGACAACTTGGAAAGGGCAAGCAGTATTCAAATCAAAACCCTATTATCCACCAAACAAAGCTTATGGAGGTGATGCCTCCGCATTGAACGCTCAGGCTGCTTCGGAGCCCTGATCGGGCGAGCTGGCAACAACGGTAGCTTTTGCCAGAATCAGAAAGGGCGGGACGGCCGGGTTCTCCGACGATGCCTCGCTACGTCTGAGCCCAAAGAACCGGTGCAAACCTTCTTTCAGTGGCAGGATACGTAGCCCCCGGCGGTCGGTCGGGAGTGTCGGTTCCGGAACGACGGACACCCCCAACCCCTCGCGGACAAGCGCAAAGGCGCTGACCCAGTCCCGCACCTCGATCTGGACCTGTTCCAAGGGCGCCCCCAGTCGCTCTGCCAGCGAGCCGGCATGGATGGTGCAGCCCCCTGTCGCCAGAACGAACGGCTCCTGTGCCAGGCGGGTGAGGGCGACAGCCCGCGCCGGCGAGAGGGCGATGGGATGGCTCGAGGGCAGCACTGCGACCCAGTCGTCCTGACCGAGCGGCCAGTCCGTGGCCTCATAGCTTTCGGCAGTGGTGACCCCCAGATCGACGGTTCCGTCCGCAAGCCAGGTCTCGATTTCCACATCGCTGGCTTCCAGGGCCACGATCTCGAGGCCGGGATGAAGTTCCTTGAACCGCCGAAGGAGCGGCGGCAGGAGAGTGGAGAATACGGACGGAAAGGCCGCGAGGCGGAGCTTACCCTGCTCGACACCGGCCGCCGCATCCGCCGTCCGGCGGATTGCGTCGAGTCCGGCGAGAATCGACCGCGCCTCGCGAACGATCTCCTCCCCTACGGCGGTGGCGACAGCGCCCCGTCGCCCCCGCGTGACGAGCTCAACACCAAGATCCTCCTCCAGCGCGGCCGTGGCTTGGCTGACGCCAGACTGGGACAGGTTCAGCCGATCGGCGGCACCGGTGAGACTCCCGGTGTCGGCGATAGCGACCAGCACCCTGATTTGGGAAAGGTTCATATCATCAGTCCAGCTTATACCATCATTCTACCTCTCTAAGTAGCACTTCACACCAGATCATGAAAGGAGATGCCGCGACCGCAGGAGCGAAAGATGACAGACCTCAGCATGACCACTAAGCGCAGCTTGCCGCCCGCCGTCGCCGTAGCAGCGCTCGGCGCGAGTTCCTTCATGATCACGCTCGATGCGACCGCCCTGCATGTCGCACTGCCGACGATAGAAGAGGATCTCGGGGCGAGCCTGACGGCCCTCCAGTGGATCGCCAACGCCTACACACTGGTCTTCGCCGGCCTCCTGCTTTCCTCTGGAGCCCTTTCGGACCGGCTGGGCGCGAGGACGGTGTTTCTCTGGGCCCTGCTGTTTTTCGTCGGAGCCTCCGCGCTCTGCGGCCTTGCCCCGAGCACCGAGATCCTGATCGCAGCACGCGCCATCCAAGGTATCGGGGCGGCGGCGATCCTGCCGAGCTCGATGGCGCTTCTGGTCGATGCGTTTCCAGACCCGAAGGAGCGCGCCCGCGCTCTCGGCTGCTGGAGCGCAATCTCAGCCGTCGCCTTGGTGGCTGGACCGCTGCTCGGCGGGTTCCTGGCCGGCACGCTTGGCTGGCGTGCCATCTTTCTGCTGAAGCTGCCGGTGGGGATGCTGGCCCTCGCGGCCGCAGCGCGGTCGGTCGGGCGGCCGGAGCGCCAGACGCGCGCGCTCGATCCGGTCGGTCAGGCCTTTGGCATCGTCGCGCTGGCGACGCTGGTTTTCGCGGCGACGGAAGGCCGCGAGTTCGGATGGACCTCCGACATCGTGATCGGAGCCCTGGCCATCGGCGTCATCGCGGCTTTCGGGTTCGTTGTCGCCGAGCGAAGCCATGGCGACCCGATGCTGCCGCCTGCGCTCTTCCGTTCGCGCGCCTTCACCGGCGCGATCCTCGGCGCCTTCCTCTACAACTTCCCCTACTACGGTGCGCTCTTCGCCCTCTCCATAGCTTTGCAGACGGACGGTGCGGTGCCGCTCGAGGTCGGCCTCAAGTTCGCGCCGATGACGGCAACCACAGCCATCGTTGCCTTCGCGCTCGGTCGGATCGTTGCCCGGTTCGGCGCAGAACGGCCGGCTGTGGTCACGCTGACCACCGGCGCCCTTGGCACCGTGATCCTCATGTTCGGTGGACTGGAGGCGTTACCGTTCTTCGCGGGATCTCTGCTCATCGGCATCGGCGGAGCCACCTTGCCGGCGATCGTATCGGCGGCGGTCGAGAACGTTCCCTCGGGACGCACCGGTGTCGGTTCAGCCGTGCTGAACACGTCCCGCCAAGCCGGCGGCGCTTTCGGCGTGGCCATCCTCGGCTCTCTCATCGGCGCGGCTTCGCTCACGGCGGCACTCCTCATGATCGCGGCGAGCTTCGTGCTCGGAGCCGCTTCTCTCTGGTGGTGTCGGAGGCAATAGGAATCTCGACGCGGTGGTGTCGCCGAGGCGTTCCTACGGCCAACGAAGACCCCAAGATGGCGTGCGGCGCATCTCGCGGCCGACGGCAGCACAGAGCAATCCTCGCATCTGTTCTACCACCGAAATCGGCTTCCATACGGTTGTGGTCTCGGTCGATGGAAGGCCAGGTGCAGACTTCCGCTTCCGCATCTTGGTCTCTGGGTCACGGTGGTTCCATCGCCAGATGATCTTTTTCTCGTGGATAATAGGGAAATAATTTGGTTGGATAGCCGGAATAATGCGGGGTAATCGACCACAGCTGGCCGTGCTACATGTCGGATGTCACGCGTTTGAAGGAGACTCTTCATGACCTTGTTTACCGGCCTGTCGGCCTTCCCCCTCACGCCTACCGACGACGAGGGGCAGCTAAATTTCGAGCTTCTGCACCGCTTTCTCGAGCGGATCGTGGCTGCGGGAGCGGATTCCATTGGACTGCTCGGCAGCACCGGGGGATACGCCTACCTGACACCGGAGGCGCGCAAGCGGGTCCTCCGGGCCGCCGTGGATTGCGTAGCTGGACGGACACCGCTCATTGTCGGTGTTGGCGCTCTCACTACCGATGTCGCCGAAGAACTCGCGCGAGATGCCCGGAAAGCCGGCGCAGACGGCCTGCTTCTCGCACCCATGTCCTACCAATCGTTGACCGACGAAGAGGTTTTCCGCCATTTCGAGGCCGTCGCCACGGTTGGTGAACTACCCCTGTGTTGTTGATTGTCACTGAGAACTGACCCGGTAGCCCCATAAATTGTCACTGAGAATTGACCCATGTGAACACACTTCCCCGACGGTTTTGGTTGGGGGGATTTGGAGTGATCGACATGGGATTTTTGAGTGTCATTCGACGCTGGGCATTGCGTGACAAAATGCCAATCAGGGAGATTGCCCGGCGGACGGGTTTGTCTCGGAACACGGTAAAGAAGTATCTGCGTGAAGGTGCGGTGGAACCGCAGTTCAAGACGCCCAAGCGTCCAAGCAAGCTGGATCCCTATGCGGATCGGCTGTCAGCCTGGCTTTTAATCCAGACGCGGAAGTCACGCAAAGAGCGGCGGACAGTGAAGCAAATGCATGCTGATCTGGTGAAGCTGGGATATGATGGCTCCTATGAACGCGTAGCAGCTTTCGCCCGGGCATGGCGTGAAGATCGGCATCGAGCGGAACAGACGACGGGGCGCGGCACCTACGTGCCTTTGGTGTTCGCGCCCGGCGAAGCCTTCCAATTCGACTGGAGCGAGGACTGGGCCAACATTGGCGGTGAGCGCGTCAAACTTCAGGTCGCGCATATCAAACTGTCACACAGCCGGGCTTTCTTGGTGCGGGCCTACCCGCTGCAAACGCATGAGATGCTGTTTGACGCCCACTGGCATGCATTCCGCGTGTTCGGCGGTGTGCCTGGTCGCGGGATCTATGACAATATGAAGACCGCCGTTGATCGTGTGGGCAAAGGCAAGCAGCGGGATGTCAATGCACGCTTCAAAGCCATGGCCAGCCACTACGTGTTTGAGCCCGAGTTCTGTAATCCGGCAGCCGGTTGGGAGAAAGGCCAGGTTGAGAAGAACGTGCAGGATGCGCGCAACCGCATGTGGCAGGTCATGCCGGTCTTTGCCGATCTGGACGAGTTGAACCAATGGTTTGAAGAGCGCTGTATGGCCCTTTGGACAGAGACACTGCACAAGGCTTTGCCGGGGTCCATCGCAGACGTGTGGGAGGCCGAGAAGCCCACGCTGATGGCACTGCCGCCGGCATTCGATGGCTTTATCGAACACAGTAAGCGTGTGTCACCCACATGCCTGATCACGTTCGAACGCAATCGCTACAGCGTTCCCGCCAGCTTTGCGAACCGACGTGTTAGTTTGCATGTCTATCCCGAACGGCTGGTCGTGGTCGCTGAAGGGCAAACGGTTTGCGAGCATGCGCGGATCATCGAGCGGTCTCACCGCAAGCCGGGCCAGGTCATCTATGACTGGCACCACTATCTCGCTGTTATACAACGTAAACCCGGGGCCCTTCGCAATGGCGCGCCGTTTACAGAGATGCCGGATGCCTTCCGCCAGCTACAGGATCACATGCTGCGCAAGGAGGGTGGAGACCGAGAGATGGTTGATGTCCTGTCATTGGTTCTTCAGCACAATGAGGAAGACATTCTGTGCGCAGTGGAGCTGGCGCTGGAAGCGGGTGTGCCAACTAAAACGCATATCCTGAACTTGCTGCACCGATTGATTGATCGCAGACCGACAGATCACCCCGAGGTCGATGCGCCGGACGCACTGGCATTGCAGACAACGCCAGAGGCCAACGTCGGTCGCTATGACGGGTTGCGACAGACTGAGGAGAAGCGCCATGCGTCATGACCCAGCAGGAGCCTCTATCGTCATCATGCTGCGCAGTCTTAAGCTCTATGGCATGGCAAATGCGATTGAAGACTTGGTCGCCCAGGGCGCGCCAGCGTTCGAAGCTGCCACACCAATGCTGTCACAGCTGCTCAAGGCCGAGATCGCCGAACGCGAGGTACGGTCCATCGCCTACCACACGAAGGTCGCCCGCTTCCCCGCATACAAGGATCTGACGGGCTTCGACTTTGCATCGAGTGAGATCAACGAAGCGACAGTGCGGCAGCTACACCGATGCGAGTTTATCGAAGCGGCCGAGAATGTCGTTTTGATCGGCGGTCCCGGAACGGGCAAGAGCCACACAGCCACAGCAATCGGCGTCCAAGCCATCGAACATCACCGGCGTAAGGTGCGCTTCTTCTCGACCGTCGAATTGGTCAACGCGCTGGAGCAGGAGAAGGCGCTTGGAAAGGCAGGGAAACTGGCTGAGATGCTGACGAAGGTCGACTTGGTCATCTTGGACGAACTCGGCTACCTGCCGTTCAGTTCATCTGGCGGGGCGCTGCTCTTCCATCTACTCAGCAAGCTCTACGAGCGCACCAGCGTCATCATCACCACAAACCTCAGCTTCTCAGAATGGGCGCAGGTCTTCGGGGATGCAAAGATGACAACCGCGCTCCTCGATAGGCTGACCCACCGCTGCCACATTCTCGAAACCGGAAACGACAGCTACCGCTTCAAGGCCAGCGCTGAGGCTGCAAAGAGAACACGAAAGGAGGCCAAAGCATTGACCGCGTCATAAACCACGACGCATAACTGAGGGTGGGTCAAATCTCGGTGAAAATACCGGGTCAGTTCTCAGTGACAATCAACAATGCTATCCCTTGCCGCTTTTGCCTGGCTACTTGCGCTCAGCCCGGCTGAACAGGCGGGACGCGAATATGCAGTCTACGGTGGCATCTACATCGTATCGTCCCTGCTGTGGCTATGGGGTGTGGAAGGCCATCGCCCTGATCTGTCAATGAGCGTTCAAAACTGCCCCAAACAGTCCAAGTTTTTGTCCGCACCCCCTCGCCCTTCCACCTTTTCTGGCGCGGATAATCCGCAGCGAAGCGCTGTTGCCCCCTCTGGGGGGGGCAGGGGCGCTCTCCAGCAAGACGTTCTGGCTCCGGCGCGCCGTCGATCAACATGACGCCGTTCTGGGTGAGGTTCTCTTTCCCCGGGTAAACATACAAGCTGCCAAACGTCTGCCGCGCAAGCTGATCAAGCGCGCTCCCAGGCCCGGGCGGGACTTGATTGCGATTGCGCACCTCGGGTGTCGCGCAGCCGCAATCAAGGTCTCGACCGGGCGGTGGAAGACGCGATGACGAACACGAGTAATACCGATGACCAAACCAACTAACGCTCCAGTCTGGACCCGCACCCTAAGGGCGGGAGATATTGTAGCTTTTAAGTTTCCCCACGAACGAAAGGGAGCTGAAGCCCCCAAGAGCCGTCCCGCCCTGGTGCTCGCCCTGCAGGATTTTGCTGGCACGCTATTCGCTGAGTTGGCCTATGGAACCACTCAGCCCATACGGTCGCGTGCCGACTATGGTGTGACAGTGGTAAGCCGTGAGGAACTCGACACAGCTTCGTTACATCAGCCCACGACCTTTAATACCGCACGGCGTGTCACAGTCCCGGTGACACATCCAGGCTTCGACGTTCACCCTCAATCCGCAACCCCGGTCCTGGGTCGTCTGACCAAAGCTAAGGAAGTGCGCTTGCGCGAGATGTACAGCAAACTCCGTGCCGAGCGAGATTCGCAGCGTTCTCGGCTTTTCGGCCGCCGCAGACCGCGCATCATAACCGTCGAACGCCGCGTCCGCGGCAAACGCACCGTTCAGGAGCTGCGCCATGTCTGAACCGAACCTTGACTACGATCCGCTCGTATCCGCGATCTATCAAGTGCAGATGCAGCTGGGTCCCGCCCTGGATGCGATAGAGACTGTTGCTCAATCACTTAGCGGCGCCGACGCGCGCAGGGCCAACGAGGTCGCTTCGAAGCTCGCGAGCGAACAAGTCTTTTCACGGCGAGACATGTCGGCGTTGGCTCCCGTCCTGCAAGCAGCCAGCTCCAAGATCGAAGAGGGGCGTATTCGCAAGGTTGAATACCGCGAGTTCGGAGAGCCAGAGGTCTACTGGAGCCATACGGACGAGGCGCTTGAACTGATGCGGAGCGTCCAGAAGCTCGCAAAACTACGGGACGCTATCGAGACGGTATACGCTATACGTCGCGCCGACCAACTGGCTACTAAGTTTCGTAGCCAAGATGGGTGAACTGTTTCCCGGGGGCTCGCTCCCCCGGGAAACCACGTTGGTCAAAAATCTGCTAGGTTCTTCTGACTTAGCGAGCCCGTTTCCGGTGCCCGCTTGCTCCAAAGACGCAAGCGATCGGAAAAGGCCTCTGCCGAGACTGCCAAAACCTTATTCCCGTTCACGCTCCCGTCAAAGACAATCCCCAAGTCAGTCTGCGACCGAAACCTCGGTAGAGCAGGGTGGCTGTGGTATTGAATACCGATGGTCTTTGTTCACCTCGTTGTCCGGCGGGCACCGATCCGAATGATCTTGGTATTCGGAGGAAACCTTTCGAACGCATCAGGTTTCCATTCGGAAGCCGACGTTTGAAAGCGGATCCGCGCCTGATGATAGGCGGGCATGCGCGGAGGCTGCTCGTAGCCGAGGATGAATTTGTAGCCAGTGTGTCCCGCCCATTTCTCCAGCGCGGGTTCAAGTAGACGGCGGGTTTTGCGTAAGTCGAGAGGCGCAGGAGAGGCCTGCTCGCTTTCGGTTTCGAAGTTGGGATTGTCTTGAAACATAATAAATTCAGGTAGCTTCTTCTTCTTATGGAGCGTGATTTGGGTCAGAAGCGGCAGGTCCAATGTGCTACTGATCCGGTCTGCGTCAGTGATCGACAACAATGCATAAATTTGCATGTCGGCCATCATACCGTGCAAACGAAGCCCGAATACCCATGTCAGGGTGCTCTTTTTGGTGTCGAGCGCGATATGCTCGAATAGTTCAGGCACCTGTTCGAGTTCTTCGACGGCGCGCTGAAAAAAGCGCGCATTGTCTGCTTTTGGAGCGCAGCCGAGGGACCGGAACTTAGCCAGAGGGCGATGAAAGCCGCGGCAAGCAGTCTCCATCCACGTGCCCCCGGTTGCCCACCCCTCGCGTTCCTGGTCCTGTTCATAGACCATCGCCAAGAACAGCTTCTGGGCGCGCGGACCCAGTTTAAAATGTTTGGTCCATTCTACCGCGCTCTGCGATAGTCGGAATTTGCCGTTGCTCATCGTTATCCATCCTTTCCTTTGTGTAGCAAGGAGGTGGTATCGATCGACGGATGCAAAAAAATCCGACCCTGCCAAGTTGGGACCGGTCCCGGTCACTTCTACTCCAAGCCCTGCTAAACTTTTGCATAAGCCTGCAAAACTTGGGCCTTTTGTTCGATAAGGCCTTGATAGAACTTACCTATTTACCTTTGAAGTTTAAGGAACTTGAGGAAATCAAGGAAATGGCTTCGCCTTATTTTATGGGTGACGGTTCCCGCCTGAGGCATATCTTGCGATTTGTCGGGCCCCGCGGGACAAAAATTTACCAAGGCTTTTTTCCTTGGCAGACACGACCCAACCTATTTTTGTGAGGGATGGTTCTGTCTCTGAGGCCACTGCCTGTGCAGTCTTGCCGGACCTTGCACAAAAACAGCTTCAAAAGGATTGCAAACGGGCCTGATACCAACTTCGTGACGCTCCAAGAGGCAGTCGCAGGCCGGATGCAGGGGAGAGTTGGTGCCTTTTTTCCGAAGAGAGAAGAATGCCGGCATAAACCGTAGGCCCGCAAGATATCGCCCTGCACCTCACAGCAACCTGCACGTCCATGCTAAACCTGCGACAAGCCGGCCGACTGAGTAAAGACAAGTCAGCGGGCGCTTCCAAAGGATTAGTTGCGAAAGTCTCGGAATTCTTCGGAGAGATAAAATCGTAAGAAGGGAAGAAAAGTTTTTCCGTCTTTCAGCGACGATCCCATGTCCTGTTTGCCGGGCGATGTCCGCTCGGTCGGGAGATACCACACCCTTACGAGGGGCTCTCCTGCACAGCACTTAAGAGGATAGATCAATGGGAATGGATATGGGCTTTGTCAAGGTTGATTCACAAGAAGAGGTTGCCTCTTTGCGCAACCATTGGGCTCTCGCGGAAAGTATCTTCGAGTTGGCCCCCCAACTTATAAGGAAGGCTATACTGACCTCGTGATCGAAGACTGGGTGATCGAGGAGGTGTCTGAGCAATGGGATGTTCATGATGCGGAGGTGGTACGTGCGGAAGCCGCACTTTCAGAGGCAGAGTTTGAGCGGGTTTGTGACAGCTCCGAAGATGAGCATGACCTTTCGGTGTTGCGGCCAGTTTACCGACGGCTACTCGAGCGGCTGTATGATGCAGCCAGCGGGCCGGACGTTTTGGTTTGCTATTGGTCCGCGTGACGCAGGGCGCCCCTTCGCACCACTGTCTTCCTTGGGCCGTGTCAGCGAACAGCCACATCTCAGTTAGGCGTTCCTCCCTGACTGGTCCTTCCAAGGGCGAGTGCAAGGCGCCCCGGAGGCTCACATTGTCCGAGGTCCGTAAAAAACTTCCATATTTTTCCCGGCCCTAAATTCGATCTCACCTTCTTTTTGGCCACCCCCGGCCCCCTCGCGATGAGGGACCGGGTGCCGGCCGCAATGAAGGAAAGACGAATGAACCACACATTTAGAGATGTCGACGCGTGGACGATTGAGACGGGCGAACCGAAGGATACGGTCCGCAGCCTGCGGCGGATTCCTGCCCGGTTGGGTTTGCTGGATGCAGACATGGGAACATTGTCAGCTGATCCGGTGCGCTTCGAGAAGGAGATCGCGGGGCAAGGCTATGCCCGGGTCAGCTGCGCTCGTGACAAGAAAGCGGCAGGTCGCCGCGAAGATTCCCGAGTCCGGGCCTTGTTAAAGCGCTACCACGCGGCGCAAGTCGGAACGGGATTGCGCGATGAAGCGGTGCGCGCACGCTATAGTGCCTTGATGTCGGTGATTGCAGAGCACGAGGGCCAGCCGGGCAGTGGCGCTCTGTGGAACATCGGCCGCCATCGCAGCCTATGTGGATTACGTGCCCGGGCGAGAAAAGCACCCGAAGATCTGACCCAGACGGAGGTCGACCGCATTGGCCGCGAGATGACATCCAACAAGCGCAAAGGTCTTCGTAAGACAGTTGGTTTTCTCAATTCGCTGGCCGGTCTCACTGATGAGATCCCTCAACTGCCCGAATTCCTTCCATCTGAACCACTTGCTCCCCCGCAGGATCCTCTTGCTCCCCCGCAGGATCCTCTTGGGCGCGGCGCATGGATTGGCAGGCGCTGCCCGCCGCCTTTCGTAGTTCTTTTGAAACAGCCGCGGACGCCTGCCTCGCGGGCAACGACGATCTCGCCGAACAGATGTTGGCACGGATTGAGGCGGGGGAGGATCCTGAAATGGTAATGGCCGAGGCAGATGCTCTCGGGGTCGCGAAGGCATCCTCTGTCGGAAAGCCCACTGCCGCGCGCAAGCAATATCAGAGTGCGGTAGCTTGGCTGGTTCGGTCCTGGGAGAACGAAGGCGGCGATACGGCTGGTTTGACGGATTTGCGCTCCCTTTTCGGACGGGCCACTTTGGAGGCGGCGATCAAGGATCAGATCTCGCGTTCGCGCGCTGCGTCGGACCTGCGCGATCCCCTGTCCTCGGGAACGCTCGCGACTCGGCTTGCGTCGCTGACCACCTTGGCCGGGCGCGGACTGGAGGATGCTAAGGCCCTGGCAATCCTAAAGCTGTTGAAAGCTCAGCATTATGACGTGCCTCGCAAAAAGCTTCTGCAATCAGGGAACGAGGAGGGCCTGCAGATGGAGGTTGACCGGATCGCTGCCAAGCTACGTCAGAGCCCGGTTTTGGCGACACTTTGGTCAAACGCACCGCAGCGGCTCGCCAAGGTCGCACGCGAGCGCATTGAAAGTGCCCGGGACGAGAAGACTATATCCAGGGAGATAACAGCGCTGCGTATCTTTGCCGGGGCGGTGACCTATGCACTGCAAATGTCGCGCCCCATGCGGACAAGATGCTTGCGCCACGCACGTATCGCGTCTGAGGGCGAGGCTCATGCCAACTTGCTGCGCATGGCCCCCGGTGAAGATCACTACACATTCCGCTTCGCCCCGTGGGAGATCAAGAACCGGAGCTGGGTCACAGTCGATGTGGTGGACGGCGACGCAGATCTCCTGCGGGAGTGGCTGGAGAAATGGCGGCCGCGGATGATCGAGCTACAAAAGCTCGACCCCAAAAGTGTCTATCTCTTTCCAGGCAAGACCCTACCAAAGCAAGACAAAGGCGACCCGATCACTCTTCCGCGCGGGTGCTATTCCAGTAGCGCGTTCCTGGAATTGTGGTGGGACGCTTCAGAGGTCCTTGGGGACCACGAGACTCCGCACCGAATGAGGCATGTGGTGGCCTTGCTCATCCTCGCCCTACGGCCGGGGGACTACGCCTTTGTCTCAACTGTGCTCGGTAATCAGGAGGATACGGCGCGGACCCACTATGGCCGGGATGATAGCCAGGCAGCCGCAAGAGAGGCCCGCGCGGCGTTGATCGCGCAGCATCCCGATCTGTTTAAAAACCTCAAAAGGAGACATCGCATATGAACGCTGAAATAGCCTGTGCCAGATTGGCAAGTGTGCCGAAAGAAATCCGTGATCAAATGATGCGGCATCGCAGGGAACTGCCGGCCGGAGCCGTCACGGTGGTGGCGCGGTTTTTTAAGGCGATGACCGAGCGCGGGGAGCATATCTCTGCCCCCTCCCAACAAAGTTTTCTCGGGTCTTGCGGCAGCGAGTCGACGTTAGGACTTCTTCTGCGGGTTCTGGGGCAGCATGCGACGTCGGTTGGTCTCGCTGAGGGACGGGCGCTGCGCCAAGCCTATTACGCGAAGCGTTCATGTAGCGGCACTGAACCTTCGCCGGGTAGGAGAGGGCAGGGGGCGTCGGTAACCGAGGCACGCAATTGGCCTCCGGAATGGGAGGCATTCCTGCCGGGGCTCCGTGGAGCGGCGATCCGGGACAGCTCAATCAACCGCCATGTCGCATCGATCAACCGCTGCGCGGCCTTGGTGCCGGATCTTCCCTGTCCGCCGGGATTGGGTTGGCTCTTCGCTTGGGAGTTGGCCAAATGGCTTCAAACCCAGGATACGCTCGAGGACAGGAAAGCGGTAAGCGCTCGCACGGCAGCCAGCTACATCGGTGCGTTGGTGAGCCTTGGCCTGCACGGTAATTTGGAGGCTGATGCGCTGGACGGTATGCGTTCAGTGTAGGCACATCTGCAGCGTCAAAGCCGCAGGGTGCCCAAGCAGAAGCAGGGCCGCATTGAGACGCTCTACGAGAACGGTGGCTATGCCGAGGTTCTGCGGGGGTAGTCGAGCAACTCGAAGTGGCCGACAGCCTGCCGGACTGGAGTGCTGCTGCTGCAACGGCGCGGGCCACAGCCGCGATCCTTGCGGTCTGCACCAATGAACCGGCACGCAGCGGAGATGTGGCAAGCTGGGTGTTGGGTTCTCACCTCCTGCGGCGACCAGCGGGGCAGTGGCAGCTGCGCTGGCGGCAAGGCAAGACGGGGCACTGGAAGGAGGCCGGCACACTTTGGCCAGAAATCAGTGCTGTCGTCGATGAACATATCCTTGGCGGTCGGTCGCCGCGTCATGTGCAACGCTGCTATGAGAACCTCAAGGGATGCAATTGGCTGTCACTTCAGCCCGCTCCCTATGCAAGCCGCTGGCCGAGCGAAAAGGTGAAACAGGTGATTGGGGTGCCTTTGCCTGACCTCCGTACTTTGGCGGCCGATTACCTGCGTTCGTATGATCCAGTCGCGGCTCCGACCGAATATCGTCGCTGTGCTGCTGGGACACAGGACGCAGGCAGCGGGGGCTGCCTACACCGCACTGTGCACTGAGACCGTGGCACAGCGAAAGTGGCAGGCACTTCGCACAATATATGCAGACGCGGGCAAATCGCTTTGAGATTGCCAAATGCCGCTAGCCGAAGAAGAGTGCGTGATACATTTGCGACGCTCAGAATAAGGTTGCTGCTGCAATGACACCGTGGCCGGTGAAGCTAATAGGCGCGGCGCTGATATATGTGGTGATTTTATAGCGCAGCCATTCCAACCTATCTTAGTTGGTCATCGGCTTTGGTTATGCTCTTCCTCGGCAAGGAGATGGTATGGGGCATTCGCAATAAACCGGCGCAGGCGCTCCGGATCGTGGGGTCGATCTCGGCCGCTCACCCGAGCCAAGTAGGCCATATAGGCGATTGTCACGCCAGCCAAAACGACCGACGCGATCGACACGATGATGTCAAAAGTAGCCATTTCCCCTCCTTTGAGCCGTCGCCCAGGTTCACACTGAACAAGACAGCACATAGCACGGTTCTGTCACAGAGCATAACGAACCACGCGTTTTTTACAGAGGGCCTTTCGCTTGTGACGAAGACTCGATGCTACGTAGCGAGTGCCAACGGGAACGGGCAAAGTGTCTGAAAGTGCTTCGCGACCTGCCGCACCTTGTCATGGGGCAGTCCCATCTCTGACACGAAGGATACCTGAAGATCCGGGGAGACTTCAGAGAAGAAGGAAAAGGCCGGCCCCATGGCAGACTGAGCGGCCTCAATGTCCGAGATTGCGGCGGCAAGCTGACAAGCGGATAGATTCGCACCATATGGTGCGTTCACAGTTCGGAGAATCTTCGATGCGACGTGCACCATCCTTTATCTCCTTACCCAGATCGCATGGTCGGCGTTCTTTCGCGTTATGATCTCTTGGGTCCCGCGGCTCAGCCGAATCGAATGACACGTCAACATACCCTCTCCTGTGCGTTACAGCCAATGTCGCACTCATGTCGCAGTAGGGGGCGGCATCCGTTAATCTCGATTTTGCGAACCCTTGATCCACAATCAAGCGCTTTAACCGACTGAACTAAGACGGCACTCGGGCGGATTTAGCGCCGGCCGGTTTTAGCGTCAATTTTGTGATAAACTCGGTTCAGCAGAGTAGGAGCACCGGGATGACAGACCCAAGACCGGATGAATCAGACCCCGTGTGGGAGGAATGGTTTATAGAGAAGATGGGCCAGCCTGGGCCCGATGAGGAAGCGTTTTTCGAACGACTGCGGCGCCTTGGGCTTGGAGTTGGCCTCGATGAGGACGGGAACCTTGTCTATGATAAAGACCTTCCCGAAGCCAAGAACGGGCTGGGAGATTAGACCCTGTCCACGGCGCCGTAGTTTTAGTGATCTCTGAAAAACCCCCACCCGCAGTGGCGGTGCGGATGCCGACAGCGGCAAGAACTCGTCCATATCTTGCACCGATACGCCGAGCCCATCGGCCCGCTCCAACCTTGCTAGTTGAAGTTCATCGGTTAATTGGTCATATATGACCAGTAATTATATTTTAAAAGCCACATAAGACCAGCAATGTCGAATCTTCGTGCCCAGAGGGCTTTGGTAAACCTTGGCCGTAACATCAAACAGGCGCGCCTCGCGCGGCGTCTTGCCATGCTCGATCTCGCCGAACGCGCAAGCGTGTCAGAAAAGACGATCCAGCGTCTGGAGCGGGGCGATTCTGGTGTGGGTATCGGGAAACTGGCCGGGGTGCTTGCGGCGCTCGGGCAGCCCGATGCACTCGCGGAGATCCTGCGAATAGAAGAGGATGCTGTGGGCCTGTCCCTCGCAGTCGACGCGATTCCCAAGCGGGGGATATCATATGTAAAGCGCGGCGACGCGCGAGCTCCGGATAGCCGCCATGAGGCCGACGACGATGATGAAGGAGTAGGCTTCTGATGGCCTTGGGCACTTCGGAGCAGAAGGTCACCCATGTCTGCCTTGGAAGCGCACTCTTGCCAGTTGGTAAGCTGCGGTTCACCCAAGGGTCGCGCCGTCATCATTCCGAATTTCAATATTTCGAAAGCTGGCTTAACGATGCGCGTGCCTTTGCGATCGAACCTCACCTACCGCTCGGATTAACGCCATCCTATGTGTTTAAGGCATCCACAGGCGATCAGCGCGATAGCCTGCCTTCCGTCCTTCAGGATGCGACACCTGATGCATGGGGGCGTCTGTTGATGGCGCGCGTTCACGGTGCCGATCTCAGCGAATTCGACACGCTTACTCTGTTGGATGATGCCACGCGTCAGGGTGCACTCCGGTTCACTGAAGGAGACGGCGGGATCATTAGTGGACATCGCACACCGGTGTCGAACCTCAACCAGCTTGACGCACTGCGGGACATTGCGGTCAGGGTCGAGCAGCGATGCGAGATGTCGAGCGAGGATCTGCGCCTGATCGCAGGCGCCGGCGGCTCGATTGGCGGCGCACGACCGAAGGCAACTGTGCAGGATGGTGACGCGCTCTGGATTGCTAAGTTCTCGTCTCTGGGAGACCAGAGCCCTGTAGAGCGCATTGAGGTCGCGACGCTCCAGTTGGCGCGGGAATGCGGTCTGCGTGCGCCAGACGCGCGACTGGTGCTGGAAAACTCTGACCATCCAGTGGCCCTGATCAAGCGCTTCGATCGGCGGGCGGGCAGGCGTGTCCCTTACTTTTCAGCGCGCACAGCTCTTAATCGATCCGGAGCGGAGCAAGGCTCCTATACAGAGATCGCAGAGGCGATCCGGATGATCAGTAAGGCTACGCGGGCAAATCTGCATGAGCTTTGGGCGCGAATGGCCTTCAACGTCCTTGTCACCAATACGGATGATCACCTGAAGAACCACGGCTTCATCTATGCCGACAACGGCCTTTGGCGGCTCTCTCCGCTCTTCGATGTGAACCCACAAGCGGGCGGCCATCGCTATCTCGAGACGGCGATCATAGAAGGAGGGCCATTTAAGGCGTCACTCGAACTCGCGGTGGCCGCTGCGGAGTTCTTCGATCTGACGGAGAACCAGGCGCGCAAGCGGGCGCGAGAAATGGCCTCACTCATCGCCAACCGGTGGAGACCACTCATGCGGCAATTTGGTATTGGTGGAGAAGATCTGAAATCTCTCTCAGACGCCTTTGAACACAGCGAGGCGGAGAAGGCTCTTAGCCTTTGATCAACAGCCGTCGACCTCTCGGCGGTTACGCCACGGTTGAGCGTTTCTGAGCCTCGAAGCGCTACGTCCGCTTTGAGCCGATTCTGTGGAAAAACAGCGTGTTGCTTTCGCAGAAAGCTGCGCTTTGAAGAGCGCGCGAGCGTCTTTCCTATCAGGCTTTGCGCGTTTGCTGCGGTGCAGGAAAAATCTTAGCAAGTTTGCGGAGGTTTTGGGCGGTGGCGGCGAGGAGGAATTCGTCATTTGCACCGCATGGGCCGCGTAATCGCAGTCGTCCCAGCCCGAGAATGCGTTTGAGGTGGGCAAAGAGCATTTCGACCTTTTTTCTGAGCTTCATCGCAATCTGATATTCTTCAGTTTTGGCCAAATCTCTGGCAACCTGACGCGCGTCTTCGTGCTCCTCGCGGGTGATCTTGCGCGCCTCAGCGTTGGGGCAGCATTTTTGCTTGGACGGGCAGACCTGGCAGACTTCTTTCAAGGCGCGATAGCGCGCGGTGCCCTTGCCCGTCGGCCCCCGGCTTGGATCAGAGTAATTCCGGCGGAACTGTTTGAGCGCGTGGCCCTCGGGGCAGATGTATTGGTCGTTCAGCGCATCCCAGTCAAAATCTGTGCGTGTCCAGGTCCCATCGGGGCGTCCGGCCTTGTCGATCACAGGGATGTAAGGATCGATCTTGCGTTCCACGAGCCAGCCGAGCATGGGGCCTGAACCATACGCTGTGTCGGCGATCATCCAGTCGGGGACCAGGCCGAACTTGGCTTTCACCCGTGTAAGCATGGTCTGGGTCGATCCAACCTCGGCTTGTCGGATCGAACGGGTGCCTTCAACGTCCAATATGACACCGTGATCCGTGTCTATCAGGTAGTTATCGGAATAGCTGAAGAATGCCGGACCCTTACGCGCCGCCGTCCATTGGCTGGCGGGATCAGAATGCGAGGTGAACTTGGGCTGCACCTCGCTGGCCGCGCCAAATGCAGCCTTATCCAGCGTGTCGAGATACTCGCGCACGGCGCGGGGCGCATCAGCCGGATCAATGTGCGTTGCGTCCCAGTCTTCCTTCGGCGTGGAGTTCTGCTTGTTCGCATCGGCTTCGATCAGGCTGGCGTCAATCGCCATTCGCTGGCCGCTGACCAGACCTTCGGCGATGCAGCGCGCGACAGTCGTCTCAAACAGGTGGCGCAGCAGTTCGCTGTCGCGAAAACGCCCATGCCGGTTCTTGGAAAACGTCGAGTGATCCGGGACCCGGTCGCTCAGATCGAGGCGGCAGAACCAGCGATACGCGAGGTTCAGATGCACCTCTTCGCAAAGCCGTCGCTCAGAGCGAATGCCGAAGCAATAGCCGACCAGCAATATCCGACCAGCAACATCCGGATCAGCAGCTCGGGATCGACCGACGGGCGGCCGGTATGGCTGTAGAAATCCGCTAGGTGGGCGCGGATGCTGCTCAGGTCAACGAACCGATCAATGGATCGAAGCAGGTGACCTTGGGGAACATGATCCTCCAGCGAGAACTCGTAGAACAGCGCCGGTTGCGCCTCCTGTCGTGGTCCCATCATCGCCAATACTCCCCCGAATAAAGGAATTGAATCAGCAGTTCAGGCCGCGATCAAGGAAGAGTTTTTCAACACGGCGTAATCATCATCCCATCTCTTGAAACCGCGGTAAGGTTAGGATCTTACGTCATTTTGAGGAGCTGAAAGATGGAATATTTTGCAGGATTGGATGTCTCGATGGAAGAGACACACATATGCGTTTTGGATCGCGAAGGCGTTTTGATCCGGGAAGGAAAGACTGCCACGTCCCCAAAGGCAATCAGCGATTTCCTCGCCGTTGGGCCGGAGTGCAAAGGGGTTGTATTTGAGACTGGCAGGATGGCCCCGATGCTCTATCACGGCCTTGTTGAACTCGGCATTTCTGTTCAGTGCATTGAGAGCAGGCAGGCATATCAGGCTTTAAAGTCCTTGGCAGGGCACAAGACAGATCGCAATGACGCACGTGGCTTGGCACATCTGGCGCGGACCGGGTTCTATAAACCGACCCATGTCAAATCGCTGTCTGCGCATGCCGTCCGCTCGCTCATTCCCGCACGCAAAAAGCTGGTTGGGCAGCGTGTCACTATCGACAATCAAATCCGCGGGTTGGTTGTCGTATTTGGGGTGCGCCTACCACGTGCTTTGTCGCCAGCATTCAAAGACGCAGCCTTGGCCGTGAGTGACGGTGTGCCCGGCCTCCATGCCGCACTTTGTGGGTTGTTTGCAGCACGCGAAGCCATTCTGGCGGCCGTTGCTGCGATTGATGGTGATATCAAGAAGATGACCCGTAAATCCAAAGTCTGTCAGCGCCTGATGACAGTACCTGGCGTCGGTCCGATCACGGCATTGGCCTTTGCCGCAGCAATTGATGCTCCGCATCGATTTAAGAAATCACGCGATGTGGGGGCCTATCTCGGGTTGGTGCCACAACGACATCAATCTGGCGAGATCGACTACACTGGGAGCATCTCGAAACGAGGTGATGTCAAAATTCGGACGCTCCTTTACGAGGCAGCAAATGTCATGCTGACCAGATATGCCGCGCCGCTCAAGCTGAAATCATGGGCGCTGGCAATCGCTGCCCGGTCTACGATGCGAAAGGCGCGCGTTGCTTTGGCCAGACGTCTCGCAGTCATTCTTCATGCCATCATGCGAGACCAAACCAACTTCAAAGCGGCCTGAAATTGCTAAGTTCAAAGCGAGGATTCCAAACACCGGTTCCCAGCGGGAACGATGCCCGAGGGAGGGCGTAGGACACGGCGTGTATTCTGTAGCAGCGGCCTCGGCCAAATTGCGGTTTCAACCTTGCCGACCTACCTCCAGCCAACCCCATCCTGAGCCCTGGAGCTCGAAGAGAACAAAGGCAACCTCAGACATCGACAGCAATTGGAAAAGCGCATTGACAGATTAGAGAACAAAATACGCCCCTTCGAGCGGGTGACCTTCGTGATCGCAGCGCAAATGGAGCGCCAGCAGCGAACGGCAGGAAGGTCCAGCCAAGCCGACCTTCAAGCTTGTTTGGACATAGCGTCATGTCCACAAGAAAGCTGGCCACGAGCTGCACCACGAAATGCGAAGGGCTGGCGCAAGTTGGCGCAGTGATGAATTGACAATCCTTGTGCCGGTGATCCTTCAGATATTGTCAATAACGACCTCGCTTGGCATTTCGCCCTGCCACGCATCGCAGAGCGCATTGAACTCGGCACCTTCCTCTTCATCGTCACAACACCTCAGGGCAAGCACTTCGGGCAGCGCCATGCCAGTGCGATGTGCAGTTTCTTCGGGATTATGACCAGCATCGCGCAAGTCCAGCTCGTCACGCTCGGTCGTGGTCATCTGCTATGACGTGTACTTCTCCTTACATACGCGCCATTGGCAAGTTAGGCGCTGTCGTCATCTGACGACAGGGACGCAGCGAGTGCCTGAATACGCTTTGCTGGGCCTTTGTAACGCGCCCCTCGGACGAAACCGCCGTTAGCGCGTGCCATATCAGCGTGTGAAACCTGACCAGAGCGAAGTAGTTCTTCATCGCGCGCACGCGCAGCGGCTTTCTCAGCTGCGCGTTCTTGGAATGAAAATCTGGGCACCTTGGGTTTCATGTTGTCTCCCTTACGTAAGCTTATCACATCGATGTCGATTTCATTCGAGGAAACCGCGACACCTGCGGCCAGCCTGCGCCGCACTTGCAGACAGACCGGCGCTCGAATTCGTGCTGGGTAATGCCCTCAGGCACCTCGCCGGGCCTGCGGCTCACTGTATGGCCGCACTCCCAGTATCGGACCTCGATGTGGGTGATGCCGGGTGAGAACAGTTCATCGGTAATAGAGGCCATCTTGAGTTTGCTATCAAATTCTGCGGCGGACCTAAGACCGAGTACACCGTCGTCGTCAAGCCGCCAATATGCGTACTGCAGCGTCGTGTTCCGCAAAACGGGCGCCCCAGAAGTTCAGCGACATGCCGAATCCAAGCTTCCTGAATGGGGTTGGATAGCGGGGGCTGAGCCTTGGATGTAGGAACAAGGTGATCATGTTCGTTAGAATCGAACAAATGGAAGGTTTTAGCTGCTGGCGAAAATGCTGCTGAAGAGGCATGCAATGGCATCCGCCATTTCCTCGCGGCTCCTATGCCAATCTGGTCATCTGCGATTCCCTGTAAAGGACTCGCGACCGGTTCCTCCTTTAAACTAGCTTCATAGAGTTCGACAATTTCTGACATATTGATCGAACCCCCGCCCACTCCGTTAGCGGCAGCGCCGGTTAGGTCGAGGTTCTGGAAACGGCGCAAGAGTTCTGCTCGGTTGCAACCAACTGCGCGCAGAAAGATATTGGATTGTGCGCTCCAATTCACATCAAGCGGCTTGAGCGTCCCGGCGTGGGCGCCGATCCGGCGGATCACCAAGTCCGCCTCGGCTTGAGAGCAGCGTTCAAAATGAGAATGACGGCAGCGAAGCTTATGCCGCTGGCGAGGCACATCGCCACGCTCCCAGATTTGAAGGACGCACGGGACGTCAACCACCCTGCCTGCATGGCTAAACGAGCGCGAGGGGATATCTTGCTGGTACATCAGGTGCATGTTCGAAGCGACCCGGTTTTGCTGGCTCTTTTTCTTAAAGGTCGCAGGCAGAATGAAGGCGACCACATCAGCGAACGCCGCTGCATGGTTGAGGAACTTCATGGCAGCGCCCCCAGAGAAAGGTGGGTTGCCAATGACCAGGCAGCGTCCCGTGAGAATTTCTGGCTGCCAGGTCAGAAAATCGGCGGTCTGGATGTCCGGTGCCTTTGGATCGAGGTCGAGAGCGATACAATTGCTCCCAAGCTGCCTTGAGAAGGCGCCCGTGCCGGCGGAAGGTTCGATGATGGTTTCGAAGGGCTGGTCCGCATAGTAGTCGAGTGCCTGATCGATGCAATCTTGGGCGACCTTGGGGGCCGTGTAGAACTGATCCAGAGCTTTAGCGGTGGTGGGTGAAGTGTCGTTGAACTTAATCTTCATGGTGCATTCCTCGTTTGTGTGACGAGGACGTGCGTTCGACGAAGATTTTCAGAAACGCGGTTTGAAACCCCTTTCTGGGCCGGCGTTAAACACCGAGAGAAATTCGTGAAAACTCCTGTAAGTGTATGTAACTTATAAACTTATCCATATAAATTTTTCGACGGATGCAAAGCGCCGGAATGTCCCGGAACTCTCTAAAGGATACTTTTCTTTTTAGAAATTGGTTCTTGGGAACAGACCAACACCCGTTTTTGGAAGCCCGTTCCGAAGAGCGACAAGCCTTAAGCAGCTCACGCCTGCGCCGCTCAGCCAAAGGCAGTCACGACAAATCCTAAACGGAACATTCTATGACAGAGGAGCTTAATCTCGCGACCGCTGTTGTGCAGCGAGAAACCTTCGATATTCTTCAACTGGGATCACTGCGTTGCTCATACCGGACACGTTCAGGGCAGCCGCCCTGTTTCCGGCCGCTGTTCTGAAGCCTTTAGGCGTCACTTGCCGGAACTGGATGAACAGCGGGCAGTTGCCCTCAGGCTCCGGCATTTTGAGTCTGGGGATGCCGGTTGCAGCTGGATCTTGAGGCTGGAGATAGTGCTGGTTCTCAAAGATTGAGGGTTGATAGCGCGCCCATGTAAAGCTTGCCCGCCCCGATGCGGTTCTCATCTATGAAAATTCTCGGAGCCTATTTTATGGCAGTGAAACAGGGGAGCGGCCCCCATAGGGCCGTGGACCTGCGATCTGATAAAATGTCTCGCGCTGACAAACGGTGCGGCATTGAGGGACCTTCGCCTCGAACCACGGACGGTCAAAACTTAAAATATGAAAATTTTGGCTGCGTGGTCAGGGGAACAATCTTCTGCACATGGAAGATGATAACGACTATAACCTGACCGTTGCAGAGGTTGCCGCGCATTATAGCCTGTCTCCCCGCACGGTCCGTACCTGCCTGAAAAACGGAGCGCTGGAGGGCGTTCGCCTGAGCGGTAGCTGGCGGTGTTGCTGGACCGATGCCTGGGGGGACCTGCGCCGCGCGGAGCGCGTTCCAAACTCTATAAGAGACCGTTGAAGAGCAAAAAGGCACTCGCCACAAAATGGCAGGTCAGCGAACGCACGGTTGAGCGCTGGATCGTAGAGGGGCTCCCAACGCGCAACGTCTTTGGGAGCGTACGAATAGCGCCGGAAGATGCGGTGGACTGGACAGAACAGACGTTTGGCGCCACAAAAAAAGGCACGCTTATGATAGGGCCGCACAGTCAAATGATCGAAACCACGACATGCTGGAACTTCTCGCGACAGGCGCACATTGGCCCCCAAACATTTATTGGCGAAATGTTTGCGGACCTTTTTGCGTAAAGTGGCAAAACCCCGACAACTTGTGCGTTTTCCGCAGTGAAGTAAGAGCAGACTGAGGCCGGGGCCGGCGGCCCCCGACGAACTCTTTTTGCGCGCCTAAATTGGGAGCCGTCAAATCCGAGCTTTCACGGGGTTCTTGTCCTTGTCGATCCGGGTCAGACGGTCGAGTTGCGGCACGCCTCGTCCGCTTGAGCTTGGCGTGCCGCGTTAATCCGATCAAACGTCAGTTTGACTCTTGGCGAGCTTCTCCACCCAAAGCCTGTGATCGGGGCGGCATTCTTCGGAGCAGTCCTCTTGGATGCTGCTCAGCTCTGGCAAGGCTTCTTGGATCTCGTCGGAAACATCAGCCCAGATCTCTCGGCTAAGCTTAATGTCGAGCTCGTAGGCTTCGATCACGCTGTGACGATTTTCCAAGGCGATGCGCCCCGGGCCAGTGAGTTCACCCTGTTCGTCGAAAGGTAGCAGGAAGGAAATGACGTGGTCATCGTCAGCGTCGCTGATTTCGAAAACGCCATACTCTCCAGAACGGGCGGAACGATTGACGCCATGAAAGCTGCCGAACATTTCCCACGCCTCGGAGATCGGTTCATCCCGAAGTAGTTCTGCTAGCCCCTCAACATCATAACCAAAGTTCTCCAAGAGTGGATACATTTCGGCGTTCGCTTCGAAGCGGTCCTCGGCGGTTTGGTCGTGAGTGTTCATTGCGTTTCTTCCTGGGTTGTAAGTTGAGGGCAAACGAGGGTCAGAGGCTGGGAACTGCAGCAGTATGTTGGGTCCCAAGAGGTTTTTTCCTCTCCGTGACGGTTGTTCGATTTTTGTAACAGTTAGACATGAGCTATCCTTGGTGTGGTGAAAGGGCCCGCGCCGCCGTGATGGCAATGCAGGTCTCGTTTGAGGGTGAAGCAATCGGCCGACCGCCTGCATTCCGATTCCAGAATGCGTTACAAAGCAACATGGGTATGAACGCGGAAAGAAAGGCAGCAATCTATCGGCGTGTTCCCAATAGGTTCGCGCAGAGGTCTCCAAGAGCTTTGTGCCAGGATTGGTTTTAGGGTTTTTTACATCTGAGATATCAGTAGACAAAGAGGTGCCAGCACCGCAAAACGGTGTTGAAACAAAGACGCAAACCGGGTAACAAGCCTGTGCTAGAGAACTTGAAAGCCCTTTGAAGCCTCGGTTTCGGAGGGTTTTCTTCTGTCTGTTGCTGCTCCTTTTTCCGTTACACTCTTGCCTCGAAACGACCGAAGAGGTTGTGACCGCAATTCGCGGTTTGTCTCAGGTGCTTCGAAACACACCCTCTGCTTAGACATATTGCTGAAATTTGAAAATGGGTGGATTCAAACCATTTCGCAAACCTCCTATTTGCATTTTTATTCATTTAATATTAATGTGTTACAAAGGGGCATTCTAGAAACTCCCGGCTTCCAAAGCGCCTTGATCACAAAAGTGTTACCAGGAAATTGACAGACAATTCATGTGGCCGCTGACGATCACTGAATCCCACGTTCTCAGCGCGACAGTCTACAGTTGACGGGATGGACAGGCGTTCGCGCTGCATCGGTGCTGTTCGAGCACCACTGTCGGTTTTGACGATCTGCGCACAGCATAGCTCTAGGCCCCTTTAAAGCGTCTGGTCGCATCAGGCTTTTATGGCGCATGTATAAATCGTCGCCGATCTCCAAGCCGAACTGGTTGGACTGGCACGCCATAGCATATTAAGAGGCGCGGTCTGTTCATGCCAGAAGTTCCGGCAGCGACAATTCCGATAGCGTATAAATGAACTCCAAAGCGCCACTGAGAAATCGCTGACCCAGCAGCCAGTAAACTTTATTGAATGCGGTTTTGCTTTAAACAGACTTACTCTCCGGGCATGTGCTTGCGGCTAGGTAGGAGCCGTCGTCACCGACTATACGCAGATCGACGGTGCCGTTAGGCTTACGGGTGAGAATTTCGATATCCGGTTCCACAATGAGGCCTCTGAGCCCTGCGAACGCGTTTGCGATCTGATAGGGAGTTGGATTTGGTGCGGTCATTTCTTTTCCTTTCATTTGTCAGACTAGGAGGTGCGGGGCACCTGAGAAACAACTTGGCGATGTCAAAAAGCTCTTTCGCGTTTCCATGGCGGGGGCTCGGAGATTTTAGCAGAGCCGGGCTTTTCTTGGCGTCCTCTCAAACGCAAAAAGATTAAGAAAAACCGTACAGCCGTTTTGAAACTGCGTTCATTTTCCCTCTGTCCTTTTCACCCCCAAACCGATGGAGTGAAAATGACAGAAAAACTACCCACCCCAATTTCCAATGACGTGCCAGTTTTGCTGGAACGTCCGTTCCTGATCCGGCGCTGGCAGAAAGGGAGCGACGCGTTCTTTTGGCGGCAAGAAAAACTCGGCAAGCTATGCGTTGTGAGCGATGGCACGAAGCGGCGCTACACCTGGGATGCTGTGTTTGCGTTCGAAGGCGGCGCGCCGCCTGAGGGCATGCGCGCGGCGTATCAAAATAACTTACTGACAGAGCATCAAGCGGCCGGGCTTTGCTCTGTAAAGCCGTCGTACATTCTGAGTGCGGCGCGGCGCGGAGACTTGCCCTGCCGGCGCATTGGCAGCGCCTACCGCTTTGTGCCTGCCCAAATCGAGGTGTGGCACAAAGCACGGTTCGTGAACCGTAATGCACGGAAAATAATAGTAAATCCGAGCGATGAACGAGACGGGGGTGAGCTTTATGGCCCAAAGTGTACCCCCGTTTGGTTCATCTTGCTGCAGATGAACGCTCTTAATTTCAAATGAACACTCCCAGAAGGTAATGAACGATGACACGACACACCCCCATCCAGCTCGTCTCTTTGAAAGATGTAGATCTGCTGCTGCCCGCGCTTTACTCAGCAGCCTCTGCGGCGGTCTACAGCGCTGCTCTAAGACGCGTGACAAAGCTTACAGGCAAGCCCCTGTCGCATATCCCTGCCGATGAAAGCGCTTGGTTCTTATTTAGCCGCGGGATCGTCTGGGTTGGCGAGTTTCGCGGCGACACACCTGGCGCGCGGCAAGAAGCTTTTGAAGCTTGGGTCAAGAAGGTTGCCAATGCGATCCGGCGGGCGCAGGCGCATATTGCAACGCCGGTGGTCTCTATGTCTGAGGATGCGGCATGGGCGCGCCTTCAGACCTATGCCGCGGAAGTGGAAAACACCCGAGACCAACACGGCGCTCTTTTGCTGCCAAACATGTTCTCTCTCTCCATTGCCAATTTGCGTGCACGCTGCAGAGAGACCCATCCCGCAGAGCTAAATACGCAGGCAGCAGCGCAAGCGCTGGAACATTGCCGCTCTGACAAAGCAGCCACTTTGCGCCGATCAATCTTAGCCTTCAACAAGCTCATCGGCGAGCGCAACCGGCATCCGGCCATTCAGGATCTGGTGCCCCTCGCACCCATCGGAGACCTGCCGCGCCTGCGAGATCGTCCGCTGGATTGGTCTCAATTCAGCGCCAAATTTATAGCGTCGCGGGACCGGGCCCTCAAAGTGGCGGTCCGCAATGATGCCCGCAAAAAGAAAGATCGCTTTGGCGATAAGCTTGGCGCTGATCCCCTGAATGGGCGTGACCGCACGCGCCGAACGCGCCCCATTCGCAACCCCGAAGCTGCCCGGGCGCGTCATTTGAATGCGTTGAGCTGGCTTGTGCGGCACGCGTTTGAAGACCGTAGGGCGGCCTACCGCATCGACAGCATTGAAGCGCTGGTAACAAGTGAGGCCGTCGAACAGGCGACGATGCGCTATATCGCGCGGGCTGAAGCCTCACCCGTCCTTTTGAACCCGGCGCAGACCTCAAGCGGTGCATCCATCTTGTCCGCACTTGAGACCCTGGCGCGGCGCAATGACTTGGATCAAGACGTTATCTGGGCTTTGGAAGATGCGCGTTTTGATCACGTGGATAGCTATCAGACCCGTGAGATGTCCGCGGAACGCGAAGCCTTCATTAAGCTCGTTGAGCGCAACCCGGCAATTGCCAAGGCCATTGTTTCGGGACCCCGTCTGCTAAAAGCCGAGGCCGAAGCTGCCTTCGCCACCTGGGATGACCTGGGGGCGCATTCAAAGAGCGAGGCGCTGCATCTATCGATGGGTGCTACGATGATGGCTTTGCAATTGGCGCGGTCCGTACGCAGCCGGAACCTTAACGGTATGATCATTGGCGGGCCCGACCCTGAACTCATCCGACCGCTGCGCGAAAGCCGCCCTTGGCTTGATATCCACCGGTCTCGGGTAAAGAACCGCCGTCCCATCGAAGGAGAAATCCCCGAACGGCAATGGCAGGTCATTGTCGCTTGGCTCGATGAAGGTCTGCCGCGCTGGTGTGCAATCAAGGAGATCGACGCTGAGGCGAATATCTTTTTGTTTCCCGGGCCCAATGGTGTGCTGAGTCGTCAGAGCTTCAACCGCATCTGGAACCGCTGTGTGAACCGGATCGGTGTGCCAGGGTTGCGGCCGCATATGATGCGTCATGTCGCGGCGACGCTTTGGCTGGCCGTCAATCCGGGGGACTACGCCACGGTCGCGGCGTTCCTTGGAGACAGCATTGCTACTGTCGAGAAGTTCTATGCCCGCGGGGAAGGTGCTGCGGCTGCCAAACTGTTCGCCGGAGTTATGGAAACCATCGATCCCACGCTTGCGATTTTTCTTAGGAGAACCTGAACATGCCAATGTCAGCCGAAGAACGCGCGGCAAACCTTGCAAAACGCGGACCTCATATTCCTGCCGACGTAGTGACGCGCATGCAAGCGCAACTACGGGCAGGGCAGACCCTTGAACGCGGCATGCCTGCTGCGATTGAGGATTTTTACAATCGGCTGGCCCAGGCCAAGCTACCTCCTGATCTCGTAACTGAAGAGATCTATGCGGCTGTTGCCACATCGCGTAGCCGACTGCGAACGTTGCTGAAGGGTTTGCGTCTTTTTGCGCCCGCCGTGCCGTTAAGCCCGGCGGCGCCGGTCACACAGCGGTGGGACGCTTGGCTCAACGCGCGTTATAATGCCAAACCGGCGCGGCCGAGAGATAGTCGGCGCGTTGGTTTGGCACCGGAGGATTGGCCGAAAGCTTGGGCGGCAGCTGTGCCAAACTTGGGCAGGACTGTCCGGCCGTACGGCAACCGTCTGCCGCGCTTGGCAGCTAAAACACAAGTCGCTGTGATCAGTGCAGTGGGTCTTCTCGCAAAAAGCCGCGAATGGGCGGCAGCACAGGGAGTGGAGATCGCACCCACCCCTTCGGCGGACCTTTTTGAAGCGTTTTTTCGGTATCTGATCACACAGCGCGGGGTCTCCTTCGGAACCGCTGCAGATTATTGCGAACGGCTGCGCATGTTTTTTATGCGCGCGGGTCTTTTTGATGAGGCCAGTCTGGCCGCTTTGGCAAACCTTGCGGGGGCGTTGACGGAAGAAGCGACGGAAAGTGATCCGGGCAAATGGACGAAGCTGCGCGCGTTTCGCAAGCACTTCACCATGAGCGATCTTCTGCATGCTGCAATGGCTGCCGCGCAGGAGGCGGAAAAACTGCCGGGTCACACCACTTCGGCCCAGCGTCTGCGGCAGAAGGCGGTGTCATATGCATTGCTCGTCAACACCGGGGATCGGCAAGGCGATCTGCGGCATTTCGACATCGGTGTGGATTTGATCCGCGATGCGCAGGGTGACTGGCATCACGCAATCCGGACGTCGAAGACCGGCCGCCAAAAAGAGATTGATGCGCTTTGGCCGGGAACCTCAAAACTGATCGACGCCCATATTTTAGGGGATCGGCCTGCCTGGATGATTGAGCGGCGTGTGTCGGAGTTGCAGGGTGCTAATTTGCTGACCCTTGCCGACGCCGTGGTCAATGAGGGGTTCATTAACCTCCGGCTTAAAGACGACTTCAAAATCCACGGGCATCTGGTTCGGACACTTTTGACCGATCTGATGCGACGCGAACGGCCCGGTGCACGGTGGGCAGCCCAACATATGCTGGGGCATGAAGACCGCTATATGCAGGAAACCTACCGCAGCGACTTTGCCGAAAGTGGTGCGATCCAAGCGATGGACCGCTGTATCGCGAAGCTGGAAGGGGGTGATCTCGGCGTGAGCCGGGCGGGGCTTCTTTGCTGCCTTTGCCCCGCTCAAGTCCGACGCCGTTACGGCCAATTCAACTGGGAGGGGCAGGGCGCTCTTGATAACCCGCCCCTCCTTCTGTTCGCGGAAAAACTTTTTTCATCAAAATGCACGATTTGATTATCGGCCTCAGAAAAAGGTTCCCAGTTCATTTTTAGGCACTGCACGTGCCGTTCAACTGAAACCATCACATTGGAAAGGATACACAGATGGGGCTGGATATTGGCTTTTATCGGGATGGGGAGGAGCTGTTCTACCTGCGCAACCACGACGATCTCTTTGAGGCGCTTGCGGAAGGCTCTGGCGGGAATGTCTATGAGACCTATAGCGACTTCTATGTCTCTCTCGGCACGTTAGCAGTGGTTGCGACCATGCTCAAAAAGGAGTTCGCGGCCTTGGGGCTCACCACCGCCGATGCCGTGTCCGACATCCCTGAGAAATTTTACGATTTGGATGCACGGGATGCGGAATGGAAGGACTTGCTGCGCTACTACCCTGCGGTTGTCACGTTCCTTGCCAAGGATATCGTCGAAAACGGCCCTCTCATCTGCAGCTGGTCTGCCTGAATGCGAGGCGCCGGGTAGAGCACAGAAGAGCTTCCGGCGCCGCGAAACAGAACCCTACTCCCCCTGAAATCTCTGCTCGGCGACGTGCCTCCGCTTTACGTCCCGCAAATTCAAAAATCAAAAAAGGTAAACCATGACCAAATCTCCTCTGAACCACACCAAAGACATGATTGAAAAAGCCCAGAAGGGGCAACAATGGATGGGGTATCGTTCCGACCCTGTGCCCTCGATGGAAACAGAATTTTCACCTGAGGAGCATTGGCAAAGTCAGTTGACTGCTCTTTGTGCCCAATGGGAGGGCTCCAGCGCCGAAGTCCGAGCCATCTCTTTCGTGTTCACCGATGAGCCCTATCACCTCAGCAAATTTGTCTTTGACGCTGTTGTTGTATGGGATGAAGAAGCGTTTCGACGGGTCGAAATTGGTGACCTGCCGGAACGTCTCAGAGACGCGCTCTCGAATTTTCAAAAGCGCCACGGACCCGAACTTCTTTGTTATGTAGGTGATACATTGATGCGGATGGCCGACGAATATTCCCACACGCTTCTCACCGGGCAAGCTTATCTGACGATGGATACGCTCACCGTTTTGAACGTCTGGGGAGCAAACTGCTCGGGTGTCAAGCAGCTTACGCCTGCTCTACCATATGCTATTACTGCGTTGGTCTCAGGTAGTATGCACGATGCCGCCGCGCGCCTAAGTCAGGACACGCGCCAAGGTGGTCTTTTGGACTTCCTGGACTGGACAACTATGGATCAGGATCAGTCCCGGGTGTCAAAGTCGCATGTCCGAAAATTTATCGCGCCCCCTCCGCCGCTGACCGTGCCGAAATTGGACGATGACCTCCTGCGGGAGCTTGGAGTAATGTGACGTATCGCGTCACGACGTTTGTCGTGCCCTCCAGATTGCTTTTTTTATTGTGTTTTGAAAGGAAAGAGCCCCATAAGATTGCTAGAGGGAGGATGGCTCTTGGTGGTTGCGCCCAGCCCCGCAGCGAACCGAGGCGATTTCCTTCATGTTTCCCCTTGAGGGGTTAGGGCTGACCCGGTTTCGACCGGCCTCCTATGTTATTGTCCCCTATGAGGGGGCTCGGGAAAGGCGGCCTTCGGGTCGCCTTTTTTGACTGCGGACGTTCCCCGAGAGGGATCCCAGTGCAGCCAGTCCTCGTATGGTCTGGCTCTTCCAGAGCGACCTTTCCGTGGAGCGCCCTCGCGCGCGGTCATGCCGCCATAGGACACTAAATATTCTTCCTTTGTTGGTTCGGAGTAGCTTTCAGGCTATGAGTTGTGTCGGCACATACCAATACAAGCTGCCGCACAGATCTTTCTTGAAAAGGCTCCGGCTTTAAACGGTTCCGCGATAGCTCACAAAAAATTGCTGGCCTGAAGTGCTTCAGAACGCACTTCAGGACTTATCACTGGGACCGGCGCGTTATTCGGTGGCAGATGTGCTGCGGACCCTCGTCTCTCCAACCGATGCGGATGTGCAGATGCGGGTCGTCGTTTGGGACATTCGGATGCCGATGGCCATGCTCGCGGTGACGGTCGGGGCAAGCCTGTCGCTTGCCGGGGCGCAGATGCAGACCATCCTGGCGAACCCTTTGGCCAGTCCCTTCACGCTCGGCCTTTCGGCAGCAGCCAGTTTTGGCGCGGCGTTGGCGATGGTGTTGGGGGTCGCACTCTTTCCGGCGGCGATCTCCCTGATGGTGCCGATCAATGCTTTTCTGATGGCGATGGCAGCCGCTCTGCTGATCTTTGGACTGTCCACTCTACGGGGCGTGACGGTCGAAACCATTATCCTTCTAGGCATCGCATTGGTCTTCAGCTTCAACGCGGCCTTGGCGTTGTTGCAATATTTTGCCTCGGAGCAGGCTCTATCTGCCGTGGTCTTCTGGACCATGGGCAGCCTCACCAAAGCCACTTGGGGCAAGGTGGCGGTGACGGCGGTGGTCCTCGCGCTCTGTGTGCCGCTCTTTGCTCGCCGGGCATGGGCCCTGACCGCCATTCGACTGGGTGAAG
Source organism: Sulfitobacter profundi (assembly GCF_042661425.1). Lineage (NCBI taxonomy): Bacteria > Pseudomonadati > Pseudomonadota > Alphaproteobacteria > Rhodobacterales > Roseobacteraceae > Sulfitobacter > Sulfitobacter profundi. The sequence goes on along the minus strand of NZ_JBHSWA010000005.1, from coordinate 45,446 downwards.
CGCGCGCGGCGGCAATGGGCGTGCCGGTGCGTCGGCTGAGACTGGAAGCTTTGTTTCTCGTATCGCTCTTGGCGGCCGTGCCGGTTTCCTTCGTCGGCACGATAGGTTTCATCGGCATTGTCGGTCCACATGTGGCACGGCTTCTCTTGGGTGAAGATCAACGGTTCTTCCTGCCTGGAGCGATGTTAGCTGGCGCGCTGATCCTTTCGGCCACATCTGTGCTCTCGAAGGCCTTGCTGCCCGGCGCTGTCCTGCCCATTGGCATTATCACGGCATTGGTGGGCGTTCCCTTCTTTGCCGCTCTTATTCTGACCAAGGGGCGTAAAGCATGGTGACGCTGCAACTTGAAAACCTCGGTGCGCGCTATGGTCGGCATGAGGTCCTCAGCAAGGCAACAACACCGCTTATTCGAGGAGGCAGCTTGACCGCTCTTGTGGGAGCCAATGCGGCTGGTAAGTCCACGCTGTTTCGGCGCATCGCAGGTCAGATGCGGGGGCAGGGACTGTGCGTCTCAGCGGTGCAGCCGCGGAGGACTTGCGCTACATGCCTCAGGATACGGGGATGAATGCAGCGCTGACGGTCTACGAATCCATCATACTCGCGCTGAAGCAGGGTGGGGGCGGCTGGCGACTTTCAGCTTCCGAGTTGACGGCCGTGAACGACGTATTGGCCAGATTGGGCATCACCGCACTTGCTGAGCGGCAGTTGCCGGAACTGTCCGGCGGGCAACGTCAGGTCGTGTCGATCGCACAGACGCTGGTGACGCGGCCCCGGGTTATTCTGATGGACGAGCCCACCTCCGCGCTCGACCTTTACCGGCAATACGAGGTATTGGAGGCGTTGCAATCCTATGCCGCTGAAAGCGGAGCTGTGATGATCCTCGCTTTGCATGACCTAAATCAGGTGATGCGGTGCAGCACGACCACCATCGCTTTGGGCGAGGGCAGCATCCTCGCCACCGGTCCGACGCTAGAAATACTCACACCCGCGATGATCCGCCGCCTCTATGGTATCAACAGCCGCGTTGAGCGCTGCTCGCGAGGCTGCGCAATGATGATCGTCGATGGACCAGCTGAGAGCAAAAGGGTTGCGGTTTGACGGTGAAGCGGTCCACCTTAGGCGCCTTCATCACAGAATGCTCGGCCGCCATTTTACCTGATAATGATGTCAAGCTGGTCAAAATTTCTGTCGAGCGGTCTCTCCGCGCTCCAGTGTCATAGTCGCAGTTTGCTGTGAAATCGGCCAACTACAGCAGCTAGGTCTCTTGTCGATCCACCCGGATCAACAACAATGGTTCCGGAATGGACTAACAGAAGCACGCCGCGAGTGGCGAGTTCTGTCAAGAACCAGTTCACGTCACGTTCTGACAATCCCAGGCATTCTGGTGCCGTCACAACGACCTTATCCCCTTGATTTACCGCCAGCAGCAGTTGCTCTCGTTGGATGAGATGCTTTCGAGGACGCGTAGTTTGCCCCTCAAACTGGTCACACCAAACCTGTTCAATTACCCCATGCAGCGAAATGTCTTGTCGCTGCCGTTTGACGGACGGCCTACCTTGGGCGGACAGGATATATCCCCACGTAGCACCGGATTTTGAAAACTCTGGGTCCATCTAAGGTCTTTCTCCCCTTAATCGTTCTTAGAAGCGGGAGGGCTAGATCGCGATCCAACATACCGAGGGATTGGCTCCGGCTAGGCTCACACCTCTCTGCGGAACCATCTTCTTATCTGACCTAGTAGGCGCTGAAGAAATGCTCCAGCGCGACCCATAGAGCGAAGCCCCATAGGAAAACCATAGACGGTACCACGCCCCAAATCAAAAACCTACGATGCCTAATTTTCTCGCACTCTTCGTGTATGTCATCTTCTTTTCGGCGCATGCTAGCTCCCCTTGGACGGCATCTAGCATGAAAAGACAGTTCGGCAAAATTCCACGGGGTTCGGGCTGATTTCGGTCTTCAAGCGCGGCCCAGTTGCCTTTGGTTGACCTGTAAAACATACTTTTCTGGGGAATGCCGATTCTCTGTTCGGTTTTCTCAGAAAGCTCGCGTCCCCCGTCCAGACTGGCGCGGGCTTTCGCGCATGTAGGGGCTCTTGTTAAATACAGTTTTCGCAAGGTTCTGGTTGTTCGGACACCTTCACTTTTCATCTAAGGGGGTGCGGACGAAAAGTTGGGACTATCTTGGAGATAGTCCATGTACAGCTACGAAGAACGACTGCGCGCGGTTAAGCTTTATCTCAAGTTCGGTAAGCGTGTGCAGGACACAATACGTGAGTTGGGGTATCCAACGAAGAACGCCCTGAAAGGGTGGCATCGAGAATACGAACGCCTGCAGGACTTGCGTTTAAAATCGGTACCGCGCCCGCCTAAGTTCTCGACGGCACAGAAGCAGGTTGCGTTAGAACATTATGCAACCCATGGCCGCTGCATCTCATGGACGCTGCGTGCTTTAGGCTATCCTGGCCGGGCCACATGACGGATTGGGTGCGCGAGGCCTTTCCTGACATGAAGCCGGCTTCCAACGCGGCATATGGCCCTGGCAACCACACTGACGCCGTGAAGCAGGCTGCTGTGGTCGGGCTATATAGCCGTCAAGAAAATGCCCAGGCCCTGGCCGAAAGGTTCGGAGTTAGTCGGCCGACGCTCTATGCTTGGAAAACACAGAGCCTTGGCCCGGAGGCTCCTGCCATGATGAAACGCAAGAAGAGCGCCCTTCACCCAGAGCTTGAAGAATTGGAGCGTCAGCGTGAAGCTCTGCAGTGCGACATCCGCGAGTTTCCCGATTGAGCATGATCTGCTCAAGACTGCGAGTGGAATGATAAAAAAGGAACTTGGCGGCTATCCGCGGGACCTGAGCAATCGGAAAAGACCATGCTGTCCATCACGGCCTCGGTGCACGCCGATATCAAGCTGGGAGATGCCTCAAAACTGTAGACCTCCTCGATTTGCCGTTGGGCATCACGGGTCGTCATGCCGCGCCCATACATGCTGAAGATCTTGCGGCGACAAGGGACCGTGCTTGCGCGGAGCGCGATGGGATTGAAGGACAATCGCATATCGCCGCGGATCGATTACAGAAAGTAACGAAAAAATGCCGTCGCGAGAACGTATTTAAGTCAGATTCTTAGGGCAGCAATTTACTTCACGGGAGGAGTTTCCTTCCTCTAAGGGCCACACTATGCAGCGATCTTGGGATACAATCAGAGCCGATCAAGCGAGCGTTTCACGTCGTGTAACCGGATTCTGTAAGGATGATCAGGGCTCTGCTACGATTGAATCAGTGATCTGGCTGCCGATTTTCGTTTTTGTACTAGCGATAATCATGAACGTCTCGATGGTATTTTTCTATGAGTCGCAGTTGACGCGGATTGTACATGATGGCAACCGCGCCTTTTCCCTAGGTCGTCTTCCCGATAGTATAGCCGTTCAGGATTACATTATCGGACAGGTTGCACATCTCGATGCCGATATAAACGTTGCAACTACGATCTCAGGGGGCTTCGTAAAGACGGACCTCACAGCTTCCGCTGGAAAATTGATGCCGTTGAATTTAGCCAGGAGCACGTTTGACAGCGTGCAAATTCTTGTCAGCGCTCAACATATCGTGGAGTTTTGAGGCTGTGCCTATAAAAGCTCATCTCAAGTGGGTTCATAAAGAAGATGGAGCCATTACGCTTCTTTCCCTCTTCCTGCTCTTGATATGTCTCATTCTTGGTGGGCTTGCCGTCGATATTAACAAAGTAATCTCTGAACGGACACAACTACAAGTGGCTGCCGATAGTGCGGCTCACGCTGCACTTTACAGCCGAGAAAAACACAGTCCAGACGAATCCATCGCGAGGGCAACTGAAACCGTAGCATCTATGCTGCCTCCAAACCAGTTCGGTTATAATGCTCTATTGGCTACTGATGTGAGTTTTGGGAAATGGGATTTTGCGGAACAGAGCTTCGTTCTAGATCCAAATTCTAGGTCTGCGGTGCAAGTTCACGCAATGATGGAGGAGGCCCGGGATAATGCCTCGCGCAACTTTCTACTCCGCCTAGTCGGCCGCGATACATTCGATGTCAGAGTCGAGTCAGTTTATTCTACATATTATCCAGGCTGCTTTACCGAAGGTTTCGTTGCCGAGGGCGTAGTGGATGTCCAATCAAACAACAATTTCTCAAATGGCTTTTGCATTCATTCAAATGAATACGTCAGCATGAATCAGAACAACTATTTTGAACCAGGAACTGTTGTATCGATGCCGAACATCGATGACCTCGACATCCCAAGATCTGGTTTCGAAAAGAACGACGGCCTGCAAACTGCTCTTCGGAACGGAAAGTACCGTCTGCGGTTGCTCAATCAATTGCCTGATATCATCGATAGCTTCTGGACGGCAGAAGCTGAGCATCTGCCGCCGTATGTCAGCCCTAGCTATTACTACGACATCGATCTAAGAGAATTCCCCGGTCTCCCGCCAGGGGAACCAGAACCGAAGGGAAACACCAACTCACTGAACTCTTATCACTTCAAACAAAATGCAGTGAATCGTATGATTTGTGGTGGTTCTGGCTCTATCACCATGGACGCTGGTCTCTACAGTGAATTTGTTTTCATTTCCGATTGCGAGATCAAGTTTTCTAATGGTGTTGTCTTGGAAGATGTGGTGATCGCAACAACTCATGAGGGAGCAACATCCTTAAACTCCCCTCAAGGCTTACAGATTGGCCGTGATGATGATTGCACAGAAGGTGGCGGTGCTTCGCTGATGACCCTCGGAGGTTTCAAGGTCGCCTCCTCTCTGAGCGTCTACAATGGACAAGTCTTGGCGATGGGGGACATTACCTTTTCTGCTAATGCAGATGGAGTTAATGGGGCATCGTTCATTTCCTACGGCCAAATTGACGGAACAAGCAACATGGATATGGGCTTTTGCCGGAACTCTGGCATGGAGAATGCGTATCGAGCTCCATACTTCAGAATGGTAAATTAAGAAATTTTTCTGTCATTGCATGCGGCTCTTAAGTTCAGGCCTCCGGGCATCTAGGGCGCGATCCACTAGAAACACGTAAATCGCTCCTGACTGCCCCTCTCTTCACTTAGCCGTAATCTGCTTTCACCCACCCAAGACATTGGCCTACCTAGTTGGAAATCTCCGTTCTTAACGGATTGAATTCCTTATCATTGATCGTGCTCAACTAGACCTCGTATTGCTGCTCCAGCATGCTTGTCCCCATTGAACCTCACGTCCAACGGGGACCCAAGGCGGCTCTTGAGAAAACCGATAACTATCGCCAGAAATCACTGCTTCTGTCTGCAACTCCAGCGATCGCTCCTAATCAACGCGCAGCCCTAACTTTTATGCTTTTTTTATACGAGCTAGTGAAAACAAGCATAGCGTCTTTACGTGCTCTCGATGCAAAAGTAGCGCTGAATGCTCCAAGATGCTGTGATTTCTGAGGTAAACCCAATCAACCGTCCTCGCCAAATGCCGATATTCAGACTTCACCGTGCACGGACGCATGCAGGAAGCCGCAGCTATCTGGGCGCCTGTCTAGTGATGGTTATGGTCACGTTTGCAGCCAGGGTGCTGGAAGCCACCTTACCAGTTGGCGAGTTAACTCTTGTCTTCATGGCTGGTGTCGTTGTTGTTGCATCGTTCGGCGGTCCCGGGCCTTCAATCCTGGCATCCTTTGCTGGGTTCGCTGCATACAATTACTTCTTCACTGAGCCACGCTTCACATTCCGTGTCCTACAAGAAGCTGATTTGGTAACCCTTGGCTTGTTTCTTCTGGCCTCCTTTGTCACCGGCAGTTTGGCTGCGCGACTTCGGACCCGCGCCATGGCGCTACGTGGGAGTGTGGAGCGTATCACGATCCTTCATGAGTTCGCTCAGCAGATTGCGCGTGCGCCTTCGTCGCAGGCTGTGGCGCACGCCGCAGTGGATCATGTCACCGCCACAATGGGCGTGGAGGTGGCGCTGTTTCGCACTTTTGCAGATGCTGTCGAAAAGATTGCTTACAGCCCGGCATTAGCGGTTGAGAACGAGGGTATCAAAGAGGCCTGCGGCCGAACGATTGCCTCTGGGGAGCCTGTCATTGTCGCCAGCAATTCAGCAATTTCCCCCGAGTGGTTGATCTTACCTGTGCGTGCTGGCGAAGAAACATTGGCTGCGCTTGGTATTCGGTCTAGAGCCATCGAACGCGATGATCGACGTCTGCTGGAAGCTTTTGCAAGCCAGTTGGCATTGGCTTTTGAACGTACTGATCTCACGGAAACGCTCGAAGCTGCCCGCCTCGCGACGGAAACTGAAAAATTGCGCTCGGCACTTTTATCATCAGTCAGCCATGATCTGCGAACGCCTTTGGTCAGCATTATCGGTGCTGCATCTACTTTAGCAGAAGGGGGCGACCGCTACACTGAACCAATGCGCCAAGACTTGGCCGAGACGATCCGGGAGGAAGGCGAGCGTCTGGACCGCTATGTGCAGAACCTTCTGGACATGACACGTCTGAGCCATGGAGCGCTTCGGCCTCGATGCGTGGCCTCCGATTTGCTCGAGATTATCGGAAATGCCCGGCGGCGGCTCCGCAGTAATCTCGCCCCCTACAAGATTGTACTAAGCCTGCCCGACAGCATGCCGTTAATTGATGTTGATCCCATCCTGATCGAACAGCTCTTGGTCAATGTGCTGGACAATGCCGCCAAGTATGCACCGGATAATTCTGAAATTTTGTTATCCGGGCACGCGGAAAGCACTTGGTTGAAACTTGCAATCAGTGATCAGGGGCCTGGCATACCGGCGCAGGCACGCAGCGACGTTTTTGAGATGTTTTACCGCGTGACGGCGGGCGATACGCAGCGCGCCGGGACGGGCCTTGGCCTCGCGATCGCGCGCGGCATCGTCGATGCGCATGGCGGTGACATCTATGTTCAGGCAACCAACCCAGACGAAAGCGGGACGACAATCGTCTTTCGCCTGCCGATCGCCGGTCAGGGGGTCTGATGGCCCGTATTCTTGTTATTGACGACGAAGATCAGATCCGACGCTTTTTGCGGATCGCGCTGGAATCCGAGGGGCATACTGTTCTTGAGGCCGCAACCGGCCGGGAGGCTATCGTGCAGGCCGCCACAGGTGCGCCGGATCTGCTGGTTCTTGATCTTGGGCTGCCGGATCGGGACGGAAAAGATGTGCTACGAGACATTCGTACTTGGTCAAATCTGCCGGTTCTTGTTCTGTCAGTGCGCGCCGATGAGACTGAAAAAGTGGCAGCGCTCGACCTTGGGGCGCAGGACTATGTGGCGAAACCCTTTGGTACGCGCGAATTGCTTGCGCGGTTGCGCGCCTTGCTTCGGGACCGTGGCACCGAACAGCAGGACATTTCCCGGATTGAGATTGGCGGACTTATTCTAGATGTCGCTGCACATTCAGCACATTTGGACACCCAGGCCCTCAGTTTGACGCCCAAAGAGTTTCAATTGCTCTGGCTTCTTGCCTCCCATCCCGGTCGGCTGGTGACACAGCGCATGGCGCTCGAAAAGGTCTGGGGCGCGGCTCACGCCGAAGACAGCCAGTATCTACGGGTATTTATCCGGCAGCTGCGCACCAAACTTGGCGACGATGCGACGGACCCCGTCTGGATATTTACCGAGCCCGGCATCGGCTACCGGTTCCGCGAGAGCTAGGGCGGCATGGCAATCGTGGTATTCATCAACGGCCTACTTTTGCTCGGCCTTGGCGTTCTAATGGCCTTCGATGCGCTCATCTTCCCCGCAACGCGGGTGGTATTCTTCGAGGCAGCGTTGATCACCATGTCCATTGGGGGTGGTGTTTGTGTCAGCGCTATGGGTCGCAGCCCAGGATTGGACCGTCGGCATTCCTTCCTTCTCACCGGCAGCGCATGGTTCGTCGCGGCTTTGGCAGGGGGCCTTCCTCTGTGGCTTTGGGGGCTGTCTTTTTCCGACGCGTTCTTTGAATCCATGTCGGGGATTACCACCACCGGCTCAACCGTAATGACGGGACTCGACAACACGGATCACGGCATCTTGCTTTGGCGGGCACTGCTTCAATGGATCGGCGGGGTCGGTTTCATTGTCGCAGGCATAGCTCTGCTGCCAATCATGCGCGTTGGTGGCATGCAGCTTTATCAAACAGAAAGCTCAGAAAAAGGGGAGAAGGCACTCGCCAGTGCCGCTCGGTTTGCTTCAGCAACGGTCTGGATTTATCTTGCCCTGACCTTCATTTGCGCCATCGCCTACCTTTCTGGCGGCATGACCGGATTTGAAGCGCTCGTACACGCCTTCACGACCGTATCATCCGGCGGCTACTCTACCTCAGATTCCTCATTCGGCCTTTTCGAAAGCGCTTACCTGCAATGGATGGGAACGTTTTTTATGCTGACAGCGGCCCTGCCGTTCGCGTGGTATATCCGCGTGCTGACAAGGGGCGCCTTCCGTAGCGAACAGATTCGCGCCCTGCTCATCTCTCTGTCATCGGCGATTTTCATCCTGACACTATGGCGTGTCATTACAACACACACACCGCTTCTTGAGACCCTGCGGCTGGTGGCTTTCAATGTCGTCTCGGTTGTAACCACCACAGGATTTGCGACAACCGACTATACGCTTTGGGGACCCTTTGCAGCGACTACCTTTTTATGCCTCACGGCCCTGGGTGGATGTACGGGCTCTACATCGGGAGGCGGAAAAATGATGCGATGGGTGGTCGTGATCCGCAGCGTATACGCCCAGATGCGGCATATTCATCAGCCTCATGGAGTTTTTCCAACCCGCTACGAAGGGCGGGTGGTCGACTATGATGTTATCAACGGGGTGATGACCTTCTTCACCCTCTATGCTGCTACAGTAATGGGCCTCGCAGTTGCTCTTAACTCGTTCGGTTTGGACATGACGACCTCAATTAGCGGTGCCCTCACCGCAGTGGCTAATGTCGGGCCCGGTCTAGGCAACATCATAGGCCCGGCAGGCAACTTCTCCTCGCTACCCGATGGGGCAAAATGGCTGCTGTCCTTGGGCATGTACGCTGGTCGGCTAGAGATGCTGACGGTCTTCGTACTTCTCTCTCCGTCGTTCTGGAGAGAATTGGTGTAGGAGGCGCCTGTCATACTTGGTGAGGCCTCCCCGCAAGAAATTGCCTTCCACCAGATAGAAACTTTTTGGCGAAGCGGCCTTGTGCGCCGTTTGCTGATCTACGGAGAACACGATGCGTCTAGATGATCTGGAGAAGGAAAAAAGCGCGATAAGATTAAGCAGCGACGGCTATTTATCTGGGCCGTGATGCCCTCTATGGCGGTTCTGTGCACCTTTACTCTTTACGTTGCGATCAACCACTTCTTCGGCGGGTCCTTTTGAATCTGAGTGGGCGAAAGTGGCGGTACTTCCCGTCACCCTCCTCGCTGAGGTGAATTCATTGCGAAGGGCAGGCGGGAAGCGTGATAAGAAACTCAGCCCCCGGCCCACCACAGGCCTCGATTGATAGCTCACCGCCCATTCTTCGGATCGCCTGGCGGGAAATAGTGAGCCCGAGGCCGATACCCTGCTGCGCTCTTGTGTCAGATGTGTCTTGCTGCCAGAAAGGCTGAAATATCTTCTCCTGAAGATTACCGGGAATGCCGGGGCCTGAATCTTTTACACGGATGCTTAATTGGCTTGTATCCCTCGCGATTATAACCCGAACCTCAGTATCCTCAGGAGAAAATTTAGCAGCATTTGAGAGCAGGTGCCTAAGCGCTTTATCCAACAGAACCGGATCGCATTTCCAGGAGATCTCGCTTTCCTGTAGGATCATGCGGGCTGAACTTTTATGCTGATCCATGACGGGTTGGCTCTTCAGCAGCGCCTCTCCTAAAATTTCGATAATATTTGTTTCAGTCAGGTTGAGGGATAAAGCTCCGCCTGACACTTGTTCGAAGTCGAGTAGATCTTCCAACGCCGTGCGCAACCGGTCACCGCCGCGTTTGGCAATTTTTACAAGCTGCTGCACTTTTTCTATTGGACCATTGGGACAAACGACGTCGAGCATATCCAGCGCCCCTACGACTGCCGTCACGGGCGTGCGTAATTCATGAGCAATGATGGACATGAACTCGTTCCTGAGGAAATCCAACTTCCGAGCCTCAGTTATGTCTAAGACCTGAGTTATGTAGTGCAAAGGTTGGCCATAATCGCTCCGCACAAGAACCACGCAGAGATGCCCCCAAACGATCTCTCCATCGGGGCGCACATACCTTTTATCGAGTTCGAAAGCGTCAATTTCACCACTTAAAAGTTTTTGGACTTTCAAAAGGCAACTATCCAGATCGTCCTCATGCGTTATGGACTGGAAATCTGTGCTTCTCAGTTCTTCTTCTGAATAGCCAAGGAAGGCAGTCATTGCTGCATTTGTCGCCAGCCACTGACCCTCCAATGAAACCAAGGCTGTTCCGATGGGGGCATTGTTCATCAGAGACCTAAATTGTTCTTCGCTACCTTGCAGCGCTATCTCGGCGCGTTTTCGGTCTGTAATGTCTCGTTGCGTGCCGACCAAGTTGAGAGCATTCCCCTGAGCATCCCACTCAGTTGCTTCGGCATCTGTACGCATCCAGAGCCAGTCCAGCCCATCACGTGAACGTAGCCGATATTCTACTGCCACCCGGGGAGCTTGGCCATTTACGTAATCAGCCAATGCACGTTCGATAAGCACTTCGTCGTCAGGGTGGATTCTCTTTCGCCATTCTGTTTGAAAGTCGACGCCGTCGGACAGGTCGACATCCATAAGATCACGCCAAGTTGCTGAGACATTCGAGGTGTCTGCAACCAGATCGAGTTCAAACACGGCTATCCGAGCAGCTGCCAACGCCGTTTCCATAGTTTCGATCGCTATGGCATGCGGTACGCTATTTACCGGAGCATCTCGACCTTTAAGCTGGTCGGTCGGACAACTTGCAGGAGAGGCGCTGTGCGTATGTTTTTTCATAGGTACACCTTCCTCGGACAAGTGCATTTTTTAGCGATGCGAGCCATTGCTACTTAACCATCCTCCTAGCGTGGAGGAAAGAATCCGACGGATACTCAATGTTGTTAAATATTTGTCGGGAAAATGGCTTTAGTGAGGAAGGGGGGCAGGTCAATTGAAAATGACATAGAACGCTTATCTAGCAATGATATGTAAATCTCAGCGCATAGGAATATCTCTGTTATGATCGTTAGTGATGCATGCGGCGTTCTCGTCGTAGAAGCTGATCCATTTTTGCGCCTCGCGGCCATGGGCCTTGTGGAGGATGCGGGCCTCTCGGGATACGCTGCTGCACATTCGGCCAACGCGTTCACAGTTCTCACTTCGAATAATGACATAGGCATCATGTTCACAAATATTGAGATGCCTGGCTCACTAAACGGTTTAGAACTGTCAAAGATTGTGCGCCGCAGATGGCCGCACATTGCGATCATTGTCGCATCCGGAGCCTCAAATGTGGCGGCAAACAGTCTTCCTACCGGCACGACATTTATTGCTAAACCCTATCAGCCCGAGACTGTTATAGCTTTTTTGAAAGAGGCCGCTTCATCTGATCGTTGGGATGCTGCGCACCGCGTGATCTAGCTCGCACCCGGAGAGCAGGCATGCACTCCACTTTATATGACCATCTGGAACTTGGCTGGCTCCGCTCCAGCCGCTCAAACGCACAGCGATTCTGGCGAGAATAAATTTGAAGTGGTTGCAGTTTGCATCGCGGGTGCCCAATTAACTTAGGAATGAAGGAGGCTTAACCGATGCAATGTCCGATCGATGGAACCCAGCTGGTGATGACAGATCGCTCCGGTGTAGAAATTGACTACTGCCCTCAATGTCGTGGGGTTTGGTTAGACCGAGGCGAGCTAGACAAGATCATTGAACGCTCGGGCCCCGAACCTGCACCCCGTGAGGTCGCCTCCTTGCGCAACTCCGGACAAGATCACGGTCATGGCAGGCCCTATAAAAAGAAGCGGCGCGAAGGCTTCTTGAGCGAGCTTTTTGATTTTTAGAGGCCTTATAGGCTTAGGTGGTACTTCTTGAAAAATTCTGCGTTTCGGACGAGCCGCCTCGGCGTGCTTCTGGCTGTCGCTTCGCTCTTTGGCACGTCCGCGATCGGGCAGGAACCGGAGCAAGAGAAACAATTGCGTATGCTCGGAAGATGTCCCGGCTGTGCCTTCGAGCAGCTGGACCTTACGGGTCGGAAACTGACCGGAATAGACCTGACCGAAGCTGAGCTTCGAGACGTGGACTTCTCTGAAGCAGGCCTCAATCTTTCGCTGTTTGATTATGCAACCTTGGAGAATGTCTCCTTTGACTCTGCCGATCTGACGGGCGCCAGCTTCACCGGCGCCAAGCTCATCAACGTGTCGTTCGAAAACACGGTTCTGAAGGCCGCTGTTTTTGAAGATGCCGTTTTGGTCGACACTGATCTTGATGCTGGGATCTACTGCAACACGCAGGTGCCAGATGAGACGATGGTCAGCACAGAATGCGATTGAGCGGCCATCTAATCGGTCTGGCTTGAGCTACATCTTCATGCGACCCCGGCCGGGGATATTCAGGAAGGCTAGCTGATCGCGCCGCTTTGGAATAAGTATCCAATGTAGACAGCGTAGCCCGCTATGAACAGGAAGCCTGCTACTCGACCAATGCGCTTGGCTGCAAACAAAATCACCGCTAGGCCGCATGACAGAAGCAGCATGAACACCATGTCAAACCCTTGAAACCGGTCGCTGACTTCGATGGGGACAATCGCGGATGTGATCCCGAGGATCGCCAAAACGTTGAAAATATTACTCCCGATCACATTGCCTATGACTACGTCAGACTGTTTTTTAAGGGCCGCAGAGATAGATGTGGCAAGTTCAGGCAGGGAGGTGCCGATGGCTACGAGGGACAGGCCAATCACAGCATCGGAAACCCCAAAGGCTTTGGCGATTGATCCTGCACCTGTCACTAGAAGGTTTGCGCCCGCCACGAGTGCTATGATGCCACCTACAACAAAGACGGCGGCTACGCTCGTTCTGGAAACGCCAGAGCCTTCGAAGTTTTCGGCCTCATGCTCAAACATCTTGGAGTCACGGCTGCGTTTTTCCATCCAAAACGTCGCACCGAGGTAGACAGCTAAAACCGCCAGCAACAGAGCGCCCTCGAGCCGGTCCAAAAACGCTCCTTTGAGCAGACCAAACAGCGCGAAAGCGACCAAGGCCGCTACCAGAGCTTCCCGTACAGCAGACCTATCCCAACCGGCGATCGGCATGATTAGGGCACCTGCGCCGATAATAAGAAGAATATTGGCGATATTGCTCCCGACCACATTGCCCAGAGCAATCTCAGGGGCTCCGCTGAATGCGGCCTTCAAGGAGACCAGCAACTCCGGTGCTGAGGTGCCAAACCCCACGATGGTCAGTCCGATGACCATTTTGGAGAGCCCAGCCCGTTCGGCAATTGACACGCTACCGCGTACAAGCCCTTCACCACCCGCGAAGAGCAGAATGAGGCCAGCTGCGATGTAGATCAGATCAACGCCCATGCGGTCTCAGCTCGTAAGAATATTGCATTGGCTCTTGGTTCCCTCAGGTTCATACCCAAATAGAGTTCCATCCAGTTCTCTACAAGAGTGGAACAGGGCGGATTCCAAAGGGACCTGCCAACCAATGCGCCGGGCAGATTGGCCCCAAGTTAAAGGCAGGCCAATGACGACCATCCGAGAGACATTTTTCTTAACGCCTCCCCATCGGGGCTTAGGAGAATTGTGACAATCAACTCCAGTTTTCCACTGTCGAAAAGGCAAAGAACCGTTAAAAGTCGTTCTCTATCGTTCAATTTGCTTTGCGTGCTTCGGAGTGAGCGCCAGCGCAACGCGATACCCCTTGGTCATCTCTTAGAACGGTTGGGGGAGCGGTCATTCGGTTGGGCCATTCTGCTCTCATCCCTAATTAATCTGTTGCCGCTGCCTCCCGGCGCCACGCTTGTAACGGCCATCCCCCTGGTGTTCTTTAGTGTTCAACTGGTGCTAGGGCGTTCTTATATTTGGCTGCCGCCTTGGATTGCCAAACGGTCATTGTCCTGTTCCGCTCTGAGAAATACTGTGCTGCGTCTACGGCCGATTTCCCGACGCGTTGAGCGCCTGACTCGACCGCGCCTGCAAGGCGTATTCCAACCCAAAACTGAGCGACTAATCGGATTGCTTCTTTTGGGAATCGCCGTGGCACTGTTTGTGCCTTTACCGCTCAGCGGGTGGTTTCCTGCTATTTCGCTTTTCGTCGCAGGTATTGGCTTCGTTGAACGCGACGGACTGGTTGTCCTTGCAGGTATCGGCATGGGGCTGGCTTCGATAGTCCTGACGGTTCTCGTCGCGTTGTCAGTTGCAGCCGGAGCGGATGCCATAATGCATTGAGGGTGCCCTACGTAATTTAAACCAAATACCTATTACGTTGGATACAGCCCCTTGGAACGACAGGCCACCGGGCGGGGTAAAGGGGAACCTAATAGGGTTATTGTCCTTCTTGGGCCCCGTTAGGCCTAACCGAAGACGGTAGGATGCGCGGGATAACGGCTAGGATGATCAGCACGATCACCGTCGCTAGGACCGCAGTTGCCTCGAGACCGAGCCCCGCAACGATACCAATCCCAGCGGTAGCCCAAATGTTTGCAGCGGTCGTCAGACCTTGGACCTTTTGTTCTGCTGCGCGAATAATGATCGCTCCTGCGCCCAAAAAGCCAATGCCCTGAATAATACCTTGCAGAACCCGGGACATGTCTGGTGTGGGCATGCCACTTTGTAATGGTCCAATCACGAAGAGCGCCGCACCTACAGCCACCAGCATATGGGTGCGCACCCCGGCGCTTCGCGCCTTGAGTTCTCGTTCATAGCCAAGCAATCCTCCCAGAAACGCGGCCAACACCAAGCGAAGTGTTATACTGGTCATGGTCGACAAGTCCGGAATATCGGAAAATTCGTTGATGATGGTTGCCCAGACTTCTTGCCACACGGGTTTAATCCTTATTCAGCGCAACCTCGGCCGAGGTGCAACAACACCAGGGCGTCCCAGAACACCCTGCGCAGTAATCGCTAGGGTAACAGCCTTACAAGCGCCACTCAGTATTCAAAGAAAGTTTGGGAACATGAGCGGGCACTCCGATCCTGAAAAGCTCTATGATCACCTAAAAGCTCAGCGCAGACCGTTAACGAGATTGCTTTTTAGAGATACTTGTTGTGGCCCGTCTGTAGCTGTCCTGTAGGCCTAATGAGGTCATTCTGTAGGCGCCTTGTAGACGTGACGCTGAAGGAGGACTTCTCTCCCGAGGCCTTATGCCGATCGGTATAAAGGGGGTGGGCGAAATGCTGGTAGCTGCGCATCAGGGAAAAACCATTCTGAAATGCGCAGCTAACCATCAGTCTCGCTCCCCGGATGTCAGGTACTTTTCGGTCCCGAAATAGTTGAAATTCTAGGCTTCCACCGGTCAGATACGCATAGCATCGGGCGCGGTGCCGCTCTCGACCTGACTACGGAACCAATTCGGCTGTCGGCCCTTACCCGTCCAGGTCTGTTTCTTATCGTCTGGATTGGCATAAATTGGTTTTGAGGGCTTCGAAGTTTTCTTAATCTTGGCCCGCTTTTTCGCAGGAGCTGAGGGTTGCGTTTCAGAAATTTCCCCTAAGGAAAATCCAAATTCTGCGGCCGCTTTAGTAGCAGCTTTTCTTGCCTCTCTCTGATCCCGGGTTCGAGCAGCGTCCAATGCCTTTTTCACATCAGACAAAAGCCTTTCGAGTTCTTTACGGGACATTGCTTTCAGGTCACTTTTGGTAAACATATCAACCTCTATTTCAGATATGCCCCCATATACGTATCACTACACACCAACGTCGACCCTCTAAGGACGTGGAGGCTCAGTATTTTCTTTTCCCCGCAAAGCAGATTAGAAAGGATGGGCACCAAGGGCCGCCCTATATTTACTACTGCCCTCATACTCCTTCATGCCGCTTGTTAGTTCCTGGAAGAGCGCTATAAACATCGTCGGCAATATGACCATTGTCAGCGTCGAACTTCAGTTTGAGCTCGGAATCAAACCCCACGGTCGACTAGGTTCAAAAGTCAAATTGCCCGGGTTGCAGAACCAAAGGCTATCCGAGGATGAAGTACCAGGCACTTAAAGCCAATCCAGTGGCAATGACGAACCAACGGATCAGGCGCTGCGACACCAGCCGTCCGACAACCACGCTCCCCCAGCCTCCCAGAATGCTTGCCGTTGCGACAATCGCAACCGCCCGATTGTGAGCGATACCTGAACCGCGACTCCTGTCGAGCTCAGGGTAGGGGTGTCATCGCATTTCCTCCAATATCTTTTCGCGAAAGACCTCGGCTGGCGTTTTCCATCCCAGGCACTTGCGCGGCGTGTTGTTGAGGCGATCACAGATCACCTTCATATCGTGATCTGTGCATTGCCGGATGTCGCGTTTGCGGGGCAGCCACCTTCGAAGGCGTCGGTTTGTGTTCTCGACTGTGCCTTTCTGCCAGGGGCTGGAGGGGTCGCAAAACATGGGGTAATCGCTCTGTCACTCCGCGTTTCGTCATGGCAGCGAAATGTTTTTTCTTCGGTATGATCCAGAGCGTGATCCGAAAGGGTCTTGTTCGAAGCAACAGATGGAGATTGAGCATGGGCCAGTACATAGGGCTTGACGTTTCGTTGAAGGATACCGCGATCTCAATCCGAGAAGACGGCAAAAGAGTATGGCGCGGGAAATGTCCCTCAGACCCGGGTATTATTGCGCAGACGGTTCGGAAGCATGCGGACGACCCCGTGAACGTCGTTTTCGAAGCTGGCCCACTCGCCACTTGGTTCTATCATGCTTTAACGGGGGAAGGACTTCGGGCGATCTGCATTGAGGCACGGCATGCCCAGAAAATTTTGGGTGAGACGTTGAACAAGACCGATGCAAACGATGCTGAGGGATTGGCCAAACTTGCCGAAACCGGCTTCTATAAGGCTGTTAGGGTCAAGTCGTTCGAAGCGATGCTGATCCGGTCATTGGTTGCAGCCCGCACGCAACTCCTGGCCATCACGACACAATTGACCAATCAGATCCGTGGTTTGATGAAGACTTTCGGTCTTGTCGTGCCCAAGAGCAAAGGCCGGGTGTTCGTAGAAAAGGTTAACGGTCTGCTGGACGGACATGTCGAGTTGAAAGGGATCATCTATCCGCTGCTCGAAGCCTGGCAAGCTGTCAGGGAGCAGGCGTCTACACTCAGCCGCCAGCTCTTGTTGGCGGCGCGACAGTGCCGAAGCACGCGTTTGCTTATGACGATACCAGGCATCGGGGCGATCACAGCAGTTTCCTATGTGGCCGCTATCGAAGACCCGAAGAACTTTCCGAAGTCCCGATCTGTCGGCGCATGGCTTGGCCTCACCACACGCCGATACCAATCGGGAGAGATGGATTTTAACGGTCACATCTCCCGAAGGGGGATCAACGATTGCGTGGGCTGCTCTACGAGGCTGCGACCTCGTTGCTTACGAGGACTCGAGCCGAAACGGTCAGTGATCTAAAAACCTGGGGGCTTCAATTGCGCGAACGCCTTGGCTTTAAGCGGGCGGCGGTCGCCGTTGCTCGCAAACTCGCCGTCATCATGCATTCCATGCTGAAGACCGGTCAAACCTTTATTCCAACGCGCGAGGAACTCGCCTAAGGTACTGTCCCTCGCACACCGAGCTCAGCGCATCATAACTTGATGCGAGGAGGCGTCCCTGTCGTGGACGGAGGTCAGGCCAATCCGAAAGACGTGGCAGCAGCTGTTACAGACTGCGTGCAAAACAAAGGAAGGCTTCACCTGCGGAACCCAGAATGCGGCAGCCAAGTGTTGACCGCGAAGACAACCATGCCCCGGACACACGCATGACCTCAATCACGTGAACGTGCTGAGAAGGAACTGAGCAAGAACCGGAGATCGAAATGCTCTGAAGGCATTTCGATAGGCCGTGCTTTTGCATCAAGACTTGACTGCGGCCTTGCGATTAGACAACCACGTCTGGGTTCCGATCTCGGCTTGGAGGTGCGGCCAACTGACAAACTCGGTTCCGCGGTCAAAAGTAATGGATCGACGGGCGACGAGGGGGAGGTCTTTGAGAGACTTCATGATCTTTCCCATGACCGGTTTGGTGCGCTTATTCGGGTTCTTCAGGATCACGGTGAAGCGGCTGACGCGCTCAACCAATGAGGTAACGTTGGACTGGCCAAGCTTTTGTTTGAACAGCATCAAATCAGCTTCCCAATGGCCAAACTGACGGCGATGAGCGACATCATCGGGTCGGAACAGAATACTGACATCGCGGTGGAATTTGGGTTCTCTGCGCCTTCTGGTGCGACGTGGTCTGCGGGCGACACGATGGGTCGGTAGATACCACCACAGGTCTTCGCGCTGACCTTCCTTGGAATAGATGTAGCGATAGATGGTTTCCTGACAGACCCTGAGGGGAGCGCGCTCGTGGATCATACGGTTACTGATCTGCTCTGGTGTCCAGCCGTTCTTTATACGCTCGATCACGCGCTTTCGAAGCTCAGGATGTTTGATCAGTTTGCGCTCTCGAGCACGACGTTCCGCTTGCATCAGGTTCGCAGCGGCACCGTAATAGCCATCGCATCCAGGCATGTTTTCATCCGAGAAATTGTTGCGCTTTAGCTCGCGGAATATCGTTGATCTGCAGCGCTTCAGAACGCGCGCCATCTCATCGACAGGGACCTTTGCGTGTTGATTGTCACCGAGAACTGACCCGGCAACTGCAGAAATTGTCATTGAGAATTGACCCATGTGTAACCTTGCCCCTGCTTGAATCAGCTGGGAGCTATTGGAGTGTTAGACATGGGATTTCTGAGGATTATTCGGAAATGGGCTCTGCGAGACAAGATGCCCATCCGCGAGATTGCGCGCCGGACAGGGGTGTCTCGCAACACGATCAAGAAGTATCTGCGGACAGGGATAGTTGAGCCCGAGTTCCAAATTTTGGACCGACCGAGCAAGTTAGACCCTTATGCTGAGAAGCTGACAGGCTGGTTGCTGTCTGAGCAGCGTAAATCACGCAAGGAACGGCGAACGGCCAAACAGATGCATGCAGATCTGGTTCAGCTCGGCTTTGATGGTTCATATGAGCGTGTCGCGGCCTTCGTGCGGAACTGGAAGGGCGAACGCCAGCGTGCTCAACATACGACTGACCGGGGTGTTTTCGTGCCCTTGGTCTTTCAGCCGGGCGAGGCGTTCCAATTCGATTGGAGCGAGGACTGGGCCTATGTCGGCGGCGAGCGCCTCAAGCTTCAGGTCGCTCATATCAAGCTGTCGCACAGCCGCGCATTTCTGGTGCGGGCCTATCTACTGCAAACGCATGAGATGCTGTTTGATGCCCACTGGCATGGCTTTCGGGTGTTTGAGGGTGTTCCGGGGCGTGGCGTCTATGACAACATGAAGACAGCCGTTGACCGGATTGGTGTCGGCAAGAAGCGCGATGTAAACGCACGGTTCCTTGCGATGACCAGCCATTATGTCTTTGACCCTGAGTTCTGCAATCCTGCGGCAGGGTGGGAGAAAGGTCAGGTTGAGAAGAATGTGCGCGACGCCCGCCATCGGCTTTGGCAACTCATGCCCGCCTTTCCGGACCTCAATGCGCTGAATGAATGGCTGGAGGAGCGCTGCAAGCTTCTCTGGGCCGAGACACCGCATGGCAGATTGCCTGGCAATATTGCGGATATCTGGGACGCCGAGAAGGCCGCGCTGATGCCACTGCCCACAATGTTTGACGGCTTTGTCGAGCAGAGCAAGCGGGTATCCCCCACTTGTCTGATAGCATTCGACCGTAATCGCTACTCAGTGCCTGCCAGCTTTGCGAACCGCCCTGTCAGTCTCCGCATCTATCCTGAACGGCTGGTCATCGTCGCCGAAGGCCATGTGGTCTGCACGCATGAGCGCATTATTGAACGCTCACACCGTCAGCCAGGGCGCGTTATTTATGACTGGCACCATTATCTGGCGGTGGTTCAACGCAAACCCGGCGCGCTGCGCAACGGGGCGCCCTTCGTTGAGATGCCAGAAGGGTTCCGGAAGCTGCAGGATCATATGTTGCGTAGGCCAGGTGGTGACCGCGAGATGATCGACGTCCTATCCTTGGTCCTCCACCATGACGAACAGGCCGTGCTTTGCGCAGTAGAAATGGCGCTGGAGGCGGGCGTACCAACAAAAACCCATGTCTTGAACCTACTTCACAGGCTGGTGGATGGCGCACCGATAGACCAGCCCGATGTGACCCCGCCTGCGGCCCTTTCTTTGAATAAGGAGCCCGAGGCCAATGTCGCACGATATGACGGGCTACGCACCACGGGAGGAACACGTCATGCGTCATGATCCCGCCGGTGCTGCCATCGTCATCATGATGCGTAGCCTGAAGATGCCAGGCATGGCTCAGGCCGTGCAGGACCTGCATGAGCAGGGATCGCCTGCTTTCGATGCAGCGATCCCCATGTTGTCGCAGCTGCTTAAAGCCGAGATTGCTGAACGTGAGGTGCGTTCCATTGCCTACCACATGAAGGCAGCACGCTTTCCGGCATACAAAGACATCTCTGGCTTCGACTTTGGCGCCAGCGAAGTCCGTGAAGCTTTGGTCCGCCAACTTCACCGATGCGAGTTCATGGACGCGGCTGAGAATGTAGTGCTGATCGGAGGCCCTGGAACGGGAAAATCGCATGTCGCTACCGCCCTCGGCATTCAAGCAATCGAGCATCATCGCAAGCGTGTGCGCTTCTTCTCCACGGTCGAGTTGGTCAATGCGTTGGAGCAGGAAAAGGCCCAAGGCAAGGCAGGAAAGATCGCCGAGGTGCTGGTGAAAGCCGATTTAGTGGTCTTGGATGAGCTGGGATACCTGCCGTTCAGCGCTACGGGTGGCGCGTTGCTGTTCCACCTTCTAAGCAAACTCTACGAGCGCACCAGCGTCGTCATCACAACCAACCTGAGCTTTAGCGAATGGGCCAGCGTGTTCGGTGATGCAAAGATGACCACCGCGCTCCTCGACCGCCTCACACATCGTTGCCACATTCTCGAGACCGGCAATGACAGCTACCGGTTCAAGGCCAGCTCCGCGACAGCCAAACAGAAACGAAAGGAAAAAGCGGCATTGACGCCATCATAACGCAAAGAACATAACAACTGGGTGGGTCAAGTCTCGGTGAAAATGCCGGGTCAGTTCTCGGTGACAATCAACACGCAGCTTTCACACAGTCATATCCTCGGCATAGTCGGCCCACAGGCTAAACGCGGCAGCCCGGGAGTGGCGGTAGGTGGGCCAACTAATCCAATAGTATGATCAATTGAGGCGCGTCGAGCCAACACGTCCATTAAGGAGTTCAGGCGCTTAGTCACTCCCTCTTGGCGTGACGTCACCCCAGCCTCCGAGTTAGGATGGAGGCGGACATCCCGTGGGCCACGGCCGATCCGAAGATCGCGAGGCTGACAGGTTCAACCCTGCCTGCCGTAGCCCCGTTCCACAGGCTTTCTATACTCGCTGATCATCTCCAACGACATGGATATGGGCTTCCAGTCCACAGGCGAGATAGCAGAGGTCCACTCGATGTGGCGGAGGAAGGGCACCACGGCGCAATAGCTGGGTGCCAAACCCCACATGCTCAGGCTTGGTCACCGGGGGACCGCCGTGCTCCTTCCAGTGCAGCTCCAGCGTCCCCTCAACGGTGCTCTGCCAGCTTACATCGATACCGCCAGCCGGGACCGAAAGCGCGCCATGCTTGACGGCATTGGTGGCGAGTTCATGGAGCGCCATGGCAAGGCCGGAAATCGCCTTGTTCGGAACGAGCACCTGTGAGCCCTCGACCCTGATTTTACAGGCCTCATCCTTGAACGGGGCCAGCACGTGGTCGACAAGCTCCGAAACCGCGAGCGCACGGGCTTCTTTTCCGAACATCAAATCGGTGGCGGCCGACATCGCGCGCAGACGCGCCATAAAGCTTTCGTAGTGCGCGTCCCGGGCCCAGGTTCGACCGGCGATCGCTCCCATCAATGCTGCCAGGTTCTTCAGCCGGTGGCGAAGTTCATCGGCGACAGTTGCGATGCGTTCTTCCTGTCGTGCCTGTTCGGTAATGTCGAACACCACCCCGATTGCACGTTCCCGCCCGGTATGATCGACCGGCGCCAGCGCGGCCCTGAGCAGAAACACTCGTTCCGATCCATCAGGAAACAGATGACGCACCTGTGTCTGAAGCTTGTTTTCACCACTTGCCCGCGCCTCTGCTCCAGCCTTTGCGAGGCGCTCGCCCTCGCCCGGAGCATAGCGCGCCCGGAAATCATCAGCAGCGGGCTTGGCATCGTCCGGGAAACCGTAGAGCCGGTTCAACTCTACCGAGGACGTGACGATATCGCTCTCGAGATCGATCTCCCAGACAGCCATCTGGGCGGCATCGAGTGCAATGCGCAGCCGTGCCTCGCTTTCAGTCAGGGCGCGCCGCATTTCCTCCCGCTCGGTGATATCCTCGATCGAGCCGCTGTAATGAACGGCCTGGATCTTGCCCTCGACCTCAGCAAACCGCGCTACCCCATGAGCTCTCACCCACCGAAGTTCACCGGTGTCAGGGCGCGTGATCCGATAGACATAGCTCTCCTGTAAGCGGTTCTCCGGATCGAGGGCGTGCTCCAGCGCGGCAAGCATATCGGCAGCATCATCGGGATGGGTTAGCGAGCGCACTGTGGCGAAAGTTGCTGGCTCATCTTGCGAAAGACCCTGAATCTCTCGCGCAAGAGAAGAAAAATAGATCTCGTCCGACCGAAGATCCCAGTCCCAGACACCAACTCCTGCGGCAAGGCAGGCAAGTTGATAGGGATCGCTGTCGCGGGGTTCCGACCTCTCTTCGTTTTGCATGTGTGGCATATCCTTATTTCCCGCCACCGGCCACTTTGAACAGGAAGCCAAGAATGGGCAAGCGAAACGCTTTGGTGACAACACTGACGTCTGCCTAAAAGCCGCAGCCTATTCATCTTATGCCAAAAGACGGCGTCATCCCGTCTAATTTGCTGGGCAGGCTTCAAGTTTTCGAATCGCGCACCTCTTGAGACTGAGGTTATGGCGGAGTTTCGGCAGCGGTCATTGCCATCGGAGCGTCAGGGGCTGAAGGGATCGATGATCTTCGATCCCTGCTTGCAGAATGGCAGGAGATCAATGCCATCGTAATGATCGTCCTGCACCGGCCTTGGGAGAAAGACACTCATCTGCGCCAAATCTTGCAACGTGCGGCGCGAGCGCCTTTCCTGTAGGGCTTTTCGCGTTTGCTGCGGTGCAGGAAAGATCTTGACCAATTTCCGGAGATTTTGGGCGGTTGCGGCGAGCAGGAATTCGTCATTTGCACCGCATGGGCCACGTAATCAGAGCCTTCCGAGGCCGAGGGTGCGCTTGAGATGCGTGAAGAGCATCTCGACCTTCTTCCGGAGCTACCTTCTAGGCAGCCACGGAATGTCCTATTGCGCAGCCAGACAAGTCGAGATGTTTGTTCCGCCCTCATAGCCCGGCCTCTCGGTGCGCTCAATGGCTGATGGTCTGCGTCGGGAAATGGTGCCGGACCTTCTGACCGATTTTATCGGAATTGGTTGCAGGGGCGTCTAAAATCTGTTTCTTACTGTTTCAGTCAAGTTACTCCAAACTGGAACAGGACCCTGATATGACCTTCTGCAAAACATCGACTGCCGCCGCCGCGCTGATGTCGCTGGCACTACCCGCGCTGGCCGATGGCGAGTTGAACCTCTACTCCGCCCGTCACTATGACACCGATGAGCGCCTTTACTCCGACTTTACCGAAGCAACTGGCATCACCATTAACCGCATCGAAGGCAAGGCCGACGAACTGCTGGCCCGTATGGAAGCCGAGGGTGCCAACTCCCCCGCCGACTTGCTGCTGACCGTCGACACCAGCCGCCTCAAGCGCGCCAAAGACATGGGCCTGCTGCAAGCGGTGGAGAGCGACACGCTTGAAGAGCGCATTCCCGGCAATCTGCAAGACGACGACAACCAGTGGTTCGGCCTGTCGCAGCGCGCGCGGATCATCTTCTTTAACAAAGAGACGCTGGACACCCCACCCGCGACTTACATGGACCTCGCCGATCCTGCCTACAAAGGTCAGGTCTGCATCCGGTCCTCGACCAACACCTACAACCAGACTCTGTTGGCTGCCATCGTGACGCACGAGGGTGAAGAAGCCGCGACCGAATGGGCACAGGGCGTGGTCGACAACATGGCGCGCGCACCGCAGGGCGGTGACACCGACCAGCTGCGCGGCATCGTCTCGGGTGAATGCGACATCGCGGTATCCAACAGCTACTATTTCGCCCGCGCGATCCGCACCGATGTGGACGGCGTGAGTGCCGATATCGACAAGATCGGCCTGATCTGGCCGGACCAAGAAGGCAACGGCGCGCATATGAACCTCTCCGGCGGCGGCGTGGCCAAGAACGCGCCGAACCGTGAGAATGCTGTGAAGTTCCTTGAGTATCTCGCCTCTGATCAGGCGCAGGTCTATTTCTCGGCCGGTAACGATGAGTTCCCGACGGTGGAAGGCGTTGAACTGGCTGATAGCGTAAAGCAGTTGGGTGAGTTCAAAGCCGACGAGGTGAACCTGTCGGACGTGGCCGAGAACATCGGCACCGCGCAGAAAATCTTTGACACGGTTGGCTGGGAATAAGACTTCACATCAAGTAACGCAGAAGGCGGGCTTTCGAGCCCGCCTTTTATTTTAGCTTCGATCATCGCCGATCCCGGTACCGTAAAGGGCGCGACCCGAGCCGCTCGGCCATCTAGCTGACCGTCGCTAGGATGAAAAACCTGCGCTACATAGTTCCGCTTGAACTCGTCCTAAACCGATTGTGCGGCTGAATCCGCGCTTCTACTCGGTTCCCAAATTGCCAAGTAAGTATCTACAAAATCTAAGGACACCTCATTCATCGTCAATTCGATCCACCAGATCCCGGAACTATTGTCACGTTAACTCGCCGACATTTCAAGGTGGCATGCCGAACGTTGATCAAGGGGCTGAATAACCGCGCAGAGAACAGCCATTTGCCTTTCCGAAAGCGAGAGCTTGCAAACTCGGCGAGTTAACGTGACAACACACTTCGGCCGCCCGTCAGAGGCGCCCCACGACGCCAACCATCCGTAAAAGTACCAAAGATCGGAGCGGATATCGGCCAATCAAATGCCTTCAGCAATGGCTTCGCCACTGACGGTACCTTATCGGCTGCCCTTGCTCTTCTGAAATCTATTAGATACGTACATCTTACGCAGGGGAGTCCCAACTGAGGGACTGAGAGGCGACTGACAGCAAGGCTGTAGTGTCGCGACCCTTTGAACCTGACCCAGTTGATACTGGCGTAGGAAGCATTGGTCGCCCCTCCCGAACTGGGTGCGTGGCCAGACAGGGGCATGCGCCCGTTTCCAAGCCAAAAATCGTCTGTGTCTTTTTGAGTTATCAACTTGAGGAGCACGCCATGAATATTCCGAATCCTAAAGTCACAACAGGTGAATTGCCTGCATCGCGCAAAATCTATGTGAAAGGCAGTCTATATCCCGAAATTCGTGTGCCCCTGCGCGAGATTTCGGTTCACCCGACCGCAGGTGAACCGCCGCTGCCAGTCTATGACAGTTCTGGTCCATATACCGATTCAAACCATCTGACCGACATCAGACATGGCTTGCCCGTTTTGCGCCGAAACTGGATCATCAGACGCGGCGACGTCGAATCCTATCAGGGGCGGAACACGCAGGACGCTGATAATGGCTTTGTGCAGGGTGATCGCTTGACACCTGAATTTCCGGTGCAACAGCAACCCTATCGTGCAAAAGAGGGCAAGGCGGTAACGCAACTGGCCTATGCCCGGGCAGGTATTGTCACGCCCGAAATGGAGTTTGTGGCCATTCGCGAAAACCAGTTGCGTGAAGCGGTATCTGCGCCGCGCGATGGCAATGACTTTGGCGCAAACATTCCAGACTATGTAACGCCCGAGTTTGTGCGAGGTGAAATCGCCGCCGGCCGGGCGATTATTCCCGCCAATATCAACCACCCAGAGATTGAACCGATGATTATCGGTCGCAATTTTCTAGTGAAGATCAATGCCAATATGGGCACGTCTGCCGTCACATCTTCGATGGAAGAAGAAGTGGACAAGCTTGTCTGGGCAATCCGCTGGGGGCCGATACGGTCATGGACCTTTCGACCGGTCGCAACATCCATAACACGCGCGAATGGATTATCCGGAACAGCCCTGTGCCCATTGGGACCGTGCCAATTTATCAAGCGCTGGAAAAGGTTAACGGAATTGCCGAGGATCTCACATGGGAGGTCTTCCGCGACACATTGATTGAACAGGCCGAACAGGGGGTGGATTACTTCACCATTCATGCGGGCGTGCGTTTGCATATGGTGCCAATGACGGTGAACCGAGTGACGGGGATTGTGTCGCGCGGGGGGCTATCATGGCAAAATGGTGCCTGCATCACCACAAGGAAAGCTTTCTGTACGAGAATTTCGACGAGATTTGCGATATCTGCCGCGCCTATGATGTATCGTTCAGTCTTGGCGATGGCCTGCGCCCGGGGTCGGTTGCAGACGCCAATGACGAAGCGCAATTTGCTGAGCTCGAAACATTGGGCGAGTTGACGAAGGTCGCTTGGGCCAAGGATTGTCAGGTGATGATTGAAGGGCCGGGCCACGTGGCCATGCACAAGATCAAGGAAAACATGGACAAGCAGCTTGAGTGCTGCCACGAGGCGCCGTTCTACACACTTGGACCACTAACGACCGATATTGCGCCGGGGTATGATCATATCACCTCTGGTATCGGCGCTGCGATGATTGGTTGGTTCGGATGTGCAATGCTGTGTTACGTGACCCCAAAAGAGCATCTTGGCCTGCCAGACCGTGACGATGTCAAAATTGGCGTTGTCACCTACAAAATCGCCGCTCACGCTGCCGATTTGGCCAAAGGGCTGCCCGGTGCACAACGGCGCGACGATGCCTTGTCCCGCGCCCGGTTTGAGTTCCGTTGGGAGGATCAATTCAACCTTTCGCTGGACCCGGAAACCGCGCGTGACTTTCATGATCAAACGCTGCCGAAAGAGGCGCATAAGGTGGCACATTTCTGTTCGATGTGCGGGCCGAAATTCTGCTCCATGCGGATCAGCCATGACATCCGGGCCGAAGCGCACAAAGATGGGATGGAGGCAATGGCTCAAAAGTTCCGCAACGGCGGCAACCTATACATGCCGGTTGATGTGTCTGACGAGTGATAATAACCGCGGGGCAGTCTTGCCGGGCTGGTCTCTGCCATTGAGCTGGCGCGACATGGAGCAGACGTGCGGTTTTTGAGCTCGGCGACAATCGGGGGTCGCGCAGCCTTGCGCGCTTTGCGGGCGGTATGTTGGCGCCTTGGTGCGAAAGCGCAGCGGTTGAACAGCAGGTTATCAAGCTTGGGACAAGGGCGGCGGATTCACGGTCACAGATTACGCTTGTCACGCGGCGCGGAACTCGTGTGCTCGCCCCGCCGCGCGATCGGGGAAAACTTACACGAATTGCCAGGGTGTTGTCACGTTAACGGGCCCGAGGTTACTGGTCCATTGATCTGGGCGTAGGCCGTTTCGATGCAGAGATTGGGGCTTTATGGCGATCGAGTAGCGCTTTCGTCATCTTGGCGTCTCCGAAGACCGATGGCCACTCAGCGAAGTCGAGGTTCGTCACGATGATGGACGTGCGCTCGTAAAGACGACTGACGAGGTAGTACAGCAGCTGGCCGCCGGTCTGTGCGAAGAGGATATAGCCGAATCAGTCGAGGACCAGGAAGCCGAGGCGGCACAAGCGAACCGCAGCTTCCCACGCTCACCGGGAGGCGCGAGGTAAGGCGAAGTGACGCCTTCAGATCATGCTTTTGCTTGGGTTTAGGAGTTTTCGGGTAGGAGATCGAACTCAATCCAAAAGGTTGAGCCCTTTCCTTCAACCGACTTGAACTCGATCTTTCCGCCCAGCAAATCAATCAACTGCTTTGTGATGCTCAAACCCAGGCCGCTGCTCTGAGTGGTGCCCGTGGTGCCCGGATTGACCTGGTGAAAGGGGGTAAAGATCGCATTTTGTCGGTCTATCGGTATTCCTATGCCATGGTCGGTGACCTCTATCCGCACCTTCTGGTCAATTTTTTTCAGGTTTATTTCCACGACATCGCCTGAAGACGTAAACTTTGTAGCGTTTGAAATCAGATTGGCCAGAATCTGACTGACGCGGGCGCTGTCCGTCAGAGCTTTCATCTCCTCGTCCGGTGTGTTCACGCGATAGCTGACGTTGTGTTTGTCACCGTAAGCTTGGCACCCTTCGACAGCTGAAGACACGACTGTATTGAGATCGACAGGTTTGCGTTCCACTTTCACTTTACCCTCTGTCAAAGCCTGCGCGTCCAAAATGTCATTGACCAGCGCCAAGAGCCGATCTCCATTGCGAGATGCGACATCAAGTAGCTTGAGCGCGGCTTCATCCTTCATCGTATCTGCAACTCGGCTTTTCAATAAAGCCAGGCCACCGATGATGGAGGTCAGAGGCGTCCTTAGCTCGTGACTGACGATGCTCATGAAATTCATTTTCATGCGGGCAGCGGATGAAGCTTCCTCAGCAAGATGGCGCATCTCTTGTTCAGCATGCTCGGCGGTTCTTAACTCCAGCATGAGTAAAAGAATGAAGATCCCCAGAAGCCCCAGAATGGTGGCGCTGAGATAGGCCACGGTATGAGACAGAGTGAGGAGAGCCGCCCTAAACTCCGCCATGGCTTCGGATTTTTCTTGCGCGACGGTTAGTAAAAATTCCCGGATAGAGAGATCAAAGCCTTCCAGTGCAAGGAGAATACTTTCCGCTCTTTCGCTGCGTTCTTCGCCAGTAAGACGATCGGTGTTGAGATCTTTGATCGCAGGCTCCAGACGCTTGAAGGTTGCCTCAAGCTCCGGCACCACGTCGGCATTGATTTGGAAGGTTGCGATAAGCTTCGGAAGCTCTCCCTTCTGAAGGATATTAATCCGGCTCCAGGCGATGTCAAATCGCATGGCCACATCGACCGCTGACTTATACCCGAGAGCATACTCGCCGAGGGCATTCTCGAGTCGTAGCAATTCAAACTGCAATTGCGAGGCAACCCACAGAGGGTCACTCTGCTCAGCAGTTTGAATATTCTGGACTCCGTCGTCCAGCTTGGAAAGCACGATAATCCCAAAAATCACTGCGCCGATAAACAATAGCAGGAGCAGGCCGCGGATAAATTTCCTGTAAGGAATTAGTCGACGGAGATGCTCTTGAGCTGCCATACCAACCTATCATTGTAGATCTCGTCATGAAGTTCCGGATTGCCGTCCATCGGGTAGATAACCCAAATCGGTCCCTTGTCACGAACTGACATTGTCTCACCGTTCAATAAGACCGCCAGAATGACGTCATACTCAAACGCGTCCGCAGCTGGCACTTTCGATGAGAAATCGTTGAGCGCGACCATTTTCAGGGTCGCACCTCGCGCAACATCCATCCCTTCAAGAACTGATCGCAGGGCCGGTCCTTGAAAGGTGGTCGCTTCGTCAACGTAGTCATTTTTCGTCACAACGGTCGTCTGCGGCATCGCGAGGATTTCTTCGAGCGTGAAGCTCTCCGTTCTATCCGGCGTCGTAACAGTTAGGATGTCCTGCGCGTAGCCCAAGGTTGGAGCTGCAAGTAGCAAGGCAAGCAGGCCGGTGAGGAAAGTTCTTTTAATTCGCATCATTCAAGCCCTGATTGTGTTGCGCGGTAGAGCCTTTCCTAATGTGATTTCATGTCAATATTTTGTCGACCCGATCAAAATATCTGAACCTCGATCATCAGTGAGGATGGTCAATTTGCGTTGGTCGATTTAGCGCCCCATTCTGGGCCATAAAATTCCATTATCCTCAGCGGATTAGCGCCCATGATATCGCGTCATTTTAGCAGATTTTCGCATCTTTTTCGGGGTTCCGTGGACCTTCTGCGCGACAAACGTAACTAAAGGATCATCGGACACAAATCGGAGAAAATATCATGGTTAAATCGCTTAAAACTTTCGTTCTAACGACCACATTGACTGCCCTAACTGCTGTTCCCCTTGCGACGGGCTTCGTCTTGTCGAGTAGCGATGTGGCTCATGCTCAGGGAAATGGTGGCGGCAACGGTGGCGGAAATGGTGGCGGCAACGGCGGCGGTGAAGGTTCTCCCGGGGCTGAGGGAACAACTGGCAATCCTGGCAATGATCAGGACGTTGGCCGCGCAGGCGAGGCACCTGACGGTGATGAAGATGGATGGGGCGAAGGGGGCCGCGGAAAATCTGACGCAGTCATCGACGATCAGACTGTAGAAGAACCTGAAGAAGACGAAATCGTCGAAGAGCCGGACGAAGAGGAGTCGCTGGACGAGCCCGAAGACCGCTGATCCCATCCTGAATTTTCGGTTGCCTTTTCGAAGCGATGTGGGTCCTATCGGTGGACCTACAGCCGTCATCGCCTCGAAAGAGGGCTGACGACTGTCCCTCCATTAGGCCCGGGCTTTGCCTGGGCCTTTATTGCACTTGAAGCGTGATTCATTCTTTGAGGTCGTCCCGGACCCGTTCACCCGCAGCGCCCCAAAAAAACGCCCTCAAGGGCGGAGCCTAAGAGCGCAAAGTTTCTGAACTTGAGCAGCAAAAGTGTTGCACGGTATTGCGAATTGCGCAACCTGTACTCCCGCGATACGAGAACATCAGAGCAAAGTCTTTTTCATTCAATGGTTTGGCAACGGCGGACACCGCCGTCGGTTATGCCGTTTTGCTCCCCTTTCGGCATACGAGACCTCGACCCTCAGGAACAAAGTGCAAGACCAGCTTTGCCAATCTACGCAGGAGTCCGAAAAGGCACCGTGATTGCTGGCTTGCTGGAAAAATTGCTTGCAAAACAATATGCTACTCGACGACCCCATCAGCTAAATTGCTGGGCATCACGCTTCGTTAATCTGGTTCCGGCGCTGCCAAATTGAGCGCGGTCGCGGCTTTACGAACGGTGAAAACAAGGCGATCCCGGCTCCGGTCGAAGGACTGATCCCTTGAGAACATAAGGCTGATGCCCCGGTTTGCGTCGGGCATCTCCAGCGGTCGGACGGCGACTTCTTCACGATGCACTGCCTGGCGGCGCGCGAACAAATCGGGCAGGACTGCGACCCCGGCGCCGGTTGCAGCCATGAGCAGGATGGAATCGAGGCTCGTGCCCTCGTAGTCATCGGAAACAATACCGCCACTCGCCCCTGCCAGTCCATAGACGATGCGCGCCAGCCGGTGCCCGGTGTCCAGAGTCAAAAGACGCTGGCCAGTTAGGTCCGCAGATCCAACCCGGTCCTGCGCGGCGATCGGGTGATCCGGTGCCACGGCTACCCATAGCGCTTCGTCAAACAGCGGGTGCTGCCAGGTATTGGGATGATCTTCTGGTGTAGAAATGATGGCGTCAAAACGGCCATTTCGAATCCCTTCGTCAAGACTCAGGGTATTCTCCTCACGGACGATGACCCGGAGATCAGGTTGATCGCTGTGCAACGAGCGCATCACTTGCGGTAGAAGATAGGGGCCAATCGAGGGCAGGACGCCCAGCCGCAATCGTCCGCCGAAAGGCAGCGCCGACGTCATGACGCCGCGCAGGGCCTCTACCTCCGCCAGGATGCGCCGTGCGCGGTGGACGCACTCCAGCCCCTTGGCCGTGGCTTGCGCCCCGTCTCGGCCACGTTTGAAAAGGCGAACACCAAAGTCTGCTTCTACCGCCGCGATCTGGTTCAATAGACTCGGCTGACTGACGTTCAACATCTCGGCGGCCAAGCTGAAGTTGCCCAGCTGATGCACCGCAACGACATATTCTAACTGGCGTAGAGATGGTCGCATCTATAGCCTCAAGCTATTCGGGAACAGGTCAGAAAATATTTAATCTATGCTCTTCGACGCGGCAATGGCGGGGGACATAACTGGAGTTCTCCCGATGACCACCGTCTTCGACACCCTTGCAGGCAACCTAATGGTGCCTACCATTCTCTTTTTGTGCTTGGCCTACTGGCTGCCTTCGTGCGGAGCGATCTATCGATCCCAGAAGGCGCGGCGAAGTTCATGTCGCTTTACCTGCTGCTGGCGATCGGCTTCAAGGGTGGGCACAGCCTCGCCGAACACGGGGTGAGCAGCGAGCTGCTGCTCGCGATAGTAGCAGGGATGGCGCTTTCCTTCCTCATCCCGTTCTTAGCCTTTATGCTGCTGCGGGTGATGACCCGGCTCGACGCCACTAATGCCGCAGCGGTGGCGGGCCATTACGGATCAATCTCCATCGTCACTTTCGTGGCGGCGACGAGCCTGCTTGAGCTATCTGGTGTCGCCTTCGACGGCTACATGGTGGCCGTCGCCGCCAGTATGGAGTTTCCAGCGATCCTCTCGGCGCTGTGGATTGCAGCGCGCCATTCGGGGGCCCGAGATGCCGCCCCTGTCCCGGCGCGGGAATTGTTCGCCAATGGCTCAGTCTTACTGCTGACCGGAGCCTTCGTGATCGGCGCCGTCACGCAGGACAAGGGGATGGAAATGATCGCCCCCTTCGTCGTGACGCCCTTCCTCGGCATCCTGTGCCTCTTTTTGCTGGACATGGGGATCACGGCTGGGCGGAGCCTTACGACCAATCGGCACATGTTGAATGCGGGCCTCTTCTCCTTCGGGCTGGTGATGCCGCTGTCCGGCGCGATGCTCGGCTGGGCTCTTGGCGCTATGATCGGCTTGCAAACCGGGAGCCAGTTCCTGTTGATGGTGTTGGCCGCCTCTGCCTCCTATATCGCTGTGCCGGCAGCGATGCGCATCGCCCTGCCTAAGGCAGAGGCCGGGATTTATCTTACGCTGTCGCTGGGGGTCACCTTCCCATTTAATATCACGGTGGGCTTGCCGCTCTTTCTGTGGCTGGCAAATCTCGGCGCATAAAGTTTGCGAGACAATGGGAGTTGGTGTTGTCACCTTAACGGGCCTGAGGTTGCTGGTTCATTGATCTGGGCGTAGGCGGTGTCGGTGCAGACAGTGGAAATCAACTACAAGCGCCACCGGTTCCCGGCTCAGATCATCCCACATGTTTTCTGGCTCTACGTCCGGTTCAACTTGAGCCTGCGCTAGGTCGAGGAGCTGATGCTGGCACGTGGCGTAGGCGTTTCGTATGAAACGATCCGACGCTAGACCGTCAAGTTCGCCCCCTGATCGCCCACGTTCTACGGCGACGGCAGCCGCGCCCTGGCGACGTATGGCATCTGGACGAGGTCGTCGTGAAGATCGCGGGCCGGTCATACTGGCTGTGGCGCGCGGTTGATCAACACGGCGTCGTTCTTGAGGAAATCCTTCAATCGAGACGAGACAAGTGCGCCGCAAAGCGGCTTTTGGTCAAGCCGATAAAACGCTGGGACTTCGTGCCCAAAAAGATCATTACGGACAAATTGCGATCCTACGACACCGCCAAGCGCGAGGTCGCGCTTGGCCTTGAGCATTGGTCACACAAGGTGCTGAATAACCGCGCAGAAAAAAGCCATTTGCCTTTCCGAAAACGAGAGCGAGTAATGCAGGGCTTCCGGTTACCGGGCGGACTGCAGCGCTTCGTTTCTATGCAGTCCGCAACCCGCAGCTGCATATCTGTCCCAGCCCCCGTCGGACCGCTCTCACCATCAGTTCGAAGCATTCGAGGCGTGGAAATCCGCGGCAAATACCCCTTGATGAATATCCGGCATGCCAACTTGCAAATTCGGCGAGTTAACGTGACAACTCCGTGCAAGGGATTGGGGAACAGACCCTGCCCACGGCGCCGTAGTGTTGGTGATCTCTGAAAAATCACTTACCCGCTGTGGCGTTTGGGCAAGATGGGCCCGCCCCCAAAATAAGCGTTATGGGCGAGTGCAGTTCACTTATGCCTCCCGAGTAGTGTTGCCGACGCGTTCTTCTTGGACAAAAGCAAATATACGAATTATCTATAGTATATGAGTTCAGGTGTTGAAGAGACGCATTCGGCGAGGATCGCCCGGATACTAACGGAACGTATTGTGTTGGGTGAAATCCCTCCCGGCACTCGGCTTCGGCAGGACCACATAGCCGCAGAATTCGGCGCAAGCCATGTTCCAGTGCGCGAAGCTTTCCGGCAATTGCAGACGCAAGGCTTAGCTGAAGCCCTCCCTCGGAGGGGGTTCCGTGTCACGAAGTTCGACTTGGCAGAGCTGCGGGAAGTGGCTGAAATGCGCGCGAGCCTGGAATCCCTTGCCCTCCGTCACGCCGCCCCCAACATTACTAGCAAAACTCTGGAGGAAGCAGAGCATGCTATTCGCCATGGCGAGACCGCCGAAAACGTCCATGACTGGGAAAAAGCAAACCGGCAGTTCCACCGCGTGATCCTTTCGCCGTGCCAAATGCCACGCCTTTTGCGCACGATTGATGACCTTCACATGGCGAGCGCCCGCTTCCTCTTCGCCGCTTGGCGTCGGGAGTGGGAAACGCGCACGGATCACGATCACTTGCGTATCCTTGAGGCGCTGCGAAAGGGGCAGACTGACTTCGCATGCGCAACTCTCAGTCAGCACGTTGGCAGGATTGGGAAGCGGATAGTGTCGAGAAAAATACTTCTGACAAAGTAAGATACAGCTTTTTCGGATAATTATCTATAATCTCAATTGAACGTATGATCATTTCTGTTCTCTATCGTGGAATACCCACTTATCCACCTCGGAGGACACCTCATGTCGTTACTTGCGCTTCAACGTACACATCTTCACCCGGCCTGGCGCCTGCCTGCTCTCGCGCTTCTTGGCGCAACCGCCATCACCATCTCCGCGAAAGTCCAGATCCCCTTTTGGCCTGTGCCAATGACGTTGCATACATTCGCCATTTTTCTTTTGTCAGCCTTACTGGGTCCCCGACTTGGAGTCGCAGCGATGCTGACCTATCTCGGCGCGGGCGCGATGGGCCTACCCGTCTTCTCTGGATCACCGGAGCGAGGAATTGGTTTAGCCTATCTGGCAGGTCCCACAGGAGGTTATCTTTTGGGCTATCTTGTTGCCTCCGGTCTTGTGGGCTGGCTCGCGACGGGGAGCGGGTGGCTTGGCCGCGTGACCGTGATGTTGGCCGCACTTGGGGTGGTCTACGCGGCAGGGCTTGCATGGTTGGCATTTTATGTTCCCAGTTCAATGTTGCTGGCAGCAGGTCTGACACCCTTCCTGTTGGGTGATCTGTTGAAGGTTGCGCTTGCCGCTACCGCAGTCACCGGCGCGAACCACTTGAAAGGGGCTCTGAAATGATCAGAACTGATTGGACCCTGGACGAAGCGAAGGCCCTCTATGAACTTTCGTTCTCGGAATTGACCTACCGGGCGCAGGAAATCCATCGCGAATATTTTGATCCAACCGCGATCGAAACCGCGAGCCTTCTTAGCATTAAGACAGGTGGGTGCCCTGAAGACTGTGGCTATTGCTCACAGTCTGCTCATCACAATACGGGAGTTAAGGCGACCAAGCTTATGGCTCCTGAAGAGGTGCTCGCCGCTGCGGCCCGCGCCAAAGCTGCTGGTGCGCAACGTTTCTGCATGGGCGCTGCTTGGAGAAACCCAAGAGATCGCGACATGGACAAGCTGTGCGAAATGGTCCGGGGGTTTCCGCATTGGGATTGGAGACCTGCATGACACTCGGCATGCTGACATCTGAGCAAGTCGCGCGTTTCAGCGAGGTCGGCCTCAATTTCTACAACCACAACATAGACACATCGCCCGAATACTATCCCGAGATCGCTGCCACCCGCTCGATGGAGGACCGGCTCAACACCGTCGAACGCGTCCGCCAAGGCGGTATCAATGTTTGCAGCGGCGGAATTTTGGGGATGGGTGAAGCGGAAGATGATCGCATTTCCATGCTGGTCACCTTGGCAACGCTGCCGACGCACCCAGGAAGTGTTCCAATCAACCTCTGGAACGAGATCCAAGGAGTTCCGATCCAGAGCCGGGCAGAGAAGGTCGACCCCTTCGATCTGGTCCGAATGATTGCCCTGGCCCGCATCATGATGCCTAAATCTGTGGTTCGTCTATCTGCTGGCCGGACAACCATGAGCGACGAGTTACAGGCCTTGTGCTTTCTGGTGGGAGCGAACTCCATCTTCGTCGGCGATCAACTTTTAACTACCGGCAACCCGTCACCGGGCAGCGATGCTGAATTGCTCAAGAGGCTTGGGATGCATATTGCCAAAGCAGCACCGTCCGAAACCCCGGCTGACAAGAAGCCGCGTAGAGACCCCGAACTTATGATAACAGGGCAAGGCGGAATAGGCAGCTGACAGGTTTGCACTAAGACCGCCAAAGATCACCAATGGGGGTTTGCTTTGGGCGGCAGGGAGGGCAAAACTCAGACGTCTCTGTTACCGACGGAATCGACCGTTTGTTGAACGGTTCACTAGACCAGAAATTGGCGCATATGCAGCGAAAGTTCACTTTGTCGTGATTCTGTGAGAAACTAACGTTTGCGAGCACAGAAATGGCTGCCCAAAATGCGGCGCGAGCGCCTTTCCTGTCGGGCTTTTCGCGTTTGCTGTGGTGCGGGAAAGATCTTGACCAATTTCCGGAGATTTTGGGCGGTTGGGACAAGCAGGAATTCGTCATTTGCACCGCATAGGCCACGTAATCAGAGCCTTCCGGGGCCGAGGATGCGTTTGATGCGTGAAGAGCATC
Source organism: Sulfitobacter profundi (assembly GCF_042661425.1). NCBI lineage: Bacteria > Pseudomonadati > Pseudomonadota > Alphaproteobacteria > Rhodobacterales > Roseobacteraceae > Sulfitobacter > Sulfitobacter profundi. The sequence goes on along the minus strand of NZ_JBHSWA010000005.1, from coordinate 8,665 downwards.
TCAAGCTTCTTCCGGAGCTTCATGGAGATATCGTATTGCTTGGTCTTAGCGATGCCTCGGGCGACCTGGCGGGCGTCTTTTGTTCTTCGCGGGTGATCGATCTGGCGTCTGCGTTCGGGCAGCATTTCGTCCTTGCGGGGCAGGCCTGGCAGGTCAGTTTTAGGGCACGGTATTTGGCTCTACCCTGTCCGGTCGGCCCTCAGTTCGGATCGGAATAGTTCCGCCGGAACTGCTTCAGTTCTTAGCCCTCGGGGCAGATGTATTGATCGTTCTCTGCGTCCCACTCGAAGTCAGCCCGGCTCCAGATGCCGTCGCTGCCGCCAGATTTGTCGAAGACGGGGATGTGCGGGTCAATCTTGCGTTCAACCAGCCAACCCAGCCGGCCCAATGCCATAGGCTGTGTCCACTGCCCGGCAGTGCATCGCGTAGCGATGTCACGAGAGGGGGCGATCAGGCGTTCGGGATGCAGGTCGAACTTTTCTTTGACCCGCTACAACATGGTCTTTGTCGACCCGACCTCGGCTTGCCGGGTGGAGCGGGAGGATTCCACATCCAAGATGACACCATCATCTGTGTCGATTGAATCAGCCCAATGCCTCTTAATCAACCACGAGTTCTTCAACAAAATAGGTCCAAACTAGGCCTTCATTAAGCACGATACGCTGCCCTGCGGATTTCGGGAAAAAGGCATCTGCGAATAAATTGTCGTTCTTTAACCTAAAAGGCGGACCAGATATTTGCCTCGGCTATCGTTTGCGAATTCAGGACGCTTCTACTTCAAACGATATACCGATCCCAACTACCATAGTGCTCCGCACTGCGTTTCCCACGTGGCAAGCTCAGCGCTACCAAAGCGATACCAGAGAGCACACCGATCATGCTGCCCGCAACAGTGCCGCCGCTCAAAACCCATGGCGCCACGATCAGCCATAAACCAAAACCAATGTTCAGGAATCGTAGCGGGCGCGCCACTTCGGCCCAGGCGATAACAGCAGTCGTCAGGACCAATGCGCCAACCAAGTGATCACTGCCCGCAAGCGGCATGGCGTTGCCGAAGATCGCACGCGACAGCATCAAAAACAGGCCGATGGCCGCACTCCCCCTAAGGTCCAAGGGACAGTGACCCCCCGCGCACTTTGCCGGGCGATCTCGCGCGGGGGTGTATCGAAACCCATCGTGCCGCCTTTGCTCGATCCCGGCAACGCGTCACCTCGAAAAAACGCGCGCCAGAAAGGGCGCCCGCGTCGGGTGTTCCAGACCATGAACTGCATCATTGCGACGATCTCATCCAAAGAGAACGGGATCATGATCAGCATCGCGGCCGCGGCGAGTAGACAGATTGTGCAATAGGTTCCGATTGCGATGGGCTGGATGATAATGAAATAGATGCTGATCACCCCTAGCGGGCCTACCACAATGCCAAAAAGCGCGACCATCCATGGCATCGTGCGCCAGCGCATACGGCTACCCATAACCCCCATGAGGATCTCGAACATATAGCTCATCGCACCCAAGCCGCCGTCGGCGATGGGCCAGGCCTTGGAGACATCAGAGGTGACGATATATTCGCTGCCGTTGAGGTTAGATGGAGAGGAAAAGAACGGCTCCCGAATTCCATCGACATGCCCCAGTTGGTAGGCCGAGAGAATGCGCGACAGCAGGAAACCAACCACCCCGAGCGCAATAATTGGCAGGCGCTGGACGTAAGTTGAAGGGCAATATGTCCACCCCGGCGGGATGTCTCCATCGTCCATCATGCCCTCGCGCGCCATGCCGGGCATCATCGGGATCAGGATCGTCAGGGCGATCACCAGCGCGCCGATCAGAGTGTCATTGGCATAGACCGCAGGGTCAGGCGTCCAGAACACCAAGGGCGCGGCAAGCAGCCAGACTCCAAGCGCCGCGTTTGCCCATTGCGCCCAACCGTTGCCGGGCTTCATCGAGAAAAAGGCCAGCGCGGTGATGGCCAGACCGGTAAAGACATTGTTCCACGCCGTCAGCCAACTGCGCATTGAAGCCGCCCAGAGACCGCGATCTTCCGTAACGCGCTGCACGGCGGCACTGAACTCGGTCTGGTCAAATGTGCCGAACACCGAGGGCGCGGTGGCGAGCCAGAGGCCAAGTGTCGCAACCAGCCAATGCACCCAGAGCATCTGAAAATGCATCGTGCGCATGTGGTTGTCATGCTCGCGCGCAGCGCTTTGCTGTTCGGCGACACTCTCGTCTTTCTCTTCGGCGGCGGCCTTTTCTGTCGCCTGTTCCACCTTGGCCGCAGAAACCCGTGCGGCGTTCAAGCCGTTGTCCTTATACCAGTGATACGGATCGTCTTTCAGCTTTTGCAGCATGAGGGGCATGTCGTGACGCAGGCTGTGCTTCGGGGTCCAACCCAAATGCTCCTTAGCCTGTGACAGATCAAGCTCGTAGTGATCGCTTGAAATATCCACCATCCACGCGCGGATAAAGGCGTCCTCGCCAAAAATGCGGTTCTCGGCCCATGCCCCCAGTTTCGCGGCGGCAGGCGGGACATTCCATGTCACCCAATCTTCGCCATGCAACTCGCGCCCGATCAACCGCTGCAACTCGCCAAAGGGGATCGGGTCAGCTTCGCCTAATAGCACTGGGAAAACATCCGGCAGGGTCTGGCGGCGGTCGACGATGCGTTCAAGGGCATCGAGCAGATCGTCGAGATGTAAAAACGCCTGACCCCGGGACAGATCACCGGGGTAGACCTTTCCACTCAGCCGTTTTTCGTAAATGCGGGATATTTGATGGGCCAGGAAGGTCGAATGTCCGTCATCATCGTAGATACCGGCGGGTCGTATAAGGACAAGTTTCTCGTCGCCATTCTCCTCCCGCAACATCGACTCTGTGCGAATTTTCGAGGCGCGGTAGGGCAGCTTAGGGTCAAAGGGCGCGTCTTCGTCTATAGGGTCGCCGGGCGCGGTGGGTGCGTGTGCCAGCATCGTCGAGGTGAAAATGAATTGCTCCAACTCGAAGTCTTGGAGGCCTTTCAGCAGCCGTTTGCTTCCTTCCAACGTCACCGCGTCATAGGCGGGGTCATCCTCTCCACTCAGATCGAAGAACGCCGCAAGATGGACGCAGGCCGCGATACGGTCTCCGTAGGCCAACCGCAGTCGCGCCAAGGCTTTATCAACGCTGCCCGGGTCAGTTATGTCGAAACAAATGCATTCAGCCTGATGGGGCGGATGCGGGGGCGAACTGCGGTCTAACCCGACAACGCGGTAATTTTCGTGCAATCTCTTAACGACCGCCGCGCCGAGATAGCCGCTTGATCCGGTCACGACGACGACTGGCTTATCCGACGTTTCCATAGCTCGCCTCTCGCCTTACCTGCGCAGATATTTAACCAATGCCGCGATCACCAAAACCAAAAGCACGATAACCAGAAGCCAGCCGACCCCCATGCCAAACATCATGCCACCGCCCATCATATCACCGTCCATCATCGCTTTTCTCCTTACTGCACACCTCAGAAACGAGGCTATACAGTCTCAACCAACCTCCTCCGCTGGAAGGTTCCGACTTAGCTTCACCCGATTGCGCCCAGGATTGGGAAGGTTTCCAATAGCCACCAAGAAAAAGCGCTAAGCTGACCCGTCATCATCCCGATTCCCATGAGGACCATGACCGCGCCCGCCACTTGATGCAGACGCCGTCCGACCGCACCAAGCGTCCGCAAGCGCGCTGCAACCTGATCGGTAAAAGCGGCCACGATCAGAAACGGCACGCCAAGACCTGCCGAATAGACCCCCAACAGCCAGACGCCTTCTGATATTGTGGCGCTTGCTGCACTGGCCGTCAGGATCGCGCCAAGGATCGGTCCGATACAGGGGGTCCAACCAAAGCCGAAGGCAAGGCCCAGTACGTAGGCCGCCACCGGCTGCCCGCCGGGAAGGTCGAGGTTGAACCGCAGGTCACGCTCCATTGTTTGAATGCGCGCGGCCCCCAGCATGAACAACCCAAAGAGGATCACAACCCCGCCCCCGATCAGGTTCAACTCCAACCGCCAGCGCAAGAGCGCCTGCCCCAATGCTGTGGCCGACGCACCGAGCGCCATAAAGATCGTTGAGAAGCCCAGCACGAAGCAGAAGCTTAGCCAGACCGCTTGGCTCTGACCGCGCTCCGCGCCCGTGGCACCAGTGCGCCCGGCGATATAGGAGACGTAGCCCGGCACCAGTGGCAAGACACAGGGTGAGACAAAGGAGATCGTCCCGGCCAGGAAGGCGGCAATCACCCCGAGAGAGGAGACATCAAGCACCCGGCGCCCCCTTCCCCTTTGATAAGCGCCTGAGCGCACCGAAGTAAGCTGCGAAAGGCACGATGAGCCATTGCAGCATCGGCGTTAGGCCCGCGTCGATGAACGGGATGACTGGCATGATCTCGCGGTAGGCCCAAGCCTCGCGGACCTCAATATTTAGCCATTCGCTAAAGACCGTGTAGCCAAATCCGATCGCAAGCATCGCGCCAAAAACGGGATAGACCCGCGCCTGCGGCCATGTGCCTGTGCCAAAGAGAAACAGTGCGAGCAGAAGGCTGCTCATGGCGATCAGTAGATCGCCTCCGGTGCAATGGACCACGGCAAAGACGATCTCGCCCCATGTGCCCTCAACCCAAATCGTGTAGAGCGGAATATGGGCAACCTCCCAAAGAAGGTGCCCCAACAGCGTGAACAACGCAAAGCGGCGCAGGGCGGGGAGCCAATGCGGCGTGTCCAAACTTTGGCTTGTCATTGAAACCATCCCGTTATGCGTTGCCAAAAACCGGGTTCGGCATGGGGCCGCAGATGCGTCAGCCCGTTGATGTAAAGCACGAGGTTCGTCGGCTTAAAGTCTGCGCCGTGAAATATGCCAACCTGCGCGCCCTCACGGTTGAGCAAATGCACCATCGGGGCTTCTTCGTTCCGGACACTTACAGAGGCGAAGGCATTCACCGTGCCCCCAAGGCGGTCGGCGTCGAACAACTGGGCAGACGTCCAGTTCTGCTCTGCCGGGGGAGCAGAGGCCGTATCGCGCAGGGTAACAAAGACGACCATCTCGCGCATCGCGCTGGCATTAAGCGCGGAGAGCGTCTTAGCAAGTTGTTCCTGCTGCGCATCACAGGGGCTGCCGCAAGTATCAGGGGCAAAACTAAGCACCGTGATCTTGCCCCTCATCGCGCCCAGAGACCCCGTGGCCCCATCTGGCTCCGCCCATTCCACCTCCGGCACCTCTCGCGCCGCAATGGGTTCAAACGCGGCTTCCTTACCCACCATCGCTTGGTTCAGATTCTCCCCGGGGTGGTTCGCAAAAGCGGGCGTAACAGTCAGCAGGATCACGGCACATATGCGCGCGGCCTGCGACACGAGGCGGGGTCGCGATGGGAATTTCAGTGTCATTGGTTTCTCTTCTCTTTCGCGATCCGCATAGAAATTTGTTCAGCCATTTCTTCGGCCGGCTGCGCGCTTTCGAGAAAGACAGCATCGAACCGACCGTCAGGGGCCATCAGGTAAATGTGACCCGCGTGAGCCATGGCGTAGCCGTCAGCCGCGTCCTCGTCCGAGAGTTTCTCATGGTAGACCTTGAAGGCATCCGCAGTCGCAGCCACCTGCGCTTTGTTCCCCGTCAGCCCGATCAACTGGGGATGGAAGTTCGCAACATAGTCTTTGAGAACCTCGGGTGTGTCGCGTTCTGGGTCCAAAGTCACAAACAGCGGGGCGACCTGATCTGCGTCAGGTCCAAGCAAGTCGAGCACGCTGCCCATATAGGCCAACGTGGTTGGGCAGATGTCGGGGCAATGGGTGAAGCCGAAGAATACAAGCTGCCAGCGACCTTTGTAATCGTCCTGCGTGACAGTCTGGCCGTCGTGGTTAATTAACGTGAACTCGGAACGAATATCCGCATCGCCGCGATAGACGGCCTGATGCGAGGGGATATGGCCGGGGCGCATAACCGCGAAACCTGCAACGACAACGGCAGCGGCAATTGCTGTGGCCCATAGGATTATGCGAAGCCGACGATGGGTCGTGGTGATCTTGGTCATAGTATGTCTTTCACTGGTGGTTCGCCCGCCCCCTGGACGAGCGAACCAAGGGCGTCAGCCTTTTTGATCTTCGGTATGGGGCGTTTCCATGTGCTCTTTCATGGACTGCATCATCTCGTTGCAGGTCTCCATCATCGGCCCCATCTCGGCCATCATCTTCATCATGGGCATCATCCCTTCCATGCCTTCCATGCCCTTCATGTCAGCCATGTCGCCTTGCATGTGCTGGCCATCGGCCATCGGCATATCCCCGGCCTCGGGTTTAGCCTCCTGCGCCCGAGCGATAGTGGCGACAAGCAGCAAACCGGTCAGAGCTGCGGTGGTAAGTTTCACTGTATAGGTCATGTTAGTTCCTTTCGATTGAGGTTTAGTCTGTCGAGGTGTCCGATCTTGCCACCGGATCGTTTTTGGCGCAGCTTGAGCTGCCGCGCATGCACAGCCCCAAAGCGCACATGGCGGCACAAGGGGCGAGGCTGAGGAGCAAGGGCGCAGCCCCTACGGCGGTCAGCCATTCCCAATTCAGCGCGGCGCCCCCGCCAATGGCGGCAAAGCCCGTCAGCATGAGGGTTTGGCGCCGCGCGGGCATAGGGATCGCGAATGAGGGCCGGTTTGCTTTTGAGAGTTGGGTCACTGTCGGGTTCATCCTTCTGTGATGACGCGTTGGATTTGGGAAATGGCCGCCGGGCTGTCCCACGCGGCGGGGCCGACCTTGCGGGCAACCTCGCGGCCTTGGGGGTTAACCAGCAGCGTCGTGGGCAGGCCGACAACGCCAAAGGCCATCATCCCCCGCAACTGGTCTGCCAGATAAAGGTCGAGATGCGTGATGCCGATCTCTGCATAGAAGGCGCGCACAGCGTCGAACCCGCCCTTGTCGATTGAGAGCGCGAGAACGTGAAACTCCGCCCCGCCCAACCGCGCTTGCAACCTGTCGAGGGTCGGCATCTCATGGCGGCAGGGCGCGCACCATGTCGCCCAGATGTTGAGCAAAAGCGTCCGGCCACGAAAGTCCGCCAAAGTCAGGCTCCGTCCTGCTCCATCCGTGATGGACGGCGACAGCATTGGCAGAGGCTTTGGATGCTCCGCCATCAGGGTCCGCGCCGCGGCAGGCGTGGCTCCAAGCGCCAGTGCCCCGCCCAGGAAACCGCGCCGCTTCACGCCCCCTGCTCCTGTTGCAGACGACGCACCAGTGGAAGAATGTCGTTCTCCAGAGACTGACGGTCAAATGGACCGACATGTTTGTAAGCGATGCGCCCTTCGGCATCGATAACAAAGGTTTCCGGCACGCCATAGACGCCCCAGTCGATCGAGGTCCGGCCAGAGTTGTCGGCGCCGATCCGGTCATAGGGGTCGCCAAGCTCAGCGAGGAATCTTCGGGCGGCAGCGGGCTTGTCCTTGAGGTTGATACCGTGGATCGGCACGCTTTTAGTTTGGGCCAGTTCCACCAGCAGCGGCATCTCAACCCGGCATGGCACGCACCAAGAAGCCCAGACGTTTACCAGTGAAACTTCGCCACGCAGATCAGCCGCAGACAAGCCGTTCTCGCGTCCGTCGATGGGGGCAGATCGAACTCCGGGATGTCCCGGTCGATCATTGTGCTGGGAAGGCTGTCTTCATTGTTGAAAAGCCCCCACAGGAAGGCCGCTGCGATTGCCGCGAAGACCGTCACAGGAAGTGCGGCGATCAACACTGACCATCGCGGCTTGCGGACATTTCGCTCTATACGGCTCATGATCCCTCCTCGCTCCTGGAGGTAATCTCGGCTTGATAGTCCCGTTCCCGCTCGGGCCAAGTGTTCTTGATATAGCCGAGGATCGCCGCGATCTCGGCATCACTTAAAATGCCGTCAAACACCGGCATGTCGCTTTCATAACCGGGCACGACCGAGGCCAGCCCGTTCTTGGTAGTGTCGAAAAGCTGCTGATCGGCATGGTGCCACGTATGGCCCGTTTCATCATGCGGCGGCGCGGGCATGCGGCCATTGTCAAGCCGCCTGCGCCAGTCCGGTTGGCCCTCGAGGTCTGCACCGTGGCAGGAGGCGCAGTTCTCCGCATAGAGTTGAGCACCCTTATCTATCATCTCCGCATCCACAGGCATGCCAAGCACGGCGAGCACCGGGGGCTGTCCTCCTTTCCCCCGGCCCAGACAGCGACTGCCGCCGCCCCTGCAATGCCGATAGTGGCGCTCATAACCATCCGGTTCATGCGGGCCGCCGCAGGTATTTGATCAATGCCAGCACACCCAGCACCAGCACCGCCAGCATCAAGAGGAACAACAAACCACAGCCAATCATCATTGCGACGGACATCGGCCCGTTCATCATTTCCATCATTTCAACCTCATTCATTCGAATAGACGGCCACGCCGTCCTTGCCGAAAGCATAGGTCTTGAGCGTGCCGCTCTTACCTGCCATGCCGGGCGCGTTCTGGGGCATACCGGGCAGCGTGATGCCGGTGATCTCGGGGCGCTCGGATGTCAGGCGCTGGATAATCTCAACAGGCACCAGACCGCTGACGTAGTAGCCATCGACCTCTGCAAGGTGGCACCCCAGCCCCTGCTCCGGCACGCCGACCTCAACCGAGCGTTTGTCAAAATCCCGGTCGTCAATGCGGATGACGTGATAGCCGT
>NZ_JBHSWA010000004.1:0-246984 GCF_042661425.1 Sulfitobacter profundi | reverse complement strand
CCTAGAGGCCAATGAGTCCGCCTATCGCCGCTTGGTGCTGGAACTCTACGCCCGCCATGCCCCCAACTGCGCCGATCTGCAAAACAGCCACGGCGAAGCACCGGGGGCCAGCCTTGGCTTTACCCGCCCGGCCTATGAGGCCGTCGGCGGCTTCGCCCCGATCCCCTGCGGCGAGGACCGCGCGATCATCCGCGCCGCGCGGGCGGCGGGCCTTCGGGTGCATCACGCGGATGACATCTGGGTCGAAGCCTCTTGCAGGCTTGTCGGACGGGCGGCGGGCGGAATGGCGGATACCCTGCGTATTCGGCTGGCCGGAACGGAATATTTGGCCGACGACTGTTTGCCGAATGTAGCGACCCTTCTTGATCAGGTGCAGCGCGGCACTTTGGGGTGCTGGCCCGCACAGGTTCCGCAACCGCAGCGCGTCCCGGTCCGAGAACTGCCTGCGCATATCGCGAAGCTGCGCGCCTTTCTAAACCTGCCAGAGGGAGAGGAAGCAACCGCGTCGCCCGGTCAGGCGCCAGCCAATTGCTGGAGGGGCGAGAACTTTCCCGCTCAGGTCGCAGAAACATCGGAACCCCGCACCGCCGGGGCGGTTGAACTTTCATAGGGTCGGGCGATTGCCGCCCCTCTGGAGCGGCCATCTGTGCCCGCCACATATTAGCAAGAAATCCTCCCGATTATTTCCGGGGGCGCTGTGGAGAAAGATCATGACAGACAAAGAACTTGGCAAAGGCGGTGAACCCCGCCAGCAAACCACGGACCGTGAAAAGACGATGACGACCGCGCAGGGCGGTCCGATCGCGGATGATCAAAACTCGCTCAAAGCAGGCCCGCGCGGCCCGGTCTTGATGGAAGATCACGTTTTTCGCGAAAAGATGTTCCATTTCGATCACGAGCGCATTCCAGAGCGTGTCGTTCACGCCCGCGGCTACGGGGTGCATGGGCATTTCGAACTCAAAGAAGCGATCCCCGAGCTTTCTGCCGCTGATATTTTCCAGCGCGTCGGCGAAAAGACCCCGACCTTCACCCGCTTCTCAACCGTCGCGGGCAACAAAGGGTCCTTTGATCTGGCCCGTGACGTGCGCGGCTTTGCCACGAAGTTCTACACCAAAGAGGGCAATTGGGACTTGGTCGGCAACAACATCCCCGTGTTCTTCATCCAAGACGCGATCAAATTCCCCGACCTCATCCACTCTGTCAAACCCGCCCCCGACCGTGGTTTCCCGCAGGCGCAATCGGCGCATGACAACTTCTGGGATTTCGTGTCGCTCTCTCCCGAGGCGATCCACATGACTCTGTGGCAGATGTCTGACCGGGCGATCCCACGCTCCTTCCGCTTCATGGAAGGCTTTGGCGTCCACACCTTCCGGCTGGTCAATGCCGAGGGCAAATCCCATTACGTCAAGTTCCACTGGAAGCCCAAGCAAGGTGTGCAATCGGTGGTCTGGAACGAGGCGCTCAAAATCAACGGGGCGGACCCAGATTTCCACCGCCGCGACATGTGGGATGCCATCGACGCGGGCGATTTCCCGCAGTGGGATCTGGGCATTCAGGTCTTTGACGACGAATTCGCCGATAACTTTGAGTTCGACATCCTCGACGCGACCAAGCTGATCCCCGAAGAACAGGTGCCGGTGCGCATCATTGGCACGCTGACGTTGGATGCCAACGTCGACAACTTTTTTGCCGAGACCGAGCAGGTGGCCTTTTGCACCCAGAACATCGTGCGCGGGATCGACCACACGAATGACCCGCTGCTGCAAGGGCGGAACTTCTCGTATCTCGACACGCAGATCAAACGCCTGGGGGCCGAACTTTACCCATATTCCGATCAACGCGCCGAAATGCCCGTTTCATCACTTCCAACAAGACGGCCATATGGCGATGCACAACCCCAAAGGCCGGGTGAACTATGAGCCCAACAGCTGGGGCGAAGATGGCGGCCCCGGGAAAACCCGGAGATTGGGTTCAAGAGCTACGCGGAAGAGGTCAGCGGCACCAAACAGCGCGTGCGCTCTGAGACATTCGCCGACCACTACAGCCAAGCGCGGCAGTTCTACATCAGCCAGACAGAGATCGAACAGCAGCATATCGCGGCGGCCTATACGTTCGAACTGTCGAAATGTCAGGAAGAGCGCATTCGCCTGCGGATGCTGTCGCATCTGATGAACGTGCATGACGATCTGGCCAAACAAGTGGCCGAAGGTCTTGGCGTGACCGAGATGCCGGAACCGGCCACACCCGCCCGGACCCCGATCACCGATCTGCCGCCATCAGATGCGCTCAGCATTCTGAAAAACCCGCCGAACACTTTCGCGGGCCGCAAGCTGGGTCTGTTCCTGACGGAGGGCGCCGATGCGTCGATCGTGGAAGCCTTGGAGAAAACGTTCGCCGACGAGGGCGCGATGGTCGCGATCGTGACGCCGCATATCCAAGGGGTCACCCTGTCAGATGGCAGCACCCGCGCGGCGGATGAAAAGATCGACGGCGGGCCGTCGGTGGTCTTTGACGCGGTGGCCTTGGTCTTTGGCGACGAAAAGGCTGACAAGATCGCCAAGAACAAACCCTCGCAGGATTTCGTCTCGGACGCCTTTGCGCATAACAAATTCATCGCGTGGACCAAAGCCGCCGATCCGCTGCTCAATGCCGCCGGCGTTGAGAAGGACGAGGGCACGGTGGAAGTCTCTGCCGAGAATGCGGGTGACTTCCTTCAGTCCTGCCGCAAGCTGCGGTTCTGGCAGCGAGAAGAAAAGCTGAACTGGGAATAAGAAATCAAAGGCCGGGGCGAAATGCTCCGGCCTTTTTCTAGCGCCGATGCACCTGTGAGGATGGTGAAATCGCGTTCGCCGTGTCCTGCAACCGCGGCAGAATTTCGGCCCTGATCCGCTCGCGCGTCCAGGTGTGAGCCGAGACCGAACATTGCACCGCCGCAAAGGCGCGCCCGTCTGGGCCGGTGATCGGGCAAGCCACACCGATCTCTGACAGAATCATCTGATCGCTTGAAATCGCATGGCCATGTTGGACGGCCTCATTGATGCTGTTGCGGATCGTGGCGCGGTCCATCGTGGTGCGCGCGGTAAAGGGCTTGAGCGGCCAAGTCTCAATCGCCTCTTCCCGGTCTTCGGGCGAGAAGGTCGAGATGATCGCCCGCCCCGCCGATGTCGAAAGCGCAGGCAGCCGCCGCCCGATCACCGTCGCCGCGAAGTAGGTCCGTTGGCAGGGCAAGCGGCTGACGTAGATGATATGGTCCTTGGAAAGCTCGGCCAGATTCACCGTCTCACCGATCTCTTGGCTGAGGTCGATCAGCTTGGGAATCGCCTGCCCGACCAGTTGATCTGACCAGTAATAAGCATAGGCCAGTTCGAGCCATGCATGGGAGGGGCGATAGCGCCGGGTGGCCGGATCCTTCTCCAACATGCCTTCGATATGCAGCGTATTCGCAAGGCGTTGCACGGCACTTTTGTCCAGCCCGCTGCGCGCGGCCAGCTCTACCAGTGACAATTCCGTATGCGATTCATCAAAAGCGCGGAGCAGTCGCAGCCCCTTGGCAAGTGATCCCACATAGAGCGTATTTTGCTTCTTTTCCAATCACCTACCCCTGAAACCGGCCCAATTGTTCAAACCGGGGCTTGACGTATGCCAAGCTCATTGCGTTTACTAATCGTATAGCGATATCAAGTATTATTATATGATACGCTTCGCAAGTCAAAAACGATACGAAACCGAATTCGTAAACCAACAGGGGAGTTGACCATGAAATCCACGGTCCTGAAATCTACCATCACCGGCCTTATCCTTGCCGCCGCCACGGGTGCGGCTTGGGCGGACAAGGCAGACGACACGCTGAACGTCGCCTTCACCAAAGAACTTGAGAACGTCGACAGCTACTTCAACTCATCGCGCGAAGGCGTTGTGCTGCAGCGCGCCGTCTGGGACGGGTTGATCTACCGCGATCCGGTCAGCAACGAATACATGGGCAACCTCGCCACCGAATGGGAATGGATCGACGACACGACCATCGAATTCAAACTGCGCGAAGGTGTGAAATTCCACGACGGGTCGGACTTCACCGCCGATGACGTGGTGTTCACCGTCAACTACGTGGCCGATGAGGCCAACGGCGTGAAAACACAGCGCAACGTGAACTGGATGAAATCGGCCGAGAAGATCGACGATTACACCGTGCGGATCATGCTGAAAGAGAAATTCCCAGCGGCCATCGAATTCCTGTCCGGCCCCGTGTCGATGTACCCCAGCGACTACTACGAAGAAGCTGGCCCCGAAGGCATGGGCCTCAAACCCGTCGGAACCGGCCCTTACAAAGTGACCGAAGTCGTCCCCGGCCAGCACTTCAAACTGGAAGCCTACGAAGGCTACCATGACAGCCCCAAAGGCAAGCCCAGCATCAAAAACGTCGACATCCGCACCATCCCGGATGTGAACACCCAGATGGCGGAACTGTTCAGCGGGTCGCTCGACCTGATCTGGCAGGTGCCTTCGGACCAAGCCGAGAAACTGGCCGAGCGGGATGAGTTTCAGGTCTCCAACGAATCCACCATGCGTGTGGGTTATCTGACGTTGGATGCGGCGGGCCGTTCCGAAGACAGCCCCTTCACCGACATCCGCGTGCGCAAAGCGGTGAACCACGCGATCAACCGTCAGGAACTGGTCGACGCGCTGCTCAAGGGTAAGTCCAAAGTCGTCTACACCCCTGCTTCCCCAGCCAGTTTGGCTGCGACGAAGAGGCGGCGGTCGAGTATGAGTACAACCCCGAGAAGGCCAAGGAACTGCTGGCCGAAGCGGGCTATGAAGACGGTCTGACTATCGACTTCTATGCCTACCGCGACCGCGAATATGCCGAAGCGATCTCAAGCTACCTGAACGCTGTGGGCATCGATACCAACTTCAAGATGTTGCAGTATTCCGCCCTGCGTGAGCAGAACATGAAAGGCGAAACCGCCGTGTCGTTCCAGACATGGGGCAGCTATTCGATCAACGATGCCTCTGCCATGGTCAGCCAGTTCTTCAAACATGGCTCGCTCGACTATGCGATGGACGATGAGACGCTGGAATACCTCAACACAGCCGACAGCTCGACCGACCCAGAGGTCCGCAAAGAGAACTACTCCAAAGCGATCGAACGCATCACCGAGGAAGCCTATTGGGCGCCGATGTTCTCCTACAACACCAACTACGTGACCACCAACGAGGTGGACTACACGCCCACAGCCGACGAAGTTCTGCGCTTCACCACGGCCAGCTGGAAGTAAACCGATCCGCAGGGGCGCCGTGCTCGGTGCCCCTGCCCTGCTTTTTTCCGCACCCCACCCAGACCCACGCGGCAGGCCATCCGCTGCGGCGCAGCCTCAAGGTAGTTGCACCCGTGCTTCAATTCATTCTCAAACGCTTGGGACTGGCCCTTCTCGTGGCCTTTACCGTGTCGTTTATCAGCTTTAGCCTGCTGTTCCTGTCGGGCGACCCCGCCGCAGCACTTGCGGGCGAAACCGCCAGTGGCGAAGACATCGAGGCGCTGCGCCGTCTCTACGGGTTCGACCGGCCCATGTTGGTGCAATATAGCGAATGGCTGTTCTCGGCCATTCAGGGCGATTTTGGCGAGAGCTACTATTTCCGCCTGCCGGTTGCCTCGCTCATTGCCGACCGTCTCAGTGTTACCATGATACTGGGCGTCTGCGGCATCACCTTCGCGCTGCTGACTGCCGTGCCGCTTGGCGTGGTCGCCGCGATCCGTCCCAATTCGATCATTGACCGTGTAGCGCTGTTCATCTCGGTCGCCGGGCAAGCGATGCCCAGCTTTTGGTTCGGTTTGATCCTGATTGTTGTCTTTGCGATCCAACTGGGCTGGCTACCGCCATCGGGCACCGAGACTTGGCGTCATTTCATTCTACCGACCATCGTGCTGGGCTATTACGCGATGCCCGCCATCATGCGCCTGACGCGCGCCGGGATGCTGGATGTTCTGAACTCCGACTATATCCGCACCGCGCGGGCCAAGGGGGCCAATGAACGCCGCGTGCTGTTCCGCCATGCGCTGCGCAACGCGATCATCCCGGTGGTGAGCCTTGCCGCCGTGCAGATGGGCTTCATGCTGGGCGGCTCCATCGTGGTTGAATCGATCTTTGCGCTGCATGGCGCAGGCTATCTGGCGTGGGAAAGCATCGCGCGGAATGACCTGCCCACCGTACAGGCACTGATCCTGATTTTCTCGATGTTCTACATCGTTTTCACCTTCCTCGCAGACGTGCTGAATGCATGGCTCGACCCCCGCATGAGGAGCAGCTGACATGATCACCGCTGGTACACATGACAGCCTTTGGACGAAATCACCGGCCCGACCCCCGGCCAGATGCTGCGCAAGCGCGTCTTTGGGCACCAAGGTCTGCTGATCGGGGCGATCGTTCTGATCATCCTCACGATCATCGCGATCCTCGCCCCATGGATCGCACCCCATGACCCCTATGCGCAAAGCCTGATGACCCGGATGGAGCCGCCTGTGTTCCTTGGCGGCGATTGGGAGCATCCCTTGGGCACCGACCACCTTGGCCGCGATTATCTGTCGCGCCTGATCTATGGTGCGCGGATTTCCCTGTTGATCGGGGCCGTGGCGGCGCTGATCTCGGGCGTGATTGGCACGGCCATGGGCGTGGCTGCGGGCTACTTCGGTGGCAAAGTCGATGCGGTCGTGACCTTCCTGATCAACGTACGTCTGGCGATGCCGGTGGTGCTGGTGGCCCTCGCGGTTGTGGCGATCCTTGGCGGTTCGCTACAGGTCGTGATCGGCGTTCTGGGTCTGCTGCTCTGGGATCGTTTCGCCGTGGTGATGCGCGCCTCGACCATGCAGGTGCGGCGGCGCGAATACGTGGCGGCGGCTCAGGTCATCGGTGCCTCCACCCCGCGCATCCTTTTGTCTGAGATCATGCCCAATATCGCCAACAATCTGATCGTTGTCGTGACGCTGGAAATGGCCCACGCGATCCTGCTGGAAGCGGCACTGTCGTTCCTTGGCCTTGGGGTGCAACCGCCGACGCCAAGCTGGGGACTTATGGTCTCTGAAGGTAAGAACATGATGCTGTTCGAGCCGTGGCTTGTGCTGATCCCCGGTGCCGTCCTCTTTGTGCTGGTGCTGGCGATCAACCTGATGGGTGACGGCCTGCGCGACGTGACCGCCCCCGAAAACCGGAGCTGACCCATGACAGAACCACTTCTGAGCGTCCGCAACCTGCGGCTCGACATTCCCACGGGCAGCGGCACCCTGCATGCGGTGCGTGGGATCGACTTTGACCTTAACCGTGGCGAGACCCTGTGTATCGTTGGCGAAAGCGGGTCGGGCAAATCGCTCACCTCGCTCGCGCTGATGGGGCTTTTGGGCAAATCCATCAAGCGAAACGCGGATCGGATGACCTTTGACGGGACCGAGTTGACCACCGCCAGCCAAGGCCAGATGCGCAAACTGCGCGGCGCGCGGATGGCGATGATCTTTCAAGAGCCGATGACCTCGCTGAACCCCGCCTATACGATCGGCGACCAATTGGCCGAGGCGCTGCTCTTGCACCGCAAGGTCAGCCGCCAGCAGGCGCGGGACCGGGCGATTGAATTGCTGGAGAAAGTCGGCATCACCGCCGCAGAGAGCCGTCTTTCGCAGTATCCGCACCAGCTCTCGGGCGGTCTGCGCCAGCGTGTGATGATCGCCATGGCGCTGATGTGCGAGCCGGAACTGATCATCGCGGATGAGCCGACAACCGCGCTCGACGTGACGATCCAAGCACAGATCCTGCGGCTGCTGCACGATCTTGGCCGCGAGATGAACATGGCGGTGATCTTGATCACCCATGACCTCGGTGTCGTGGCCCGCGTGGCCGACAAGGTCGCCGCGATGTATGCGGGCGAGTTGGTTGAGACCGGCCCGGTGGGCGACATCTTTGGCGCCCCCTCGCATCCCTACACCCGCGGGCTGCTGCGCTGCATCCCACTGCCCGGCAAGACCGACCGCGGCGCGAAACTGGGCACCATCCCGGGCATCGTGCCCTCGCTCGTGGGCGAGGTCGAGGGCTGCGTCTTCCGCACCCGTTGCCCCCATGCGGTTGCCGAATGCCGGGGCGAGATCCCGAAAAGAGAGGAGGGCAGCCACGCCTTCCGCTGCATTTTCCCCGATGGCAAACGCCATTCCGAGAAGGAGCTGACCGTATGAAGGACAGCGTAAACACCCCCGGTGCTGGAGCTTTCGGGCGTCAGCAAGACCTACCGGGTGAAACAGGGCATGTTCGGCAAGGTCAAACCGCTGACGGCTGTGAACGACGTATCGCTGCAACTGGGCAAGGGGAGGTGCTGGGCCTCGTCGGCGAATCCGGTTGCGGTAAATCCACCCTCGCCAAGATCCTTTTGGGGCTGGAACAGCCCACCGCCGGTCATGTCAAAATCGACGGCGAAGAGATCACGCAGCAGGGTCGTCTGGCGCTGGCGCGGCGCATCCAGCCGATCTTTCAAGACCCTTATTCCTCGCTCAACCCACGCAAAAGCATCTATGACGTGATCTCCCTGCCCCTGCGCGTGCATGGCATCGGTGATGAGGCCAGCCGCAAGCAGAAGGTCAAAGAAATCCTCGACGTTGTCGGCCTGCCGCAGCGGGTGATGAACACCTACCCCAGCCAGATGTCGGGCGGCCAACGCCAACGTGTGGCGATTGCCCGCGCGCTGATCATGAAGCCCGAGGTGGTGATCTGCGACGAGCCGACCTCGGCGCTGGATGTGTCGGTGCAGAGCCAAATTCTTAACCTTCTGGGCGAGCTGCGCGAAGAATTCGGCCTGACTTACCTCTTCATCAGTCACGATCTTGCGGTGGTCGAACACCTCGCCACGCGCGTGGCGGTGATGTATCTGGGCGAGATCGTGGAGCAGAACTCGGTTGCCGGGCTCTTCGACGCCCCGCGTCACCCCTACACACAGGCGCTGCTGAAATCTGTCCTGACGCCCGAGCCGGGTTTGGGCGTGCCGGACACGCAGCTTGGCATGGCCTACCCCAACCCGATCGCGCCGCCGCCGGGCTGCCACTTCCATCCCCGTTGCCCGCGTGCGACGGACCTCTGCACGCAAAAGGCCCCGCGTCACACCCCGATCCCGCAGGGGCATGTCGCCTGCCATTTGCACGATCCGGAAACCCCCATGTACGAGCAAGAGTAATCCCATGTCATCGAACCTGTCGCACAGCAGTCAAACCCGCAAAACCGTCATCGAAACCGAACATGGCGTCGTCGCTGCACAGCACCGTCTGGCAGCAATCGCGGGGGCCGAAGTTCTCGCGGCGGGGGGCGATGCGGTAGACGCGGCCGTGGCCACCTCATTCGTCATCGGGGTGCTGGAGCCATGGATGAGCGGCCCTGCCGGGGCGGGGCAATGATGCTTTGGCGCGCTAAAGAAGGTCAGGCCCATGCGCTAAACCACGGTATGCGCAGCCCCGGCGCGCTAGACCCGGCGAACTATCCGCTCAGCGGGCGCGGCAAGGCGGGCGATCTGTTCCCGTGGGAGCATGTCGAAGGCGACCGTAACGTGCAGGGTGCTACGGCAATTGCCGTGCCGGGTGTGGTCGATGGGTTGGGCCGGGCGCATGAACGTTTCGGCAAAATGCCTTGGGCCGAGCTGCTTGTCCCAGCAATTGAACATGCCCGGCAGGGTCTGTTGGTGGATTGGTATGCCGCACTCGTCATCGCCTCTTGCACCCGCGAATTGGCCAAAGATGCCGACGCTGCGGCGGTTTTCCTCGAAGATGGGCAATGGCCGACGATCAGCGGTTGGACCGCGCTGGCCGAAAAACGGCTGGATCAATCGCGCATGGCCGACAGCCTTGACCAGATCGCGCGGCACGGGGCGCGCGCGCTTTATGATGGAGACCTCGGGGCCGCGATGGCGCGGGATGTGCAGGAGAAAGGCGGCTGCCTCAGCCGCGACGACCTGCAAGCCTACCGGGCCGAGTTCCACGCACCGCTCGATTTCGCCTACCGCGACGCGCGGTTCCATGTCGTGCCGGGGCTGACCGCTGGCCCGACCTTCCGCGATACCTTTGCCTCGCTGGAAACCGAAGACCTCGGCAGCGCTCCCGGCCCCGACAGCTATGCCGCGATGGCTGCGGCGCTAAAGGGCGCTTATGCGCGGCGGCTCGGATCGATGGGCGACACCGGCGAAAGCCCCGAGGCCCCGGGCTGCACCACGCATTTCTCGGTCGTCGACCGTCACGGCAATATGGTGGCGCAGACCCAGACACTGCTGTCGATCTTCGGCTCGCGGGTCGTCTCGCCGTCGACCGGGTTTTTGATGAACAACGGCATCATGTGGTTCGATCCCGTTCAGGGCCGCCCAAACTCGCTCGGCCCGGACAAACGCTGCTTGATGAACGTCTGCCCGGTGGTCGGCGAACAGGGTGAAAAACGCTTTGCCTTTTGGCCTCCGGCGGGCGCAAGATCCTCGGCGCGGTGGCGCAATTGTCGTCCTTCGTCACCGATTTCGACATGTCGTTGGAGGAAAGCTTCCACGCGCCCCGGATCGACGCTTCGGACGCGAACCAACTCATTGCCGACGAAGACCTGCCGCGCGATGTGCTGGACCGTCTGCGCGAAGACAGCACCGTCGCCGAAACAAAGCGCACGATCTTTCCCTACGCCTTTGCCTGCCCGGCAGGTGTAATGCGCGACGCGGGGCGCAATTCCGGCTGCACCGAGATCATGTCGCCCTGGGGCGACGCCGTTTCCGAAGATATGACAAAGGACCTTTAAGCATGACCCGCGACAGCGCGATCCAAGCGATCACGACCTATTTCGACGACGGCACATTCCAATCCGAATTGGGCACCCTCGTCTCTTACGAGACCGAAAGCCAGAACCCCGACCAAGCGCCTGAACTCATGCGCTACCTGACCGAGACGATGAAGCCGCGCCTGACCGCGATGGGCTTTACCTGTTCGCTGCACGACAACCCCGACCCACGCGGCGGGCCGCTTTTGGTCGGTGAGCGCCGCGAGGGCGACGATCTGCCGACCGTGCTGACCTATGGCCATGGCGACGTGATCCGCGCCCAAACCGACCAGTGGCGCGAGGGGCTGCATCCCTTCAAACTGGTTGAGGAAGGCGACAAGCTGTATGGTCGTGGCACCGCCGACAACAAAGGCCAACACCTGATCAATATCGCGGCGCTGGAAGCCGTGCTGAAGACCCGCGGCAAGCTGGGGTTCAACTGCCGCATCGTGATCGAGATGAGCGAAGAGACCGGCAGCGCGGGCTTGCCAGAGTTCTTTACCGAACATCGCGAGAAGCTGACGGCGGATGTGTTGATCGCCTCGGACGGGCCGCGCCTGCAACCCGATGTGCCGACCATGTTCATGGGCTCGCGCGGCGGGGTCTCTTTCGATCTGATCATCGACAAACGCGACGGGGCGCATCACTCGGGCAATTGGGGTGGCTTGCTTGCCGATCCGGCGATGATCTTGGCCCAAGCGCTGGCGACCATCACCGACAAACGCGGGCAAATCCAGATCGCTGAATGGCGCCCTGACAGTCTGACACCTTCGGTCCGCGACGCGCTGAAAGACCTGCCGATCGAAAGCGATGATGGCCCCGCCATCGACACCGACTGGGGCGAAGAAGACCTGTCCCCGGTCGAGCGCGCCTATGGCTGGAACAGCTTTGCCATTCTCGCGATGAAAAGCGGCGTCCCCGAAGCGCCGGTCAACGCGATCTCGGCCTATGCCACCGCCACCTGCCAATTGCGTTATGTGGTCGGTACCGATCCCGAAGACATCTTGCCCGCGCTGCGCCGCCACCTTGATAAACACGGGTTTGAGGAGGTGCGGATCGAGCCGCATGACCGTGGCTTCTTCCGCGCGACGCGGCTGGATGCGGATCACCCTTGGGTGAAGTTCGTGGCGGCCTCCCTCACGAAAAGCGCCGGAAAAGCGCCACATATCCTGCCGAACCTTGCAGGCTCCCTGCCCAACGACAGTTTCAGCGATATTCTGGGTCTGCCGACGGTCTGGGTGCCGCATTCCTATCGCAGCTGTTCGCAGCACGCGCCGGATGAACATGTGCTGAAACCCGTCTGCCGCGATGCGCTGCGGGTGATGGCGGGCGTGTTCTGGGACCTGGGCGACGGCAATACACCGCCGCGTGCCGCGTGAGAACAAACGGGCGGGGGCAACCGGCCCCTGCCCGACTTACAGCGCAGCCCGGATGCAATTTTCCAGCGCATCTTGGCTGAGGGCGCAGGGGTTTGCCCGCATGGAGGAAGACGCCGCCGCTTCCTGCGCAGTCTCTACAAGGTCGGTCCCTTCGGGGATCCAGCGGTTCAGACGCTCCAGCCCCCAATCGTCAAGCAGGGCCGAGAGGGCGGTGAATGTGCCGGTCTCGGGCAGATCAAAACCCTCTGCCAGCCATGTCTGCACTTCTGAAAACCGCCGGGAGGCACCGAGCACATCACTATTGGCGGCCAGCACCGGCCCCAGCAGACGCCCACAAATCAACCCATGCGGCGCGCCAAACTGCCCGCCGATCACACCGGCCAGCCCATGCACCGCGCCGAGGCCCGCATTCGCCAGCGCCAAACCGCCCGACAGGCTGACATAGGCCATCGCGTCCCGCGCGGCAGGGTCTTCGCCCGCCGCCAGACGTTTGAGCGCGGCAATCCCCTGCGGAATCGCGGCACGGCAGAGCGCATCGCTGAGCGGGTTGGCTTTGCTTGAAAGATAGGGCTCGATCACCTGCACCAACGCATCAAGGCCCGACCCCAACGTGACGCCGCGCGGCGCGCCATCCGTCAGCGCAGGATCGACCAAGGCCAAACGCGGCAGCATTCGGTCGTCGCGCAGGCTGACTTTTCGCGCGGCTTGCGTCACGGCGATAACGGCGTTTTTGGTGACCTCGGCCCCGGTGCCCGCGGTGGTCGGGATCGCGATCATCGGCAGCGGGTCGGCTTGCAGCGGCTTGCCCGCGCCCACGACTTCGAGATGTTCCATCACGTCGCAATCCGACGGGATCAGCGCCGCTGCGGCTTTGGCAAGGTCGATGACCGCCCCTCCGCCGACGCCCAGCACCACCTGCGCTCCGCGCCCTGCCAGAGCGGCAGAGCGGACATCCTCGACCGAGGGTTCGCCGCTGCTGCGGACCTCGGTCACGTCACATCCAGCCGCCGTCAGTTCGCGGCTGAGCTCATCGACCCAAGCGACGGAACCACCGCGTAAAATCAGCACCCGGCGGCCAAAGCTGAGCGCGGCGTCGACGGCTTCTGAAGCGGTCCCACGGCCAAAGCGGATGCGCCCAGCGGTGGCGAAACCAAAGGCTGCGATCCCCTCCATCAGAATTGCAACGTGGCGTTCACAGCGCGCTTCCATGCGCCGTATTTCTCATCCCGCGTCGCCGCATCCATCTCCATTTCAAACCGCCGATCAAGCGCCCATTCGCGGGCAAAGCCTTCCATGTCCGGATAGATGCCCGCCCGCTGCCCCGCCAACCATGCCGCACCAAGCGCCGTGGTTTCCAGCACATCAGGACGGTCGACCGAGGCGCCGATCACGTCGGACAGGAACTGCATCGCCCAGTCACTGGCGCTCATCCCGCCGTCGACACGCAGGGTGGCGATCTCGCCCGCCTGCCCCTGTGCGGCCCAATCCGCCTGCATCGCCTCCAGCAAATCGCGGGTCTGGTAGCCGACGCTTTCCAGCGCCGCGCGGGCCAGTTCCGCGGGGCCGGAGTTGCGCGTCAGCCCATAGATCGCGCCGCGACACTCCGCGTTCCAGTAAGGCGCACCGAGGCCGACGAAGGCGGGCACCAGCACCACATTCTGATGCGGATCGGCCTGTTCGGCCAGTGCTTGAGTCTCGCTCGCCTCGCGGATCATCTTGAGCCCGTCGCGCAGCCATTGCACCACGGCACCAGCGACGAAAATCGACCCTTCGAGCGCATAGGTTGGCTTGCCGTCGAGTTGATAGGCGATGGTGGTCAGCAGGCGATTGGTTGAAGTCACCGCCGTTTCGCCCGTATTCAGCAGCGCAAAACAGCCCGTGCCATAGGTCGACTTCATCATGCCCGGTTGGAAGCAAGCCTGCCCGATGGTCGCCGCCTGCTGGTCGCCTGCCACACCAAGGATCGGAATCTCGCGGCCAAACAGATCGGGACGGGTCATGCCGAAATCGGCGGCGCAGTCTTTGACCTCGGGCAGCATCTCGACGGGAATGTCGAACATCTTGCAGATCGTCGTGCTCCATCGGCCCTTGTGAATGTCATAAAGCATGGTGCGCGCGGCGTTGGTGGCATCAGTCACATGGCGCGCGCCGCCTGTGAGCTTCCAGATCAGGTAGCTGTCGACCGTGCCGAAAAGCAACTCGCCCGCCTGTGCGCGGTCGCGCGCCCCGTCGACGTTATCCAAAATCCACTTCAGCTTGGTGCCGGAGAAATAAGGATCGGCCAGCAGGCCCGTGCGTTCGGTGATGATCTTGTCGTCACCACTCTCGCGCAGCGCGCGGCAGAAATCGGCAGTGCGGCGGTCTTGCCAAACGATGGCGTTATAGACTGGCTGGCCGGTCTTGGCGTCCCAGACCAGCGTCGTCTCACGTTGGTTGGTGATGCCGATGGCGGTGATGTCATCGGGGCGCAGGCCTGCTTTTTCGATCACCGCGCGGCAGGTGCCCGCAGTGGTGGACCACAGATCGCCGGGATCATGCTCAACCCAGCCGGAACGGGGGAAATGCTGCGGAAACTCTTCTTGGGCGGTGGCCGTCACGGCCATGTTGCCGTCAAAAAGGATCGCCCGCGAGGATGTGGTTCCTTGATCAATGGCGAGGATATGGGTCATGGCGCAGCCCCCGGTTGTCTTATGGAATGAAAAAGGGGCCGGAACGCTGTTGCGCCCCGGCCCCCAAAAGTTTGGCTTACTGCCAGGACTTGATCAACTCTTCGTAGCTGATTGTCTCGGGCTCAGGGTCTTCGTTGTCGAGCTTGGCAACCGGCGAGCCGGGCTGTTCCAGCCAGTAGGAGGCTTCCTGCTCTTCGTTCATCTTCGGACCCAGATCGCCTTGGACGCCTGCGCGCTCAAGCCGTTCCAGCACTTTTTCCTGCTCGGCACAGAGGCTGTCGAGCGCTTCTTGCGGGGTTTTCGCACCGGACATTGCGTCGCCGATGTTCTGCCACCACAGCTGCGCCAGCTTGGGGTAATCCGGCACGTTTGTCCCGGTGGGGGACCATGCCACCCGCGCGGGCGAACGGTAGAATTCCACCAGACCGCCAAGTTTCGGCGCGCGTTCGGTGAAGCTTTCGTGCTGGATGGTCGACTCGCGGATGAAGGTCAGACCGGCGTGGGCCTTTTCAACATCAACGGTTTTCGACGTCACGAACTGCGCATAGAGCCATGCGGCTTTGGCGCGATCCACGGGGGTGCTTTCCATCAGCGTCCAGCTGCCCACGTCCTGATAGCCGACCTTCTGGCCGTCTTTCCAATAGGCACCGTGTGGACTGGGTGCCATGCGCCACTTGGGTGTGCCGTCTTCGTTCAGCACGGCTTTGGCGGCATCGTTCACCATGTCCGCGGTGAAGGCGGTGTACCAGAACATCTGCTGGGCGATGGCACCCTGCGCAGGTACCGGGCCGGCTTCGCCAAAGGTCATGCCAGCGGCTGCGGGCGGCGTGTACTTTTCAAGCCATTCGATGGATTTGGAGATCGCATAGACCGCCGCCGCATCGTTGGTCGCACCACCACGGGTCACACAAGAACCGACGGGCTGCGAGTTTTCGTTGACCCGGATGCCCCATTCGTCGACCGGCAGGCCGTTGGGTTCACCGACATCGCCCATGCCAGCCATGGACATCCACGCATCGGTATAGCGCCAGCCAAGCGACGGGTCTTTTTTGCCGTAGTCCATGTTGCCAAAGACTTCGACGCCGTCGATGGTGCGGCCGGTGAAGAACTCAGCGATGTCCTCATAGGCAGACCAGTTGACCGGCACGCCCAACTCATAGCCGTATTTTTCTTTGAACTCAGCCATCAACTCAGGATCGGTGAACCAGTCCTGGCGGAACCAATAGAGGTTCGCGAACTGCTGGTCGGGCAGCTGGTACAGCTCACCGTCAGGCGACGTGGTGAAATCAAGGCCGATATAATCGTCCAGATCGAGACCGGGGTTGGTCACGTCTTTGCCTTCGTTCGCCATCCAGTCAGTCAGGCTGCGCGCCTGCTTGTAGCGCCAGTGCGTGCCGATCAGGTCAGAGTCGTTGATATAGGCGTCATAGATGTTCTCGCCCGACTGCATCTGCGTTTGCAGTTTCTCGACCACGTCACCTTCGCCGATCAGGTCGTGGGTGATGTTGATGCCCGTGATCGCGGTGAAGGCCGGGGCCAGCACGTTGGCCTCGTATTCATGGGTGGTGATTGTCTCGGACACCACTTTGATGTCCATGCCCTTGAACGGCTCAGCAGCGTCGATGAAGAATTGCATCTCCGCCTCTTGCTCTTCGCGGCTCAGCGCGGAGCGTTCGATTTCCTCGTCGAGGAATTTCTTCGCGGCATCCATATCCGCAAATACTGGTCCGGCGAGCAGACCGAGCGTGACCGCAAGTGCGGTACTCGATTTCATGACAGATCGTTTCATTATGTCCTCCCTAGACATTTGGTCGTGTCGTATGGCTGCCCCGATTAACCGGGATCAGCCGTGATAGCGCCTAGACCCAGCGAAATACGGCTGCGGCATAGGCAAGGCAGACCAGCAGCGCATAGGGCTGCGGCCCCGCCTCGAAACCCAGCCAGATCAAATTGATAAAGGCCGAGCCGAGAAGCGTGATGAACAGACGGTCACCACGGGTTGTTTCGATCCTGAGAATGCCGGTGCGTGGCGTCTCGGGGAATTTGATCGCGAGGATCGTGAAGGTCACGAGTAACAGCGCGATGACACCGAAGAAGATCGCGGTGGGCATGGTCCAAGCCATCCAAGACATTATGCATCCTCCAGACTGATTGAGTTAAAGAACACCGGCACGGAAAATGAAATCCGATTGATCTCTTCTTTTGACGCTCCGGCCCTCAACTCACCTGCACTGAATACCTTCAAGCCGCCCCCGCCTTCTTTGCTAGTTGTAACCGCTATCTCGAAGTCTACGGTTTGCTGCTTCCAAACTGGCTCCACTCCAATTGAACCGAGAGCGATCCATGGGGAATTGCTTTCTTTGCGAGCGTTTTTGATCCCGGCTTCGATTTCCGATAGCGTTTCTTCTACAAATTCGGACAGTTTCATTACACCCTCCCCAAAGCAAAGCCCTTGGCAATGTAGTTGCGGACGAAATAAATTACCAAAGCGCCCGGCACGATTGTAAGCACACCCGCCGCAGCCAGCACGCCCCAGTCGAGGCCCGAGGCCGAAACAGTACGGGTCATAGTGGCGGCGATGGGTTTCGCGTCGACCGAAGTAAGCGTCCGCGACAGCAGCAGTTCCACCCATGAGAACATGAAGCAGAAGAAGGCGGCGACCCCGATGCCGCTGGCGATCAGCGGGGTGAAGATACGGATGAAGAAGCGCGGGAAAGAGTAACCATCAAGGTAGGCCGTCTCGTCAATCTCCTTCGGCACGCCACGCATGAACCCTTCCAAGATCCAGACCGCCAGCGGCACGTTGAACAGGCAATGCGCCAGCGCCACGGCGATATGCGTGTCGAACAGCCCGACGGAGGAATAAAGCTGGAAGAACGGCAGCGCGAAGACCGCCGGAGGGGCCATGCGGTTGGTCAGCAGCCAGAAGAACAGATGCTTGTCGCCCATAAAGCTGTAGCGCGAGAAAGCATAGGCCGCAGGCAGCGCCACAGCGAGCGAGATCACGGTGTTCAGCACAACATAGATCAGGCTGTTGACATAGCCCATATACCAGCTCGGATCGGTGAGGATCTTGGCATAGTTCGCCAGCGTCAAATCACGCGGATAGAGCGAGAAGCTCCCCAGGATCTCTGCGTTGGTCTTCAGGCTCATGTTGATCAGCCAGTAGATCGGCAGTAGCAGGAAAAGCAGGTAGAGGGTCATCACCACCACAGACCCTTTGGGCCGAAAGCGGCTGCGCCGGGCGCGTTTGGCAGTGGTCACGTCACCCGGAATGGGCGCGGCACCGGGGGCTTGCACGGTTGTGTCGGTCATCACACACCATCCCTTTTGTCGAGGTTGACCATCACGGTGTAGAACACCCATGAAATCAACAGGATAACGAGGAAATACATCAGGCTGAACGCCGCTGCGGGGCCGAGGTCAAACTGGCCGATGGCCATTTTCACCAAGTCGATGGACAGGAAGGTCGTGGCATTGCCCGGCCCGCCCCCGTCACGACGAACGGCTCTGTATAGATCATGAAACTGTCCATAAAGCGCAGCAGAATCGCGATCATCAGCACGCCTGCCATCTTGGGCAGTTCGATGTAGCGGAACACGGCCCAACGGCTGGCTTGGTCGATCTTCGCGGCCTGATAATAGGCGTCCGGGATGGATTGCAGCCCGGCGTAGGCCAAGAGCGCCACCAACGAGGTCCAGTGCCAGACATCCATGATCACAACAGTGATCCAAGCGGCGGTGATGTCTTGGGTGTAGTTATAGGTGATCCCGAGCTTGTCGAGCGTGTAGCCCAAAAGGCCAATGTCGACGCGGCCAAAGATTTGCCAGATGGTGCCGACCACGTTCCACGGGATCAGCAGCGGCAGCGACATGAGCACCAGACAAAAGCTGGCCCAGAACCCGTTTTTCGGCATGTTCAGCGCAACAAAGATGCCCAGCGGAATTTCGATCGCCAGAATGACACCCGAGAAGATCAACTGTCGGCCAAGCGCATCCCACATCCGGTCGCTGTCCAGCATGTCGGAAAACCACTCAAGCCCGGCCCAGAAAAATTCATTCCGGCCAAAGGTGTCTTGCACCGAATAGTTCACCACGGTCATCAGCGGGATCACAGCCGAGAAGGCCACGAGGATCAGAACTGGCAGGACAAGGAACCATGCCTTTTGGTTGACGGTCTTGTTCATGCGGCTTCTCCCTCTGCGCTGATGCGCCAATCGTCGGCATAGACATTGATGCCCGCCGGATCGAAACTGATCGCGGTGTTTTCACTCGGCACGGACGCGCCTTCCTCGGCGATGGCGCTGACCGGCTGGCCGGCCACATCAAGGCGGATGATTTTGTGGCGGCCCACGTCTTCGACGCGCGTCACCTTGGCAGGCAGGCCCAGCCCTTCGCCGTTAAGACGGATAAACTCGGGCCGGACGCCCAGCTGGGTTTTGCCACCTTTGGGGGCGTAGCTTTTGGTCAGGTCAATGTGTGTGCCCGCGACCTGCGCGGCATTGCCAGAGATTTGCGCATCAAACAGGTTCATCCCCGGCGAGCCGATGAAATAGCCCACGAAGGTGTGCGCGGGCCGCTCGAACAACTCTTGCGGCGTGCCGATCTGCACCACCCGGCCATCATACATCACGACGACCTTATCGGCGAAGGTCAGCGCCTCGGTCTGGTCGTGGGTCACATATATCATCGTGTGGCCAAATTCGTGGTGCAGCGATTTGAGCTGCGTGCGCAATTCCCATTTCATATGCGGGTCGATCACGGTCAGCGGCTCATCGAACAACAGCGCGTTGACGTCTTCACGCACCATGCCCCGACCCAGCGAAATCTTCTGCTTGGCATCCGCCGTGAGGCCGCGCGCCTTGCGATTCAACTCGTCTTCCATGCCGATCATCTGCGCGATCTGCTGCACGCGATCTGCAACATAAGAGGCATCCGCACCCCGGTTGCGCAGCGGGAAGGCGAGATTGTCGCGCACGGTCATCGTGTCGTAGACCACCGGGAACTGGAACACCTGCGCGATGTTGCGCTCGGCGGTGGGGGCGTGGGTTACATCGACATCGTTAAACAGAATACGACCCTGAGAGGGCTGCAACAGCCCCGAGATGATGTTGAGGAGGGTGGATTTACCGCAACCGGACGCACCCAGAAGCGCATAGGCTTCGCCGTCGATCCAGTCGTGGTTCAATTCCTTGAGGGCAAAATCATCCTCATGGCCGGGGTTCGGCAAATAGGAATGCGCAAGGTTATCAAGCGTGATCTTGGCCATTATGCCGCCTCCGCATAGGGCGCGGCAGAGACGAGCGCCCCGTTCGCGTCAAACAAGTAAATGTGCGCCGGATCCAGATAGACCGGCAGCGGCTGGCCGGGTTGCAGATGCTGGATGCCATGCACCAGCCCGACCCATTTCGCGCCGTGATAGTCGAGGTGGATAAACGTCTCCGAGCCGGTGATCTCGGTCACGTTCAGCACCGCGTCAAAGCCGATCGCGCCGGGGGTCTGCGCTGCGAGTGTCAGGTGGTTGGGGCGGAAACCAGCGGTATATTCGCCGTCCTTCAAGCTCGCCATCGTGGCAGGAGCGGGCATCTCACCGCCGTCGAACCGCAGCGTGTTGCCCGATTTGGTCATGCTCAGGAAGTTCATCGGCGGGTCGGAGAAGACCCGCGCCGTCGTGGCATTCTCAGGCCGACGGTAGACGCTTGGCGTCAGGCCGAATTGCGTGACGCGGCCCTCCCAAAGCGTCGCGGTGTTGCCGCCCAAAAGCAGCGCCTCTTCCGGCTCTGTCGTGGCATAGACAAAGATCGACCCGGCGCGTTCAAAGATGCGCGGAATCTCGGCGCGAAGCTCTTCGCGCAGTTTGTAGTCGAGGTTCGCCAGCGGCTCATCCAGCAGCACCAGCCCTGCGTTTTTCACCAGCGCCCGCGCCAAGGCGCAGCGCTGTTGCTGGCCGCCCGAAAGCTCCAGCGGTTTGCGGTCAAGCATCGGGGTCAGTTGCATCAGTTCAGCCGTCTCGCGCACCGCGCGGTCGATCTCATCCTTCGACTTGCCCACCAGCTTCATCGGCGATGCGATGTTGTCGTAAACGGTCATCGAGGGGTAGTTGATGAACTGCTGGTAGACCATCGCCACCTTGCGGTCTTGGACGCGCATCCCGGTGACATCCTCCCCGTTCCAGATCACTTGGCCCGTGTTGGGCACATCAAGCCCGGCCATCAGCCGCATCAGCGAGGTCTTGCCCGCAGACGTAGGCCCCAAAAGCACGTTCATCGTGCCCTTTTCCAAGGTCAGGTCGGTCGGGTGGATATGCGTTTGACCGCCCACCGTTTTCGACACGTTTTTTAGGATCAAACTCACGTTCGTCCTCCCCTCATTCCGCCGCAGAGGCGGCTTGTTTCGCCGCGCGCATCTGCATCCATTCATCAAGACGCGCGATCTGCGCCTCATCCATTCGCAGGCCCAACTTGCTGCGGCGCCAAACGACGTCCTCTGCGCTGAGGGCATATTCCTTGTTCATCAGCCACGCGACCTCACCCGCCGTGAGGGTCGCGCCGAAATGCTCGCCCATATCCGCGAGCGTTTTCGCCGCGCCCATCATCGCCCATGCATCGGTACCATAGGCGCGGATCAGCCGTGCTGCCCAGCTTTCATCAAGAAAGTCATAATCCGCTTTCAACCGCGCGATCAACTGCGCGACACCGTCCACCGGGAAATCACCGCCGGGCAGCGCCACGCCAGCGGTCCAATGATCCGACAGCCCGCCGAAATGCGGGGCGATCAGATCCAGCGCGTCTTCGGCCAGTTTGCGGTATGTGGTGATCTTGCCGCCAAAGACATTGAGAATCGGCGCGCCGCCGGTTTCGTCCACCTTGAGCGTATAGTCCCGCGTGGCCGCCGTGGCACTGCTGGCCCCATCGTCATAAAGCGGGCGGACGCCGGAATAGGTCCAGACGATGTCTTTGCGGGTGATGTCCTGCTTGAGATAGCCGTTCACGAAGTTGATCAGGTAATCCTGCTCTTCGGGGGTGCATTCCGGGGTGACGGAAGGATCGGGGTGATCTGCGTCCGTGGTGCCAATGAGGGTGAAATCCTGCTCATAGGGGATCGTAAAAATGATCCGCCCATCGGTGCCTTGAAAGAAATAGCATTTGTCGTGATCGTAAAGCCGCTTGGTCACGATATGGCTGCCGCGCACCAGCCGCACCCCTTCGGAGGAGTTCAGCCGCGCGGTATTGTGGATGATGTCCCCCACCCATGGGCCGCCCGCGTTGACCAGCATCTTCGCTTGGATCACTTCGCGTTGGCCATCCGCGCCATGCTCAACTGTGACCAGCCAGCCGTCCGCGCTGCGGTCAGCGGAGATGACTTTGGTCCGGGTCATGATGCGTGCGCCGCGCAGTTCGGCATCGCGGGCGTTGAGCACCACCAGACGGGAGTCTTCGATCCAGCAGTCGGAATACTCAAAGGCTTTTTCGAACCGATCCTCCAGCGGTGCCCCTTCGGGCGTGCCGCGCAGCGCAAGGCTGCGGGTGGCGGGCAGGATCTCGCGCCCGCCGAGATTGTCATAGAGAAACAGGCCCAAGCGGATCAGCCACGCCGGGCGGCGGCCCCGCATCCAAGGCATGAACAGCCGTAGCAATTTGGAGGTCGGCGTGTCCCCCTCAAACCGCATGTCGCGGTGATAGGGCAGCACGAAACGCATCGGCCAAGAGATATGCGGCATCGCTTTCAGCAGCACTTCGCGCTCGGTCAGCGCGTGGCGCACAAGGCCGATCTCGAAATACTCAAGGTAGCGCAGCCCGCCGTGGAACAGTTTGGTCGAGGCCGAAGAGGTCGCGGAGGCCAGATCATTCATCTCGGCCAAGGTCACGCTCAACCCCCGTCCTGCGGCGTCGCGCGCGATCCCGGCGCCGTTGATGCCCCCACCGATGACGAAAAGATCGACCGGGGCAGCGGGCACATGGCTATCGGGCTGTTGGTTCAAAATCCGGCCCTCCCCCATCTCAGACTGTCCAATTAGGGGCAGTGTTACGAAACGACTCTCATCTGCACAAGTTTTATTTTCGTTTATGTTCGTTTCACCAGTATATCGAACATGCTAACCACAACCTGCTGCGCGATTGCTTGCGTTAGACAAAACACTGGAGATAATGCGCCAACAGCAGGCAGGAGCGACACCCATTTCACAGACATTCCGCCATCCCGACATCCTTGAAATCGCCCGGCGCGAAGGCAAAGTCACCGTCGACGGGCTGGCCGAGCATTTCGGCGTGACCCATCAGACCATCCGCCGTGACCTTACGGAACTGGCCGATAGTGGTAAGCTTGAGCGGGTGCATGGCGGCGCGGTGCTGCCTTCGGGGGCCAGCAACATCGGCTATGCCGAGCGGCGCAACCTGCACGAAGAGGCCAAGAATCGCATCGCCCGCGCCTGTGCCGAACATATTCCCGACGGTTGTTCGGTCTTTCTGAATATCGGCACCAGCACCGAGGCGGTGGCCCGCGCTCTGCTGCATCACCGCGATCTGATGGTGGTGACGAACAACATGAATGTCGCCAATATTCTGGTCGACAATCCCGAATGCCGCATCGTGCTGACGGGCGGGGCGCTGCGCCGCATGGATGGTGGGCTGGTCGGCAATCTGACAATCGAAACGATCCGCCAGTTCAAGTTCGACATCGCGGTGATCGGCTGTTCGGCCATGGACGCGGATGGTGATCTGCTCGACTTCGATATCGAAGAAGTGGGGGTCAGCCAATGTATCATCGCGCAGTCGCGCAAGACCTTTTTGGTGACGGATCATTCCAAATTCAAACGCTCCGCCCCGGCGCGCATCGCTTCGGCGCGGGAGGTGGATATGTTCTTTACCGATCTGCCCCTGCCCGCCGGGCTAGCAGAGAAATGCAAGGGTTGGGAGACCGAAGTGATCTTTGCCCCCGATGCCTGACGCGCGCCGCTAGGCGTCCGTCCATTCCCGCGCGGCGGGTTTGGTCACCAGTGTAGGCAGGCAGGCTTGTAACGCTTCGACAAAGTTCTGGCTCCAGCGGTTCACATCCGTCGCCCGCACCTGCGCCATGCAACTGGCATGGCGGCGTTTGCGTTCCTCCAACGGCAGGGCAAGCGCGGTCTTGAGCGCCTCGCTCATGTCCTCGATGTCGTACGGGTTGACCTGAATAGCATCCGTCAAGTCTTCGGCGGCGCCGGCCATATGCGACAGGATCAGCACGCCGGGGTCTTCGGGGTCTTGCGCCGCGACATATTCCTTGGCGACAAGGTTCATCCCATCGGCAAAGGGGGTGACGATCCCCACCCGCGCACGGCGGTAGAGCCGCGCCAAGAGATCGCGATCAAGGTTGCGGTGAATATAGCGCAGCGGGGTCCAATCGATCTCTCCATGTTCGCCGTTCACCCGGCCGACAAGTTCTTCCAATTCGTAGCGCAACTCGCGGTAAGCGGCGACCTCTTCGCGGCTTGGCGGGGCGATCTGGACCATGCTTACCCGCCGCTCACGCTCATCGCGGGTTTCCAGATAGCGGCCAAAGGCGCGGAAGCGGTTTGGCAGACCTTTGGAGTAGTCCAGCCGGTCCACCCCGATCACGATGTCCCCCGCCATATCATCGGCAAGCCGGTCCTGCGCGCTGCCGCCTTGGGCGGCCTGCACAAAGGTCTCCACATCGATCCCGATGGGGAATGATCTCAACGCCACTGCCCGAGAGCCGCATTTGATCGTGCCGTTCATCAAGAATTCGGAGTCCGTTTCGGCGCGGAACATTTCAAGGCAACGCGCCACGTCAGCGCGGGTTTGCAGGCCCACAAGGTCATAGTCCGCCAGCCAATGCGCCAGATTGGCCTCCCGCGGGAGGGCGCCCATATCGCCCAATGCGGGGAAAGGAATATGCAGGAAAAACCCGATCTTACCTGCAAAACCCAGCTTGCGCAGTTCTGTCGCGAGGGGAAAGAAGTGGTAGTCGTGCACCCAGATCATATCGTCCGGCCGGGCCACCTTCATCACCTGCCGCGCAAGGCGCGCGTTAACGGCGCTGTAGCCCCGCTCGAACCCCCGGTCCAACTCCACCAGATCGCCGCGACGGTGACAGACCGGCCAAAGCACCGAGTTCGAAAAACCGAGGTAGAAATTCTTGTAGTCTTCGGGGCTGAGGCTGAAGCTCAGCCGGGTGTATTTGCCCTGATCGCCATATTCGCTCAGGCTCTCTGACGGGGTTTCGGTGGTTTCCGGGTGCGACCCGATCCAGATGCCGCCGATCTTGCGCAGGGTTTCATGAAGCGCATAGACCAACCCACCGGAGGGGGCGGCCTCTGACGGGATGCGATTTGAGATTACAATTAATCTGCCAGCCATTTTATGCCTCGGGAACAATCAATTTTTGGCCGCCGAGCCTGCTAAGGCGGAACGCCGACCACCACTAACGGTTTAATGGTTTAGGTTGGTAAAGGTTCCCAGCTTGGTCGGCTTTGGTCAATTCTTTTGCAGGCGCAGCATGGCAAACCGCTGCGATTATTTTTTCAGCGCCCAAGAAAGAACCATGCAACCCCCACGGGAAGCAGGGACATCAAGACCATCGAAAAAATCACGACCCTGCCGTCGCGCATCAGATAGCCCGCCGCGAAAATGGCGATCATGGCCGAGGCGATAGAGCCGGAAGTGGGCACGATTTCCATGAACGGCATGAACATCGACAGGGCCATCACCATCAACAGCGGCAAGTAAATCCACGGGCGGTGCAGGATGAAGGTCGACCGCTGATGCAAATATTGATCCACGAAATCCACCGGGCGGCGCAGCCAGCGCACCCCCGCACGCAGCTTCTTCGCAGCGATGTCGCGGCGCATGATAAAGCCCGGCAGCCACAGGCTCTCGCGGCCAAAGATCATCTGCACCACTAAAAACAAGACCACCAACCCGATAAACGCCGTAAAGCCGGGGATGCCGCTGGCCGGAGAGGTAGAGATCAGGCTGAAGGTCAGGATCGTCGAAGCAAATGAATGTTTGCCCAGACAATCGATGATCTCTTCCACGGTAATCTGCCGATCCGCGCCGCCGGACAGATGCTCCATCTGGTCAAGGACACCGCTGAGGGTTGGCCCACCTGTCTCGTTCATGAAATTTCAGTCCTTCTGCAGCCGGGCGATACCACCATTCATGTTTACAATGCCTGAGCGCGGTTAAAGTTCGCCCGTCCCGCCAATTCAGGGTCACGCGGTGCTGCGCAAAAAGGCCAGAAGCCCCCGTTCGGCTTGGGTCAGATCGTCAATATCAGGTGGGTCCGGCAGGTCTTGGGGGTTTTGGCAAAGGTCGATGACCTGCGGATGGATATAGCTGTTGCGCGCAATGGTGGGCGTGTTGTGCAGCCGTTGGGCCGCCGCTTCGGCCATGGCTTTGATGGTCGGTTTGTCGTCCTTTAATGCCACGTCAAAGGCCGCGACAGACCCGGCCCAAGTGCGAAAAGTCTTGGCGGAGAACCCTTCGGTGCCAGCGGCCTCGGCGATATAGTCATTCAGGGCCGAAGAAGTCAGCCTGCGCGGCTCCCCTCTTCGTCGAGCCATGTCAGCAGGTCCGCGCCCGGCAGATCGCGGATTTTCTCCAAGGCGCGCATCAGGGTGCGGTTAGCGATCTGGCGGCGGACCCGCTTGCCGCCCTTCGCCATGAAGGAGGCCTGCAATTTCCCATCTTTCAAGACCAGATGCCGCCGTTTCAAGGTCAGCGTGCCATAGGTGCGGTTGGTCTTGGCGTAGACTTGATTGCCCACGCGCAGCGACAGGCGGTCGATCATCGCCACAGCGGCGGCCAGTGCAAAGTCACGTTCGCCCAACTCTTCCTTGAGGTCCCGGCGCACGCGGCGGCGGATGCGCGGCAGGGTCTCGGCAAATTCGGGCAGGCTTGCGTATTTCTCCTGCGCCTGCGCCTCGGACCAGAGCGGATGATAGCGGTACTGTTTGCGCCCCCGCGCATCGAACCCCGTCGCCTGTAAGTGACCGTTGACATGAGGGCTGATCCAGACCTGCTCATAGGCCGGGGGCACCGCCAGTTTTACCAGACGTTCGCGTTCGGCCTTGTCCTTGATGCAGCGGCCATCGGGCGCGTGATAGGAAAACCCCGGCCGCAGCGCCGTCGCGCAATGCCGGGTTTGCTGTCGGGGTAGTACCTAAGCGTGGACGGTGCGGTCATCTGGGGTTCCGAATGTGTGATGCGGGGTCTTGCGGGGGCGCGCAGATTGCCCTTCGTCTAGGCAAACGCCGCTGCATTGGCTGGGTTCCCGCCCCGCAGGACGCGCATCTTTGCGCAGTTGCGGCATAAATCCTTTGATTTCGCTGCGCCGGCGCATAGGTTTCGTGAGAACGCCCGCGCACTGAAAATCCCAGTGCCCTGAAACGGATAGACCAGACCCTATGGATAGCACCACCCTGTCGCACAGCAATCTGCCGCCCGTGATCCCGCTTGAGCGCCATGCGTTTTTCCTTGATCTCGACGGCACGCTGGCCCCCATCGTCGACAACCCCGAAGACGCCTGCCTGCCGGAGGCGACGCGCCACCTGCTGACGCAACTCGTTGCGCAGACCAATGGGGCGGTGGCGGTGATCTCGGGCCGGGCGCTGGCGGATGTGGACCGCATCTTGGGCGCGCTGCGGCTGCCGGTCTCTGGCTCGCATGGGTTAGAGTTGCGGCTGAGCACCGCGGCGGATCACGCCCCAAAGCAGAGCGCAGGGATCCCCGCCCCCGTGATCGACCGGGTGGAAGAATTCGCCGTGCTGCATGGGGTGACGTCAGAACGCAAACCCGGCGCGATTGCGCTGCATTACCGCAAGGCCCCCGATCAGGGCGAGGCCTGCCGCGCTTTTGTCGATACGCTGGTTGGCGAAGACGCCAGCCTGCGCGGCCTGCATGGCAAGATGGTCAGCGAAGTCGCCCTAAAAGGTGTCGACAAGGGCGGCGCGGTGACGCGATTCATGGCCTCCCCGCCTTTGCCGAGCGACTGCCGGTAATGGTAGGCGACGACGTAACGGACGAAGATGGCTTTCGCGCGGCGCAGGCCATGGGTGGCTTTGGCATCAAGATCGGCCAAGGGCCAACCGACGCACAACATCGCATCGCAGATGTGGCCGGCTTTGCCGATTGGCTGAAAGAAATTCTGCGCTGATCCGGCCCGCCCGGCAGACGCATCGAGAATAGAAAAGAGGAACTTATGGATCTGGGTGTCATCGGGAATTGCGCGGTTGCGGCGCTGGTCAGCCGCGAAGGGGCGATCAACTGGTTTTGCCTGCCACGGTTTGACGGCGATCCGGTCTTTCACAGTCTGATGGGCCACGGCGCGGGCGAAGAGGGCGACGGGGAGTTTGCCGTCGAACTCGAAGACATGACAGAAAGCGAACAGAGCTATCTGCCCAATACCGCGATCCTGCGCACGGTCCTGCGCAGCGCCAAGGGCGCGGTTGAGATTGTTGATTTCTGCCCCCGTTTCACCGCCTATGGCCGTAGCTTTCGCCCCCAGATGTTGGTCCGGCAAATCCGCCGGATCGAAGGCTCGCCCCGCGTGCGGATGCATCTAAAACCGCGCTTTCAATGGGGAGAGGTGGCCCCCACGCTTACCCGCGGGTCGAACCATGTGCGCTTTGTCGGGCCTGAGCAGAACATGCGCCTGACCACCGACGCGCCGATCGACCATGTGTTGGACGGGCGCATGATCAACCTCGAAGGGGAAATGACCTTCATCCTTGGCCCGGACGAGACACTGTCGGACAGTCCTGAGCAGATTGGCACCACCTTTCGAACCAAAACCACGCGCTATTGGCAGCGCTGGACGCAGCGGTTGGCGATCCCTTTCGAGTGGCAAGAGGCCGTCATTCGCGCCGCGATCACGCTGAAACTCTGCAGCTATGAGGCCACGGGCGGTGTCATCGCCGCGATCACCACCTCTCTGCCCGAAGCGCCGGATTCGGGGCGCAACTGGGATTACCGCTATTGCTGGGTCCGCGATGCGTTTTTCACCGTGCGCGCGCTCAACAGTCTCGCCGCGACCCGCACCTTGGAGCATTATTTCCAATGGCTGATGAATGCCGTGGCGGATGCCGAAGGCGGGCATATCCAGCCCGTGCTAGGGCTCGGGCTTGAGACGGCGTTAACCGAACGTATCTCACCCAGCTTGCAAGGCTTCCGCGGGATGGGGCCGGTGCGGATCGGCAATCAGGCGCATGAGCATTTCCAGCACGACACCTATGGCAATATCATCCTTGGCGCAGCGCCCGCGTTTTTTGATCACCGCCTGCCGATGAACACCGGGCGCACGGCCTTTGAACAGCTTGAGCCCTTGGGCGAGCAGGCGTGGGAGCTGCACGACGAACCTGATGCCGGGATTTGGGAGCTGCGCAGCCGTGCCCGCATTCACACGTCTTCGTCGCTGATGTGCTGGGCTGCCTGCGACCGTTTGGGCAAGATTGCGCGCCATTTGAAGTTGGACGACCGCGCCGCCCTCTGGGCCGAGCGCGCCGAGGTGATCCGCGACAAGATCCTCGACAACGCTTGGTCAGAAGAGCGCGGCGCCTTTGTCGAAAGCTTTGGCGGCAGCACCTTGGACGCCAGTGTCTTGCTGATGGGAGAGGTCGGTTTCCTGCCACCGAAAGACCCGCGGTTCATCGCCACGGTCGAGCGTCTTTCCGAAGTGCTGGGCCGCGGCCCCTTCATGCTGCGCTACGAAGAGGCGGATGATTTCGGCGTGCCCGAGGTCGGCTTTAACGTCTGCGCCTTCTGGCGGATCGATGCGCTGGCGCGGATTGGCCGCGAAGAGGAAGCCCGCAAGCTGTTCGAAGAACTGTTGGAAGCCCGCAACCACCTTGGCCTGATGTCCGAAGACACCGCCTTTGCCACCGGCGAGGGCTGGGGCAACTTCCCGCAGACCTATTCCATGGTCGGCATCATCAACGGCGCGATGCGCCTGTCGCGGCGGTGGGAAGCCGAGCTTTAACGCGCGAACAGCAGGCGCAGCCCCAAAAGCCCCAGCACCGCTGAGGCCACCCGGTCAAAGTAAACCTTCGCGCGCAGGTAGCCTTGGCTCACTGCCGGGCGGCTCATGCCGAAGGCCAAAGTGGTGTAAAAGGCGACTTCGATGATCAGGTGGTTGGCGACGATCAAAAGGTTCTCGCTCAGGCGCATCCCCTCGGGGAAGATGACCACCAGAACCGCCGCGGCGAAAAGCACCGATTTGGGGTTCAGAATGTTGATCATCAGCCCCTGCCGAAAGGCATGGCGGGCGGGGGTCACCGTGGTTGCCACCGGCGTCCGCGCCCCGCGCCACATGCCAAAGGCCACATAAAGCAAATAGACCGCGCCCAGGGATTTCACGACTGCGTAGGCCCATGGGAAAGCGAGGAACACCGCCTCCAACCCCAAGAGCGCGGCGAGGGTCCAGAACGATGCTACAAGGCCAAGCCCAAGCCCCACCGCAACACCCGCCTGCCGCCCCGAACTTAGCGTGGTCTTTAGCGCGATCAGAAAGGCCGGGCCGGGGCTGAGGATCGACGCGATGAGCGCGATGTTAAAGGCGATGAGATGCGACAGTTCCATGGCAGCGGCCCCCTTTGTGCGCCCCCAGCTATGCGGGGCTGAGGCACCCGGTCAACTGAGATTGGGTGACCCCGCACCGTCGGGAGGTTGATCCGCCCCACATCTGCCCAAAAAACGGGCACGGCCCCTAGACGAAAGACCGCACCGTCGCGATGGCCCCGTCGAGCGCCTTTCCTTCGGCATCTTGCAGCGCCGCCTCGCGCAGACGTGCAATCCACTGCGCCGCGTCCTTTCGCCCGCGCAGCAGCGCGGCGGCATCCATCACCTTGTCGAACTTGCCCAGCCCCCGCGCATGGGTGTCGGAATAGCCTTTAATGAGCCGTCGGCATTTCACCAGTTCAACCGCCGAGTCGTAATCGGCTTCGACCTCCGCCAGACAGCGCGACAGCCAACTGTCGAGATGGGCGACTTCGATGGCATGGCGATGGGTTTTCAGACGATACCCTTTAAGCCCGCCCAGAACATGCAGCATGAGAAACGCAGGCAGCCTGTCGGTGCGCAGGCGGCGGCCCTTGTCGAACCAGCGGTTCAGACGCGCCATCCACTTCTCGCTCGCCTCTACCTTTGCGCCAAGACGGGCAGGCATCAGGCCCGCGATTTCGTCGGCGCGGGGGTGAAAATATTCGGTCAGCTGCATGAGGTTGGCATCGCCCGCCCGCATCTCTTGCCGGATATGCGCAAAGCGCGGCGCGCGGGTTTTCAGGTCTGCCACCCGAATAACGTCATCATAGGCCATGGCGTTGGCAATATATTTCGCCGCAGCCGCCGAAAGCCGCCAGTCCTGCGCGGCGTTGTCACGGGCCAACACGGTATCGAGCCGATCAAGATAGAGCGTGCCATAGGCGCAGTCTTGGTAGTTCACGACCTTGGCAAGCCCCGCAAAAGCCAGATCATGCACCGCTTCGGGCAGCGCATCGGCGCGGGTGACCAGCGCGTCCCACTGGCTTTGCAGCGCGTCCGGCCCGGCAAGGCGGAATGCGGTTTCGGGGTCTTCCACAGGGACCGGGGCGGCGTTGGGCAGACGGCCCTGTGCCGCGTCATAGCCCACGGCAAAGGCACGCAACGAAGGCTCCACCCCTTGCCCCCGGCGCGGATCGCATCCTCATAGGCCTCCCGGCGGAACGGCAGCGCGCCAGACCCGGCCAAAGCACCAAAGAGCGAGGCCGAGATGACAGAGCCCGCGCCCACGGCCAGCCCCTCCATATCTTCGAGCACCAGTTTCTGCGCCGCGATCTCAGCCGCCGCGCGCACTTCATCGGCATTGGCAATGCCATCGCCGGGGGCCATCTTCTCGCTCACCGCAAGGGCGCGGTGGGTTGAGCCGATCAGCGTGGTGCGGTCGGGTGTCACGAAACCGCGCATCACGGCGCGGCCAACTTCCATCATCTCAGCCGCGATCAACACGTCGACATCGCCCGCCGCAGGGGCGAGGGCAAAGACCGGCTCAAACGCGGTTTTCGGCGCCATCTCAATGTAATAGATCGTGGCCCCAGTGCGCTGCGCCACCCCCGCGACCGAGGTCGCCTGACAGACATAGCCTTCGGCCCGGGCCATGGATTCGATCCACCCGGTCAAGACGCCGCCGCCCTGCCCGCCCACGGCCATGACCGCGAGCTTGATGATTTCGCCGACACGCGCGTCGGGTGTCTTTTGCGGCAGAACCAAATTCACGTCGTCACTCCTTCGCTGCGCAGCCGCTTGGCGTCGCGCCGTCTTTGCAGCCAAGCGATGATCTGGCTGGACTTATCGGCACGCCACCGCTCAAACCGCGTCGGATTGTGCACCACATCCGCTTGGTAAAACGACGGGCAAAGCACCGCCGTATCGGCGACCTCGCCACAGTTGCCGCAGCCGACGCAGGTCTGATCAATATGCGCCACCGGATCGTCGCGCAGCGGATCGTCGAGCCGTTTGAGCGACAGCGACGGGCAGCCCGAGAGCCGGATGCAGGCATGATCCCCGGTGCAAACATCCGCATCGATGCCAAAGCGCGGCACCTCCATGCGGCGACCTTCCTTGATCGCCTTGTTGCGCAGGGGCTTTTCGCGGCGCTGCTTGTTGAGCATACATTCCGAGGAGGCCACGATGACCTTCGGCCCCTTATAATCGGTGGTCAGCGCCTCGCGCAGCACCTCGCGCAGTCTACCCACGTCATAGGTCCGGTCGATCTGGCGCACCCATTCGACGCCGACGCCTTTGAGCGCCTTAGAGATCGGATTGTTGGTTGATTTCGTGTCGTTATGCGCCCGCGAGGACATCACGTCCTGCCCGCCCGTGGCGGCGGAATAGTAGTTGTCGACGATCACCGCGACGCTGTCGGACTTGTTGAACACCATGTTCCCGATCGAGGTCGAAAGCCCGTTGTGCCAGAATCCGCCATCCCCAAGTATCGAGATCACCCGCTTGTCGCCGCCCCCGTCGAAGGCCGCGTTAGAAGCGGGGCCAAGGCCATAGCCCATGGTCGAGCCGCCGATCTCAAAGGGCGGCAGGCACCCGAAAAGGTGGCAGCCGATATCGCCGGTGATCTGGTGCTTGCCCAGCTCTTGCTCAGTCAGTTTCATCGCAGCAAAAATCGGGCGTTCGGGGCAGCCAGTGCAAAAACCCGGCGGGCGGATCGGCACGGTGTCTGACAGATCGGGGATCGCGGGCGCTTCGGCATTGGGCGCGCGGACCTTGCCGGGGAGCATTTCGGGCGCGGCGATCTTAAGGAAAGCGGTCATCCCATCGAGCAGCACCTGCCCGGTATATTCACCCGCCATCGGCAGCACGTCCTTACCGTGCAGTTTCACCTTGCGTTCGAGCCTGTAGAGGTAGGAGCCGAGTTGCTGTTCGATGTGATCGGGCTGGCCTTCCTCGACCACCAGAACATGCTCTTTGCCCGCGCAGAATTCGTCGAACTCGTCCCGCAAAAGCGGATAGGTGACGTTCAGCACATAAAGCGGCACTTCGGTCTGGCCGTGGATATCGGCCAGCCCCAGCCGTTGCAGCGCCCGGATGACCGAATTGTACATGCCGCCCTGCACCACGATGCCCAAGGGCGCTTTCTCGGGGCCAAAGAACTCATTCAACCCATTGTCGCGGATGAACTTTTCCGCGGCAGGCCAGCGGTTTTCGATCTTGTCCTGCTCATGCAGATAAGACATCGGCGGCAGCACCACGCGGTTGAAGTCCGAGCGCGGGTTGGCGGCGGCTTCGG
This sequence comes from Sulfitobacter profundi, assembly GCF_042661425.1. Lineage (NCBI taxonomy): Bacteria > Pseudomonadati > Pseudomonadota > Alphaproteobacteria > Rhodobacterales > Roseobacteraceae > Sulfitobacter > Sulfitobacter profundi. The sequence continues at coordinate 213,364 of NZ_JBHSWA010000004.1, read as the reverse complement.
CCACGGTCAGCGGTGGGCGCTGGTTGTCGCGCGTCTCGAAACTGCCCGTCACATGGCAAGACCGGATGCGGACCATCAGCATGACGGGCGTGTTGCTCGCCTCCGACAGTTCAAACCCGTCTTTGACCGCCTTGGTGATACAGGGCAGGTTGGGGCGCGGATCGAGCATCCAGAACTGTGATTTCATCGCGAAACCATGGCTGCGCTCCTGCATGATCGAAGAGCCCTCGCCATAGTCTTCGCCCACGATCACCAGCGCGCCGCCGGTCACGCCGGAGGAACTGAGGTTCGCCAGCGCGTCCGAAGCCACATTCACCCCCACCGGCCCCTTAAAGGTCACCGCCCCGCGAATGGGGTAGTGCACCGAAGCTGCCAGCATCGCCGCCGCTGCGGCCTCCGATGCGTTCGCCTCAAACCGCACGCCAAGCTCACCCATAAGCTCTTCGGCATCGGCCAACACGTCCATCAGATGCGAGATCGGCGCGCCCTGATAACCGCCCACATAGCCGACCCCGTTTTCCAACAGCGCCTTGGTAATCGCGAGGATACCCTCACCTGTGAAGACGTCGCCATCCCCTTTGCGCAGGTGCTCCACCTCTGCCTTGAACGAACGTTCGGCCATTGGACCCTCTTAAAAATCGTGTTTTCGGATATTGCGCAGCATGGTGCGCAGCGTGGCCACAAAGGCCTCTTTCTCGGCCGCGCCGATGCCTTTGAACATCGCGTCATAGGCCTCTGCCATATGCGGCCAAAGCCTTGCATAGGCCTCTTGTCCCTTGTCGGTCAGATAAACGCGCGTGGCACGGCTGTCGGCCGCATCGGTCTCGCGCCGCACCAACCCGTCGCGCACCAGCGCGTCGAGCGCGCGGCTTAGCGTGGATTGCTGCACCACAGCATAAACGGCCAATTCGCGGATCAGGATGCCATCGGTCACCGACAGCACGGCGAGAGAGCGCATTTGCGGCGTGGTCAGCCCAAGCGCGGCCATCTCCGCCGACAGGGCGGCGTTATACCGCCCCATGATCCGGTTCATCAAATAGGGCGCGAAATTATCGAGGCCCATCTGATCCAGCGGCGCATTCCCCGCCTCGGAAGGTGATGTATCTGCCACCGGTCAGCCCTTCGGCACCAGCGCCAGCGCCCGAATGGGGCTGCCGGTACCGTTCTTGATCTTAAGCGGTGCCGCAATCAGGATCGCGCCCTTGGGCGGCAGCTTGTCGAGGTTGGCAAGGCTGGCAAGACCGAAACAATTGTTCTTATGCAGCAGGTTATGCGCAGGATACGGCGGCTCCATTCCACCGGCTTGGCCCGCATCGGTGCCGATGCACTGGGTGCCCCAGCCGACGATCTTTTTGTCCATCAAATATTCAATCGCATCCGGGGTCGGCCCGGGGCTGTGGGGGCCCGCCTCATCCGCATTGAGAAAACGCGCTTCGTCATCGACGCGGGCGTCCCAATCGGTGCGCATGACGACCCATTCGCCCTTACCGATCTCACCATATTCCGCTTCCCATTCCTTGATGCCCTTGGCGTCGAGCAGAAAGTCCGGGTCTTCTTGAGATTGCTGCGAACAGTCGATCACATTCACCGGCGCAACGAGGCGCTGCACGTCGAGCGTATCGGTGAACCCGTCGTCGTAATCCTTGCCGGTGATCCAATGGTGCGGCGCATCGAAGTGCGTGCCGGAATGCTCTCCCAGCACCATCCAGTTCCATGCAAAGAACGGGCCATCCTCGTCATATTCGCTGATCTTGTGAATCTCGACCTTCGGTGTCGGCTTGGCAAAGTCGGCTGGCAGTTGCAGGATCGGCGTATCCGGCCCCAGAACGCCCGAACAATCCACCACTTCGACCCCGCCAGAGACGAGCATCGCCCCAAAATCACGCATTAAATCTGTAGCACTCATTTCAAACATTCTCCCTCAAATGGCGCACCCACTCCCGATGCGTTGGCCCCTGAAAAGATGCTAGTCAAATTTATATGCGTTTGCAATTATCTTCTTCGAAAGGGCGCAAAACAACGCAAAAGGCCCGCCGCAAGTGCGACGGGCCTGCCCAGCCGGGGAGAGTTGGGAGGGGGATTAGGCGGCGTATTTCGCGACCGCGCCGCCCTGCTTGCTCCAATCGGCATACCATGTCCGGAACAGCCGGTACTGCGCCTCGGCATAGCCGCGCTGGCTGTAGGTCAGAGCGTCGGTCTCGTTAAAATGCAACGCATATTCCCCATGGCCCTCAAGCACCATCAGGTGCTTATAATAAAGCACGAGGTCCGGCCCCTCATCAAAGGAGGATAGAACACCAAGCGCCGCGTCGAGCTCCTGCGCCCGCTGGCGCGCTTCGGCATCGCCCGCCGCGGCGGCTTGGCTGAGGGCCACAAGATGCAGCACTTCGCGCGGCAGCACATTGCCGATCCCGGTGATAGCGCCCGTGGCACCGCAATTGACGAAACCATGGAACACGGTGGTATCGACCCCGATCATCAGCGTGACTTCATCATCGCGGCTGGTGATGTTCTCTGCTGCATAACGCAGATCATCCGCACCGCCGAACTCTTTGAAACCCACGAGGTTCGAATGCTCGGCCCGCAGGGCAAAGAACAGATCGGCGCGGGTGGCGAAGCCGTAATAGGGGCTGTTGTAAATCACGGCAGGAAGTTCTGGCGCGGCCGACAAAACGGTTTTGAAGTGATCCTTCTGCGCCGCAACCGACGTGCCGCGCGACAGGATGCGGGGGATCAACATCAACCCCTTCGCGCCGACCCTTTGCGCATGGGCCGCATGTTCGGCGGCCAGCTTGGTGTTCACAGCACCCGTGCCAACGACGACAGGCACACCCGCATCAACCAAACGCTCAACGCCCTCCATCCGCTCTGCATCTGTCAGCAAAGGCCAATCGCCCATGGAGCCGCAGTAGACGACCGCGCTCATACCATCGGCGATCAGCTTTTTGCCCATGCGCACCAGCGCATCGAAATCGGGTTTCCGGTCTGCCGTGCAGGGGGTCATCAGGGCCGGGATGCAGCCGGAAAAAATCGAAGGGGTCATTTGTCTCTCCATTCATAGAATCCGGCTGTGATATTGCCGGGGTTGGCTGCATCTTAGCTATTGTATTTTATTTGTCGACAGAAAATCGACAAAAGCTTTCTGCGCGCGAAAAAACCCCGCATTTACTCTAGTTATAGTTCGATATGCTGCCGTCGATCCCGCGAAATCAGCGCCTGAATCTGCCCTACAATCTGATCCGCATGGGTCTCCGCCAAAGAATCCGCGCGCCCGATATCGCGCACCTCGATGGCCGCGATTAAATCCTCATGCTCTTGGACATACTCACTGGGAAGCTGATCGTCGAAGGATTGGTAATACATCCGCAGCAAACGGCGCCCCTCGTCCAACAAGCGCAAACAAAGCGATTCGTAATAAGGGTTGCGCCCCGCCCGCGCGATCTCGGCATGAAACTCGCGGTTCGTGGCGATCATCGACAGCGCGTCCTGCGCCGACACAGCTTTGGCAAACTCTGCCTGCCGCGCGCGGATCTTGGCCATATCGGCCGGGGTATGAAACTGCGCCGCCAGCCGCGTGGTGACACGGTACATCAACGTCATCGCGTCAAAGAAGGTGTGCAGATTCATGAAGTCGATATTCGCCACCACGGTCGAACGGTTGGGCAGCGTGGTCACCAATCCCTCGCTCGCCAGCCGCACCAATGCCTCACGGATCGGCGTGCGCGACATCGAAAGACGCTCGGATAGGCGATCTCGTCGATCGGGCTGCCGGGCAGCAGGGTTAAATCAAGGATCTCATCCCGCAGGATAGAATAGACAAATTGCGCCCCGGACCCGCGCTTGCGTTCCGCCGTTTTAGGTTTGCTGGTCATGCGGGGATGCCGCCCTTTCGAAATTCTTGGCTCCCCCTCGATAAAGCAACAAATCGCCCCCCTACAATAGCACAGCCCCACCGAATGCGCGCCCGCCCCCTTCAATTCATCCTTTCTTAAATACCGTCCGCAATCTCCCCCACACGCCATCCTTGCCAATCAAGCCCCCAACAGACCTTCACAAATCGCTCAAAAATCAAGCATCGCCGTTGATACGGCAGGCAATTTCTGTCGCAACAGATTGACCGAAAAAGGCTTTCCCAAAAATTAAAATCGCCGGATTGACAGCAAGAAACTTGCAACCGCATACTCGACCAATCTGATATTGGTTCAAGAAAGCGGTCCATTGCCCAGCCCTGACATCGGCCTCAACACCGACCCAGACAAGGTTTTGCTCGAAGTGCGCGACTTCAGCCTGCGCTTTCGCGGTGCGCCGAGCGACCAGATCAACCATGTGAACTTCGCGGTCCAACCGGGCAAGACGCTCTGCGTTGTCGGGGAAAGTGGATGCGGCAAAAGCGTGACCTCTTTGGCGATGATGGGGCTGCTGCCCGAAGGCGCTGCGACGATCAGATCGGGCGAGATGGTTTTCGAGGGGCAAAAGCTCGACCTTGCCGATCACACCGCCATGCGCAAATTGCGCGGCAGTCGGATGACCATGATCTTCCAAGAGCCGATGACCTCGCTCAACCCCGCGTTCCGCATTGGCGACCAGATCACCGAAGCCGTGCTTGCCCATAGCAACGCCAGCAAGTCCGAGGCCGAGGATAAGGCGCTGGCGATCCTCAAGCGGGTCGGCATTCCGGCGGCGGAAAAGCGGATGCGTGACTATCCGCATCAACTCTCGGGCGGGATGCGCCAACGGGTGATGATCGCCATGGCGCTGGTGAACGACCCCGCGCTGCTGATCGCGGATGAGCCGACGACCGCGCTCGACGTGACCATTCAGGCGCAAATCCTTGAGTTGATCCGCGACCTTCAGGCCGAGACCGACATGGGCACGATCATGATCACCCACGACCTCGGCGTCGTGGCCGAAATCGCCGATACCGTGGCCGTCATGTACGCGGGCACGATTGTTGAGACCGGCCCGGCGGAGCGCATATTCAACGACCCGCAGCACCCCTACACGATTGGCCTCATGTCCTCGATCCCGCAGTTGAGCGGTCCGCGCGGGCGTTTGGCCACCGTGCCGGGCATGGTGCCCACGACGCAGAACATGCCTGAAGGCTGCCGTTTTGCCACGCGCTGCCCTTTCGCCCAGCCCATCTGCGCCAAGGAACCGCCGCTTGCGCCGCTGGAAGGTGGCCACGCCGTCGCGTGCCATTTCGCCCCGCTAGAGACCCATCTGGAGCAGAGCGCATGACCGACACGATCCTGACCGCGCGCGGGCTAAAGAAACATTTCAAAACCTCGGGCGGCGGCTTGGCGAAAGGGGCCACGGTCAAGGCGCTCGACGGCGTCTCCTTCGACGTGCGCCGCGGAGAGACCTTTGCCATCGTCGGCGAATCCGGCTGTGGCAAATCCACCCTCGCGCGGCTGCTCATGCGGCTGCTGACCCCGACCGAGGGCGATGTGCAGTTTGACGGCAGCGATGTGCGCAGCCTTGCCGGGCGCGACCTGACCGCGCTGCGCCGGGACATGCAGTTCATCTTTCAGGATCCCTTTTCGTCGCTGAACCCGCGCATGAGCGTCGGCAAGCTGGTCGGCGAACCCCTAGAGACGCATTTCCCAAAAATGTCCGCCTCTAAGCGGCGCGGCAAAGTGGCGGAACTGCTGGCTAAAGTCGGCCTGCGCCCCGAGCACGCCGAACGCTACCCGCATGAGTTTTCGGGCGGTCAGCGCCAACGGATCGGGATTGCCCGCGCGCTGGCCTCCGCTCCGAAGCTGGTGATCGGGGATGAGCCTGTCTCGGCCCTTGATGTGTCGGTGCAGGCGCAGGTGATTAACTTGCTGGGCGATCTGCGGGATGAGTTGGGGCTCACGCTGGTGATCATCGCCCATGACCTCGCTGTGATCCGCCATATGAGCGACCGTGTGGCGGTGATGTATCTGGGCCAGATCGTCGAACAGGGCGATGTCGATACGGTCTACAACCACCCGCGTCACCCCTACACCCGGGCTCTGCTCTCGGCCATTCCGGTCGCCGCCCATGGTGCACGCACACCGCAAACCGCGCTTGAGGGCGAGATGCCGAGCCCGGCCAACCCGCCCTCGGGCTGCCGTTTCCACACCCGTTGCCCCTATGCCAAAGAACGCTGCGCGAGTGAGCCGCCTGCCTTACGCGAGACCCGCGCGGGCGAGGGTCATGTCGCGGCCTGCCACTTTTTCGAAGAGATCGCCGCCGCCACGCCGGACCTCGGCCTTGTCGATGCGCCAGAACGTGCCCCCGGCGCGGCGGCACGCTTTGCGCTTTACCAAGACGCCATGCGGGATCGGACAACGCTCCGCCCCCGCCAAGACCAAGAATAACAGGCTAAAACAGACTTAATGAAACGACAGGAGAGTTCGATATGACACTGACCAAAATGACCCTCGCCGCCGCGCTGCTGGGGGCCACGACCCTCGGCGCGCAGGCGGCAGACCTGCGCATCGCGCTGCAATCTGACGCAGATGTGCTGGACCCCGACCAGTCGCGCACCTTTGTGGGGCGGATCGTCTATACATCGCTTTGCGACAAGCTGGTGGACATCACGCCTGATCTGGAAATCATCCCCCAACTGGCGACAGAATGGTCCTTTTCTGAGGATGGCAAGCAACTGACCATGATGCTGCGCGATGATGCGGTTTTCCATGACGGCACACCGTTTGACGCCGAGGCCGTGGCCGCCAACATCGACCGCAGCCAGAACCTTGAGACCTCGCGCCGCAAGTCCGAGCTTTCCTCCATCACCGGCGTCGAAGTGCTGGGTAGCCATGAAATCCGCTTTGATCTGGCCGATGCGGACGCCACGCTGATGGCGCAGTTCGCCGACCGCGCGGGGATGATGGTTTCCCCACCGCTGCCGAAGCGGCGGGCGATGACTTTGGCCTGAACCCGGTCTGTTCGGGCCCCTACCAGTTCAAAGAGCGTGTGGCCCAAGACCGGATCGTGCTGGAGAAATTCGCCGACTATTACAACGCCGACGAATACCACTTTGACAGCGTGACCTACCTGCCGATCCCTGACACCACCGTGCGTCTGGCGAACCTGCAATCGGGCGACATCGACATGCTTGAACGCCTCGCCGCAACCGATCTGGCGCAGGCCGAGGGCGACAACAGCATCAGTGTCGAAAGCGCCGTATCGCTGGGCTATCAGGGCATCACGATTAATGTGGCCAATGGCGAAAAGGGCGACAACCCTTGGGGCAACGACAAACGTCTGCGTCAGGCGCTGAGCTATGCCATCGACCGCGAAGCGATCAATCAGGTCGTCTTCAACGGTGCCTTCGCCGCGGGCAACCAGCCCTTCCCGCCGAACTCGCCTTGGTACAGCACCGACTTCCCCGTGCCTGAGCGTGACGTAGAAAAGGCCAAGGAACTGCTGGCCGAAGCAGGCTTTGCCGATGGGATCGATCTTGAGGTGCAGGTGCCCAACACCACGATCCCGCTGCAACTGATGCAGGTCGTGCAGTCCATGGCGGCAGAGGCGGGGATCAACATCTCGATCACCTCCAAGGAATTCGCAACGCTGCTGGCCGACCAATCGGCGGGTGACTATCAAGCAAGCCAGATCGGCTGGTCGGGCCGTGTGGACCCCGATGGCAACATCCACCAGTTCATGACCTCCGATGGCGGCATCAACGATTCCAAGTTCTCGAACCCGGAAGTGGATGAGCTGCTGAACAAGGCGCGCAAATCCAACGATCAAGACGTGCGTCGCGAAAGCTACACCGCGGCCCGTGCGATCCTGAACGAAGAGCTGCCGATCGTGTACCTCTATCACCAGACATGGATCTGGGCGCTGGACTCCGACATCTCCGGCTTCACCCCCTATCCTGATGGCATGATCCGCCTTGAAGGTATGAAAAAAGAAGAAGGGTAAAACCTTCTCCATATGCACCGCCGGGCCGGTCCCGGCGGTGCCCTCCCCTGAGCGAGACGTTTCAAAATGCTGTCCTTCATCCTGCGCCGTCTGGTGATCGCGATCCCGACGATCATCTTGATCTCGGTCTTTGTCTTCACCTTGCAAAAGCTGCTGCCGGGCGATCCGGTGCTGGCCATGGCCGGCGAAGAACGCGACCCGCAGGTGCTGGAATTCCTGCGCGAGAAATACCGCCTGAATGACCCAATCCCGGTGCAATATTTCACTTGGATCGGCAACGCGCTGACGGGGGACTTGGGCATTTCGCTGCGCACCAACCAGCCGGTGCTTGAGCTGATCGGGGAAAAGCTGCCCGTCACGATCCAACTGGCGACGATGGCGATGATCTTTGCCCTACTGATCGGCGTGCCTGCGGGCATCTTCTCGGCCGTTAAGAAGGGCACCGTGACCGATTATGTGGCCAATGTGGTGGCGCTCTCGGGCCTGTCGATCCCGAACTTCTGGCTGGGGATCATGCTGATCCTGCTGGTCTCGGTGAAATGGAAACTGCTGCCCGCCTCGGGCTATGTGCCCCTGAGCGAAGACCCCATCCGCTCCATCACCGTGATGATCATGCCCGCCTTCGTGCTGGGCACAGCGCTCGCCGCCACGCTGATGCGCCACACGCGGTCGGCCATGCTGAGCGTGCTGAGCAGTGACTACGTCCGCACCGCCCGCGCCAAGGGTCTGGTCGAGCGGAAGGTTATCCTCAAACACGCCTTCCGCAATGCGCTGACGCCCATCGTTACCCTGACTGCGCTCTTGTTTGGTGAACTTATCGCGGGCGCGGTGCTGACCGAACAGATTTTCACCATCCCCGGCTTTGGCAAGCTTGTGGTCGATGCGGTGTTCAACCGCGATTACGCCGTGGTGCAGGGGATCGTGCTGGTCACCGCCGTTGGCTTTATCTTTATGAACCTGCTGGCCGATGTCGCCTATGTGCTGCTGAACCCCCGCCTGAGGAAGCAATAATGGCCCAACCTGCCACCCCCATCACCATCGACGCCGAAAGCGCCGCTGATCCGGTCCTCTCTGCCCGTCCGGAAAACCGGGTCTGGAAGAAATTCCGCCACCACCGCAGCGCCATGCTTGGCGGCGTGCTGGTGGTGTTCTTCTGCGCCATCGCTTTGCTGGCCCCGTTGCTGCCCATCCCCGACCCTGCCGCCACCGATTGGGGCGCCGTGCGCAAAGGTCCGTCCGCCGCGCATTGGTTCGGCACCGATGAGCTGGGCCGCGATGTGCTGTCCCGGCTGATCTGGGGGGCGCAGGCGTCCTTGCTGGCGGGGGTCGTTTCAGTCGCCATCGCGCTTGGGCTTGGCGTCCCTCTGGGCATCATTGCCGGGTATTTCGGCGGCTGGACCGATGCGATCATCTCGCGCTGCACCGAAGCCCTGCTGGCTGCGCCCTTCCTAATCCTCGCCATTGCGCTGGCGGCTTTCCTCGGGCCAAGCCTGACCAACGCGATGATCGCCATCGGCATCTCGGCCACGCCGATCTTCATCCGCCTCACCCGCGGTCAGGTGCTAAGTGTCGCTGCCGAAGATTACGTCGAAAGCGCGCGCGCCATTGGCCTGTCGACCCCGCGCATCCTGCGCCGCTACATCTTTCCCAACGTTCTGCCGCCCGTGCTGGTGCAGGCCACGCTGACCGTCGCGACCGCGATCATCGCCGAAGCCTCGCTGTCGTTCCTCGGCCTCGGCCAGCAGCCGCCCGCGCCCTCTTGGGGGTCGATGCTGAACATGGCGAAGAACTTCCTCAATCAAGCGCCATGGATGGCGCTTTGGCCCGGCATTGCGATCTTCATGGTCGTGCTTGGCTTCAACCTTCTCGGCGATGGTCTGCGCGATGCGCTGGACCCGCGCGAACACTAACCGGAGACGACATGACCCCCTTTACCACCCGTCCTGAAATCCGCGGCTCCTTCGGTGTCACCACCTCGACCCATTGGATCGCTTCGACCGTGGGTTTTGGCATCCTCGAAAAAGGCGGCAATGCCTTTGACGCCGCCGTGGCTGCGGGCTTTGTCTTGCAGGTTGTCGAGCCGCATTTGAACGGCCCGGCAGGCGATCTGCCGATCATCTTTCACGACGCGGAGAAACAGGCGACCAAGGTCGTCTGCGCCCAGGGGTCAGCCCCGCCGCCGCCAAGCTCGAGCATTTCGAGGAACTCGGGCTGAAACTGATCCCCGGCTCGGGGCTTTTGTCGACAGTGGTGCCCGGTGCCTTTGACGGCTGGATGCTGATGCTGCGCGATCATGGCACCATGGGCCTTCGCGAGGTGATGCAGCCCGCGATCGACTATGCCCGCGATGGCCATCCGGTGCTGCCGCGCGTGTCGAACACCATCAAGGGGTTGGCCGAATATTTCGCCGCCGAATGGCCCAGCTCCGCCGCCGTCTGGACGCCGGGCGGCGAAGCGCCAGAGCCCAATGCCAACTTCAAAAACCCCGATCTAGCCGCCACCTATGAACGGATTCTGCGCGAGGCCGAAGCCGCAGGAGAGGACCGCAGCGCGCAGATCGAGGCCGCGCGGAAAATCTGGTCCGAAGGGTTCGTGGCCGATGCAATTTTCGACTATCTAGAAGACGCCTGCGTTCATGACGTGTCAGAGCAAAAGAACAGCGCCCTCTTGGCGCGCGAGGACATGGCCAAATGGCAGGCCAGCTACGAAGACACGCTCACGTATGAGTATCACGGCTGGACGGTGCACAAGACCCACGCCTGGTCGCAGGGGCCGGTGTTTTTGCAGGCCCTCGCCATTCTCAAGCATTTTGATCTGGCCGCGATGGACCCGATGGGCGCCTCCTTTACCCATACGGTGATCGAGGCGATGAAACTCGCCTATGCCGACCGCGAAGCCTATTACGGCGACCCCGAACAGAGCATCATCCCGATGGAAGAACTGCTCTCTGACGCCTATAACGCTGAGCGCGCGAAACTGGTGAACGGCAAAGCGTCCCTTGAGCAGCGCCCCGGCGTGATCGCCGGGTTGGAGCATTTGGCCGAGCGTTATATCGAACGCGCTGCCCGTGATTTCGGCGTTCAGAATGCCGCGCCGCAAGAACCGACGATGGCGCATCTGACCGAAAAACGCGGCGATACCGTGCACCTTGATGTGATCGACCGCTGGGGCAATATGGTCTCGGCCACGCCCTCGGGCGGATGGTTGCAGAGCAATCCGGTCGTGCCAGGCTTGGGCTTTCCGCTGAACTCGCGCGCACAGATGTTCTGGCTTGAGCGGGGCCTGCCCACGTCGCTTGCCCCCGGGCGTCGGCCACGCACCACGCTGACCCCTTCTTTCGCCGAGCATGCAGATGGGCGGCAACTGGTCTTTGGCACGCCGGGTGGCGACCAGCAGGATCAATGGCAGCTGATCTGGTTCCTGCGTTTCGTGCATCACGGGATCGACCTCCAAGAAGGCATGGACGCGCCGCTGTTCCATACCATGCATTTTCAAAGCAGCTTCTTTCCCCGCCAAGCCCTGCCCGGCGAGATGATGATCGAACCCAATGTCGGCGCTGCGGTGATCGACGTGCTGCGCGCGCGGGGGCATATTGTCACCGTGGCCGAGCCGTGGTCAGTGGGGCGGATGACCGCCGCGCTGCGCAATCCCGATGGCAGCCTTCAGGCCGCCGCGACCCCCGCCTGATGCAGGCCTATGCCGTAGGACGTTGACCCATGACCTATTCCATCATCGCCCGTGATCCCGACAGCCAAGAAATCGGCATCGCCGTGGCCAGCCGCTTTTTCGCCTGCGGGGCTGCCGTGCCCTACATCGGGCGCCGTGTCGCCGTGGCGACGCAGGCTTTCGTCAATCCGCTTTGGGGGACCGAAGGCCGGCGCATGCTGGAAAGCGGTGACCCCGCCGAAGCACTGCTGAAGGAATTCGCCGCGCGCGACGCAGGCCGCGATATCCGCCAGTGCCATATGCTCGACGCCGAGGGGAATTTCGCCGCGCATACCGGTGCGGGCTGTGTCGATTGGGCCGGGCACCGCGTTGGCAGCACTCATTCGGTTGCGGGCAATATGCTGACCGGGCCAGAGGTCGTAGAGGCCACGTTCGACACCTATGCCGCCCGCAGCGATCTGCCGATGGCCGAACGGCTGCTTGCCGCGATGCGTGCGGGCGAAGAGGCGGGCGGCGACAAACGCGGGCGTCAGGCGGCGGGGCTGGTGATCCACCGCGGGCAGGACCACGCCTATCTCGACTTGCGGGTCGACGATCACGGCGATCCGCTTGGCGAACTTGACCGGCTGCTTGAGGTCGCAGGAGAGCGCTATCTCCATGTGGCCGAAGCGATGCCGAGCCTCGACAATTTCTCGGGCACCTCGGACCGCGGACCAATTGATGCCGCGATTGCGCGGGCCGAAGAGGCGCGCAAAGCAGCGGGCAAAGCCAGCCGGTCACTGGCGACAGATGTAGAGACAAAGAAAGATTAACCCGATGAACGCGCTCGATTTTGGCCAGCTTTTGCCCCTCCTCGCCATTGCGGTGACCGCCGGTATTTTTGGCGGTATCCTTGCGGGTCTGCTGGGTGTTGGCGGCGGTATTGTGATTGTGCCTGCGCTCTATCTTGCCCTGTCGACGGCGGGGATGGACCCGGCGATTACCATGCAGGTAGCCGTTGGCACCTCGCTGGCGACTATCGTCTTTACCTCTTTGTCCTCTGGCTATGGTCACTTCAAACGCGGCGCGATTGATATGGACCTGCTGAAACTCTGGGCGCCGTCGCTTTTGGTTGGCGTTGTCATCGGCGCGCTTTTGGGGGCTATGTCTCGGGGCTGATCCTTGTCGGCGTTTTTGCCACCGTAGCCGCGCTCGTCGCGCTCGACATGATCTTTCGCAAGACCAAAGACGACCCCACGCCGCGCGGCTTTGCCAAGTCCATCTGGGCGGTGCTGGGTGTTGTCACCGGCGGGCTGTCGGCGATGATGGGCATCGGGGGCGGGACCATTGGCGTGCCGCTGTTGAATTTTCTCGGCTACGACATCCGCCGCGCGGTCGGCACCTCTGCCGCAATCGGCTTTATCATCGGGCTGCCCGGCGCGGTGGTCTATGCGCTGACGGGCCTCGGCGCCGAAGGGCTGCCGCCCTTCTCGCTTGGCTATGTGAACCTTGCCGCTGCGGCCATCATCATTCCGCTGACCAGCAGCTTTGCCCATGTCGGAGTAAAATTGGCCCATAGCATCCCCCGAAGGGCGCTTCGGTTTGCCTTTGGAATTTTCCTGATGGTAACGTCATTGCGTATGTTCATTGATTTATTTGAAGCGTTTTCCAACTCATGACTCAGCCCCCCAGACCGCCCCAAGTGAAGATGAATTGGCCGAGCGGCTGCGCGGAGCGATCCGGCAAGGGGATATTCTGAACGATGGGCGGATGCCGCCCGAACGGGCATTGGCCGAGCATTTCGGCGTGAGCCGCGCGCGGCTGCGGCTGGCGCTTGGCCTGCTGCAAGAGGATGGCACGATCTACCGCCGCCACGGCCAAGGCACCTTTGCCACGCCGCCGCCCGCCACCAATGCCGACAGCCTGCGCCACCTCGCCCGGCAGGTCACGCCAAGCGATGTCATGGAAGTCCGGCTTGAGGTCGAGCCCGCGCTGGCCGCCCTCGCCGCCGACCGCGCCCGCCCGCAAGAGATCGAGCGGCTGGACCAGTTGATGCGCGCCACGCTGAACCTCAGTGATCCCGACGCCTATGAGGCAGCGGATGACATGTTCCACTACAAGATCGCCGAGATGGCCCGGAACCCGCTGTTCCTCACGGTCTACGAATCCATCCGCGCGGTGCGCCGCGAAGTGGCTTGGACCTCGCGCCGCCGCACCTATCACGCGCCTGAGACATTGCAGATACTTGGCGAACAACACATGACCCTGAACGACGCCATCGCCCGGCGCGATACGCTCGGTGCGGCCGCGGCGATGGAACAGCATTTGCTGACCGTATCCAAAACCCTGCTCCGTGACCGGGTGCGCAAGATCGAGCTCGATCTCTAGCTGGGTCAGCCCTGAGCACTGCTGAAGTGGTCAAGGGTTGTAGCATCGAGTCCGCTCATATCACGAAGGAAAACACCCTCAAAACGCTGTGGATTCATTGTCCACAAAGCGCCCTCACCCCATTGCCATTTTGAGCGTCCAGCGCTAGCAGATTTCATGACCTTGTTAATAAGATCGCTGGAGGATACAAAATGTTCAAAATCACCAAGCCCACGGCAATTATCGCCACTTTGGCCGCGCTCACCGGAGGAGCACTGAGCGCCCAGACCGAAGTCAAGATCGGCTACGCCCTCGCCCCCGACAGCCACTACGGCGTCGCGGCGCAGAAGTGGCAGGAAGTCGTGGAAGCCGAGACCAACGGCAAGTTTAGCTTCCGTCATTTCCCCTCTTCCGGCTTGGGCGGTGAGCGTGAAGTGGTCGAGGGTCTGCAGCTTGGCACCGTAGAGGCGACCATCGTCTCCACCGGCACGCTGAGCAACTTCGTCCCCGCCACCGGTGTGACCGACATCCCCTTCCTGTTCCGCAGCCTCGACCACGCCCGCCGCGTGCTTGATGGCCCCATCGGCCAAGACATTCTGGCCGAGTTTGACGGCGCGGGCATGGTGGCCTTGGCTTGGGGTGAGCAGGGTTTCCGCCACATCACCAACAACCGCAACGCGATCGAGACCCCAGAAGACATCGCGGGCATGAAGCTGCGCACCATGGAAAACCCGGTGCACCTTGATGCCTTCAACGCTGCCGGTGCTGCGCCGACGCCGATGGCATGGCCCGAGGTCATCAGCTCGCTGCAGCAAGGCACCATTGACGGGCAAGAAAACCCACTGTCGGTGATTGTGTCGGTGAAACTCGACGAAGTGCAAAAGTACCTGACGCTGTCGGGCCACGTCTATTCGCCCGCCATGCTGCTGGTCTCCAAACCCTTCTGGGAAGGTCTGTCTGACGAAGACAAGGCTGCCTTTGAGAAGGGCGCGACCGAGGCTGTGGCTGCCATGCGCGGCTTCGTCGATGATGTCGAGCAAAGCGGCGTCGCGACGCTGAAAGAGCGCGGCATGGAAGTCAACGAGCTGACCGAAGAGCAAAAAGCCACTTTCCGCGCCTCGATTGAGAGCGCCTATGAAGGCTACTATGAGACCTACGGCAAAGAGTTGATCGACCAGATCGCCGCGACCGAGTAAGCGCCGCGATGTAAAATCAGACGGCCGGGAGCAGCGCTTCCGGCCGTTTTGCACGGGAGGGGAAACCATGCGCAGATTGGAACAGCTATTCGTCAAAGTGAACGCCGCGGTGGTGATCGCCTGCCTGACGGGGATGGTCTTGGTCGTGGGGGCCAATGTCGCTTTGCGGTTCAGCACCAACCATTCGCTGTCATGGTCCGATGAATCCGCCCGTTACCTGATGATCTGGATGGCCTTTCTGGGTGCCGGGCTGGCGTTGCGGCAGGGTGGCCATGTCGCGATTACCAATCTGCATGACGTGATGAGCACCCGGATGCAGCGTATCCTGCGCGCGGTCATCGTGGCGGTGCTGCTGTTCTTTTTCGCCTTTATGGTTAAAGTCGGCTGGGATTATATGCAGCGCGCGCAGTACCAGATGACCCCCGCAATGCGCCTGTCGTTCCGCTATGTTTATGCTGCCATGCCCGTTGGGTTCACGCTGTTGATCGTGCATTTGCTGCTGATCGCGCGGCCTTTCATAATGGCGGGCCACTACCATCAGTCCGATGGCCAAACCGAAAACATGCCGGGAGCCGCCAATGGCTGAGATCCTCTTTATCTCGCTTTTCGTGCTGATGGTGCTGGGCCTGCCTGTGGCCTTTGCCATGGCCATTTCGGTTTTTGCGGCAATTGGCTTGGGCAGCTCCTATCCGCAGATCGTCGTTGTCAAAGAGATGTTTTCCGGCCTCGACAGTTTCCCCCTGCTCGCGGTCCCCTTCTTTATCCTCGCCGCCGAGATCATGACCGGCGGCGCGATCACCCACACGCTTTTGCGCTTTGCGGCACAATTCGTGGGCCATCTGCGCGGGGGCTGGGCTATGCCAATGTGATCTCCTCCACCATGTTCGCTGGCATTTCCGGCTCGGCCTTGGCCGATGCGGCGGGACCGGGGGCGATGATGATCCGCATGATGGAAAAAGGCGGCTATGACCGCTCCTACGCCGGGGCGCTGACGATTTCCTCGGCGGTGGTAGGGCCGATCATTCCGCCGTCGATCGTGATGATCATCTATGCGCTGCAGGATCAGGAAGTCTCGGTCGGGTCGCTGTTTATGGCCGGTGTCATTCCGGGGCTTTTGCTGGCCTGTGGCAGTCTTGCCGCCAACGGGTGGGTCAGTTGGAAACGCGACTATCGCAGCGCAGATGCGCGCCCCGAGCGGGCGCAGATGTGGCGCAATACATTCATGGCGCTGCCAGCACTTGGGCTGATTGTGCTGATCGTCGGCGGCATCCGGGGCGGTATTTTCACGCCCACCGAAGCGTCGGTCATCGCGGTGTTCTATGCCCTCTTCTGCGGTTTTTTCGTCTACCGCGCGCTGCGCTTGCGTGACCTGCCGGGGCTGATCCTGCGCGCCGCGCTGATTTCGTCCGCCGTTTTGTTGATCCTTGGCGCGGCGCGGGCCTTTGCATGGGTTCTGGTGATCGAAGGCGTGCCGCAGTTTCTGGCCGAGACGATCATTTCATGGGAGTTGTCGCCGATCCTGTTTCTCTTGGCGGTCAACGTGTTGCTGCTGCTCTTTGGCCTGTTTATGGACCCGCTGCCGGGCGTGATGATCTTGGTGCCGATCTTGGCGCCGATCAGCCATGCGCTTGGCATCGCGCCGGATCATTTCGCGATTGTGGTGATCGTGAACCTGACACTCGGCCTCACGACCCCGCCAGTGGGGAGCTTGATTTTTGTGGTGTCCTCGGCGGTGAACCTGCGTCCGGCTGCGCTGATCCGTGAGATGCCGCCGTTCTTTCTGGCGAATTTTGTCGTGTTGATGCTGCTGACCTTTGTGCCGGCGATTTCGACATGGCTGCCGAAGGTCAGCGGTTTTTAACAGTTTACCGCCCGGCATCAGACCGGGCGGCGTTGCCGGTCGCGTTTCCCTACTCGGTCTGAATCCAAACCGCCTTGGTATCCAAATACGCCTGCAGGTGCTCCACGCCGCCTTCCTTGCCATAGCCCGACATCTTGAGCCCGCCGAACGGCACCGCCGGGTCGATTGCGTGGTACATATTCACCCAAACCGAGCCCGCTTTCAGCCGTTTCACCGTCTGGTGCGCCGTGCTTAGATCGCGGGTAAAGATGCCCGCCGCCAGCCCATAGGGCGTGGCATTGGCGCGCGCGATCACCTCTTCCATCGTGTCGAAGGGCAGGACAGAGATCACGGGGCCGAAAATCTCTTCCCGCGCGATGGTCATGTCGTCGGTCACATCGGCAAAGATCACCGGCTCAAGAAAGTTGCCGCCTTCATAGTCCGCGCCCTCGGGCCGCGCCCCGCCGGTGACCAGCCGCGCGCCTTCGGCTTTGCCCGCAGCGATATAGCCCTCGACCTTTTCGGCCTGCACACGGTTGATCAGCGGGCCGAGGTCCGTGCCCTCATCCAAGCCATGCCCGATCTTCAGCCCCCGCGCGAAAGCGGCCAGTTTCTCGATGAACTCATCCTGAATTTCGCGCGCCACGAACAGCCGCGAGCCTGCGATGCAGATTTGCCCCGAATGCGCGTAGACCGCCATCGCCGCGACAGGCACCGCCTTGTCGATGTCAGCATCCTTGCAGATGATCAGCGGAGATTTCCCGCCCAACTCCAACGTGATCCGCTTGAGGTTCTCAACGCCAGCGCGGGCGATGGTCTTGCCCGTGGCGGTCGAACCGGTGAAGACCACTTTGTTCACGTCCTCATGTTCGGCCAAACGCGCGCCTGCTTCGCGGCCCGTGCCGGTCACCACGTTGACCACCCCATCGGGCACGCCTGCCTCTTGCATCAACTTCGCGATCATCAAGGGCGTCAGCGGCGCGTCTTCGGAGGGCTTCAATACCACGGTGCAGCCCGTCGCCAAGGCAGGCGCGATTTTCCAGATCGAGGCAGCGGTCGGGGCGTTCCAAGGGATAATCGCCCCCACCACGCCGACCGGCTCGCGCGTTGTAAAAGAGAACATCGATTGCGAGACCGAGTTCTCGATCACATCGCCGTGCAACGCGACCGCCTGCCCCGCATAGAACCGCAGCATCCCGATCACCCGGCGTTTGTTGCCCATAGTCCGCGCCAGCGGCAGACCCATATCGGCGGTGTCCGACACACAGAGCTTTTCCCAATCGCGCTCCATCACATCGGCAATGCGCAAGAGCACCTCTTGCCGGTCATAGGGCGTGAATTTCGACCACGCCCCTTCAAAGGCCCGGCGCGCGGCGGCGACGGCGGCATCGACATCTTCGGCCCCGCCACGCGGCACCGTCGCCAGCGCCCGGCCCGAAGCGGGATCGACCACATTCAGCACCTCACCCGAGCGCGCGGGCACATCCTTGCCGTCGATGAACATCGGGCAGAACTGCCCGTGGTAGAGGGTCTCGGCGATCTGGTGGGGGTCGAAGGTCAGGGTCATATCAGCCTCTTTCAATCAATGGGTCATTCCTATCAACCGATGTGTCGGTTTCAAATATACAAAGCCCTGTTTGGCCGAGAAAATCCGCTACAGCCGCGTTGCGCCATGGCAGACCGCGCGGTAGACCTTTCCCCAAGGGAACCGCGCGCAGGGGTGGCGGTGGCAAGGGGAGAAAAATCCATGAAAATCGGTATGATTGGTGTTGGCCTAATGGGCCACGGAATTGCCCGCAACGTGATGCGGCGCGGGGGTTTTGCGCTTGGCTATTTTGGCCACCCCGGCAACCAGCCGACCGATGAGCTGGACGGGCTGGGGGCCACGGCCTTTGACAGTCTGGGCGATCTTGCCGCCGCATCCGATGTGATCATCCTCTGCGTCACCGGCTCTCCGCAGGTCGAAGCGATCCTGACCGGCGAAGGCGGCGTGATTGCCGGACTGAAGCCCGGTGCGGTTGTGGTCGATTGCTCTACCTCTCTGCCCGCCTCGACGGTAAAGATGGCCGAGGCAGTCAAAGCGGCGGGGGCGAATTCGTTGACGCGCCAATGACCCGCACCGCGCAATTCGCCCATGAGGGGAAGTTGAACCTGCTGGTCGGGGGGACGCGGCGGTTGTTGAAAAGGTCTCTCCCGTCCTCGCCTCCTTCACCGACGAGGTCAAACATGTGGGCGAGGTCAGCGCAGGCCACCGTTTGAAATTGCTGCACAACTACGTCTCTGTTGGCTTTATGTCGCTGCTCGCCGAAGCCGCCGCGCAATCGGCAGATGCCGGCATTGATCCGCAGAGCTTTGTCGATGTCTTGGCGGGTGGCGGCGGCGCCAGTGTCGCGCTTGATCGGCTGTCGCCCTTCATCGTAAACGGCGACCGCGAGGCGCTGCCCTTTGCGATCAGCAACGCGTTGAAGGATTTCGACTATTATCGGCAGATGTCCGCCCAAGCCGGCGCGCAGGTTGAGATTGCCGATGGGGTCTATGGTGCCTTGTCCAAGGTCGTCGAGATGGGCGCGGGCGATGCCTATGTCCCTGAATTGGTGCAGCATTTCCGCAAGGGTTAAGCCCTAGGGTCAGAGCGTCAGCGTCCCGATGCTCGACCCGCCACAGACGAAAAGCGTCTGGCCGGTGACGAAACTATTGGCTGGATCGCAGAAGAAGAGAAATGCGTTGGTCACGTCCTCGACTTGCCCCAACCGGCCCACCGGGATGCGTTTGGCAAGCTCTGCTTCGCGTTCGCTTTCTTTCGGGATGATGCCCCAGAAATTGTCGGTCTGCACTGGGCCGGGGGCCACGACGTTGACGGTGATCCCATGCGGTGCAAGCTCCAGCGCCCATGTGCGCGCCATGCCGATCATCCCGGCTTTCGACGCCGAATAGGCGGTGCGCGTCGGGGCGCCCAAGGCCGCGCGCGAGGCGTTGAACATCACCCGGCCAAAGCCGCGTTTTTTCATGTTGGGCAGGAAGGCTTGTAGAAGCGTCAGGGCCGAGCCGAGGTGCAGTTGCGCCAGTCCGGAGATGTCTTCGGGCTTGGCCTCTTCAATCAGATTGGGCCAGATCAACCCGGCGTTATGCACCAGATGGGTCACGTCATAACGCGCCGCGATATCGGCGGCCACGGCGGCGACGGAGGCGGGATCGAGCAGATCGGCTTCGACATGCTGGGCGCCTTCCGCCTCCCATTCCGGCTTACCCCGCGCGATTGAGATCACCCGATAACCGCGCTCCAGCAGCCGCTGCGCCAGATCGGCGCCGATGCCCTTGCTGCCCCCGGTGATGACGGCGGTGTAATTGCTCATGGTCTCGCTCCCGGTATCAGCGCCAGCACCCGCAAGGGGCTGCCGGTCCCGCCTTTAATCTTGAGCGGCGGTGCGATCAGCATGGCCCCGGTGGGCGGCAGTTGGTCGAGGTTGCACAGACATTGCAGCCCGTATTTGCCGGCCCCATGCAGCAGGTAATGCGCCGGAAAGGGCGGGTCGTAATGCATCCCCTGCCCCGCATCGGTGCCGACGGTTTCGGTGCCAAAGCCACGAATGCCGCGCTCCAACAGAAGGGAGATTGCGGCGGGTGTGGGACCGGGCGAATGGGCGCCGTCCTCGCGCATGTTGAGGTAATCCGCGCCGCTGCGCTTTGACCAATCGGTGCGCATCAGCACCCAGACGTCTGCCGGGATCGTGCCGTGTTTGTTTTCCCAATCGCGGATGATTTCGGGGGTCAGTTCAAAGTCATCGTCTTGCCCTGCCCCCTCGGAGCAATCGATCACAACAACCGGACCGATGAAGGCCTCGGGCGGGATTTCATCCACCGCGCCATTTGCCACGTCCTTGCCCGAGACCCAGTGAATCGGCGCGTCGAAATGGGTGCCAGTGTGCTCATTGAGGGTGAGGTTATGCCACTTCCACGCCGGGCCACGATGGTCATAGGCCGAGACCTCCTCCATCCGGAACCGCGCGCATTGGCCGAACTCGGGTGGCAGCACGATCACGGGGAAATCGGGATCAAGCCGGTGGGTCAGATCGACGACCCGGGCCGCGCCGCTTGCCAGCGCATCGGCCAGTGCTGTGATTGCATCGCTCATGCGCCGCTCCCCCGCATCTCACGTTCCATCAGTGCCGGATCATCCAGCCAACGGGCCAGAGCATCCTTGGCCACATCCCCGCAGGCGAGTTCTTCGAGGCCATCAATCAGGCCAGTCACCACCGTCCGCGCCAGCGCGCGGGGGTGACTTTGGGCGGTGGCAGGGGTTGGTGCCATTCATCGTCTACCGGGCCGGTGTAGACATTCATCACCCGCAGCCCGGACCCGGCAAATTCCGCCCGCAGCGTCTGGCTGAGCGACCGCGCCGCTGCCTGCGAGGCATCGAAGCCGCCAAACCCTGCCTCGGGCGCCAAGGCTCCCGCCGACAGGATGTTCACCCACGCCACTGCCGAATTCACACCATCCGCCGTGCGCGACGCCATCGCCGGGCCAAAGCCCTGCGCCAGTCGCATCAGGCCCAGCACATTGGTCTCCATCCCCTCGCGGGCAAAGATCGTATCATTGCCCAGCACCCCGCCGGGGCGGATGAACTGTGCCGTGTTGATGAGGATATCGACCTTGCCGCCGATCTCTGCCGCAAGGCGCGAGACCGAGGCGGTGTCGGTCACATCAAGCGGCATGAGGCTGACGTTTTCCATCGCCTCAAAAACCGCGCGTCCTTTCCACCGCCGCCAATGTTCCGGCTCGCCCAGAAAGACCTGCGCCGCACCAGCTTTCAAAACCGCTTGGGCCAGCGGCAGAGCCAAGGGGAGCGGGCATCGGTGATCAGCACCCGCCGGTGTTTCGGGTCGCTCGACATTGCGCGCAGCATTGGATCGTCTTGCATAAATTCGCTTTCCTCTCGCGGCAGGGCCACCATGACCCCCTGCCCAGCCCGGTCCAATTTGAGCGCCAGACGGACGTGATCGCCGCGCCCGACATCGCCGTGCAGATGGCACACCGCCACCGGCCCCGCGGCGAGTTGCACCGTGCCAATGCGCCACGGCAGACGTTCGCGAAAGTAAGGATCGGGCGAGACCCGGATCGTCGTTTCGGCCAGCACCTCGCCCGCCGGTTCAGTTTCGCGCCAATCAAGCGCCACCGACAGGCATTTGCCGCAGGCATCACGCGGTGGATATTGCACCGCGCCGCAATCCGCGCAGTGCTGCAGGGCGAACTGCCCGCGCCCTGCGGCAATCGCCAGCCCAAGCGCCGCGCGCGAGCGTTGGGCAGGCGGCAGGGTCGGCACCGTGCTGCGCTTTTGCGGGTTCTTCTTTTGGGGCGGCATCAATGGTTCGGTCATGCCCCGCCCCCTTCGATGATCGCCGCCGCCGAACAGACGCCCCGGTCATAATTGATCATGCCAAAGCCCGAGACCAGCGCCCGCCGGGCACTTGCAACCTGCGTGCCTTCGGCCTGTCCCGTCACCTGCCGGATCGCCTCGACCAGACCCAGATAACCACCCGCGGCCCCGGCTTGGCCGACCGATAGTTGCCCGCCAGAGGTGTTATGCGGAAAGTCGCCCGAGATCGTCAGATCACGCTGGCGGACGAACGCGGCCCCCTCCCCTTGGCGCAAAAGCCGAGGTCTTCGAACTGCATCATCGAGATCACCGGGTAGTCGTCGTAGGTTTGCAGCAGGTCGACGCCCTCCGGCCCATGGCCCGCCATGTCATAGAGTTCGTCAATATCCACACCCCAACCGCCGCGCAGTTGCATCGGGTCTTCGGGGTAGGCGTTGTGCCGCTCGATCGTGCCGCTGATCCGGGCGAAGGGCAGATTGCGGCGCGCGGCCTCCTCCTCGCGCATGACCAAAAAGGCTTCGGCCCCCGCGCAGGGCATGACGCAATCGAAAAGCGCAATGGGGTCCGAGATCATCCGTGCATTGAGGTATTGATCGAGGGTGAGTGGGGTCTTCATCAGCGCATTGGGGTAGTGCAAGGCATTGGCGCGTTGGGCCACAGCGATGCGGCCAAAATCCTCGCGCGTGGCGCTGAATTCTTGCATGTAGCGGTCCATCAGCAGCGCGAAACTGGCGTTGGGGCCGCCGAACCCATAGGGAAAGGTGGCATCCATCGAAAAGCGCGAAAACCCGCTGAGCAGGGTGCGAAAACTGTCGATCCGGTTTGCGTCCCCCGCCACGCAGGCGACCACATCCACGTCCCCCGATTGCACCGCCCGCGCCGCACGGCGCAGCGCGATCACCCCGCTGGCCCCACCCGTGGGCACGGTATCAAGCCAGCGCGGGGAAAGTCCCAAATGTTGGGTCAGCCCGACCGGCGTGTCGGGGGCGAGCGAGAAGCTGGAGACCGAAAAACCGTCCAACTCCGTCGGCGCGATTCCCGCTTCACCCAACATCTCGCGCAGGGCGCGGGCGATCCACCAATGCGCGGTCTCGGTGCTGTAGCGCGCGTAGGGAACCGAGATGGGTGCCGCAAGCACCACACCGTCATAGCCCTGACGCCTCATGCCGCTGTCCGTTTCTTCAGCCTGCGCAGGTCTTGCGTGGCAGGGTCGGCGAGCAGGTCGGCGGCCAGCGTTTTCAGCACCCCTCGTTGGAGTTTTTGGGTCGCGGTCAGGGGCAGCGCCTCGACAAAGGCGATGAAGCCGGGGGCCTTGTAGTAGGCAAGTTGGGTGAGGCACCATTGGGTGATCTCTTGCGCCAGCGCGGCGGGATCGGCGGCGCTGTCTTTGGCAACGATACAGGCAAAGACCTCATCCCCGCGCACCGCGTCGGGCACGGCGGCGACGGCGGCGCTGGCCACGGCGGGGTGGCGCATCAGGGTCGATTCTACCTCAACCGCTGCGATGTTTTCGCCCGAGCGGCGGATCACGTTTTTCTTGCGGTCAACGAAATACATCGCGCCATCCGGAGCACGGCGCACGATGTCGCCGGTGTGAAACCAACCGTCCGACCATGCCTCATTCGTGGCTTCGGCATTTTTGAAGTAGCCCGCGAAGAACCCGCGCCGAGGGTCGGGACCGGCGCGGCGCACCAGCAGCTCGCCTTGATTGGCCTCTTGCCCGGCATCATCGACCAGCCGCACATCCAGCCCACCCTCGGGGGCACCAAGACAGCTTTCGCCCACCCTCCGGGGTTCGCGGTTGGCGCAGATCACGGCGCCCGCGCCCGTTTCGGTCATGGCCCAAGCCTCCACCAACGGAAAGCCGAAGCGCGCCTCAAACGCGGCGTGGAGTTTTGGGTCGACCCCTGCGCCAAAGCCGAAGCGCAGGGCGTGATCGCGGTCGGCTTCGCTTTCTTCGGCCCCCATCAGCATGGATGGCATGACACCAAGGTAGTGCAGGCAGGTCGCCCCCGAGGCCCGAACCGAGGCCCACCAGGTGCGCGGATGGAACCGATCAAGCGCGGTCAGGCAGCCGCCAACGGCGATCATCGCCATAAAGGAATAGGCCATCGCGTTCATGTGGAAGATCGGCAGGGGCGTAATCATGCGCTCGCGGTCTTGCGACAGGGCGCAGAGCCCACCCGTGTCGGCGTACCACCGCCCGGCGTCGAGGAAATAGGTATTGGTGAGGATGCAGCCTTTGGGCTGGCCCGTGGTGCCGGAAGTGTAGAGAAGTGCGGCTTCCGCGTTCTCCGCGCCGCCATTATGCGCCGCGATGGCCGTGAACGTGACCGGCGATGGGAGTGGATCGCCCGGTGCAATCACCGGCATGTCGCGCCCCGCCTGCCGCGCCGCCGCGCGCAGGTCATCGCCCCGCGAAGGGATCGCCACGGCCAAAACAGGCTCGGCGTGGTCGATCATATAGCTCAGTTCCGCCGCGCGCAGATCGGGGTTCACCGGCACGACCGACAGGCCCAAACCGTTCAGCGCCAGCCACCAGAGGAAAAAGGCCGGGCGGTTCTCCACCAGCAGCATGACCCGCTGGCCGGGAAGGTAGCCCGCCGCCGCGATGTTCTCACGCAAAGCCGCAACCTCGCGCGCGGCTGCGGCATAGCTCACCTCGCCCGCCGCGATGCCGTAGGTTTCCGCCGTTTCTGGCAAGACATTGAGAAAGGCGCGGTTAGGATGCCGCGCGGCGGTGTCCTGAAAGGCCGCGTAAACCGTTGCGATCTCTGGCGCGATCATGGCAGCAACTGAATGTTGCGAAAGGCTGCATCGCAATTGACGATATCGACCCGTTTGTTGGCAATCCGAAGCGCGCCATCGACCATGGCCAACTCATGCCGCGCGGTGATGGCGAGCAGTTGCTGCTCATCAAGCCGCGTCTCAACGTAGTGCATGAAGGTGGTCGTGACGAAACGCCCCGCCTCCATGTCCATCTCATCCACGAAAGGCCGCTGGATCACATGATGGCAGCGGCTTTTTGGCTTTTGGCTGAAGGTCCGTGCGCCGTTGAGCCGTTCGACGCGCAATTTTAGCATGAACATATCCTCATACATCAACGACGTTTCGTTGATCGGATCGGTCTGCTGATAGTCCAGCGGCATCCAGTAATGCCCGTCCGCCAGCCAGAGGTTCAGCCATTCGGTATAGCGCCCCTCGTCCAACATGCGCGCTTCGTCATAGATGAAGTCGATCAGGCACTCGCGCGTCACGCTCATTCCGCTGCCTCCGCTGTTTGGCTCATGGTCATGAACTTGACCCAAGCGTGGAATTGGTTGCGCATCTGGCGTTCGGTGGTGCCGTTTTCGACCGCTTCCACTTCAAAATCTTCGTCGTCTTCGATCAGGCGTTGGATGTTCACCCATTCCAAACCGTCGACCATCAGACCCTCTTGGGCGCGCTCGTACATTTCCAAGTCGTCATGGCCGACGATGGAGGTCGGCGCGTTGATCATGCGGTTGTACATCGCGGTGCGGGCGGTCAGCTCTTCCGGGGCGTCGACAAGGCGGTAGATGTAGCTTTCCACCACCGTGCGGTCCGCCGCGATGGGGATGAATACGCGCAGCTGCTGGATCGGGCCCTTGATCATGATGTTCGGGAAATAGACCGTGTTGTGGCGGTTTTCGTCCAAGATCGCCTTGGCTTTCTCCTCTCCATAGCTGTCGCAGAGCGCTTCGAAATAGCCGGGGATGGCGGCGTAATCCGAGTGGATTGAATGGTTTACGCCCGTATGCCCGTGGCCATTGGGCCAAGTGCGGATGCCCATGCCTTCGAAGAATTCGTAAGGCGACATGAAGGGGGCGATGATCTCCATCGCGGGGGGCTTGGGGGCACCTTCGGGGAGGTCCATTTCCTCGTAGAGTTTCACCGCCGTCCCGGCAGAGCTTTCGTGGGCTACCATCGGGTGGCAGGTGTCGGTCTGGTTTTCGACCAGCATCTTCCAGTTGCAATGATGCATGTAACGCAGCGGCGGGCCGACGACTTCGAGCCGTCCGGCGGGGGAACGGTCCACCATATTGTCGAGCGAGGTCAGGCTCGCGCCAAAGAACTCTTCGAAGCTGATGCCCTCTTCCGCGAGCCGGGCAAAGATGAAGCCGCGGTAGTTCTTCACATCGCCAACGCTGCGCATGCCCTTGCCGCTGTCGGTCTCTTCCAGCCCGGTATTTTGGTAGCCTTTTTTGAGCGGGATCGCCAGAAGGCAGCCGTCGGTTTTGAAGCTCCATGCATGATAGGGGCAGCGGAAGAACTTGCCGGTGTTGCCCTGCCGGTCGATGACGATTTTCGTGCCCTTATGCGGGCAACGGTTCAGCAGCACATGGATGTCGCCGGTGGAATGACGCACCTGAATGACCGGCTGGGTGCCGATGTGGGTGCTGAAATAATCGCCCTTGTTCGGCGTCTGACTTTCATGGCCGACAAAGACCCACGCATTGGCGAAAAGATGCTTCATCTCTTGTTGGAACACCTCCGCGTCGGTGTAGATATCGCGGTGCACCTGATGTGGCTGCACGAGGGCGGCCAGTGCCGCCGGGCTGTCGTAACGTCCCATGAGTTCCTCCCTCAGATGTCGAGTACAAGGCGCGGTGATTTGGCGCGGCTGACGCAGATTTGCATGACATTGCCTGCCGCGCGTTCCGCCTCAGACAGCACCACGTCGCGGTGATCGGGCGTGCCGCTGATCACGTCGCATTGGCAGATGCCACAGTCGCCGCGCTGGCAGTCGTACATGACATCGACGCCCCCGCCTCCAGCACGTCGATGATGGATTGGCCGGGCGGGATGGTGAAAACCTCCCCGCTTGAGGCTACTTCGACCTCGAAGGCGCTGTCGCCCTGCTGCTCTTGGGGTGCGTCGAAGAGTTCGAAGTGGATGTGGTCAGGCGCGATACCAGCGGCTTCGGCCTTCGCCTTGACCGCGTCGATCAGCCCTTTGGGGCCACAGACATAGAAATGCGCGTCGCCCCCGCAGAGGCAATCACCGCATCAAGGTTCAGCGCGCTGTCGTCATCGTCACAATGCAGATGCAAGGCATCGCCAAAGGTCGCGCGCAGGGTATCGCGATAGGCCATCAGGGATGAGCTGCGGCCTGAGTAGTGAAATGCAAACGCCTGACCAGCGGCCTTGAGCGTCGCCGCCATTGAGATCATCGGCGTGATGCCAATCCCCCCGCCAGCAGCACCGCAGGCGCGTCTTGGGTCAGGGGAAGTCGTTCTTCGGCGCGGCGCAGGTGATTTCTGCCCCCGGTTTCAGCCCGTGCATATGGGTTGAGCCGCCCTTGCCCTCAGGTTCGCGTTGGACGGCGATGCGGTAGCTCTCGGGGGCCTCGGGAATCGGATCGAAGGAGATCAGAGAATAGGCGCGGGTGTCGCCGTCGGGCAGATCGAAAAGCACATGGGCGCCCGCCTCCCACCGCGGCAGCGCGCTGCCATCTGCGGCTGCGATCTGGAACTCACTGATGCGATCGGTCAGCGCTGTGACCTCCCGCACAATAGCGTTGATCTTCGTCATGTGATGTCCTCCCGTGGTAAACAATATGATTTTTCATATAGTTTCGGTCAAGGGTTTTCTTGCCAAGCGCGAATTTGACCGCCATTTAGGGGTGCCGAGGCGCAAGGAGCCCTCTTTTCATCAAAGGCTTAACAGGTGTGACGCAACAAAAGACCGACGCAACCTCTGACAAAGACACGGGTCAGGAGGGGGATTCGTCTCCGATTACCTGCTCTATTTGTTGGCGGCGGCCAGCGATGTGGCGAGCGCACAGTTCCACGCGCAGGTGCGCAAGGCGGGGCTGCGCGTGCCGGAATGGCGCGTGCTGGCCTGTCTGTCGGACACCGATGGCGCGATGATCACGCAACTGGCTCGGCAGGCGCTGGCCGAGCAATCACGACTCACCCGGATCATCGCCCAAATGGAGGAACGCGGCCTGCTGATCCGCCGCAGTGACCCCGCCGATGGCCGCCGCGTGCGGGTCTATCTGACCGATGCGGGCCGGGCGCTGGCCGCCGAACTGGTGCCGCAAGCGCGCCGTCATGAGGCCGCTTTGATCGAAATGCTCAAGGGCAATGAGGGCGCGCAATTGAAACCGGCGCTGAAATCCTTGCTGGCCGCCTTGGACGACACTGCGGATCAACGCGGCTGATCGCAGCCCTTGCCCTGCGCGCAAAAAATGGTTCCAATCGTGCTGTAAATGTGAATACATGAAAAAGCATATACTTGGCGGCACGGGTTTGGGAGAACCCCGCCAAGGCATATCGAACGGTATGGGGAGGAGCCCAAAATGACCAAATTCACCAAGTTTCTCACGACGAGTGCGCTTGCGCTCTGCACCGCGACCGGCGCGTTTGCCGCCGAGACGCTGACCATTTCCACTTGGCTGCCACCAAGCCACCCGGTCAACACCGGCATGTTCACGCAACTGACCGACATGATGTCGGAAGCCAGTGATGGGCTGATCGAGACCGAGCTGAAAAACGGCCTTGCCCCGCCGCCCGCGCAGATGGACCTGTTGCTGGACGGTGCCGCAGATATCGCGATCCTGTTTCATGGCTACACGCCCGGTCGTTTCGTCGGCACCAAGCTGGTGGAAATCCCCGGATACGAGGGCAATGCCGAGGCGGCTTCGGTCGCCCATTGGCGCGTGCATGAAGCGATGCTGGCCGAGTTGGACGAGCACCGCGGCGTGAAGGTTATTGCGCTGACGACCCACGGTCCGGGGCAGATTCACTCCAACAAAGAAGTCGCCTCGCTGGAAGACCTCCAAGGGCTTAAAACCCGTCTCGGTGGCGGTGTTTCGGCGGATGTGGGGGCGGAGCTTGGCCTCGTCGGCATTCAGGTGCCCGCGCCCAAGGTTTACGAAACCCTCGATTCCGGTGCCGCTGACGCGGTGGCGATGAACATGGGCGAGCGGATCAGCTTTAAACTGAACGAAGTCGCCAAGAACGTCTATGAAATGCCCGGCGGGTTTTACCGTGGTTCCTTCTCGGTCATCATGAGCCAAGAGACCTTTGACAGCCTGCCCGAAGACGTGCAGCAAAAGCTCGACAGCGAAGTTTTTGGCGAGACGGCGAGCCGCATGATGGGTGCCGTCTGGGATCAGAGCGACGTGGACGCGCGTGAGGCGACCGAAGCCGCAGGCGACAACAAGATCGTCACCGCCTCTGAAGAAGATCAGGCCCGCTTTGCCGAAATGGCCGCCAAGGTGCGCGACAAGGTGATCGCCGAGTTGGACGAGGCCGGTGTCGATGGGCAGGCCGCCTATGAGATGATGCGTGAGGAAATGGCAAACGCCAGCCAGTAACCCCCACCGCCAAAGGGGCCGGTCGCAGCAGCGGTCGGCCCCCAGCCAGGGAACCGCCATGCGCTCTTTGATCCGCCTCACCGCCGCCCTCTCGGCCCTGCCGATGACGATGGCCTCTGTCGCGCTTTTCGCGCTGATGGTGCTGACCTTTGCCGATGTCATCATGCGCTCGGTCTTCAACGCCCCGATCGAAGCCGCGACCGAGCTGATCCGCATCGGCATCGCCTTGATCGTTTTCTCTGCCCTCCCCGTTCTGTCTGGTCGCGAGGGGCATATCGCTGCTGATCTGCTGGACCGCCCCTTTGAAAATTGGGGGCTGCAACGCTGGCGCGACGGGTTGGTGACGCTGGGGTGCGGGGTGATGCTGTGGTTTCCGGCCGGGCGGGTCGTGGACCTTGCCTACCGCGCGCTGAGCTATGGCGACGTGACAGAATACCTTGAAATTCCGACCTTTTACATCGGCATGTTCATCGCGGTGATGACCTATCTCACCGCCGTTGTGCTGATCCTGCGCGGGCTTTTGCGCCTCTTTGCGCCGCAACTTCTGGACCCTGCCACATGATCGCATCTGCCATCGGCTTTGCCGCCGTTTTCGCCCTCGTCTTGCTGCGCTTGCCGATTGCCTTTGCCATGGGCCTCGTTGGGATGGTCGGGCTGGTCTATGAAACCAGCTACCGCGCCTCAATCTCTATGGTGTCGCGGCTGATTATCGACACCAGCCAAGACTACGGGCTGTCGGTGATCCCGCTTTTCATCCTCATGGGGCTCTTCGTCAACAAAGGCGGCATCAGCCGTGAGCTTTACCAAGTCTCCAACGCCTTTCTGGGGCACTTCCGCGGCGGCTTGGCGATGGCCACCATCGTGGCTTGCGGGGGCTTTGCGGCGATCTGTGGCTCGTCCTTGGCCACGGCGGCGACCATGTCCAAAGTCGCCATGCCAGAGATGCGCAAATACGGCTATGCTGACAGTCTTTCGACCGCGTCCATTGCCGCTGGCGGCACGCTCGGCATCCTGATCCCGCCGTCGGTGATCCTTGTGATCTATGGGCTGCTGACCGAGACCTCGATCGGCGCGCTGTTTATCGCGGGCATCGTGCCCGGCGCGCTTGGCATCCTTCTTTACCTCTGCGCGGTGCGCTTTTCCGTCGCCATGAACCCCGAGGCAGGCCCCGCTGGCCCCCGCGCCACATGGGGTGAGCGGCTGCGCGCACTGAACCACGTTTGGTCGGTGCTAGCGCTCTTTGCGCTGGTGATCGGCGGGCTCTACGGTGTGCTTGATTTCTGGCCCATCCACCTCGCCTTCTCCCCGACAGAGGCGGCGGGTATGGGCGCTGCAGGTGCGTTCCTGATCGCTTGGGCGCGTGGCGGGCTCAGCTGGGCCGGACTGCGAGAGGTGCTGGAGGAAACCACGCTCACGTCCGCCTCGCTTTTCTCGGTGCTGATTGGCGCATGGATTTTCTCAAACTTCGTGAACCTCGCGGGCCTGCCCGAAGGGCTGCTGGCGACCGTCACGGCGCTGGACCTCGGCCCATGGGTGGTCATGGGGCTGATCCTTTTGATTTACATCGCGCTTGGTTGCATTTTCGAGAGCATGTCGATGCTGCTGCTGACGGTGCCGATCTTCTTTCCACTGGTCACCAGCCTTGGGTTTGATCCGGTGTGGTTCGGTATCATCGTCGTCGTAGTGACAGAGATCAGCCTGATTACCCCTCCCGTGGGTCTGAACGTCTTTGTGCTTAAGGGCGTGGTCGGCGATGTCTCTACCGGGACGATCTTTCGCGGGGTCACGCCCTTCTGGCTGGTCGATATCCTGCGGCTGATCCTGCTGCTGATCTTCCCCGCGCTGGTGCTTTTCCTACCGGGGCAGATGTAAGCCCCCTGCCCTCTCAGCCTCATCGCGCCGCGTCTGTTTGCACTTCGACCAGCGCGGCGCGATAGTGCGGCCAAATCACCAAGGATGAGGCCAGCATGAACATCGACCTACTCAAAGACCTTTGCGAAACCCCCGGCGTGCCGGGGCGCGAGCACCGCGTGCGTGACCTGATCACCCAGCAGATCGAGGGCCTGTTCGACCATGTGGAGACCGACGCCATGGGATCCCTCCTCTGCCGCCGTGATGCGACGGCAGGCGACGGCACAGCGCCCAAGATCATGCTGTTGTGCCACATGGATGAGATCGGGTTTCTGGTCAGCCATATCTCGAAAGACGGGTTTCTGTACCTTCAACCCGTGGGGGTTTTGATCCGCGCAACCTCTTCTCGCGCCGAGTGTTGGTCTGCACCGATCAGGGCGATCTGAAGGGCGTGATGAACCCCGGCGGCAAGCCCATTCACATCTCCTCCCCGAGGACCGCAAGAAGATTCCCGAAGTCTCGGAATTCTTCATTGATCTTGGGCTGGGTGAGAAAGCCAAGGACATCGTCAAGGTCGGTGACTTCGTGGTGATGGATGAACCTTTCCTCGAAATGGGCGATCAATTTGTGTCTAAGGCGCTCGACAACCGCGTCGCCTGCTGGCTGGGGATCGAAGCGATCCGCAAGCTGGCCGACAAGGGACGCGGGGCGGAAATTCACGTGGCCTTCACTTGTCAGGAGGAAGTCGGCCTGCGCGGCGCGCGCACCGCGGCCTATAAGGTTCAGCCCGACATCGGTCTTGGCATCGACACGACGCTGGCCTGCGACACGCCCGGCGTGCCCGAGCATCTGTCCACCACACGCCTCGGCAAGGGCTTTGGCCTGCACGTGCGTGACAGCAGCTTCATCGCCGATGTGGATTTGGTGCGCGACATCGAAAAGCTGGCCGAGGCCCGCAAAATCCCCTTCCAACGCACCATGCTCGCCGCCGGCGGCCAAGACGGCGCAGCGGCGCAGCAGGCCGCCGCTGGCGCGCGGGCCGTGGGGATCGTGGTTGGCACCCGCTACATCCACACGGTGACGGAGATGGTCTCCAAGAGTGACCTACAGGCGGCGCTGGATATCCTCGTGGCCTATCTGGAAGGCTTCGACAGCAAGGCCGCCTAGAGCCCCTGCCCCCCTAAACGCGCCGCGCGCGTTCAGGGGGGCCTCCATCATCGGGCGCTTGCGGCAGCCAGACGGTAAAGGCCGCGCCTCCCTCGTCCCGGTTGCGCACCGTGATGATCCCCCCGGCGCGCTGGATCAGCGTCTGAGAGATCGACAGGCCCAGCCCCGTCCCCTCTCCGGGTTTCGTGGTAAAGAAGGGATCGAACAGCGAGCCGAGCAACGCCTCTGGCACCCCCGGCCCACTGTCATGGACAGAAAGCGCGACACCGGGCAAAGCGTCGCGCTCCTCAGACCTTAGATACAGATCCAACCGCCCTGCCCCCCGCATCGCCTGCACGGCATTGACCACAAGGTTCACCACGACTTGCTGAATCTCGCCCGAGTCCGCGCGCACGGGCGGGACCTCTTCAAAATCGCAATCCACCTCAATCCCGCCCCGGCTGATCAGATGGTCAACGAGCACGAGGCAATCCTGCACCAAGGGCCGTAGCGCGATATTATGTTCACAGTCGGAAAACTCAGACGGCGCGGCGAACTTCAGCAATTTGCCGACGATCACCTCGATCCGCGACAGTTGTCTGTCGATCAGCCCCAGTTCCGTGGCCACGGGCGCGGCATCCTCGCCTAGAGTCTCACGGATGACATCGACATTGCCCATGATGACCGCGACCGGGTTGTTGATCTCATGGGCGACCCCGGCGGTGATTTCCCCGATGGAGGCGAGCTTTTCGCTCATCACCAACTGGCGGAAGGTCTGCTCCAACTTCTCATTCGCCTCGCGCAATTCACCGGTACGCTGATCCACGCGCTGGTTCAGCTCATCATTCCAACTGCGCAACTGCCGGTCGCGTTCTTGAACCTGCTCCAGCAACCAATCGAGGTGATGCGCCACGGCGCCGATCTCATCCCGCGCGGGCACTGGCCCGATCCGCGCCGAAAGCTCTCCCTTGCCGACGCGGTGCATGACCTTTGTCATCCGTTCAAGCGGCGAGAAGATTCCCCGCGCCAGCCACAGGAACACCGGCGCCGAGAGGGCCAGCACGGCAAAGAAGGCCGCCAGCATCCACCAGAACGCCTCGCGCTTCGCCTGCGCAAAAGGCGCCTCAAGAAAGCCGACATAGAGCATCCCTACCCGCTCCCCGAAACTGTCGGTGATGGGCTGGTAGCCTGAGATATACCAATCATTCACCACAAACGCCCGGTCGAGCCAAGTGCGCCCTTCGATCAACACGGCCTCCCGCACTTCGGCCGAGACGCGCGTGCCAAGGGCGCGCACATCCTCGAACAGGCGCACATTGGTCGAGATGCGCAGATCATCAAGGAACAGCGTCGCAGTCCCCTGCCGGTCGCCGCCGGTTACCGCGTTCAAATAGACCAGATCGTTGATCGTATCGATGAAGTCGAGGTTTCGGTTCAAAAGCATTCCGCCAACCAAAACGCCCTGCCTGCCGTTCAGCGCCACCGGGCTTGCCGCATGGACCACCATCCCGCGGTCTTCGACTTTCCGGTTGGTGGGCACGGCGGCGGGCGTGTCGATCACCGGCACCTGCGCGCGTACCGCGAGCGCGTCGTTCAAAGTTGTCAGCCGTGCATTGCTAAATACGTCGATCTCCGCCCCGCGTGCTCCCCGCGCCGCGCGGGCGATCACCGGCCAATCCTCGCCTTCATCGACCGCTGTTTCGAGGGGAGGAAGCGCAGAAAATCCAAGCCCAGCCGATCTTGTATCTCGGCAAAGGAGGCCACCCGATCTGCGGTCGGCATCTCAAGCAAGCGGGCAAATTCGACCGAGCCTGCGACGGCATCCAGTTCATTGCCGGTCTGCGCCAACAACCGCGCGAGATACTGGTTGGCGATCCTCAACTCGCTCTCGACATTCGCGATGAGCACTTCGTCATAGTCCGCCGTCCAACGCGACATGCCCAAGACCAGCAGCAGCGGCATCAACACGATAAGCGGTGTTAGCGCGAGGATCAGCAGGCGTAGGCGAACGGAGGTCATGGGCTTTCCCGAAAAAGTGAGGCCAATTTAGCCGCTGCGCCTTCAAGGGTGAAGTGTGGGGGCGTATTTTGCCCGACAAATCCCACCAATTCAGTATTTTGGCCCCGATTGCCAGGCATACATATGCCTAACCCACTGTAAAACCATAGGTTTTCAAGTTGTCAGCTGACAATTGCGCTGATTTACCAGTGCTGCCACCATAGGATTAAGGGAAAAAGCGCCATTACGGGCCATTTGGGTCAAACGGCGAAGATATGCGCCCGGGCTTCGGATGGTCGCGGCTTTCTCAAGCAGACAAAGGACTGTCACCGCTGCGCTCTCCGCACCCATGTCCCGTTTTGCCTCATTTAAGACCGGCAGGTCAATCCCCAGCATTGGGGCAATCTGATCTCCGATCCGTACAATGTCACTCCAATTGCGCATCGCTTCTGGGAAGAAGCTTTGAACTTCTTTGCAAGCAGCGACCACCTCAGCAAAAGTGACCCCTTTTTTTGGCTCGTTGTCTTCACTGTCAATGTTGTCAGCCGAGTGAGGGAGGGCGTCTTTCGGACCGCTCTGCTGTTCAGAGTCAAAATAGGATTTAATTGAATCCTGTATGTGCCGCTCATTTTCGCCGTCGCTGGCGCTCATTTGTTCTGTAGATGGGGCAGGGGAAACCGGTTCTGCTTCGGCTTCATCAACAATGGTGGCCGTGCTCTCAAGCGCCTCACGTAATGCATTCTCAAGAAGGGTCAATGCCGCTTCATCCGGCTTGCGCCGAAGGACACGCCCCGCCTCATTTGCCACCCCCTCAGCGCCACCCTGACGGATCAGCGCGTGCCTCAGAACAAGCACCCGGTCCCTCAGCGCTTGCAGGCGCTCACTGTGCGCTTCGGCTGCCTGAGCGGCTGTCTCTATCATATCTGACTGAACGACAAGGGGGAGAGGTCAAAGCCAAAGGCCAGCGC
This sequence comes from Sulfitobacter profundi, assembly GCF_042661425.1. Lineage (NCBI taxonomy): Bacteria > Pseudomonadati > Pseudomonadota > Alphaproteobacteria > Rhodobacterales > Roseobacteraceae > Sulfitobacter > Sulfitobacter profundi. The sequence continues at coordinate 177,739 of NZ_JBHSWA010000004.1, read as the reverse complement.
AATCGCGCCGCCCCGGTTTCGTGCAAAGCGTTTGCGATTGGGGCTATCGTGCCGGGCAATAAGCCCGACACGGACAAGCTGGGCAAGATGCCGTCGAAGCGTGCTTTCAGGCATCCCGTGCAACCGCTCAGACAGCCGGGCGTTCGAGGCAAATACGATCCCTGCCGCGCCATCTGGAATATGACGGCTCGGCAGAAAGCTGAGCAACGCCTTCAATACGGTGAGGGTGCGGTGCGACAATTCAAAACAGTCAGCCGCAGTTGTCAGCCGGTCGAGCAATGCCCATTTGTCCGGCCCCTCGCATGACACTTGGGTAGCCGATTTCGGCCGCCCGAACCCAGTTCGGAACGTGTTTTCCATTTAAAATCACGAAAGACAACAAAATACCGGCCCTATCCCATCGGGTAGAGTTGACATCGATAAATCTTTGGGGCTATCTCGAAGGTGCAAAGTTTGAGAAGGGCCTTCCGGGATTTATCCTGGGGGGCTTTTTTGTGGTCTTGGATGTGCCTCCTGTTGCTACTTCCTCAATTTCTCACGCGCGGGTCTTTTGCCAGCGGTCGTGAATCTCTTGCAAAAGCTCTTCTGCATGCGCATCGAGCCATGTATCAAATCCCTCGGCTGCACGGGCAGGGACGGTCACCGTCACCCCACGCTTGCCGCTGCGAATGTCCGCCAAAGCCTTGCCATCACGGCTCCGCAGGGTGCGGGGCTTGGCCGATGGGGCAGGGGAGGCGGCAGCTTTCTCGGGCTGGGCTGAGGCTTCGGAAAAGATCGCCTCGAACCGTTCATCTGAATTGAACCCTTCCCAGTCGGCCCGCGACATCCGTTTGTCCGCCCGCGCTTTTGCTGCGGGTTGCTCAAAGAGTTTGACCAAAGCCATCCAGCGATCCCGCCCGATGGACGGGGCAGAACCGATCTGGCGCAAGAAAGGTAGCTCGAACGCATGACCAACTTTGAGCATGCGACTGACCATAGGCAGATCGATCGACAGCGCGTCTGCGATTGTCTGCCGGTCATGCCCGCCCACGTCTAGCTGAGCAGCAAAGCTCGCCTTTTCGATAAACGACAGGTCCTGTCGCGCGGTATTCTCCTGCCCCTGCGCCATCACCAAAGCATGGTCGTCCAACTGGCGGACCATCGCCTTGACGGGCATCGCAAGCGCTTTCAGTGCCTGAAGCCGCCGCCGCCCGTAGACAATTTCGAACCGTCCGGGGGTTTTGGGATGGGGCCGAACGAGCACAGGAACCTGCTGCCCGTAAGTCTTGAGGCTGTCATGCAGCTGCTTCTGAGCCTGCGTATCAGTGCCTAAACGGTCTTCGACACCTGCCATGTCGATCAGATTACCGTCCATTTCCTGAACCGCGTTTTCTTGCATCCGGTTCAACGAAGACTGAAGCGCCCCCACCGCGCCGCGCGGCATTAAACTGGCCTTACCCCGGCTCTTATTAGGCTCTATCGAGGGGGATTTAGGCTTCTCCGGCTTCTCAACATTCGCCGGTGCAGAAGATAAAATGCCTTTACGTGCCATTACCGCCCCCATGCTTTCTGGATCATGCTTTCGATCTCATCATTCACAAGATTGAGTGAATCCACCGCCCGGTCATAGGTCGAGCGGTGAAATTGGGACCGGTCGACCTCATAAATCGTCTGATGCGTCAGCCCGGCATCCGAAATCGCGGTGGATTTCAGCATTGGTGCGACCATGACTTCCTCGTCAAAGAGCTGGCGCAAGAAGGATAGAACCTGCTGTTGCGGCCCATCATTCGGCTCGTACCGATTTATCAGGAAACGCAGGAAATCAAATTCCATGCTTGCTCCTGCATTAGAGACTACATCAAGCAGGTCCGCGCTCATCTGCAGGAACTGCGACATCGATGCGACGTCGAGCATGTTCGGGACGACAGTGATTAGCACGCCCGTCGAGGCGCAAAGCGCCGACATCGTGAGGTACCCCAGTTGCGGCGGGCAATCGAAGATAACCACGTCGTAATCTTGCTCTACGTCCTGCAGAGAGGTCGCCAACCGGGCGAAAAATGCTGGCTGGGTGTTGTTCAGCAGAGCTTGGGGGTTTCATGCTCAAACTCCTGAAGCATCAACCCGCCGGGAGCAAGATCAATGCCAGTAAAGAATGTTTTCTGAATGACATCGGCCAAAGGGACCGGATCGTCATATTGGATGGCATCGTAGATGGTCCCCGAGTTCAGGAAATCATACTCTGGCCGATAGCCAAAAAGCGTTGTTAGAGACGCTTGCGGGTCAATATCGACGCAGAGCACACGGTAGCCCTTCAAGGCCAGTCGTTGCGCCGCATGGATTGCGCTCGTCGTCTTTCCGCTGCCGCCTTTGAAGTTCAAAAAAGACAATACTTGCAGTTTGTCCCCGTCACGACGGCCACGCTGGTAGGCACCGCGCGATTTGGCCGTTGATTCAAGCGTGCGCCGGATTGAGAGCAGATCTTCAGCACTGTAATGCCGCCGCCCGCCCGGGCTTGTCTGAACGTCAACGACCTTATTGTCGAAATGGAGTTTGCGAAGGAAGCTGGTTGAAATTCCAAGCAATTCAGCCGCTTCTCCGGCTGAAAAGCGGCGTAGCTCCTTGCGCGCGTCGGGCGCAAAGACCTTCAACATGTGACTTTCCAACGCCTCGGAAAGCGTTTCCGCATTACGGCGGATCCGTGTATTGATGTGTACAGTGTCCGTCACATCTGCCCTCGCTCTCAGTAACGCTATTATTCGGTAGCGCTTTTGTTTCCGTTACTTAATGCCATTAAAGCGATGCGTGCAATAGATTCTTGCGCGAGGAGAGGGAAAGACGGCATCGATAGTCGGAGCTACGATCAAAGATAGTCCGGGCTTTTACGTCTAAGGGTCTGTATTTATTTGTTAAAACTATCCTTGGAAATGAGAATGAGCTCATCATGAGCCGGATGGCCAGCATTTCGCGGTTTTGCCGTAGTTAGAGCCACATACCCGATTTGCGAGAATCATGGGATGGGTCATCCTGACCTTGCGCGGCCGAGATCACGGTGAGTTTCAAGCCAGTCTGTCTCTTCCGGCAATTTCGGTCCCGGTGGCTCTGGCGTCGGCAGGTCAGTCCTGACACTGTGCGGGAAAAGGGGGCTTTGGGCCCCAAGTCGGGGGAGGCCACTGCGGGATGGTCGATATTTGGAGCGGACTGACGCAGGCCTTTTGGCTTGTCTTCACGCTTGATCCCGAGTTGGTTGAGATCGCCGGTCGGTCATTGCAGGTGACCGTCTCCGCCTTGGTCGTTGCCTGCCTGATTGCCCTCCCCCTCGCGGCATTGGTCGCCGTAAAACGGTTTCGCGCACGGCGCTTGGTGATCGCGGTTTTAAATGCGCTCATGGGGCTGCCGCCGGTCGTGGTGGGGCTCATCGTTTATGTGGTCCTTTCCCGCTCCGGGCCCCTTGGCGTGTTGGGGCTGCTTTTTACCCCCACGGCGATGATCATAGCGCAGGTGATCATTATCGTGCCGCTCATTGCCTCGATCGCGCATCAGTCGATCCGCGAACTTTGGCAGGAATATCATGATCTGTTGATTTCGATGAATGTCACGCAGGGCCAAAAGATACGGACCCTGCTTTGGGATTCCCGCCGTGCGCTCCTCACTGCCGCGCTCGCAGGTTTTGGCCGCGCGATTGGGGAGGTGGGGGCGATCATGATCGTCGGGGGCAATATCGACCATGCGACGCGGGTGTTGACCACCGCGATCGCGCTTGAGACCGGAAAGGGTGAGTTTGCCTTGGCGCTCGCCCTCGGTTTCGTACTGATCGGGCTGGCCGTGGCGGTGAACCTCGCGATCCATTGGCTGGGCCGCACCGAACGGGAGGGCCGGTGGTGATGCAGCTTTTCCCGATGCAGGCCAGCGCGGTCGAAAGCCGAAGACGCGGGCAACGGCTGGTGGGACCGATTGATCTGACGCTAGACGGGCAGGGCGCCACGGTCGTTATCGGCCCGAACGGCGCGGGCAAAACCACGCTGTTGCAATTGCTGCATGGCACCGCGCGGCTCTCTGCGGGGCGGATCGACTGGGCCTGCACGACCGAAGAGGCGCGGCATCATCAGGCATTCGTTTTCCAGCGGCCCGTCATGCTCCGGCGCACGGTTTTGGAGAACCTTGTCTATCCGTTGCGCCTGCGTGGTGTCGCAAAGGCAGAGGCCCGTCAGGCTGCGGAGGAATGGGCCGCACGCGTCGGGTTAGAGCCGCTTTTGGGCCGCGCAGCCCCTGTGCTATCGGGTGGCGAGCAGCAGAAACTGGCCCTCGCCCGCGCCCTGATCTGCAAGCCCAAGCTGCTGTTTCTCGATGAGCCCTGTGCCGCATTGGATGGCCGTGCGACCCGCGAGATCGAGGCGATTTTGCAATCGGCGAAATCTGCCGGCACGCGGCTGATCCTTTCGACACATGACCACGGTCAAGCCCGCCGTTTGGCCGACGATGTCTTGTTCCTTCTGGGGGCCGTCTGCATGAGGCCGGTCCCGCGACTATGTTTTTCAACCGACCTGAGACCCCAGAGGCGCAGGCATTTTTAAGAGGAGATATCGTAGAATGAAACATTGGATTGTAGGCGCAATTTCCGCGCTGGCGATGAGCGGTGCGGCGCAGGCCGCGGACGTGATGAAAATGGCGGTGACGACATCGTTCAACAACTCCGGTCTCGCGGATGTTCTCTTGCCTCAGATCGCAGCGGATCTTGATCTCGATGTGCAATTGTTGGTCGTCGGGACCGGCCAGGCGATCAAGCTAGGCGAATCCGGGGACGTGGACGCGATCCTGGTCCATTCGCGCAAAGCCGAGGAGGCTTTCGTCGACGCGGGGTTCGGCAGCCACCGAACGGAAATCATGTACAACGATTTCGTCTTCATCGGTCCAAAAAGCGATCCGGCGGGCATCGCATCCTCGGGTGCGGCCACCGAAGCATTGAGCGCAATCGCCGGCAAAGAGTCTGATTTCGTGAGCCGAGGGGATGACAGCGGCACCCATAAGAAAGAACTGTCGCTTTGGGCTGAAGCGGGGGTCGATCCGGCAGAGTTCGGCGATTGGTATAGCGCCGTCGGGGCAGGCATGGGGGCGGCGCTCAACACCGCCTCGGGGATGCCTGCCTATGTGATGTCGGACCGGGCAAGCTGGCTGAACTTCGGCAATAAGGGGGATCTGGCGTTGCTCTATGCGGGCGATCCGGTTCTGTTTAACCAATATGCCTATCTGCCGGTGAACCCCGAGCGTCACGGCCATGTCAAAAATGATCTGGCTCTGAAGCTCGAAGACTGGCTGACATCGGACCGGGCGAAAGCGCTGATCAACGACTATAAGATCAATGGTGAGACACTATTCGTGTTCAACGCGGAAGGTGCCGAATAACCTGAGTTAGAGACCATCCGCGCACAAACCGGCGCGGATGGTTCACTCGGGCAGGTCGCCGTGGATCGCGAATTGCTCTAGTCCTGCATCCTGCGGCTGGATCATGCGAAAGCTTTCACGGACGCCCGCGTCGGTCAACTCGCGCGCCACGGTGAGCAGACAGTTGGGCGCGTGATCGGCGCAGAGGTCGATCATCTGCGCCAACTCCTCTTTCGCCACGGGACGCGCGGCATCGACCGAAGGTGCACCGTAGTAGGTAACGAAATGCTGCGCCAGGAGCGCGGCGAGGGCCTCTACCTCGGCTTCTTCGATCTGGGTCACGGCGACAAAGGTCACGCGGCCAAAGGTTTCGAGCCCGAGCCAGCCGTTGGCGAAGGCTTGGCGGGCTTTGCCAGTCAGGTCGCCCTCGGTCCAATCGGAAAACTCGAATCCGCCAGAGATGCACCATTCCCCGGTGCGGGCGGGTGAGGCGAAGACGTTGCGGTCGCTCTCATCGAAATGGATCGCGCGGGCAAGTTTGAGGGTCATGGTGCGGGCTCCAATAAGGTGGTGAGCGGGATCAGGCGGGTCGTCTCTCCCGCGCGCAGTAACATGCCGAAGTCCTCGTCGACACCGATGAATGTACCGCTTGCGCCCTGCGCGGTCACCTCTTCGTCGATCCCGTAGGCCAAGCCGCGCCATTCGCCATGCAGGCTGGCAGGGCCGAGGTCTTCCCAGCGGTTGATCCAATGCAGCGTGTGCCGCGCCCAGGATTCGACAAGGGCAGGGGGCTGCACCTCGGCGCAGCCTTCGGCATAGAGCGCGGTTTGATCCGGGTTTAGACCCGTTTGCGCCATGTCAGGGTCGTTCGCAGGGTAGAGCGGCAGGGTGAAACCGACGACGAGCCAATCGGGCACCGCCGTCGGATCGGTTGTCGAGGCCATCATCCGGAGCGCGCCGCAGGCCGCACCGTTCACGCGGATGCCGCCGTTCCATTCCAGTTGCACCGCGACTTCGGGCGGCGAGAGCGCGCCGAGGGCGTTTTGAAAGCCCACCCCGCAGAGCGGCAGCATCGCCACCGCGCGGGCCAGCGGCACCTCGGGGGCAAAGACCAAGGCCGCCTGCATCTCGGCCCCGTCAAGCCGGTAGGTGATCAGACCCGCATCGCAGCCCTCGGCCGCGCGGGCGCAGGCGGCGGCAAGGGCATCGCCCACGACCGCCTCGCCCGACATCAGCGGGGGAAGGACAGCGGTTCGCTCATGCGGCGCCAGCGTCCACGAGTTGCTTGGCGATGGCGTGAAAGGCCGCGGCCTGCTTGCTATCCGGCTGGCTGACGGTGATCGGCGCGCCGCCGTCGGAGGCGAGACGGATCTGCAGATCGAGCGGCACTTCGGCCAGCAGGGGCACGCCCCATTTCTCGGCTTCAGTCGCGACGCCGCCGTGGCCGAAAACATGCTCTTCGTGGCCGCAATTGGTGCAGATATGCGTCGACATGTTTTCGATCATGCCGAGGATCGGCACCTTCAGCTGGTTGAACATATCGATGCCCTTGCGCGCGTCGATCAGAGCCACATCCTGCGGTGTAGAGACGATAACCGCCCCATCCACATGGGCCTTTTGCGCCAGCGTCATCTGCACGTCGCCGGTGCCGGGCGGCAGGTCCACGATCAGCACGTCAAGCGCGCCCCATTGCACCTGCGTCATCATCTGCTGCAGCGCGCCCATCAGCATCGGCCCGCGCCAGACCACGGCTTGGTCTTCGTTGGTCATCAGGCCAATCGACATCATGGTAACGCCGTGGTTGCGCATCGGCAGGATGGTCTTGCCATCGGGCGAGGCGGGGCGGCCAGAGACGCCGAGCATGCGCGGCTGGCTGGGGCCGTAGACATCGGCATCCAGCAGCCCGACCCGGCGGCCTTGGGCGGCCAGCGCACAGGCGAGGTTCGCGGAAACGGTGGATTTGCCGACGCCGCCCTTCCCCGAGGCGACGGCGATGATCCGGTCGACGCCGGGGATTTTTGCGGGCCGGTTGGCTCCGCTTTGCGCTGAGGCTTGAGGTCAGGCGGCGGGGCTTTCTCGCTGTGGCCGGTCAGCACGATGGAGACTTTCGAGACCCCCTCGACCTGCGCCAGCGCCGCTTCGGCCAGCGCCTTGGCCTCCTCATAGGCTTTGGCTTGGGCGGGCGGGATTTCCATCACGAAACGCACCGCGCCCGCGTCATCCACATTCAGCGCGCGCATCACGCCGCTGGCCACGATGTCTGTCCCCGTGGCCGGATCGGTCACGGTCTTCAAGGCGGTCAAGACCGCTTCCTGCTGGCTGTCACGTCGCTTATGCCTCGCCCTTGTCCGCGCCGGCGATGGTGCCGTCGATCTCATGCTCAAGGCCCAGTTCGGGGATGGTGATCACGGCCTTGACCGCAAACTCTTTGCCGCTGGTGTCATGGTCGCGCATGGCCTTTTCGATGGCCTGCTGCGAGGTCACGCCGACCTGTTTGAGAAACTTGCGCATCGACATGTTGAAGTCTTCGCTCATGGGTGGCTCCTGTGCTGTGGGCGGCCTAGTGGTCGCGCCGTTTGGAGAGATAATCGTCGGTGGTCCGAGGGCGCGGGCGTTCGTTGCCGGTCATCGGGTTGTTGGTGCTGTGATACTGCGCATTGATCCGGCAGTCATCGCACATCTGGATCATCCGCAGTTTTGCCTCGTCGGCAAACATCGAATGGCTGCGCAGCTTGTCGGTGATTTTCTCCACGGTGGATTTCACACCAAAGAGGCTTCCGCATTCGACGCAGGCAAAGGGCTCTTCCTCGTTCAGCACGCGCTGGCTCAGCGCGGCTTCGGTCAGGTCGAGGCGCGGCGCGAGGGTGATGGCATCCTCGGGGCAGACATTGGCGCAGAGCCCGCATTGCAGGCAGGCGTCTTCCTGAAAGCGCAGTTGCGGCAGGTCCGGGTTGTCGCCGAGCGCGCCCGAAGGGCAGAGCGACACGCAGGACAGACACAGCGTGCAGGCATCTTTGTCGACCAGAACGGCGCCGTAGGGCGCACCCTCGGGCAGGTCCAACACCTCGGCCTCGGGGTTGAGCGCCCGCGCTGCCTGCCGGGCGATCTGGCGGCGGCTGCCCATGGGGCGCACCGGCTGGGCGACGGGGGCAGGGGCCTCGCTGTCATAGAGGATGTCGGTCAGCGCCTCGGGGTCGGGGGTGTCAATCAGCGACATCCGCGCGTCCCCCGCAATGGCGCGGGCCAGCGCGGTCTGCGTCTCAATCGCGTCGCGGTCGGCCTTGGGGCCAAGCAGAAGCGAGACATGGGCGAACCCGGCGGCGAGCGCGGCCAGCGCCTCAGCATGGCCAAAGGCGGCGAGCGCATCGAGCGCCATCGGCACCACATCGGCAGGCAGCCCGCGCCCGTGGCGTGCGGCAAGGCGGATCATCTCGGCGCCATGGGCGTCATGCACCATCAGGCGCGGCGCTTCGCCGCCCGCTTCGAGATAGGCACGCGCCAGTGTCTGCACCCGGCGCATGGTGAAATCGACGGGCGGCGCGTCATAGCTGATCGCACCCGAGGGGCAGGCCGAGGAACAGGCACCGCAGCCCGCGCAGATCATCGGGTCGATCGCAACATGATCGCCGTCGGGCGTGATTGCGCCAGTGGGGCAAAGGTCCAGACAATTGGTACAGCCGGTTTGCCCCGCGCGGGAATGGGCGCAGAGCAGCGGCTCGGTCCGCACATAGAGCGGCTGCTCAAATGTGCCGGTGAGATGCGAGGCAGCCAACACGGCGGCGGCCACGGCAGGCGGGTGGCCGGGATCGGCGCGCAGGTAGCCTTCGCGTTTTTCATGCGCCGGGAACAGCGGCGTCTCGCCGCGCAGGTCGATGATGATGTCACATTGGCTGCGCGCACCGTCGCGCGGCGCGGTCCAGTTGAGCGGTCCCCGGCCACGCGGGTCGACCTGCCGCAGCGCGTCGATCACCACTTCGAACTGTCCAAGCGCGCCCTTGGCACGGCGCAGCTTGCCGGAAATGAGGTCAAAATCGCGCACCTCGGGCAGATTGTCCTCGGCCTGTGTCACCGCGTCGTCCATCAACAGCGTGACACTCAGGTGGTCCTTGAGCTGTGCCGCCGCCTCCAGCGCCGCCGGGCCGCGCCCCACGATCAGGCAAAGCCCTTCGGAGCCGACATCGATGGTTTTCTCTGCCGGGGCGTCCAAAAGCGCCTCGGCTGCAAGGGCGGACATTTTGGGTAGTTTGTCACGGGGGTCATCCGACCATCCGGCCCGGTCGCGCAGGTCCAAGAAGGGGGCAGGGGCTGGCCTAGTTCCTCGGCCAATTCGGTAAAGACCCGCTCTTCTTGGGTGCAGCATAAAATTGCGTCCCCGGCAGTCAGGGCCTTGGCCGCCCGGTCGATCTGGGTGGTGCAGAGGGCCGAACAGGGGGCGCGACCGCCAAACCGCTGCGCTCGGCCAATGCATCGGAATCGATACGCTGCGACCCTGCGCAATCGCATGTTATCAATGTCTTGGCCATGAATTTTCCCTTATCTCGCACGACATTCCGCAGCCCATCTGGGCAGGGCAGAGGCCCCAAGCTAGACGGGATTTGCCACCCCCTACAACCGAAATTCGCGGCGCGGCGGTGCTGCTCCTAGGCGGTGAAGCAGGCAGAAACAGCGGTCAGCCGGGGCAGTGATTCGAATTTTGCGATTCACTCATTTTCCGAGCGAAATACTCAAGTTAGACAATTAGGCCGAGGCGCCATTGGCGGGCCAAGCCGATGGGCCATCTTGTCTCGAAAGCCGGGTTTTTCGGGCTTTGGCGCGGATTTGCGCTTCCCCGGACCAGCCTTAGAGGCGAAGGTCGTTGAAACGGAGGAGCAATTTGATTCACAACCCGACAATGTATCGGACGATGCCCTTGGGCATTGTACTGCGGCGCGCGCCGGGGGTGACCCGTTGGGCCAAGTGGAGCTGGAAAGCGACCGCCGTGCTGCCCGGTGCCGGGGAGGCCGATTGGCGCGAGCTGCGCCGCGACGGCGAGATCGTCGAGTACCACGCCGCCACGCTCAAGCTGGACCTCCACGGAGCCGAGACCGAAGCCTATGTCCACGGGCTCGGCGCGGATGTGCCATGTGTCTATGTTGTGATGCGCCCCATTCCGGGTGCAACCGACCGCCCCTTCAAACTCGCGCTGGTCACAGCATCGCCCTATGAGGCGCAGGATTATTGCGACAGCGCCGAAGAGGTGGTTGAAAAGGTCGCGATGACGCCGGGTCTGTTGGCATGGGTGCAAGAGTTCGTCGAAGAGTTCCACCAAGAGGAAGCCTTCGTCAAACGCCGCCGGGATCGTCTGCGCACTGATCTTAAACAAGACGGGATCGGGGATCCGCGCATTGAAAAGCCTGCGGACATCTATGCATCGCCCGCGCTGAAACGAAAGCGTCTGGCATGAGCGGTTTTTGGCAGAAACGCCGCGCCGCCGTCGCGGCTGAGGCAGAAGCCGAAGTGCGCGTTCACGCAGCGCAGGTGGCAGAGGCTGAAGAAGCCGCGCTGGCCGAGCGCAGCGATGATGACCTGCTGGCCGAGTTCGATCTGCCCGCGCCCGAGGATCTGGTGAGCGGCGAACAACTGCGTGCCTTTCTCAAGGCGCAACTGCCCCAACGGCTCAAGACCCGCGCGCTGCGCAGCTTTTGGAAAACCAACCCAGTGCTGGCCTGCCTTGACGGGTTGAACGATTACGACGACGATTACACAGCGGCGGCGACAGCTGGGAAACCGGTTAACACGATCTATCAAGTGGGCCGCGGCATGGTCTCGAAGGTCGAGGAGGTGCTGACCGCTGAGGCCGACGCACCCGAAGAGACGGTTGAGAGCGCCAACAATGACGCGCCCGTTCTGGCCTCGACCCATGATGTCGTCGTGCCCGGCCCCCGCCGGACCGAAACGGCGCTGGCCCCAGATGCGCCTCTTGAGGTGCATCATGCCGCCCCGGAAGAAGAAGCCGAAGCGCAGCCCGCGCCGACCCACCGCCGGATGCGGTTTCAATTTGCCAGCGATCTGGCACAGGACATGGAAGGTAGCAGCGCATGACCCAATTGGCCGCGACGCCCCTGCCCGAAGAAGACCGCCTGCGCGCGGACCTTTACAACTTCATGGGGCTAATCCTTTCCGGGCCGCCGGATCAGATCTTGTTGGATCAATGCGCGGGTCTGTCGGGGGATGACAGCGAGTTGGGGCAGGGCTTCAAGACGCTGTCCAAACTCGCCGCCAAAACCAAACCGTCGGGCGCCGAGAGTGAGTTCAATCGGCTTTTCATCGGGCTGGGTCGGGGGGAACTTCTGCCCTATGCCAGCTTCTATCTGACCGGCTTTCTCAACGAAAAACCGCTGGCCGCGCTGCGGCAAGACATGGTGGCGCGCGGGTTGGAACGGGCAGCGAATGTGTTTGAGCCCGAAGACAACATCGCTTCGCTCATGGAGATGATGGGCGCGATGATCGCAGGCCGTTTTGCGTCCCCCGCGACGCTGGCGCAGCAAAAGACATTCTTTAACCGGCATATCGCCCCTTGGGCTGGGCACTTCTTTGCCGACCTCGAAGGCGCGAAAAACTCGGTCTTCTATGCCCCCGTGGGCAAAATTGGCCGTGCCTTCATGCAGATTGAAGCCGAAGCCTTCCGGCTCAGCAAAGACGACTAGACCCACCGCGATGAGACAGGCGGGGCCACGCGCCCCTGAACAAGAGACGTAACAGGAGAGAGAAGATGACACGCAAGCCAGAGGGTACCACCGACGCACCCGTTCGCAAGGACCGGCGCGACTTCCTGAAATTCGCGGGCTCCGCCGCCCCTTGGCCGCCGTTGCCGTGGCCACCACAGGGACCGAGGCCGAAGCGGCCCAAGCCCCCGACCTGTCGTCGGTCCGCATCCAAGACACCGAACACACGCGGGCCTATTACGCCGCCGCGCGGTTCTGATCAGATAACCGGGGCGAGGCCCCGAAAACTTGGCAAGGCGATAACACCCGCCGTTCAATAGCCACCTCAGGCGGGGACCAGCCCGCGCATAGGGAGTGAAGATATGTTGAGGAAAAAGACCAATGGGGTCGCGCGGTCTGCGCAGCGGACAGGCATCATGTCCGATGTGGCGCGCAGCGGTATTGACCGGCGCGCGTTCCTGCGCGGTTCGGGCCTTGCCATCGGCGGGCTTGCCGCAATCGCAGGCACCGCGGGCAGCGTGCAACAGGCATCAGCCGCCACCGCAGCCGTCAGCGGAAAGATGGAAGTCAAGAAATCCGTCTGCACCCATTGCTCGGTCGGCTGTACCGTCATCGCCGAAGTGTCGGACGGTGTTTGGCTCGGTCAAGAACCCGGTTGGGACAGCCCCTTCAACCTCGGCGCGCATTGCGCCAAGGGCGCCTCGGTCCGTGAGCACGCCCATGGTGAGCGCCGCCTGAAATACCCGATGAAGAAAGTCGGCGGCGAATGGCAGCGGATTTCTTGGGAGCAGGCGATCAACGAGATCGGCGATCAGATGCTGTCGATCCGTGATACCTCCGGCCCGGATTCGGTCTACTGGCTCGGCTCGGCGAAACACTCCAACGAACAGGCCTATCTGTTCCGCAAATTCGCCGCCTACTGGGGCACCAACAACGTCGACCACCAGGCGCGGATCTGTCACTCTACCACCGTGGCAGGCGTGGCGAACACATGGGGCTACGGCGCCATGACCAACAGCTACAACGACATCCACAAGTCGCGCGCGATCTTCATCATCGGCGGCAACCCCGCCGAGGCGCACCCGGTGTCGCTGCAGCACGTGCTGAAAGCCAAAGAAGAGAACAACGCGCCGCTGATCGTCTGCGATCCGCGGTTCACCCGCACCGCGGCCCATGCCGACGAATATGTGCGGATGCGTCCCGGCTCTGACGTGGCGCTGGTCTGGGGTATCCTCTACCATATCTTCGAGAACGGTTGGGAGGATGAGGAATTCATCCGCACCCGCGTCTGGGGCATGGATGAAATCCGTCAGGAAGTCGCCAACTGGACCCCCGATGAGGTTGAGCGCGTCACCGGCGTGCCCGGCGAACAGCTTCAGCGCGTCGCGCGGACACTGGCCAACCACCGCCCCGGCACAGTGATCTGGTGCATGGGTGGCACGCAGCACACCAACGGCAACAACAACACCCGCGCTTACTGCATTCTGCAGCTGGCCTTGGGCAACATGGGCACCGCCGGTGGCGGCACCAACATCTTCCGCGGCCACGACAACGTGCAGGGCGCGACCGACCTTGGCGTTCTGGCCGATACGCTGCCGGGCTACTACGGCCTGTCCGATGGCTCTTGGGCGCATTGGGCGCGGGTCTGGGGTGAGGATCTGGAATGGATCCAGAGCCGCTTCGCCTCGTGGACCGATGGCGCGGGCGAAGAGCAAAAGATGATCAACCTCACCGGCATCCCGGTGTCGCGTTGGATCGATGGTGTGCTTGAGGACCGTGAGAACCTTGAGCAGCCCGACAACACCAAAGCCATGGTGCTCTGGGGCCACGCGCCGAACTCGCAGACCCGTCAGGGTGAGATGAAAACGGCGATGGAAAAGCTCGACCTGCTGGTTGTGGTCGACCCATACCCAACCGTCTCTGCCGTTCTCCACGATCGGACCGACAACACCTATCTGCTCCCGGCCTGTACGCAGTTCGAAACCTCCGGTTCCGTGACCGCATCGAACCGCTCGCTCCAGTGGCGCGAAAAGGTCGTCGAGCCGCTGTTTGAAAGCCTGCCGGACCATACGATCCTCTATAAGTTCGCCAAGAAGTTCGGCTTTGATGATCGCATGTTCCGCAACATCGAAGTGAACGGTGAAGAGCCGCTCATCGAAGACCTGACGCGCGAGTTCAACAAAGGCATGTGGACCATCGGCTATACCGGGCAGTCGCCCGAGCGGATGAAAATGCACATGCAGAACCAGCACACCTTCGACAAAACCACTCTGCGTGCCAACGGCGGCCCGGCGGATGGCGATTACTACGGCATGCCATGGCCCTGCTGGGGCACGCCCGAGATGAACCACCCCGGCACGGCGAACCTTTACGATCTGTCGCTGCCAGTGGCCGAAGGCGGCCTGACCTTCCGCGCCCGTTTTGGTGTGGAACGTGACGGTGAAAACCTGCTGGCTGAAGGTGTCTATTCCAAAGGCTCCGAGATCAAAGACGGCTATCCTGAGTTCACGATGCAGATGCTGACGGATTTGGGCTGGGACGGCGATCTCACAGCGGAGGAACGCGCCATCATCGAAGCGGTCGCAGGTTACGAGAAGCCTGAAAATGCGGACGATGGCCAAGAAGAGGTCGGTGAAACCTCGCAGCAAGGCGAGATGGAATCCGATTACGTGGCCCAAGTCGGTGGCATCAACTGGAAGACCGACCTTTCGGGCGGCATCCAGCGGGTCGCGATTGAACATGGCTGCGCGCCTTTCGGGAACGCCAAGGCCCGCTGCGTGGTCTGGACCTTCCCCGACCCGGTGCCAAAACACCGCGAGCCGCTCTATTCCAACCGGCGCGATCTGGTGGCGGATTATCCGACCTACGAAGACAAGACCTTCTGGCGGGTGCCGACGCTTTATGCCTCGATCCAAAAGAACGACTTCTCGAAGGAATTCCCGCTCATCCTCACATCTGGCCGTCTGGTCGAATATGAGGGCGGCGGGGACGAGACCCGGTCGAACCCATGGCTTGCCGAGCTGCAACAGAACATGTTCATCGAGATCAACACCCGTGACGCCAACAACCTCGGCGTGCGCGACGGGTCCGATGTCTGGGTCGAAGGGCCCGAGGGCGGCAAGATCAAGGTGATGGCCATGGTCACCGAACGGGTGGGCGAGGGCGTGGCCTTCATGCCCTTCCACTTCGGCGGGCACATGGAAGGTGTCAGCCTGCGGGACAAATACCCCGACGGGGCCGATCCGATCGTTCTGGGCGAAAGCACCAACACGGTTCAGACCTACGGCTACGATTCAGTGACGCAAATGCAGGAGACCAAAGCGACTCTCTGCAAGATTATGCCAGCGTAAGGAGACAAGAGAATGGCAAGAGCAAAGTTTCTCTGCGATGCCGAGCGCTGCATTGAATGCAACGCATGTGTAACGGCTTGTAAGAACGAACACGAAGTCCCTTGGGGCATCAACCGCCGCCGCGTGGTAACCATTCAAGACGGCCAACCGGGCGAACGCTCGATCTCGGTCGCCTGTATGCACTGCTCGGACGCGCCCTGTATGGCGGTCTGCCCGGTGGATTGTTTCTACCAGACCGACGATGGCATCGTTCTGCACTCCAAGGACCTCTGCATTGGTTGCGGTTACTGCTTCTACGCCTGCCCCTTCGGCGCGCCGCAGTATCCGCAGGCTGGCAACTTCGGCAGCCGCGGCAAGATGGACAAATGTACCTTCTGCGCCGGTGGCCCCGAGGAAAACCACTCTCAGGCGGAGTTCCAGAAGTACGGCCGCAACCGGATCGCGGAAGGCAAACTGCCAATCTGCGCCGAGATGTGTTCGACCAAGGCGCTTCTGGCCGGTGACGGGGACATGGTCTCCGACATCTACCGCGAGCGTGTTGTCGCGCGCGGCTTTGGCTCCGGCGCTTGGGGCTGGGGCACGGCTTACGAGCAAAAAGGCCAGTAACGGCTTTCGGGGCGGCCTGACCGGGTCGCCCCTTTTCTCCATATCTGTCTAGCCGGGGGATTTCCCATGCTGCGCCACCTGATGGCTCTTTTCATTCTCGCCTTGGCCGCGCTGCCGGTCAGCGCCACGGCGCAGGACGTGCGCCTGCCCGAGAACGCGACCCCCTCGGCCATTGACCGCGCCAACACCGGCGGCGCGCAGAACCTGGCCGACATCGAACGCCGCCAAAACGGGGCCGAGATTGACGACGGGTTCCGGCGCAACAATCTGGGCGGCGACGCTGCAACGGTGCCGGGCCTTGGCCCGCTTGGCGGGCGCTCGGACCCGGACCTGTGGCGCGGCATCCGCTATAACGAATTGCCCGTGCGCGTCAGCACGATGAACAAGACGGGCCGCGTCTTGGTGCAAGACAACGGCATGTGGTGGCAACAATTCCGCGAAGGGCCGCTGGCAACCTACGGCGCTTGGCTTCTTGCCGGGACGCTGGCCGTGCTCTTGCTGTTCTATCTCCTGCGGGGGCGGATCCGCATCGAAGGCGGCAAGGTCGGGCGTACCATAACCCGTTTCAAAGCGATCGAACGGTTTGCCCATTGGATGCTGGCCGGGTCTTTCATCCTGCTTGCCCTGACGGGATTGGCCACGCTCTTTGGCCGCAAGGTGGTCATTCCGCTCTTGGGGCATGAGTTTAACTCGGTGCTGCTGACCGGGTCCAAGTTCATCCACAACAACGTGTCATGGGCCTTTATGATTGCGCTCGTCATGGTCTTTGTGATGTGGATTTGGCACAATATCCCGAACAAGACCGATTGGGTTTGGATCAAGCAAGGCGGCGGTTTCATCGGCGACAAACACCCGCCCGCGAAAAAGTTCAACTTCGGGCAAAAGATCGTTTTCTGGGCCGTGATCCTGCTGGGCTTCTCGGTCTCGCTCTCGGGGCTGTCGCTGCTGTTTCCCTTCGAGATCCAGCTTTTCGGGCATACCTTCAACCTTATCAATGACATCGGCATGGCCGAGGCCGCAGGCCTTGGCCCGCTTCAGGGCGATCTGACGCCGCATGCGGAAATGCAATATGCCCAGCTTTGGCACGCGATCATCGGCTTTCTGATGATGGCGGTGATCTTGGGGCACATCTATATCGGGACACTCGGTATGGAAGGCGCCTTTGACGCCATGGGCAACGGCGAGGTTGATGAACGTTGGGCCGAGCAGCACCATTCGCTCTGGCTTGATGAGGTCAAAGATGACAAGCGGACCCCCGCAGAATGATGGGCGGCGTTCAGGTAAAAGGATACGCGCAATGAAAGCCATGCTGGCAGGGTTTCTGGGCGTCGCGGTGATCGGCGTTGTGGCCTATTTCGGACTGCATGAGATAGGCTTTTCCTCGGCTGAGGTCTATTCAGGTGAAAACGTCCGGTTGGACTGACACCGAAGAGGCATATCATGGCGGCAGGCGATGAATACGGCGGCACGCTCGAGGGCGCGTCGATCCTTGTGATCGACGACGAACCGGGAATGCGCCATTTCCTGACCAAGATTTTGGAGCCGCGTGTCAAGCGCGTGGCACAGGCCGCGTCGCCTGCAGAGGCCACCAAACTCTTGGACGAGGCGCATTTCGATGTGGTCGTTCTGGACAATGTCATGCCCGGCAAAACCGGGCTGGAATGGGTGGTCGAGCAGCGCCGCAAAGGGTTTTACGCCGACACGGTTCTGATCACCGCCTATGCCGATCTGGAAACCGCCATCGCCGCGCTGCGCGCGGGCGTCAGTGATTTCGTGCTGAAACCCTTCCGGGCGAACCAAATCCTCGGCGCCGTTTCCCGCACGCTCGACCGCAAGAACCTGCGCCGCGACAACACGCTGTTGCGGCGTGAATTGCAGGGCGGGGCAGCGGTGCAGATGCTTGGCAAGTCCGAGGCCCTGTCGAAGGTGCGCGGGATGCTGAACCGGCTTGCCCCGGTCCCGACGCCGGTGCTTTTCACTGGGGCCAGCGGCACCGGCAAGGAGTTGGCCGCGCGGCAACTGCACCAGATGTCTGACCGCGCCGACCATCCTTTCGTTGCGGTCAACTGCGCCGCCATTACGCCGGATCGGATCGTGCCTGAACTCTTCGGTGCGGTGGAGGGGAACGAAACCCTACAGCCGGGGCTGTTCCTTTTGGCCGATGGCGGCACGCTGTTCCTTGATGAAGTGGCGCAGATGCCGGAGCAGTTGCAGGCGGCTTTGTTGCGAGTACTGGAAGATCAACGCATCCGGCCCGAAGGGGCCGAGCGGGAAATTCCGCTGAGCCTGCGGTTCCTTTTCGCCACAAATGCCGATTTGCCCAAAGCGGTGGAGGAGGGGCGTTTCCGCGCAGACCTTTATCACCGGATGAATGTTGTCGAAGTCGCGATGCCGCCGCTCAAGGACCGCTCGGATGATATCGTCGAACTGGCGGCGATGTTCATGCAGCAATTCTCGACCGCGCTTGGCATGCCCGCGCTGCGGTTGGATGCCGAGACATTGCTGAAACTGCGGCGCTACGATTGGCCGGGCAATGTACGAGAATTGCGAAATTTGATCGAACGCTCGGTCATCCTCGGCAGCCTGCCCGAAGCCTTTGCGGGCCATGGCACCGTCGATGGGCCAAGGGCAATCGAGGATCTTGAACTGGTCACACAGCGCCACATGCTGCACATTCTTGATCTTTCGGGCGGCAACCGGGCCGAGGCCGCGCGGCGTTTGGGTGTCTCTCGCAAAACTGTCGACCGCAAGCTTGCCGCTTGGGCCGCTGAGGGGCTGGATATCGACGCGCTTTGAGGGGCGCAAAGCTATGTAAATTGCGCATATCCGTCCCGCAGCTGAGGAATCAATCCTGCCTTTTGGGAATTCTGTTCTGCCTCTGGGGCCACAGTAGGAAATTCGACCCGCGCATACCCGATGGCCAAAGCTCCCATTCCATCTTAACCCATCCCGCCCGTCAAACGTTCCTGTTTCAGCAATGGTGTTGAAGCGGGCGGCGCCCGGTGACATCTGATGCTCAAGCGTTACAGGAGTAAATTCAATGCTGAAACAGATCGTTACCGCCACCGTGCTCGCCGCGGTTTCTGGCACCGCAGCCTTCGCCCAAGACAATGAAACGCTCCGCGTGGGCATGTCGGGCGGCTATTTCCCCTTCACCTTCGTTAAGCAGGACGTGCTTCAGGGTTTCGAAGTCGACGTGATGAATGCTGTCGGCGAAGAGGCGGGCTTTGAGGTTGAATTCGAAACCATGGCCTTTTCCGGCCTGATCGGCGCGCTGGACGCAGGCCGCATCGACACGATCGCCAACCAGATCACCATCACGCCAGAGCGTGAGGAAAAGTTCGCCTTTACCGCGCCTTACGTATTTGATGGCGCGCAGGTCGTGACCAAAGAGGGCAACGAAGAGATCGGTGGCGTCGAAGACCTGCGCGGTAAAACCGTTGCGGTCAACCTCGGCTCGAACTTCGAGCAGCTTTTGAACGAACTCGACTTTGCAGATGAGATCGAGATCAAGACCTATGAGTCCAACATCGCCCAAGACACCGCGCTTGGCCGGGTGGATGCATTCGTGATGGACCGGGTTTCCTCTGCCCAGCTGATTCAGGAGAGCCCCTGCCGCTGCAACTGGCAGGCAAGCCGTTCTCCGAAATCCGCAACGCGCTGCCGTTCCAAGACAATGACGAAGGCCGCGCCCTGCGGGACCGTGTCGACACCGCACTGGAGTCCCTGCGCGAAGACGGTACACTGACCGAAATCTCGGACAAATGGTTCGGCACTGACATCACCAAAGCGGAGTAACCCATGCGGGCGCTAGACCTTGACTACATGCTGGGGCTGGTGCCCGTCATATTGGGCTATGTACCGTTAACTTTGTTCATGGCGGTGGCGGGGATGGTCTGTGCACTCATCCTCGCCTCGCTTTTGGCTGTCGAACGGGTGGCCAAAGTGCCTGTTCTCGACTGGTTCGTGATCGTCTTCATCAGCTTTTTCCGCGGCACGCCGCTGCTGGTGCAGTTGTTTCTGTTCTACTTTGGCCTGCCGCAGGTGCTGTCATTCCTGTCGGATATCAACGGCGTGACCGCCGCCATCATGGGCCTGACCTTGCATTTCTCGGCCTATATGGCCGAGAGCATCCGCGCCGCGATCATGGGGGTCGACCGCAGCCAATGGGAGGCCGCGCAATCCATCGGCATGACCCAAGGCCAGATGATGTGGCGCATCATCCTGCCACAGGCCGCCCGGATCGCCGCGCCCACATTGGTCAATTATTTCATCGACATGATCAAAGGCACCTCGCTGGCATTTACTCTTGGCGTGACCGAAATGATGGGCGCAGCCCAGAAAGAGGCGGCGGGCAGCTTTCTCTACTTCGAGGCCTATCTCGTTGTGGCGATGATCTATTGGGTCATTGTCGAAGCGCTTAGCCAGATGCAAAAGCGGCTTGAAACCTATCTAAACAAGGCGTTCGTCCGATGATTGATATCACTGGCCTGACCAAACATTTCGGCGGCGCGCCGGTCCTCAATGGCATTGATTTGCAGATTGCGGAAGGCGAGCGCGTGGTTGTCATCGGCCCCTCCGGCACGGGCAAATCGACCCTGCTGCGCTGTCTCAACTTCCTCGACGTGCCGCAGGCGGGGACCATTCGCATCGGCGATGTGACGGTTGACGCCGCGAAGGTGCGCAAGGCCGACATTCTGGCGCTGCGCCGTCGGACTGCGATGGTGTTTCAGAACTACGCCTTGTTCGCCAACAAGACGGCGAAAGAGAACATCATGGAGGCGCTTGTCACCGTGCAAAAGCGCCCCAAGGATGAGGCCGAGCAGCGCGCGCTTTCGGTCTTGGCCGAGACCGGATTGGCCGACAAGGCCGACAGTTTCCCCGCGGCGCTGTCCGGCGGGCAGCAGCAACGTGTCGGCATCGGTCGCGCGATGGCGCTTGGGGCCGAGCTGATGCTGTTCGATGAGCCGACATCCGCGCTTGATCCTGAATGGGTCGGTGAGGTGCTGGACCTGATGCGCGCGGTGGCAGAGCGCAAGCAAACCATGCTGATCGTGACCCATGAGATGCAGTTCGCCCGCGAGATCGCGGATCGGGTGATCTTTATGGACGGCGGCAAGATTGTTGAGAGCGGCCCGCCATCTGAGATTTTCAGCGCGCCCAAGGATGCGCGATTGCAAAAGTTTCTCAAGCGTGTCGAGGGCTAGGCGGGTGCCGCGCGCCTGTCGCGAGGTATTTGTCGCTTTTACCGGCTTGGCCCGTTATGCTGCGGTGCAGAGAACCTATTGAAGGCTTGGCAAATGAGCGCCCGGATTATCTGTGTAGCCCAACAAAAGGGTGGGGCAGGCAAGACCACCCTCGTTTCGAACTTGGCGATTGCCTATTTGGCAGCGGGCAAAAGCGTGGGCCTGTTGGATACGGACCCTCAAGGCAGCCTTGGCAAGTGGCTCGACATTCGCGAAGAGATGCTTGGGCTTGATCCAAAACTGAAGTTCGCCACGGCGACCCCTATGGGATATCCCGCGCCATCCGGACGGTCGGCAACGAGGCTGATGTCATTCTCATCGATACGCCCCCAAAGGCGGATAGCGATGTGCGTTGGGTCCTGCGCGACTCGGATCTGGTGCTGGTGCCGGTATCGGCCAGTCAGGCCGATGTCTGGGCAACCCATGACGTATTGGATTTGGCCGAGCGGGCGCAGAAACCGACGCATATCGTGATGAACCGCACCCGCGCCGGCACGCGGGTCGGCGATGACGTGGCCAAGTCGGTGGCCGAGCTTGGGGCCGGGCGGCTTGACGCGTCGCTGGCCAACAGAGTGATCTACGCCGATGCCCTTGGCCGGGGTCTGGGTGTGGTCGAGGCGAAAAAGTCCGGCCCTGCCGCGGATGAAGTCCGCGCGCTAGCGCAAGAGGTCGCAGGCATTCTTGAACTGTAGTCCCGGCTGAGCGGGGTTAATTCTGTCTCGGTACAGACTAAGCCCCCGAAAACGTAAAAAGGCCCGCCATTTGGCGGGCCTTTCCGTTAGAACCGATAGGCTCAGATCACTCCGCGCAGGCGCGGATTTTTTCGATGTCCGGACCGTTGGGCGTGCGGCCCAAGTTGAACGGCGCCGAGGCGTCACGCCATTTGGCGTAGTCGTTCAGATACTCCAACTGGCTCAGGTAAACCTTTGCGGAATCGGGGTTCTCACAGGCGGTTTCTTCGATGGTTTCGTTGGCCATTTCCTGAACGGTGGCCAGCGTTTCATCGTCGTAGCGGTTGATCTCGATGCCCGCATCGAGGAACTGCTGATAGGCTTCGGTCGCGCGCTTCTCGGTGAAGGAGAGCGACCAGACGAGGTTAGCCTGTGCCGCGATTTCAAGCGCTTCGCGGGTTTCGTCCGACAGCGCGTCCCACGCGCCTTTGTTGATCATCACACCGAAGATCGACGCCGACTGGTGCCAGCCCGGTGTCGCCCAGTATTTGGTGACCTGCTGGAAACCGCCCGAGAAGTCGACGTTGGGGGTCGAGAATTCGGCACCATCAATCACGCCGCGCTCAAGCGACTGGTAGATTTCGCCACCGGCCATGGAGACCTGAGAGCCACCCAGTTTCTCCAACAGACGGCCTTGCTCAAGACCCGACAGACGCAGACGCTTGCCCTTGAGGTCTTCCAGCGTAACGATCTGCTCGTTGGTGCGGAAACCGGATTCGTTGTTGGTCACGCCGTAGGGCAGATAGACCATGCCGAACTTGCCGTAGATCTCGTTATAGAGTTCTTTGCCGCCCCATTGTTCGATCCAGTTGACGTAATCAACCGCGTTGAACAGGCTCGCCGTGGTCGCCAGCGGCGAGAAGGCAGAGTTGCGGCCAGCCCAGTAACCGGGCCAGTCGGCGCCAGCCTGCACGGTGTTCGATTCAACCGCGCCGAAAACTTCGCCTGCGGGCACGAGGGAGCCGCCTTCGAAGAATTCGATGGTCAGGTCTTCGCCAGTCAGCTTGTTGGCCAGATCAACGAAGTGTTTGTCGATCTCGATCAGTTCCAGCGAAGTGGGCCATGTGGTGGTCATGGTCCAGTTGTCTTGGGCCGCGGCCTGCGTGCCAAAGCCAGCGCAGAGTGCCAGACCGGCAAGTGTTGATTTCAATTTCATAATATTCTCTCCTCCGTTGATTTATTTTGTATAGAGCGTTTCCGGCAGCCAAGTGACAAGCTGCGGGAACAGGGCGATGGCCACGCACATCATCAGGATCAACCCGATGAACGGCAGCACACCGACGATGATATGCGACGTCTTGACCTCGCGCGGCGCAATGGCGCGCAGGTAGAATAGCGCATATCCAAAGGGCGGGGTGAGGAAGGACGTCTGCAAAACCACCGACATCAGGACGACGAACCACAACAGGCTCACGTCCATCTCCTGCACGATGGGCAGGAAGATCGGGAAAGACAGCAGCACAATGCCGGTCCAATCAAGGAATGCACCGAGGATGAAGACGATGAACATCATCATCGCGATCAGCATCCAAGGGGCCATATCGAGGTTGCGGATGATCTCTTGCGTGGCGCGCAGACCCCCGGTGATGTTGAACACGCCGGTGAAAGCGGTGGCGCCCACAACGATAAACAAGATCATCGCCGAGGTGCGGCCCGTTTCCAGCATCGCGCCGTAAAAGCTGGCCCAAGTGAACTTGCGCCGCATGATCACGATGACCAGCGCCAGCGCCGCGCCAATGGCCGAGGCTTCGGTCGCCGTGGCGATGCCCGCCAGAAGCGAGCCGAGGATGCCAAGGATCAGCACCAGCGGCGGCACGGCTTCGATCAGCAGCATACGCACAAGCGCGGGTTTAGAGATCTTCTCATCCGGCTCAACCGCCGGGGCCATATCCGGCCGCACCACGGCCACGATAAAGACCCACACCGCATAGAGCAGCCCCAGCACCACGCCCGGCACCATCGCACCGGCGAAAAGCTCGCCCACCGACAGGGGCGAATAGGAGGCCATAAGGATCAACATGATCGACGGCGGGATCAGAATGCCCAGACAGCCGGAGGCCGCGATGACGCCGGTGGTCAGTGTCGGGCTGTAGCCATATTGCAGCATCGGGCGCAGGGCCATCACGCCCATCACGGTGATCGACGCGCCGATGATGCCGGTGGTGGCGGCCAGCAGGATCGAGATGAAGACCACCGCCAGCGCCAGACCGCCGCGGATGTTCGACATCAAAAGCCGAAGCGATTCGAACATCTTATCCGTCACGCCCGAATCGGACAGGAACCGCGCCATCAAGATGAACAGCGGAATCGCGATCAGCGTGAAGTTGTCGAGCACATCGCCGAAAATCCGGTTGATGACGATGCCCAGCACCATGGGCTTGCCAGCGATGACAGCGCCCAAAACGGCGGTGCCGCCCAGAACGAAGGCCAGCGGGTGGCCCATGAAAAGGCCCAGCAACAGCAGGCCAAACATGGTGAGTGCAATGAGTTCAGGCGTCACGGGGCAGTTCCTGACGGTTAAGTACGAGTTTCAAAAATTCCGCCACACCTTGCAGCAACAGCAAACCAGCGGCGAGCGCCATGGCCATTTTCAGCGGATAGACCGGCAGCTGCACCGAGCCATAGGTCGTCTCGCCCTGAGCATAAGAGCGCATGGCGAATTCATAAGAGCGGGTGGTGAAGATCCACGCGAAGGGGAAGAAAAAGATCACATAGCCCGCCGCTTCGACCCAGCGTCGCAGGGTGGGGGCAAGGGTTTCGGTGATCAGATCGACCCGCACATGGGCTTGATGACGCAGCGCATAGCCGCCCAGCATCACGAAATAAAAGCCATATAACTGTTTCGTAACGTCAAAAGCCCAGCGGGTCGGGTCATTCAGCGCATAGCGCATGAAAACGTCATAGATGATGATTGCGGCGAAAATGACGGCGACGACCGACACGATACGCCCGACGAATTCGTTCATCTGGTCGATGAATTTTATCAAGATCTGAGCCCTCCCTGGCAGCTCGCACATTATTGGCCTTTCTGCCAAAAACAAGGCAAAAGACCAATAATAATGCTGCTTTAAGTAGCACTACGTATGCGGCGTGGGGAGAGTTTGTCCAGAAGGAGAGGTTTCAATTTGCCTAAGCCATGGACATTTTCGAAAAGCGACGATTATCTGCTGCGCAGAGCCCTCCGCATCGACGTCGGGGGAGGCTTAGCAAATATCCGTTTGGGAGGAAAAACATGGATCGTCGTTCATTTATTCGCAAAGCTGGTGTGATGGGGGCAGGTGCCGCCGCCACGACACTTGCAGCGCCCGCTATTGCGCAGGGCAACATCACGTGGCGCATGGTCACCACTTGGCCCAAAAACTTCCCCGGTCTGGGTGTCGGCGCGCAGCGTCTGGCCGACCGGATCACCGCCGCCTCGGGTGGCGAGCTGACCATTCAGGTCTTCTCCGCCGGTGAAATGGTGCCGCCGCTGCAGTCGCTCGATGCCGTGATCGACGGTACCGCCGAGATGAGCCACGGCGCGGCCTATTACTGGCAGAACAAATCGCCGGCACTGTCGTTCTTCACCGGCGTTCCTTACGGCATGACCACGCCCGAGCTGACAGCTTGGATGCGCTATATGGGCGGTCAGGAAATCTGGGATGAGATCTATGACCAGTTCGGCGTTCAGGGCTTCTTGTCGGGCAACACCGGCACGCAGACGGGTGGTTGGTTCCGTGATGAGCTGAAGAGTCTCGACGACGTTAAAGGTGTACGCTTCCGGACGCCGGGCCTTGGTGGCCGCGTCTGGGAGAAGCTTGGCGCAACCGTGACCAACATGGCCGCGGGCGAGATTTTCCAGGCGCTGCAGTCGGGCACACTCGATGCCGCGGAATTCGTTGGCCCCTACAACGATCTGGCGCTCGGCTTCCATCAGGTTGCTAAGAACTACTACATGCCGTCCTTCGTGGAATCGGGTCTGGCGACAGAGCTTGTCGTCGACAAGAAGAAGTATCAGGAACTGCCCGAGAACCTGCAGGCGATCATCCGTGACGTGAGCCAGGCGGAATACGATCAGGTTGCCGCTGACTTCTACGCCAACGATCCTCGTGCGCTGAAGACGCTGCAGGAAGAGCATGGCGTGACCGTGCGCAACTTCCCCGACGACATCATGGAAGCCGGTGCCAAGGCGTCGGTCGAAGTGGTCGAAGAGCTGCGCAACAGCGACGATCCGCTGGTCAAGAAGACCGCCGACAGCTTTGTCGAAGCGCTGAACCTCGTCCGCACCCGGACCGAGAACATCGACAGCCCCTACGTTCAGGCGCGTCAGAAGTTCTTGAAGTACTAAGCTTCGCGTTCAGGAATGTGGAAAGGCCCGGTGGAAACGCCGGGCCTTTTTATTTGAGGGCATCGCCCTTCCTCCCCCGGAGGGCGATTTTGCGACCTTTCACCAGCCGGATTGGTTTGCGAGAAAGCACGGCATCAGCTACTTTCCCACGTCCAGATCGCCCACCAGGGAGGGCGATGCCCTTAGCGCTTAAACGCAAAAGGCCCAGCGTTTCCACCGGGCCTTTGCTCTAGAAAAACGCCGTCTTACCCGGCGATCAACTTCGGCAACCACGTCACGATCTGCGGGAAGGCGAAGAGGATCGCAATCGCCACCACCTGCAACATCACAAACGGCAGAATGCCTTTGTAGATCGCACTGGTCGGCAGATCCGCCGGAGCCACCCCGCGCAAATAGAACAGCGCAAAGCCGAAGGGCGGCGTGAGGAAGGAGGTCTGCAAGTTCACCCCCACCAGCACGCCCAGCCAGATCGGATCAATGTCCAGCATCAAAAGCACGGGCGCGGTGATCGGGATCACGATGAAGATGATCTCAAAGGTATCAAGGATGAACCCGAGGAAGAACATGATGATCATCACCACCGCCACCGCCGCCAAGGGGCCGCCGGGCAGGTTGCTCAGGAACTCATGCACCAGATTGTCGCCGCCCATCATGCGGAACACGATGGAGAACACCGAGGCCCCCAGCAGAATGATGAAGACCATGCTGGTGATTGTCGCTGTTGCGATCATCGTCTCGCGCAGAATGCGGAAGGACAGGCGCCAGCGCAACGCTGCCAAGACCATCGCGCCAACGGCCCCGACCGAAGCCGCCTCGGTCGGTGTCGCAATACCGCCGAGGATCGAACCGAGAACGGCAAGGATCAGCAAGAGCGGCGGCACCAGCGCCACAAAGAAGTCCCGCAGAAGCTGGCCTTTTTCATCCGCAGGAACGGGTGTCGCAGGGCAGGAGGCAGGCGCAGTCACGGCCTTGAACAGGACATAGCCCATGTAAAGCGACACCAGTAGGATGCCCGGCAAAAGCGCCCCGGCGAAAAGGTCGCCGACCGACACGGGCGATGGCGCAAAGTTCCCCTTGGCCATCTGCACTTGCGAGTTGATGCCCGCGAGCATGTCGCCCATGAAGATCAAAACGGTCGACGGTGGAATGATCTGGCCCAGTGTCCCGCTCGCGCAGATGACGCCGGTGGCAAGCTTTGGATCATAGCCTGCCCGCAACATGGCAGGCAGAGAGATCAGCCCCATGGTCACAACCGTCGCGCCAACCACACCGGTTGAGGCGGCCAGCATCGCACCCACGATCACGACCGAAAAGCCAAGCCCGCCGCGCATATTGCCAAAGAGTTTGCCCATGGTCATCAGCAGTTGCTCGGCGATCTGACTGCGCTCCAGCATCACCCCCATGAAGATAAATAGCGGCACGGCGACCAAGACTTCGTTGGTCATGAAGCCGATGTAACGGTTCGGCAGAGAGCCGAAGTTCGATGGGTCGAAGACGCCAAAGCCGATGCCGACCAATCCAAAGAGCAACGACACACCAGCAAGCGTGAAGGCGACCGGAAAGCCCAAGAGCAAAAAGCCGATAACGCCAAAAAACATTAGCGCGGCGAGCATTTCGCCGATCAAAATCGGATCCATCAAACGGCTCCCTGCGGGTGGTCTGCGGGGATTTGGTCCCGGCTGTATTGCATGGATTTGGGCACCAGCTCAGCATTGCCGCTGAGCACGAGGATGGAGCGGATGATCCATGCAATCCCTTGAATTGCGAGTAGAAATGCAAAGCCGATGATGAAGGCCTTGAGAATATAAAGCCCCGGCATGCCGCCCACATTGGCGGACCCTTCTTGATAACCCCATGCGCGTGTCACGAAGGGCATCGAATAGGTGTAAACGATCCAGCAGAAGGGCAGCAGAAAAACGACCACGCCGATCAGGTCGATCAGCGCGCGGCGTGCCATCGTGGCGGGGCGGTAAAAGATATCGACCCGCACATGGTCGTCGCGCAGCAGGGCAAAGCCCGCAACGGCGGTGAACATCGCGCCGTTTAGCCAAATATAGAGATCTTGCATCCAAACGAAGCTGATCGCGAAAAGATAGCGCTGCACGACCACGGTGAAACAGACCAACACGATGCCGAGTGCGAGCCATGAGAAGAGATTGCCGATGAATAAGTTCACCGCGCAGATAACTCTGGCAATTGCTGCTAAAAAACGCACCTTGTCCCCTCTCCCGTCAAGTTCGTTTGACCGTCAATCAAAGGGAGGGGGCTAAATGTCAAGATTTAGATGGCGGGTGGCCCTCAACGGGCCGCATTTGTCCTGCCCGCAGTGGCAGGAGGGCAACCGAAGGGCGGGGCCGCTCAGTAGATGTTGGTTTCGGGGGCGCTGCCTTGCCGCACCGAGCCGCGGTACATCCCTTGGGAATTGAACGGTATGGCGATATTGCCCGCACCGTCCACGGCGATGACCCCGCCCGACCCGTCGTTGGGGGCCAGATCCTGCATCACCACATGATCGGCGGCGGTGGCAAGGTCTTCGCCCGCGTGTCGCATGCGTGCGGCGATTTCGCCCGCCGCGTTCCAGCGGATAAAGACCTCTCCATGTCCGGTGGCCGAGACCGCGCAGGTTGCGTTATCGGCGAATGTGCCCGCGCCGATCATCGGCGTGTCGCCGACGCGGCCCGGGGCCTTGGCGGTCATGCCCCCTGTTGAGGTGGCGGCGGCTATATTTCCTGCAACATCGCGCGCCACGGCCCCCACGGTGCCATGCCGCCGCGCCGGATCGTCCGAGACTTCGCCGCGCGCCCGCATCGCAAGCGTCTCTTGCAACGCGTCCCAGCGGGACTGGGTGAAAAAGTAGTTGCGGTCGCCGAATTCAAGCCCCGCTTGCCGCGCGATCTCGAGTGCGTTGGGGCCAATGAGCGTGACATGCTCGGTCCGCTCCATCACCGCGCGGGCCAGTTTCACCGGGTTCTTCGGGCCAAAGACACCGGCGACCGATCCCGCCCTGCGGTCGCGCCCGTCCATCACGGCGGCGTCCATCTCCTGCGCGCCTTCCGAGGTATAGACCGCGCCGCGCCCTGCGTTGAACAGGGGCTCATCCTCCAGCGCGCAGACCGCCGCTTCGACCGCGTCCATCGCGCTGCCCCATTCGCGCAGGATGGCTTCGCCCGCCTCCAGCGCGCGGGCGAGGGCGTCGTGATAGGCGGCCTCCTGCTCGGGGGTGATGTTTTCCTTGAGGATGGTTCCGGCACCGCCGTGAATGGCAAGGGAATAGGTCATGTCGGTCCTTTCGATCCGGGGGAGGGCGTCTAGCCCGCAACCCGGTGCAGCATCTGGCGGCCCGGGGTCAGCCCCTGCACCTTTTCCACGATCGACCGCGCGTCGATCCCGAAGTGGCGATAAAGGTCGGCAATGGTGCCGGTCTGGCCGAAGTGCTCAACCCCAAGCGGCACGGTCTGGTGCCCAACGACCGAGCCCAGCCACGAAAGCGTTGCCGGATGCCCGTCGATCACCGTGATCAGCTTGCAGTCGCGCGGGAGCTGCCCCAGCAGCGTCTCGATATGGCTTTCCGCCGCCGCATTGCCCCGCGCGCGGGCGCGTTGCGCGGCTGTCCAGCCCGCGTTCAGACGGTCGGCAGAGGTCACCGCCAGCACGCCGACATCGCGGCGGCCTTCGGCGATGTTGCCCGCCGCTTTGATCGCTTCGGGCGCCACCGCGCCTTGATAGGCGATCACCACGTCGCAGTTCGGCCCCGGCTTGCGCAGCCAATAGGCCCCGTCGATGGCGCCTTGGCGGAAGTCCTCGTCCACGCGCTTGCCGGGCTGTTCGATGGGATTGGTGGTGAGCCGCAGATAGACCGAGCCGCCGGTCTCATCGCGCAGCCACGTGCGTTCGTCCGGGTCGCCCTCGCCGTCCTTTTGCAGATAATCGAAAGCCCACTGCATGATGACGGCCAACTCATCGGCAAAGGCAGGCTCGAAGCTCGCCAGCCCGTCTTGGCTCATCCCAATCAGCGGTGTGCCGATCGACTGATGCGCGCCGCCTTCGGGGCGAGCGTCACGCCCGACGGCGTGCCGACAATCATAAAGCGCGCATCTTGATAGCAGGCATAGTTCAACGCATCCAAGCCGCGGGCGACGAAGGGGTCGTAGACCGTGCCGATGGGAATGACCCGCTTGCCAAAGAGCGAATGCGACAGACCCGCCGCACCCAAGAGCAGAAAGAGGTTCATCTCGGCGATGCCTAGCTCGATATGCTGGCCCTCGGGGGTGAACTCCCATTTCGCGGTGGAGGGGATTTTCTCGTTAATGAAGGTGTCGGCCTGTTCGCTGCGCGCGAACAGCTTGCGCCGGTTCACCCACGGGCCGAGGTTCGTGGTGCCGGTCACGTCGGGGGACATGGTGACGATACGCGCGGCCAGATCGCTGTCGCCTTTCGACAGATCGTCGAGGATCTTGCCAAAGGCCATTTGCGTGGAAATCTCGCGGTCGCTGGAAAGTTCGATCTGCGGCACCGGCAGGGTCGCGTCACCGTAGCGGCGGCGGCCCTTGGCAAAAAACGGCACGCGGTCGAGCGCAGCTTGCAGGGCATCGGGGTCGTCGACGGTGGCGAATTTCTCCCATTCCGCGCCCTCATTCACTCCCATGTGTTTCTGCCAATCGGCCATCTGACTTTTGGTCATCAGCCCGCCGTGGTTGTCCTTGTGCCCCGCGATCGGCGTGCCCCAGCCCTTGATCGTGTAGGCCAGAAAACAGACCGGGCGGTCGTGGTCGATGGCGGCAAAGGTCTCGGCCATGGTTTCCACGCAATTGCCGCCAAGGTTCTCCATCAGCTCGGCCAGTTCGTCATCGCTGCGCGCGTCGATCAGTGCTGTGACATCGCCCTGATCGCCAAGCGCCTCCATCAGCCGCTCGCGCCAGACCGCGCCGCCCTGATAGGTCAGCGCCGAGTAAAGTTGGTTGGGGCAATTGTCGATCCAGTCGCGCAGCTTGTCGCCGCCCGGCTCGTCAAAGGCGGCGCGTTGCAGGGCGCCGTATTTCACCTTGACCACATCCCAGCCGAAGGCGTCGAAAATCTGCTCGATCCGTTTGAACAGCCCTTCACGCACCACCCCGTCGAGCGATTGGCGGTTGTAGTCGATGATCCACCATGTGTTGCGCAGATCGTTCTTCCAACCCTCTTGCAGGGCCTCATAAATATTGCCCTCGTCGAGTTCCGCATCGCCCACCAGCGCCACCATGCGGCCCAGATCGACATCCGCGCCCCAAACCTTCGCGGTGATGTAGTCCTGCACCAATGAGGCGAAGGAAGTCACTGCCACGCCAAGACCCACCGATCCGGTGGAGAAATCCACGTCGTCGATGTCCTTGGTCCGGCTGGGGTAGCTCTGCACGCCCTGAAACCCGCGGAAGTTTTCCATCTTTTCGCGGGTCTGATTGCCCATCAGATATTGCATCGCGTGGAAGATCGGGGAGGCATGGGGTTTGACCGCCACCCGGTCCTCGGGCCGCAGGGCGCTGAAATAAAGCGCCGTCATGATCGACACCATGGAGGCCGAAGACGCCTGATGCCCGCCCACCTTGATCCCGTCCACCTTGGGCCGGATGTGGTTGGCGTTGTGGATCATCCAATGCGACAGCCACAGCAGACGTTGTTCGATGGTTTTGAGCTGGGCAGGGGCGAGAGCGGTCATGGCAGGTCTTTCATCTTGAGGATCCCTCGGGCGGTGCCCTCCTCGACACCGCCCGCGACTGGTCCGGTCTTTGCCGGATCAGGCCGCTTGCATGTTATGCGCGCCAAGCGCGGCGTAAAGGTCATCAATGATGTCTTCCGCAGATTCCAGCCCAACCGAGAGCCGCACCAGCCCTTCGGCGATGCCATGCTCGGCGCGTTCCTCGGGGGAATAGGTGGAATGGGTCATGCTCGCCGGATGCTGGATCAGGCTTTCCGCATCGCCAAGGCTCACCGCGCGCTGAATGAGGTGCAGACGGTTCATAAAGGCGATGCCGCCCGGTTTGCCGCCCTTGACCTCAAAGGGGATCATGCCGCCGAAATTGCCCATCTGCCGCCGCGCCAGTTCGGCCTGCGGAAAGCTCTCCAGCCCCGGATAGGCGACATGCAGCACCGCCGGATGCGCTTCGAGCGCCTCGGCCACCTTGGCGGCCGTGGCGCAGTGCCGCTCCATCCGCAGTTCCAGCGTTTTGATCCCGCGCAAGAGCAGCATGGCGGTCAGCGGCGACATCACGGCACCGGTCATGTCTTTGAGCCCGACAAGCCGCACCTGCGTCATGTCCTCGGCACTGCCAAC
Organism: Sulfitobacter profundi; assembly: GCF_042661425.1. Classification (NCBI taxonomy): domain Bacteria; kingdom Pseudomonadati; phylum Pseudomonadota; class Alphaproteobacteria; order Rhodobacterales; family Roseobacteraceae; genus Sulfitobacter; species Sulfitobacter profundi. The sequence continues at coordinate 145,110 of NZ_JBHSWA010000004.1, read as the reverse complement.
GACAAGACCCGCGACCACATCACCGTGGCCTGAGAGGAATTTCGTCGCCGAATGCAACACGATGTCCGCGCCATGTTCGATGGGACGGGTGATCACCGGCGTGGCATATGTGTTGTCGACCACCACCTTGGCCCCGGCGCGATGCGCAATGGCCGAGATCGCGGCGATGTCCACCAGACGGTTGTTCGGGTTCGCGGGGGTTTCGAAATAGACGATCTTGGTCTGAGCGCTGATCACCTCGGAAAGGTTTTCAGGCTCGGTCATGTCGACCAGCGTCACCTTGACGCCAAAGCGCGGCAGGCCGTGGGTCATAAATGCAAAGGTGCAGCCGTAAAGCGTCTTGTCGATGATGATCTCATCGCCCGCCTGCAGGAATGTCCAGAGCGTGGAGGTGATCGCCCCCATGCCCGAGGCGGTGGCGAGGCCCGCTTCGGCCCCTCAAGGTTGGCAATGCGTTTTTCCAGATGGTCCAGCGTCGGATTGGAAATGCGGGTATAGAAATGCCCCGCGCGCTCGCCCGCGAACATGTCGCCGCCGGCCTCGGCGGTCTCGAAGGTGAAGGTCGAGCTCATGTAGATCGGCGGGTTCAGCGCGCCCTGTTCGCTTTGCGCGTCATACCCGTGGTGGATGGCGCGGGTGGAGAAGGATTTCTGGTTCTCGGTCATGGCTGGCCCCCTGATTGATTTTGAGGGCATGATCCGATGGCGCAAGAGGCATTTGGTTGCTAATGTATGCGCCGATTGCAGAGGATTTGGCATATCATGCCCCAAACACCCCGACTGGACGCTACTGACCGCCGCATCATCCGCGCGCTACAGCGCAATGGCCGGATGACGAACCTTGATCTGGCCGAGGAAGTTGGCCTGTCGCCTTCCCCTGTCTCCGCCGCCTGCGCGCGCTTGAGAAAAACGGCGCGATCCGTGGCTATAGTGTGGAGGTCGACGCCAAGGCCTACGGCCTGCCGGTTACGGTCATGGTGCGGGTGACGCTCGATGGCCATGACGAGGGCACGGTGAAACGTTTTGAAAATAAGATCGCGCGATCCCGGAGGTGCTGGAGTGTTTTGTGATGAGCGGATTGTCAGACTACCTGCTGCGCGTGGTGGTGGGCGATCTGGAAGACTACGAGCGTTTCGTGCGCGCCCGGCTGCACCCCATCGGCGGCATCGGGTCAATCGACACCAGTTTTGTCTACGGGGTGGTCAAACGCTCTCAGGTCTATCCTGACATCGGGGGCTGAGCGGGCGCGATTGAGGACGACGAAACCATTTAACCGGTTTACAATTCCGCCCCCTTGGGAAAGGTTCGCCCCAAGCCCCGAGGAGTCCCCATGACATTCGCCGCCACCCCCGCCCTGCAAGCCGTCGTCGACCACGCGCTGGCGCATGAGACTGACTGGCCCCGCTCGATGTATCACCCCGATGGGGCCTATGTTGGCAACCGCGAGTGGAACGAAAGCGGCCCTTGGACCGAGATCGTGGGCCCGGTAAAGCCGCGCGGCGGCCCGGCAGGGGTGATCCTGCACCGGGGGCAGCGGGTCGCCGATTGGGGCGATACGACGCGGACCGACATGACCTTTTCCATCGCCAAGAGCTACCTGTCGGTGCTGGCGGGGCTTGCGGTGAAGGATGGGCTAATCACCGACCTCGACGCGCCCGTGGGCGACAGCGTGCCGGGGCCGCATTTTGCGGGCGACCACAACGGGCGCATCACTTGGCGGCATATGTTGCAGATGAACAGCGAATGGCGCGGCGAGATTTTCGGCAAGGACGATCAGGTCGACCATTACCGCCAGATCGGGCCGGGCGCAGACAACAGCCGCAAGGGACAATTGCGCAAAGTCCGCCCACCGGGAAGCCATTACGAATACAACGACGTGCGGGTGAACGCGCTGGCCTATGCGCTGCTGATGCGGTTCGGCCGCCCGCTGCCAGAGGTGCTGCGCGCGCGGATCATGGGCCCGATCGGCGCCTCAGACGATTGGCGGTGGGAGGGCTATTCGACCTCTTGGATCGAGATGGCAGACAGGCGCGTTCAATCGGTCACCGGTGGTGGCCATTGGGGCGGCGGGCTGTTCATCGGCGCCGAAGATCACGCGCGCTTCGGCCAATTCATCTGCCAAAACGGCCAGTGGAACGGCGCGCAGATCTTGCCCGAAGGTTGGATGCAGCAAGCGCTGACGCCCACGCCGACACTGGATAAATACGGCTTCCTGTGGTGGCTGAACCGCGGGGCGGAGGCTGACCCCAAGCTGCCCGAAACCGCCTTTAGCGCGCAGGGCGCGGGTGGGCACACGATCTGGATCGCGCCGAAGCATGACATCGTGGCGGTGATGCGCTGGCTCGCCCCAACCGCCACGCCGCACTTTCTGCGCCAGCTTTTCGCTGCGCTGGCAGACCACTGAGATACGAAAGGAAAACCCCATGAAGATCGCGACCTTCGGCGTCGAAATGTGGATGAACGAGTTCGAAAACCACTGCCGCTACAACCTCGCCGAGACCTGCGTCGATTCGATCACATTGGGAGAGTTGATCGACATGGCGGGCGTCGACAATTCGGTGCTGGGCGAATTGCGCGGGATGCGCATGGGCTACGGCGCGATCGAAGGCTCGGACCGTCTGCGCGACGCAGTGGCGGGGCTTTATGAGACCCAGAGCCGCGAGAACATCCTGACCACCCATGGCACCATCGGGGCCAATGCCTTGGTACACCAAACGCTGATCTCGCGCGGTGATCATGTCATCGCCATCGTGCCGACCTACCAGCAGCACTACTCCATCCCCGAGAGCATCGGCGCAGAGGTCGAACTGCTGCACCTGCGCCCCGAGAACGGGTTTCTGCCCGATCTGAACGAATTGCGCGCCATGATGCGCCCTGACACGCGGATGATCGCCACCAACAATCCCAACAACCCGACCGGCGCGCTGATGGACCGCGCGATGCTGGCAGAGATCGCCGAGATCGCGCGCGGCAGCGAGGCTTGGGTGCTCTGCGATGAGGTCTATCGCGGCACCGATCAGACGGGTGATGGCTATACCGCCTCGATCTGCGATCTCTACGACCGCGGCATCAGCACGGCGGGCATGTCCAAAGCCTATTCGCTGGCCGGGCTGCGCGTGGGCTGGGTGGCGGGGCCGCAGGCGCTGCTTGAGAAGATCATGATCCACCGTGACTACAACACGATTTCCGTCGGGGGGATCGACGAGTATTTCTCGGCTCTCGCGCTTGAGAGCCGCGCGCAGATCCTTGAGCGCGCGCATCGGATCACCCGGGGAACCTCGAAATCTTGGCAGATTGGGTCGAGGCGGAGCCGCTGATCTCATGGGTGAAACCCCAGTCGGGCACCACGGCGTTGGTGCAATACGACCTGCCACTGCGCAGCCGCGATTTCTGCACCCAGTTGCTGGAGGAAGAGGGCGTGCTTTTCACCCCCGGCAGCGCCATGGATATGGAGGGTTGGCTGCGCATCGGTTTCGCCAATTCGACCGCCGACTTGCAGGACGGGCTGGCACGTGTCTCAACCTTCCTCGCGCGGCAGAGCGTGGCCCAGACAGCCACGCAGCCTTAACCCATGACCGCCCTCCGCTGTGGTCATCGGTTCTGACGGGCCCGCATGCCGCAGCGGCGCATCTCAGCCAACCTGATGGAGCCTATCATGCCGCCAGTCTCTGATCTGATCGCCCAATCCGCCGCGCGTTCCTGCGTGGTTCACCGCAAGATCGCAGGCGCGATTTCACGCACCCCGGTGATCGCCTCGCGCCTGCCGATGGCAGAGGGCACGCGGCTTTTCTACAAAACCGAGAACTTTCAACACACCGGGTCGTTCAAGCTGCGCGGGGCAAGTGCCAAACTGACCACGGTGCCGCTGGACCGACCGGTCATCACCGCATCCTCCGGCAACCACGGCATCGCCTGTTCACGTGCCGCCCAGACCACGGGGCATGAATTGATCGTCGTGCTGCCCGAGACGGTTGTCGCCAAGAAACGCAAAACCATCGAAGGTTTTGGCACCAAGGTCGTGATCCATGGGTCGGATGCGTCGCTTTCGGAACGGCATGCGCAAGCCTTGGCCGAAGCCGAAGGCTACACCTATATCTCCCCCTACAACGACGCCGAGGTGATCGCGGGCCAAGGCACCGCCGCGCTGGAACTGCTCGACCAGATCGAAGGGATCGACACTGTCTTTATCTCGATGGGCGGGGGCGGGCTGATCTCTGGCATGGGGTCGGTGATCAAAGAGTTCTCGCCGCAAACCCGTGTGATCGGCGTGAGTGCCGCCAACAGCTGCGCTCTGGCGGCGTCGATCAAGGCGGGCAAGATCGTCGAGACGGACCATCTCGACACTTTGGCCGATGGCGTGGCGGGCGGGGTCGATGAAGGATCGCTCACCCTGCCGATGGCGAGCGCGGTGATCGACAAGATCGTATATTGCGACGAAGAACAAATCGCCGCCGCGCTAAAGGTGCTGGCATGGGAAGAGAATATGTTGGTCGAAGGGGCCGCCGCCTTGGCGTTGGCGGCCTATCTGGCGGAGCCGCAGAAATACGCAGGCCAAACCTCTGCCGTTTTGCTTTGCGGGGGCAACTATGAGGTCGCGCAGTTGCGCAGCATTCTCTGATTGCAGCCCGGCCCGCTGTGGCGTCAGCGGGCCGGGGCTCTTTGCCTCAGGGCATGTCGAACCGCAGATCAACCCAACGGCCCACGGGGATGTCACAGGGCGCACCCCCGGCCCAGCCATCCTGCCAGATCACCTCGCGGGTACGGACATCAAGCGCCGCCATTCCCGCGTCATAGCTGCAATCGACATAGACCAACCGGTTGCCATTCGCATCCTGCGGCACTTCGATCTGCCACCCTTTGGACGCAAGCGGCGGGACATCCGTCAATCTGTAGTGGCCAAGCCCAATCCGTTCGAACCGCGCCGCTAGGGGCACCGCTGGCTCTTCGCTGCTGTCGTGGAACAGCCGGACAATCGGGCTCGCTTCCTTGATGAACCCATTGGCATCCACAGTCGTGTTCGCCCCAGTCCACAGGGATTGCCACGCGCCCCACGCCCCGGTTGCCCGCACGCGAAAGGCCAGACCCGGCGTGTCGATCCCCACTGCGATCTGCCACAAGTTCGCGCTCTGCCCGCCCAAGGTGCTGTTGCCGCACAGCAGGCCAAAGACCCCATCCAGCGCCGAAAACGGATTGGCCCCAGCGGGTGCCTGTGCATGGGCGCCGCCATAGGCTGAGAAACTGCCCGAAAGCGCATGCGCGTCAAGGTCCGCCACAAGCGGCCCCGCATCCGCACCGATGCCGAAATCCCCCACGCGCAGCAGCCGGCCCACCGTCGCGTCACCCACGCTCTCCGTCAGCGCCGCGCCCGAGGCCATGCCGCTGGCGGCGTCAAAGGCCAGCGCGGTGGTCCACCCGCTGCCATCGGCGCTGACCTTGATGGCGAAATCATCCTGCCCCGCCGTGCCCATTTCGGCCCGTCCGGAAAAATCGGTCTGGAACAGCAGGCTCGCGGTATCGGCGGCGCTGGCTTTGTTGAGCTTCACTTGATGCCCCGCGCCTTCGTGGGTGAACAGGCTCGCCGGGGAAGAAACCGACAAGCGATTGCCGCTGTCGTGATCCGTGTTGATCCCCACCCCAGAGAGGTTCGCCAGATCGGGGGCGACACCTCGGCCCATGCGCCCGCCACCCAACGGTGCAGGATCCCGGTGGATTTATCCAAGGCAAGCCAGCCGTCCTGTGGCGCGCTGAACTGCCAGGTCTCTCCAATCCAGACGGCCAGTTCGCCGACATGACCCGCCCAAGCCGCCGTGGGGGCGGTGCCGAGGGCATGAACCTCCCCGCCTGCGGCAGGGCGGGCGGCGTGTTGGCGTCGAAACCTTCGACCGCAAGCTGCACCAGAAGGTCCAGCCGTTGCAGCGCTTCGTTGTGGGTCACATGTTTCTGCGCCTGTGCCGGCATCAGATAGGGAAGGGACAGGCGCTCTGAGGTGTCGGGCATCGGGGCTCTCCGGGTTATGGGTCGCCTGAGACTGTGTGAAAGAAGTCTTTCCAGCCTGACAACCCACCGCTCGGGCGGGGCGCAACGGCGCGGGGGCTTGCCCGGCCGCGCCCCGCGCGCAAATTGCTGAACCGGGCTGCTTTCACATTCGCCAATCCGCCCTAACTCCCTGTCAGGCGGCACCTTTTCAATCCGAAAGCCGCAGTCTAACATCCCGCCACCGGCACGCAGGAAAGGCCCACGCTTATGTCTATGACCAAGATCGCCGTTGTTGGCATCGGCTATGTCGGGCTGTCGAACGCGGTGCTTTTGGCGCAGCACAATGACGTGACGGCGGTGGATCTGAACGCGGACAGGGTGGCGCAGGTGAATGCGCGCCACGCGCCGATCGTCGACCCCGAGATCGAGCAATACCTCGCCCAAAAGCCGCTCACCCTCAAGGCCAGCACCGAGCCGGAGGCGGCATACCGTGAGGCCGACTATGTGCTGATCGCCACGCCGACGAACTATGACCCGCGCACCAATGTTTTCGACACCTCCAGTGTCGAGGCCGTGGTGCGGGATGTTCTGGCGGTTGCGAAAACGGCCACCATCGTTATTAAATCCACGGTGCCGGTGGGCTATACCGCAGGTCTGTCTGCCGCGTTGGACACCGATCAAGTGATCTTCAGCCCGGAATTCCTGCGCGAAGGCCGCGCGCTTTATGACAATCTGCACCCCTCGCGGATCGTCGTCGGCGAAGACAGCCCCCGTGCGCGGCGCTTTGCGCAACTGCTGGCCGAGGGGGCAATCGACGATGATATTCCCATGCTCTTTACCGGTGCCTCCGAGGCAGAGGCGGTCAAACTCTTCGCCAATACTTTCCTCGCCATGCGGGTGGCGTATTTCAATGAATTGGACAGCTATGCGCTGACCAATGGGTTAGACACGCGCCAGATTATCGACGGTGTCTGCCTCGACCCGCGCGTCGGCGGGCATTACAACAACCCATCTTTCGGCTATGGCGGCTATTGTTTGCCCAAGGATTCCAAGCAGTTGCTGGCGAACTATTTGGATGTGCCGCAGAACCTGATCAACGCCGTGGTCGAGGCGAACCGCACCCGCAAGGATTTTGTGTCAGAGCAGATCATGGCACTTGGCCCGCAGCGGGTGGGCATCTACCGGCTGGTGATGAAGACCGGGTCGGACAATTTCCGCCAAAGCTCGGTCCAAGGGATCATGAAACGGCTCAAGGCCAAGGGCATCGAAGTGATCGTCTATGAACCTGTGTTGCAGGAGGACCAGTTCTTTGGTTCGGAGGTCACCCGCGATCTGGAGGCCTTCAAGGCGCGCGCGGATGTGATCGTGGCAAACCGCAATCACCCCGATCTGGCGGATGTCCCGGACAAGGTCTTTACCCGCGACCTTTTTGGCGCGGATTAACGGACGGGCGGCACTCCTCAACGCGCTTTGGAATGGTGGGCCGCAGCGGGGCGAGGATAGCAGCCGTTGCCCGCCTTCCGCGACCGGAAGGCGGGTCTCACCACCGCCTAATCCGCGGTTGCCGGGGCCATAGGCGCAAGGTCCAACCCGCCCACCTGCGCCAGATGCTCCAGCAGGGCGTCGACCCCTTGACCGGACTTCAATGCGCAAAAGACCGTCGGCAGGACTGGCCGCATCCGCGCGCTGTCACGCTGCATGACCTCAAGCGAGGCCCCGACATGGGGCGCGAGATCGGTCTTGTTGATCACCAGAATGTCGGACTTGGTAATCGCCGGACCGCCTTTGCGGGGATTTCCTCACCCGCTGCCACGTCGATCACATAAAGCGTCACATCCGCCAATTCAGGGCTGAAAGTGGCCGACAGATTGTCGCCGCCGCTTTCGATCAAGACCACGTCCACCTCAGGGTGGCGCGCGACCATCTCTGCCACGGCGGCAAGGTTGATCGAGGCATCTTCGCGGATTGCCGTATGCGGGCAGCCGCCGGTCTCGACCCCGATGATCCGGTCTTGGGGCAACACCTGCATCCGCATCAGCGCTTCGGCATCCTCTTGGGTGTAGATGTCATTGGTGATCACGCCGATTGACAGCCGGTCACGCAGGGCGCGGCAAAGCGCTGCCGTCAGGGTGGTTTTGCCCGCGCCCACGGGGCCGCCGATGCCGACGCGCAAAGGGCCGTTGTTGCGTTTCATGTGCGGAAAATCCTCGAATACTGGGTTTCGTGTTTCATGGCGGCGATGTCACTTAAAAAGGCGGTGGAGGAGAGATCGTCGAGCGTGCCCGCCGCCGCCCCGGCAACTTCGAGACAGACTGGCGCGAGCGCGCGGATGACGATCTGCCCCTCGGTCTGCCCCAAGGGAATAAGGCGCATGCCTGCGGTGGCAAGATTGGCGGCAAAGGCGTGCAAGAACATCTCTAGCGTTTGGCGCAGCGGCAGCGCTTGCAGACGCGCCGCGTGTCCTACGGCAACAGGATAGCAAAGCGGCGGCAGGTCGACCTGCCAGATCGCGGCACTTGCGCGGGCAAAGGCTTCGCCTTGCAGCACGGTCTCTTTCAACCGCTCGGCAGAGGCGGCAAAGACGCGGGCCTGCGCGTCGATCTCTGCCGGGTCATCCGCGCGATAGGCCGCCGCGAGGAAAAGCGCATCGGCCTGTCCCGCGCCGTGCCGCAGCACGCTGGACAGCCAGTCGGCCAAAGCATCTTGATCCGTCACCGCCCCGTCCTGCACCGCCCATTCCAGCCCGTGGCTATAGGCAAATGCCCCCACCGGATAGGAGGGGAGAGCATCTGCACCAGCGTCAGAAGCGCGTCGGCCTGCAGGGTTTCAGCCATGCGCGTGGTCGTGGTGCTGGGCGGGGTCGTGATCATGCGCATGGTCGTGATCATGAACGGCGTGATGGACAGGGCCGTGGTCATGCCCATGGGTGCGCCCATGGCCATAGGCACCGCCTTCGGGGCGGAAGGGGCGGTGATCTCTCGCGTGGCGGCACCAATCTGGCCAAGCATCTTGGCGATCACATGGTCGCGCTGGATCACAAGCCGGTCGGCGTCGATCTGGCAGGGGGTATGTCGGTTGCCGATGTGCCACGCGATGCGCGGCAGGTCGGGGCCGGTCACTTCCAGCAGGTCTTCGTCGGCGGCCACCACCTCAACCACGCGCCCGTCGGCCAGAACAAAAGCGTCGCCGTGGTCAAGCGAGGTGGTCTGCGCCAAATCGACCAGAAACGGCAGCCCGCCCGCTGTGGTCAGCACCTTGCGGCGCAGAAAACGCCCGTCATAGGTCAGTTCTACCCGGTCACTGGCATCGGACCACGCTTCGGCGCGGCGCATGTCTTGGCATAGGATGGGGGTCATTTCGATCTCGTCAAAACAGGAAATAGCGCTGCGCCATGGGCAGCACAGAGGCAGGTTCACAGGTCAGCAACTCACCGTCGGCGCGGACTTCATAGGTTTCGGGGTTCACCTCGACCTTGGGCAGCGCATCGTTCAGCTTTAGATCGCGCTTGCCGATCTCGCGGGTGTTGCGCACGGCGAGGGTTTGTTTGGCAAGGCCAAGCCTGCCGCCCACGCCCGCCGCCTCTGCCGCTTCGCTGATAAAGACCACGGCAGAGTTTTCCACCGCGCGGCCATAGGCCCCGAACATGGGCCGCGAATAGACCGGCTGCGGGGTCGGGATAGAGGCGTTTGGGTCGCCCATCTGCGCACAGACGATGCTGCCCCCAAAAGCACCATCTCGGGCTTCACTCCGAAAAAGGCGGGGTTCCACAGCACCAGATCGGCGCGCTTGCCCTCTTCGATGCTGCCGATATGGGTCGAGATGCCATGCGCGATGGCGGGGTTAATGGTGTATTTCGCAATGTAGCGGCGGACGCGGAAGTTGTCGTTCTCGCCCGTCTCTTCGGCCAGCCGCCCGCGCTGCTTTTTCATCTTGTCGGCGGTCTGCCATGTGCGGATCAAGACTTCTCCGACCCGGCCCATGGCCTGACTGTCGCTGGCGATGATGGAAAAGGCCCCCATGTCATGCAGGATATCTTCGGCGGCGATGGTCTCTCTCCGGATGCGGCTTTCGGCAAAGGCCACGTCCTCGGGGATGGATTTATCAAGGTGGTGACAGACCATGAGCATGTCGAGATGCTCTTCCAGTGTGTTGACCGTGAAGGGCCGCGTGGGGTTGGTCGAGGAGGGCAGCACATGCTCTTCGCCGCAGATCTTGATGATATCCGGCGCATGGCCCCCGCCTGCGCCTTCGGTGTGGAATGCGTGGATCGTGCGGCCTTTCATGGCCTTTACGGTATGTTCGACAAAGCCGCTTTCATTCAGCGTGTCGGTGTGGATCATCACCTGCACATCCATGGCGTCGGCGACGCTCAGGCAGCAGTCAATCGCGGCAGGGGTGGTGCCCCAATCCTCATGCAGTTTCAGCGCACAAGCGCCCGCGTTGATTTGTTCTTCAAGGGCGGCGGGCTGGCTGGCGTTGCCTTTCCCCGCGAAGGCGAGGTTCATCGGAAAGGCATCTGCCGCCTGCATCATGCGCCCAATATGCCAGCCGCCGGGCGTGCAGGTGGTGGCCAATGTGCCATGCGCGGGGCCGGTACCGCCGCCGAGCATGGTGGTCAGCCCCGAATGCAGCGCGTCTTCGATCTGTTGCGGGCAGATGAAATGGATGTGGCTGTCAAACCCGCCTGCGGTCAGGATGCGCCCTTCGCCCGCGATCACCTCGGTGCCCGGTCCGATGATGACATCGACCCCCGGTTGCGTGTCAGGGTTGCCCGCCTTGCCGATCTTGGCGATGCGCCCGTCTTTCAGCCCCACATCGGCTTTGTAGATGCCGGTATGGTCGACGATCAGCGCATTGGTGATGACCGTGTCCACGGCCCCGCCTGCTCGGGTCACCTGCGACTGGCCCATGCCGTCGCGGATCACCTTGCCGCCGCCGAATTTGACCTCTTCGCCATAGGCGGGGGCGTTTTGACCGCTGTGTTCGGTGGTCAGGTCGCGCTCAACTTCGATGATGAGGTCCGTGTCAGCCAGCCGCACCCGGTCGCCCACCGTGGGGCCGAACATGGCGGCATAGTCACCGCGTTTGATCTGTGCAGGCATCAGAGGTCTCCCATCACCGCGCTGTTAAAGCCAAAGATCCGCCGCGCCCCGCGGATCGGGATCAGCGATACCTCACGCCGTTGGCCGGGCTCGAACCGCACAGCGGTCCCCGCCGCGATATCAAGCCGGTGCCCCCGTGCCGCCGCGCGGTCAAACTCAAGCGCGGGGTTGCTCTCGGCGAAATGGTAGTGGCTGCCCACCTGCACCGGGCGGTCACCGGTATTGGCCACCATGAGCGTGATCGCCTCGCTGTCGGCATTCAGGGTCAGCAGGCCCGCCGCCGGAAAGATCTCTCCGGGGATCATGCTTTTGCTGTTTTCAGGTGGCGCATGGCAAGGATCAGGCCCGACAGCACAAAGGCCAGCCCGGCGACAATATAGACCGCCAGCGATCCGTCACTCTCTGCGCCATGGCCATGGGGGAGAGGCGCTGTATGGGCAAAGGCCGCCATGGCAAGCGACATGAGCGGCAGGGCAAGAAGGGGGGCAAAACGCGGCATGAAATGTCCTTATCTGATGGGGTTGTGCACGGTGACCAATTTGGTTCCGTCGGGGAAAGTGGCTTCGACTTGCACTTCGGGGATCATCTCGGCCACCCCCTCCATACAGTCGTCTCGGGTGATGACATGGGCACCGGCCTGCATCATATCGGCCACGCTGCGCCCGTCCCGCGCGCCTTCGACCACGGTGTCGGTGATCAGCGCGATGGCTTCGGGATGGTTCAGCTTGACCCCCGCGCAAGGCGCTTGCGGGCGACCTCGGCGGCCATGGAGATCAGCAATTTGTCTTTTTCTCGCGGGGTCAGTTGCACGTCAGGTCATCCATGATCGGGGGAGGGTGTCACCGCTCAGTTCGCCCAAGATCGGGACGAGCGACTGGCGAAGGTCGAAACTGTCTGCCGCGAGGATCCGCGCGACCAGCAGGTCAGGGCCGATCAGACTGGCCCCGGCGCTGGCGGGCAATTGGCCGCGGAGCCGGGCAAGCCGCGCTTCGGCATCGGGCGCGACATAGATAATCGTGGCAAGGGCGCCCGCGCCCGCCGCGATATGAGGGGCCGCCAGATGGGCGGTGACATCGCCGCTAAGCGTCATCGCGTCGTGGAACAGCGGGCGTCCCGCGCGGCTGACCTCGATCCGGTCGCGGAAATGGGCCTGTCGAAGGGTTTCACCCATGGCGGCGCGGCCAAAGACCAGCGGCTCAACCAGCAGGAGGGAGGCATCTTGCGCCAGATCGACCGACAGCCGCCGCCGCAGCGCGCATCCGTCATAAAGGATCGTCTCTTGCGGCAGCCAATGCAGCGTCGCGCCGGAGTCTACGGCGAGGGTGTTGCGCAGGTTTGCCACTTGCCCCGGTTGCGCGCGATAGGCGCGTTCGGCGGCCTGCGTGGTGAGGCTGAGCGCGGCCTTGGCCTCTGCACGGGCGGTCAGGGTGAAGGCATCGCCGCCCGTGATGCCACCTGCGGAATTGATAATGATCGCTTGCAGCATCGCGGGGTCGGGGCGCGGAAACAGCAGCTTCATCGCGCCCGATTGCCGCAAATCCCCCAGCATCGAGCCACCCCGCGCGGCCTTGGCCGAGACCATCGCCGCACCGATCGCGCGCGGCTGCACGGGGGTCGCTTGGGGGCTGTTTATGCTGGTGTCGACGAGAATGAGAATGGCTCCGCCCGGAAAGGTATGATGATTTTTTAATCACCATAGAGACGGGGAGAGTCATCGCCGAGGCGGTGCAGGGTCGCCAGCGCGCTGCATTTGCCCAAATAAAGGGCGGAAATTCGCGGATGTGTCGTAATCTTGGGCGGTCCAAGAATGGCGCGGCGGCCCCGCGTTGAGGGCCGCCGCTGTCGTTAAATCCCGATCAAGGGCGCAGCATGACCTTGCCGCCACGCCCGGTGGTCAGTGCGGCCTTCATCGCCTCGGTCACATCGGCCAGCGGGTAGGTGCCGCCTGTGTCGAGGGGGAGCTGCCCCTTCGCGGCGAGTTGCACCAGCTCACCAATCAGACGGCCCCGCGTCTCAGCCGCCATGTCACCACTGACGCGCGAACCCCAGAAGCCTTTGACGGTGATGTGCTTCATGATCAATTCGCCCGAGGACATGGAAAGCGGTTGGCCCGTCGCCGTGCCGAAAACGATCAACTCCCCATCCTTGCCCAGAAGCTCGACCAATTGACCGCCCACCTCCCCGCCGACCGAGTCGATGGCCGAAACCGCGCCGTCTTTGCCGATCAACTCGCGCGCCTTGCTCTGCCAATCCGCATCTTCGGTGGAAAGCACGTTCTCCGCGCCGGTGTCGCGCATTTCTTCGGCGGCACCTTCGCGGCGGACGAGGTTCAGCAGCTTGATCCCGCGTGCCTTGGCCAGACCGACCATGATCTTGCCCACCGCGCCGTTGGCGGCGGTTTGGATCAACCATTCGCCTTCGCCGACCTTCAGGGTCTCCAGCAGGGACAGGGCGCTGAACGGCATGGCGATCAACTGCGCACCGGCCTCGTCCGAGATCGCCTCGGGCAGGGGCAGCAGGCCGGCAGCGGGGGCGGTGAAATACTCAGCCCATGCGCCGTGGAACCCGGCCGCCGTGACGCGCTTGCCGATCAGCGCTTCGTCAACGCCTTCGCCCACGGCCTCGACGATGCCAAGCGCTTCAGAGCCGCCGATGGCACCGGGCAGTTCGGGCTTGTAGCCATAGTTGCCGCGCACGGTCCAAAGGTCGTGGTTGTGAATGGGCGACAGCACCATGCGGACCAGCGCTTCGCCTGCGGCGGGTGCGGGTTTGTCGGTTTCGCGGGTGGTCAGAACCTCGGCGGGCTCGCCGAATGTGTCGTGGATGGCAGCGAACATGCTGTTTCCTTTCAGGTTGGGAATTGGCCCCCAGTGGGGGAGAGTTGGGCAGAGGTTTCAGCGCGGGCCATGCGCAGGGCTGCATCGCTGCGCGCCAGTTTGGCCAGCACCGCCGCGCCGAGCCATTTGGCATAGAGCATGCGGGCGGTGGTTTCGGGGTCAGACAACGCACGAACGGTCCCATCCTCTGCGCCTTGGCGCAGCAATTGGGCAATCCGGGCGACCAATGCGTCGACACCCTGATCAAGTGTTTCGCGCATGGAATCCGACAGATCAGCTACTTCGGAGCCGAGTTTCACCACCAAACACGCATTGGCGATCCCCGGGGCGCTAGATTGGCTGAGCCATGCAGACCAGAAACTGTCGAGCTTGTCGCCCGCCGTTCCCGGGGCTGCAATCAGCGCATCGACGCGGTCGAGATAGGCCTCGATGTAATCGGCCAGCATCGCGGTGCCAAAAGCCTCTTTCGACGCGAAGTAATAGTAGAACGACCCTTTGGGCACGCCGCTTTCGCTCAGGATCCGCGACAGGCCAACGCCAGAGAACCCGTGCCGCAGCACGAGGCTACGTCCGGTGTCCAAGATGCGTTGCCGCGTCTGATCTGATTTCTTTGCGTCTGTCATGAGGGGCATCTATGAAATAATAGACCGGTCGTCTAGTGCGCTCGCGTGAATGTGAGGCGCGGACCCCGTGATGATTGGAAAGCGGTGAAAAAACCTTTCCCTGTAACATCTTATATATTAGATTCTCAGTAACGGCCCGACGCGCAACGATAAGGAATGGGATAGTAGGATGAACCAAAAGATTGCTCTGATCACAGGGGCCGGGAGCGGCGTCGGCCTCGCCTGCGCGCAAAGGTTGGCGAAAGACGGTTTCACTCTCGTTCTCACCGGGCGGCAGCAGGATAAGATCGACGCTGCCTGTGCTACGCTTGACGGGCAGGGGCATATCGCCGTGGCTGCGGACGTGGGGGTTGAGGCCGATGTCGACGCGCTTTTCGACAGAGTGGAGGCGACCTTCGGGCGGCTGGACCTGCTGTTCAACAATGCCGGGCGCAATGGTCCGGCGGTTGAGGTGGATGCGCTCAGCGTGGCGGAGTGGAATGACATCGTCGCGACCAATCTGACCGGCTCTTTCCTCTGCGCCCGCGCGGCCTTCGCCTTGATGAAACGCCAAAGCCCAAAGGGCGGGCGGATCATCAACAACGGCTCGATCAGCGCCCATGTGCCGCGCCCTCTGTCGGTGCCCTATACGGCGACGAAACACGCGATCACCGGGCTCACCCGCGCGTTGTCGCTCGATGGGCGCGCGCATGACATCGCTTGCGGGCAGATCGACATCGGCAATGCGGCCAGCGAGATGACGGAGCGGATGAAAGACGGCATCCTGCAACCGAACGGCAGCCGCATGTCCGAGCCACGCATGGATGTGAACGACGTGGCCGAAACGCTGTCATACATGGCGAAGCTGTCGCTCGACTCCAACGCCATGTTTGTCACCGTGATGGCCACCAAGATGCCATTTGTCGGGCGCGGCTAAGCCGTCAAAGCACCTTGCCCGGGTTCATCAATTGGCCCGGGTCGAGCACGGCTTTGATCTGCTCCATCAACTCCAGCGCGACCGGGTCTTTATAGCGGCGCAGTTCGGCCCGTTTGAACGTGCCAATGCCATGTTCCGCCGAGAATGAGCCGCCCATCTGGTGCACGATATCATGCACGATGCGGTTGAACGTGCTGTATTCTGCAAGGAAATCGGCATCGGCCATATCGACGGGGCGCGACAGGTTGAAATGCAGGTTGCCGTCGCCGAAATGGCCAAAGGGGCAGGGGCGCAGTCCGGGCATATGTTCCATGCATGCTTGAGTCGCCTCGCGGATGAAATCAGCCACGCGCGAGACCGGCACGGATACGTCATGCTTAATCGACGCGCCCTCAGGCTTTTGCGCTTCTGAGAGGTTTTCCCGCAGCGCCCAAAGCGCGTCCTTCTGCGCTTCCGATGCGCCGATCACGGCGTCGATGATTTCTTCCGCCTCATACGCTGCTTCCAACGCCGCCTCCAGCCGGGCATCAAGGTCGGCCTGCGCGCCATTGCCGGTGAGTTCGATCAGGCAATAGGCCGGATGGGTCTCTGCCATCGGGTCGCTACAGCCGGGCGCGTGGTCGATCACCATTTGCAGGCCAAGCCGGTCGATATATTCAAAAGTCGAGAGCGTGTCCGCCGTTTGGCCACGCATCCGGGCATAGAGCGCGAGCGCGGGGTCGGGGCCGGTGCAGGCCACCAGCGCCGTGGCGCGGGCGGTGGGCTTGGGGAAAAGCTTGATCACCGCTGCCGTGATGATGCCAAGCGTTCCTTCGGCCCCGATAAAGAGGTGTTTGAGGTCAAAGCCAGTGTTGTTTTTCCGCAGCCCGCCCAGATCATTCAGCACCCGGCCATCGGGCAGAACCGCTTCGATCCCCAGCACCAGATCGCGGGTATTGCCATAGCGCAGCACCGCCGTGCCGCCCGCGTTGGTCGAAAGATTGCCGCCGATCTGGCAGGACCCTTCGGAGGCGAGCGACAGCGGGAAGAGCGCATCAACCTCATCCGCAGCCGCTTGGATATTGGCGAGGATACAGCCCGCCTCAACCGTCATGGTTGCGTTGGTCGGATCGACCCCCGAACGCGGTTCAGCCGGCCAGTCGTGAGGATGATCCCGCCGTCCGGCACGCCGCCCCCAGCCAGACCGGTGTTGCCGCCCTGCGGGGTCACCGGCACCTGTGCGGCATGGCACAGACGCATGCAGGCGGCGACCTCCTCGGTGGAGCCGGGGCGGATGAGGGCCAGCGCCGTGCCGCGCCGAAGCCCGCGATCTTCGATCAGCCGCGCGTCGAAATCCTTGGCGTCGGTCACGACATGGGCGGCACCGATGGCTTGGCGCAGATCATCGAGCAGAGCGCTATGGTTTTGCCCGTCCGTTTCGGGCGCGCGGCGTGGCGCGGTCAGAGTGGTCATCTGGGTCATCCTTTAGCGCTGGTCGGCGTCGACTTTTTCTGGGCCGCCGCGCGCAGCTTGCTGATGGTGGTGCGGGTCGAGATCTGCTCGGGGTCGGTTACAAGCTCGATCAGGGCCGGGCGGCCACTTTCGCGGGCGCGGATGAAGGCGGCGGCGAAATCCTCGGTCTTGGTCACCCGTTCAGCATGAGCGCCCAGCCCCTCGGCCATCTTGACGAAATCTTGGTTCTGCAAAGTGGTGCCCGAGATGCGCTCGGGGTGGTCGCGTTCTTGGTGCATGCGGATCGTGCCATAGATGCCGTTGTTGAACAGCAGCACGATGGGCCGCCCGCCATATTGCGCGGCGGTGGCAAGTTCATTGCCGCTCATCATAAAGCCGCCATCGCCGACGAAGGAGAGCGTCAGGCGCTCCGGTTCGGCAATCGAGGCCGCGACGGCGGCGGGCACGGAATAGCCCATCGCACCACAGGTCGAGCCGACAATCCGGCCCGGACGGCCAAAGCGCAGGAACCGTTGCGCCCAGCCGGTGTGGTTGCCCGCGTCGAGCGTGACCACCACATCATCGGGCAGCTCGTCGCGCAGCTGCGCAAGTGCCACCCCCATGTCGAGATCCCAGTCGCCGCCATTGGGCGCTTCGGTATCGGTGAGGTAATCGGCGTGGAGTTTCTCGCACCAACCGCCCCACGCCTCAGCGCGGCCCAGATCGACACCGTCCAAGGCGGCAGCGACAGAAACGGGTGCTGCAGCGATGCCCAGATCTGGCGAATAGACGCGCCCGATCTCATCCGCGTCGGGGTAGAGATGCACCAGCCGCGTCTCGGGGTTGGGCGATTGCATGGTGGTGTAGGTCTTGGTCGTCATCTCCCCCAAACGCGCGCCGATCACCACGAGCAGATCCGCATCGCGTTGATGCGCATAGAGGCTGGGCGCGGTAGAGGTGCCGAAATCGCCTGCATAGACGGGCGAGAGGTTGTTGACGATGTCTTGCCGCCGGAAAGAGGTGGTGACGGGGATCTTGTTGGCCTCGGCAAAGCGGGTGATGGCCGCCGCACTCTCATCCGACCAGCCCGAGCCGCCGAGCAGCAGCAGGGGCCGTTCGGCCTGCGCGATCTCGGTCTTGAGCATGTCGAGATTGTCAGGCGACAGCCCAGCATGGGTCGCCGTATAGGGCCGCGCGTCGGCGACGGAAACCACCTCGGTCAGCATGTCTTCGGGCAGGGAGATCACCACCGGGCCGGGGCGGCCCGAGGTCGCCACGCGGAAGGCGCGGGCCATGTATTCCGGCACGCGCGCCGGGTCGTCGATCTGGGTGGCCCATTTGGCGATCGGGCCGAACATGGCGCGGTAGTCGACTTCTTGAAACGCTTCACGGTCAGTCGTGTCGCGGGCGATTTGACCCACCAGTAGGATCATCGGCGTGCTGTCTTGTTGCGCGATATGCACACCGATGGCCGCGTGGCAGGCGCCGGGGCCACGGGTGACCATGCAGATGCCGGGCTTGCCCGTCAGCTTGCCATAGGTCTCGGCCATATTGGCGGCCCCGGCCTCGTGCCTTGCGTTGATAAGGCTGAACTTGTCCTGCACATCATGCAGCGCATCGAGCACCTCAAGATAGCTTTCGCCGGGCACGCAATAGGCGGTGTCGGCACCGTGGATCAGCAGTTGATCCACAAGGACCTGTCCGCCGGTCCGCGCCTTGAGGGAAGTTTTTTGCAGCATGGAGAAGGCTCCGTTTCGTTCGTTCTAAGATTTAAGTATGTGTGGCCGCTTGGCTTTTCGGGTTGGGGTTCCTGGACTTTTGGAAGGCCAGGATAACGCCCGCGATGACCAACCCCGAGGCGGTGAGCCGCAGATCGGGGTAGATCAGCAGCAAGGACGCCCCGAACAGCACCACCGACAGCACATTGGACAGTCTGCCGAAGTAGTAGCGCTGCAAGGCGGCGGCCAGCAGGATGACGCCAATGGTGGCCTGCAACAGGACCAGCGTGATCTGGGTGACCGAACCCTGCATCAGGATCGCCGGTTCATAGACGAACATGAAGGGCACGATAAAGCCGGTGGCACCGAGTTTCACCGCAGCCCAACTCGCCTCGACGATCTTGGCGTGCGATAGGGTGTTGGCTGCATAGACCGCCATGGCGACGGGGGTGTGATGGCCGACAGGATGGCGAAGTAGAACACAAAGAGGTGCGCCGCTTCGACCTGTACGCCCAGCTTCACCAGCGCCGGAACCAGCAGGGCGACCTGCACGATATAGGCGGGTGTTGTCGGCATCCCCATACCAAGGATGATGCCCGCGATCATCGACAGGAACAGCGCGATGACCAGCGTGTCTTGGGCCGCTTCGATCACGAAGTTCGAGAAGGTGAGGCCAAGGCCGGTAATGTCGATCACGCCCACCACGATGCCCGCACAGGCACAGGCCGCGGCAATCGCCAGCACGTTGCGCGCGCCGCCCTCAAGCGCTTCGAGGATGTTGTCGATGGTGACGTAATGCCGTGTCGTCTTGCGCAGGGCCGCGACCGGCACGACCGAGATGATACCGCAAAGTGCTGCATAGGGAGCAGAGTAGCCCATCATCAGCACGCCCACGATAATCGCCAACGGCAAGAACAGGTGGCCGCGTTCAAGCAGCACGATCTTCAGCGGCACTTGATCCTCTTTCGGGACTGAGCCGATGCCCTTGCGCTTGGCCTCAAAATGGACCGCCGCGAAGAGCGCGACATAGAACAGAACCGCGGGGGCCAGCGCATATTTCGCGACCGTCAGGTAGCCCACGCCGAGGTATTCCGCCATGACAAAGGCCGCAGCCCCCATCACGGGGGGCATGATCTGCCCGCCCGTCGACGCCACGGCCTCAACCGCGCCCGCGAAGGCGGGTTTGAACCCCATGCGTTTCATCAGCGGAATAGAGAAGGTGCCGGTCGTCATCACATTGGCCACGGCAGAGCCAGAGACCGAGCCGAAGAGGCCGGAGGTCACACAGGCCACCTTGGCCGGGCCGCCGACCTGACGCCCCGTAAGCGCCACCGCAAAATCCATAAAGAGCTGGCCGACGCCCATCCGCTCGACCAACGAGCCGAAGAGGATGAAGAGCACCATATAGGTTGCCGAGACCGCGATCGGGATGCCGAAGATGCCTTCGGGTGTCATGAACAATTGCTCAAGGATCACCGAAGGCAGGGTGGAGGTGAAAGCCAGACCGTAGCCGAGAAACAGCAGGGCGGTGATGGGCAGCATCGGCCCGAGCATCCGTCGAGTTGCCTCAAGCAGCAGAACCACAAGAGTGATCCCCACCACGATATCCATCGGCATCAGAGGGTCGACGTAGAGAAACCGCTGCGTGATGTAATTAAGGTTAAAGGAAGGATAGAGTGCGGCCCCCGCCGCGATAAGCCCGATGACCACATCATACCAACTGGGCACATCATTGCGCAGACCCTTGCGGTTCACCGTCAAGAAAATCAGCAAAAGCGCCAAAGCGACGTGCACGCCGCGCATAATATAGGGGTTAGGCGGGCCAACGAAGGCGACGTAGAGATGCCAAGCAGCCATGCCGATCAGGATCAGCCTTGCTATACGGGTAATCAGGGGCATCTTGTCCAGAAAGATCGACAGTTGCATGGGGGTTCTCGCGTCTAGAGTGGAAGGCGGCCCTTATGCGTCATCGCGCGGAATGCGCGGGGCAGGGCCTTTAGGGGGTAGGTCGGACGGAGCATGGCCCCGGCCGACCCGTTTCTCGTCAGGGGTGGATTACATCCCCGAGACGCCACGCTCTGCGTAGAACTCTTTCGCGGCGGGGTGGAAGGGCACGCCGATGTCTGTGGCCATTTCCTCAACCGTCAGGTCTGCCATGGATTTACTGATCGCGGCAAAGCTGTCGTTATTGTCGGCAATCGCGCTGAGCACCGATTTGATGATCTCACCGTCATAGTCGCAGGGCGCGACCATATGGGTGTCGTAGCTGATCGCGTGCACGGTCTCATCGAAACCGGGATAGGCACCGGCTTTGACTTCGCGACGCTGGAAGGCGGCGTTCTTGTCCTTGAAATAGGCAAAGGTCTCTTCGTCCACGTCGACCAGACGGATTTTGCGCGAGGACGCCAGATCCATCACCGAACCGGTCGGCAGCGACGAGCCAAGGGTGAAGAAATCGGCCTGACCGTCTTTCATCTGCGAAGCAGAGTCGGAATAGGACGTGTTGGCCACGCTATCGAGATCATCGAACGTCATGTCAGCAGTCGACAAAAGCTCGCGCGTCAGGAATTCGCCGGTGTTGCCAAGCTGTTGCGTGGTCAGGCGTTTGCCCTTCATGTCGGCGATGGTCTTGATGCCGGAATCCTCAAGCGCGACGATCTGGAAATACTGCGGATAGAGAATGCCAAGGTTGCAGACATTGGTGGTCGCCTTGCGGAATGGCTCTTTGCCCGACAGGCTGTCCACGGTCGAGATCGAGTTCGCGAATGCGATGCCAAAGCGGCCCGCGTCCACGCCGACCACGTTGGACACGCCCGCGCCTGGCGTGACGGTGATGTCCATATCGGGGTTCTCACGCTCAACAATCGCCTTGATCGCGCCGCCCACGGGATACCACGACCCGCCCTGCTGGCCGGTGGCCATGACAAAGCTCTGCGCATGTGCGGCGACGCCGGCGACGGTGAAAAGGATGGTGGCCGCGGCTGTGCGGCGCAGTGATTTCAACATTGGTGACATAGAAACTCCTCCCGAGTTTTAACTGTGTATCGGCAGTAACTGGATGGGTTCCGGGCTCCCCCTGACATCCTCTTGCCGTAGGACCGCAGACTGCGGGGGAATCGTCAGCCTGTCAATTAAAAATACAAATTTAGGGGGATTTCCTCTTACTTGTAATGTTGTATTCTGCTTGTAATGCAGCGAATGGCCCTAGTTACTGATTATTGACAGCTTGTCATACAGGTGCTCCAATCGGCGAAAGGATGTTGTTATCATGACTGGAAATCTTCAGGCGACTGCGCTCCTCGTCGATGGCGCGACGCTCAGCGATCAAGTGACGGAAGTCCTGCGCCATAATGTCGTGAACGGCATCTGGGGCGTGGGGGATGTGCTGCCGTCGGAAACCACCTTGGCCAGCGATTTCGATGTCAGCCGCACCGTGATCCGGGAGGCTGTCTCGCGGCTCAAGGCGGAAGGCATGCTTTCCAGCCGCCAGGGCCGTGGGGCATTTGTGGCCAGTGATCGGCCCCGGCAGGGCTTTGCGATTCCTGAGCGGGATATGGAAAGCCAGCGTAAGCTTGAGCAGATCCTAGAGTTGCGCATGGGGCTTGAGATCGAAGCCGCCGCCATCGCCGCCGCCCGTGCAACGCCCGAAGCCTGCCAGGAGATCCAGCGCGCCGCCGCCGCCTATGACCAAAGCAACAAAATCGGCGGCCCCGCGGTTGCGAGTGGGGTCAGCGCCGACCTCGCCTTTCACCGCGCGGTTTGTGAGGCGACCGGGAACAGCTATTATCTCAGCCTTTTCAACTACCTTGTCGCCAGCCTGCGCGAGACGATGCTGGCCGGGCGTTTGCAAGCATTGAAACGCGGCGGCGAAAGCCGGGACGCCATTCAGGAACACTATGACATTGCGGCCTCTATTGCTCAGGGCGATGCCGAACGGGCGCGCCAGCGGATGCGCGACCACCTTCAAATGTCGAGCGGGCGTCTCTTGGCGCAGCTCAAGACAGAGGATGGGTTGGGCGAGTGACGGTTCCTGCCGCGCTCCAAGCCGCCCTCGCGCGGCCCGCATCATTGACCATCGCGCTTAGCGGGGGATCGATAGCCTCACCCTCTCTGCTGCCGCGGCCAAGGTGCGGGGGACGGAGGGGGTTACGCTTTGTCACGCGGTTTCGGCTGCGGTCCCTTCGGCGGCGACGGCGCGGGTAAAAGACTTTGCAGCCGCTTGGGGCCTGCCGCTGAAACTGGTGGATGCGGGCGAATTCGCCGATCCGTCCTACCGCGCCAACCCGGTGAACCGCTGCTATTTTTGCAAGTCGAACCTCTATGGCACATTGGCGCGGATGGGGCCGTTGGTGGCGGCGGGCACCAATACCGACGATCTGTCAGACTACCGCCCCGGTTTGCAGGCTGCGGCGGAGCATGGCGTGCTGCACCCGTTCGTCGATGCGCAGATGTCAAAAGCCGATGTGCGCGCCTTGGCGCGGGCGCTTGGGCTGGGGGATCTGGCAGAACTGCCCGCGGCCCCCTGTTTGGCCAGCCGAATTGAGACTGGCCTGCGGGTGGAGCCTGCGGATCTGGCGGTGATCGACCGGGTCGAAACCCTGCTGCGTGCGGCGTTGGGCAATGTCACCCTGCGCTGCAGACGCTTGCGCGGGGGTGGGTGGTTGAGCTTGATCCGCCTATTTACGAAGGTCTTTCCGCCCAAAAGCGCGCGGCGATTCTGACGCAGGTCCGGCGGGCCACGGACGACGGGCGCGCGGTGGATCTGCGGGCCTATTCAAGAGGAAGTGCATTTGTCCATCAGTGAGAAAGGCCCCGACGGGCATCCGGACGTGACCTTTGACCGGGGGCGCGGGGGCGCATCGGCATCGAAGAAGCCGTGCTTTGCGAGCATAAATCAGTGCCGCAAATCGCCGCGATCATCGGTGACGCGGCGACGGAGGGGCGCAGGCTTCTCTTGACCAGGCTGACGGCAGAGCAGTTCGGCGACCTGCCAGAAAATATGCGTCAGTTGGTTGATTACTGCGCCGCCTCTCGCACCGCCATTCTCGGAGAGGTTGGCCCGTTGGCCAGCACCCCACGCATCGGTTTGGTCAGCGCGGGGACGTCAGACTATGCCCCGATGGAAGAGGCGAAGCGTACGTTGGCTTACGGTGGAATGGACGCGACCGAAGTGTCAGACGTGGGCGTGGCCGGGCTTTGGCGTCTGCTCGCGCGGGAAGACCTGTTGCGCGAGATGGATGTGGTGATCGTCTTCGCCGGGATGGACGCGGCCTTGCCGTCGGTCGTGGCCGGGCTGGTGCCGGGGGTGGTCATTGGTGTGCCGACCTCCGTGGGCTATGGTGTGGCCCGCGGCGGGAGGGTCGCGCTCGATTCGATACTTGCCAGCTGCGCGCCGGGGGTGACGGTGGTGAATATCGACAACGGCTATGGGGCTGCGACTTCGGCCTTGCGGCTGGCCAATATGATGCGCCGCGCCGCGGCGGGAGGGTAGCCGGTGACAACACCGAAACTGAAGATCAAGAAACGGCAGACACTGGCCGATCAGCTTTACGGGCAGGTGCTTGAGCAGATCGTGTCGAACAAACTGGTGCAGGGCGAAAAGCTGCCTTCGGAAAACCAGATCGCCACAGCCTTTGGCGTGTCCCGCCCTGTGGTGCGCGAAGCGCTGCGTAAATTGCAAGAGGACGGGCTGGTCGAGGCGCGGCGCGGCGTGGGCACCTTCGTGCGGCGGCGGCCGTCGGAAAAGCTGATCGAATACGCCACGGCGGGGTCGGTTGCCGGGCTGATGCGCGCGATGGAGGCGCGGATCACGATTGAAAAAGCCACCGCGCATATGGCCGCGCAACGGGCCAGCCCCAAGGATATCGCCCGGATCGAGGCCGCGCTGCAGACGCTTGAGGCGTCGATGCAGGCGCGCAACCCTTCCTTCGATGCCGATTACCAATTCCACCGCGCCATCGCGGCGGCCTCGGGCAATGAGGTTTTCCTTCAGATGCTCGACTGCGCGCGCGAGTCGATCGAACAGGGGATCGACGTGGCGCAAAAACTGACCCGCCAAGGCTCGCAAGCGCGGATCGACGTGGTGATCAATGAGCACCGCCAAATCCTTGAAGCGATCCGTGCGGGCGACAGCGAAGCCGCGGGCGTATCGATGGCCTATCACCTGTTGCAGGCGCGGGCCCGGATCACCGACCACGCCGGTATCGCATGACGCCAACACCCCGAAAGGCCCGTTTATGATCTACGACCACCGCACCTATTGCTGCCGCCCCGGCACGATCAAGAAACACCTCGCCCTCTATGCGGAGTTCGGCTTTCCCGCGCAGAAACGCATCCTCGGCGCGCCAGTGATCTATGCTCAGGTCGAGACGGGGGATGTGAACTCCTTCGTGCATATCTGGGCCTATCAGGATGCCGCCGACCGGGCGGCGCGCCGCGCGCAGATGGCGGCGGATACTGAGTGGCAGGCTTATCTGAAGAAGAGCGCAGAGGCGGGATATCTCGTGAGCCAGACCAATAAGATCCTCATGCCCGTACCGCTCGAAGGTTAAGCGGTACGCCTCCGGCTTGAGGGTTCAGGCCGGAGGCATGGTTTAGGTGACGATACAGCTTTCATCGATCCCGCGCCCTTCGTGAAAGGCGCGGATGTTGCTTGCCCAATGGCCGACCATGCGCTTGAGGTTATCCTCGCTATGGCCACCGATATGCGGCAGGGGCAGGACGTTATCGAGCCGCAGAAGTGGGTTGTCCGGCTCGACAGGCTCTTCGGTAAACACATCCAAGGCCGCGCCCGCGATGCGTTTATGGGTGAGCGTGTCGATCAGAGCCGCCTCATCAATCAGCCCGCCGCGTCCGGTGTTGACCAGCAGGGCGTCGGATTTCATCCGCGCCAGTTCCGCCGCGCCGATGGTGTGGTGCGACGCCTCGGTCAGCGGCATGTGCAGGCTAACGATATCGCAGGTCTCTAAAATTTCGTCCCGCTCGGCATAGCGCGCGCTGGTGCCTTCAGCCTCCCCTGAGCGGCGGTAGTAGAGCACCTCGCAGTCAAAGCCCGTCAGCCGTTTCGCCACGAGTTGCCCGATGGCACCAAAACCGATCAGCCCGACCTTTTGACTGCTGAGGTCCCGCGCGCCGGGGACGATCTCTGGCACGATCCACTTGCCCGCGCGGGTGTTGTTATAGTGCAGCGGAATGCGGCGCAGGGCGGCGATCATCATGCCGATGGTGAGATCCGCAATGGTGGGGGCGTTAACGCCGGGGCTGCGCGCCACGGTCACGCCCATTTCTTTCGCCAGATCCACCGGGATCTTGTCATAGCCGGTGCCCCATTGATGCACGAGGCGCACGCTATCGGCCCCCGCAGCACCGGCGCCGGAAGGCCGCGCCCGCGCGGAACGATATAGGCGGCACCTTTCACCGCCTTGGCGAAATCCTCTTCGGAATAGGACGCCGCAAAGCGCAGGTCGAGCCCTTCGGCATAGCCGCGCACTTTATTCTGCATATCCTCCGGCATCGCGTCGAGCACGGCGACGGGGCCGATCAGATCGCCGCTCATGTCGATGCCCCGCGCAGTTCTTCGGGCAGCAAGGCCTCGGGCAGGTTCTGGTAGGAGACAGGTCGCAGGAAGCGGCGGATCGCCATGGTGCCGACGGAGGTCGCGCCGAAGTTGGTGGAGGCCGGGTAGGGGCCGCCGTGCACCATGGCATCGCAAACCTCGACCCCGGTGGGGAAGCCGTTCACCAGCACCCGGCCCGCTTTCCGTTCAAGGATCGGCATCAGCGCCTTGGCGGCTTCGGTGTCGCCCTCGTCCATCTGGAGTGTCGCGGTTAACTGGCCTTCGAATCCTTTGGCAAGCTCTTGCATCTCATCGCCCGACGAGACCCGCAGCACCAGACCCAAGGGGCCGAAGACCTCTTCCCCAAGCGCGTGGTCTTGTAGGTAGGTATCGGCATCGGTTTCAAAGAGGTTCGGCTGGGCGCTGCGGCCTTCGCTGTCATTGCTCAGCAGCGCGCGCACGGCGTTGCGCCCGGTGAAACGTTCCTTGCCCTCGCGGTAGGCTTTGGCGATGCCGTCGGTCAGCATGACCTGCGGGCCGACCTGCTCAAGCGCCTCTTTCGCGGCTGCGACAAAGGCATCGCCCTCGGCCCCCTTGGCCACGACCGCGATGCCGGGGTTGGTGCAGAACTGCCCCGCGCCCATGGTCAGCGACCCGGCCCAGCCAGCGCCGATTTCCGCGCCGCGGTTTCGAGTGGCCTCGGCCAGAACGAACATCGGATTGACCGAGCCCAACTCGCCAAAGAACGGGATCGGCTCGGGCCGTTGCGCGCAGAGGTCAAACAGCGCGCGGCCTCCACCGAGGGAGCCGGTGAAGCCAACGGCTTTGATCAGCGGATGCTGCACCAGCGTCTGGCCCACCTCACGGCTGTTGGCATGGATGAGGGAGAAGACACCGGGATGAATGTCGCATTTCTTGATCGCGGCATGGATCGCTTCGGCCACAATCTCCCCCGTGCCGGGATGGGCGGAATGGCCTTTCACGACGACCGGGCAGCCCGCCGCCAGCGCCGCGGCGGTGTCACCGCCTGCGGTGGAGAATGCCAGCGGAAAATTCGACGCGCCGAATACCGCAACCGGGCCGATGGGGCGCTGGATCATGCGGATGTCGGGGCGGGGCATGGGTTGGCGCTCGGGCAGGGCACCGTCGACACGACGGTCCAGATGGGCGCCTTTGCGGATGTGATCGGCAAAGAGGCGAAGCTGCCCCATGGTCCGTCCGCGCTCGCCCTGAAGGCGGGCAGTCGGCAGGCCAGATCGCGCGCGCCAACTTCTGTGATGATATCCGCGCGGGCCTCCATCTCGTCTGCGATGGCGTCAAGGAAATCGGCGCGGCTCTCGCGGCTTGAATAGGCGTAGGACCAAAAGGCGTCCTCGGCGGCTTCGCAAGCGCGGTCCACATGGGCCGGGGTGCCGCTTTGGAATTGGTCGCTTTCGCCGGTGGCGGGGGAATTGGCGAAGGTTTCTCTGCCGCCGATCCATTCGCCTGCGATCAAGTGCTTGCCGTGGGGGTGAAATGTCTTGCTGTCAGCGCTCATGATCAATCCTTGTCGGTTTGCTGTGTCAAAGTGGGGGAGGGCTGCGCCATGGTTTGCACCAGCGCGTCCATCTGCCGCGTGAGCAGCCAAGCGTCGCCCGCGATGGCGACGAATTCGATACCGTTGTCAAAGTAGCGGCGCGCCAGATCGGCGCCGTAGCCAAGGATGCCCGCAGGCAGCCCGGCGGCGTGAATGGCGTCGACCGCTTCGCGGATCTTGTCTTGGACATCGGGGTGCATCGGGTTGCCGGTATGGCCCATCGCCGACGACAAATCGCCCGGCCCGATAAAGATCGCGTCCACGCCGGCCACGGCGGCGATGGCGGGAATTTGGTCGACCGCTTCGGGGGTCTCGACCTGCACGATGACGCATTGCGCGTCTGTATATGTGGTCAGGTAATCCGTCTGCCGCGCGTAGTTATTGGCGCGAATCGTAGCCGAGATGCCGCGCAGCCCTTCGGGGGGTAGCGGGTCCATGACACGGCGCGGCGGGCGTCTTCGGCGTTTTGGATCATCGGGAACATCAGATTTTGCACGCCGATATCCAGCAGCCGCTTGGTCATCGTCTGGTCGGATGAGGGCATCCGCACCACCATCTGCGCATTGGGATTGGCGCTGCCTGCGGCGCGCAGATGATCGGTGATCTGGCTTAGGTCATTCGGCGCATGTTCCATGTCTAGCAACAACCAATCGATCCCGCTGCCGGCGGCGATTTCCGTCACCGTAGGTGAGCAGAGCGAGAGCCAGAAACCCGACAGGCGGCTGCCTTGGCGAAGCGATTGCTTGAGTGTTTTTCCCGACATTTTCGCGACGCGCCCCTCAAATGGTATCGACAATTGGGGTGATACGGTAATATATCAGTTGGAGCAAGATGTGTTTTCCACCCGTTTTGCGATGATGTTTTAGCTGGCGAGGATTCCATGACCGAGACCAAGAAAACCGCCGATCAGCTGCGCAGCGCGCGCTGGTTTGCCCCCGACGATCTGCGCAGTTTTGGGCATCGGTCGCGCATGATGCAGATGGGTCTGGGCCCCGAGGATTGGGAAGGCCGCCCGGTGATCGGTATCTTGAATACTTGGTCCGAGATGAACCCCTGCCACCTCCATTTCCGCGACCGCGCGGAGGACGTGAAAAAGGGAATCGCGCAGGCCGGCGGGCTGGGGTTGGAGATCCCCACGATCTCGATTGACGAAAGTTTCACCAAGCCGACCTCGATGCTCTATCGCAATATGATCGCGATGGAGACCGAAGAGACGATCCGCTCGCATCCGCTTGACGGTGTGGTGCTGATGGGCGGCTGTGATAAGTCCACCCCCGGTCTGACCATGGGCGCGATCAGCGCAGGCGTGCCGTTTATCTTCCTGCCCGCAGGCCCGATGCTGCGCGGCAATTACGCGGGGCGGGCGCTTGGCTCCGGCTCGGACGCATGGAAGTTCTGGGATGAGCGCCGCGCGGGCACGATCTCGGCCGAGGAGTGGGTCGGTGTCGAGGGCGGCATTGCGCGGTCTTATGGGCATTGCATGACCATGGGCACGGCCTCCACCATGACGGCGATTGCCGAAGCGATGGGGCTGACGCTGCCGGGGGCGACCTCGATCCCCGCCGCTGACGCGGGCCACAAACGGATGAGCGCCTCATGCGGGCGGCGCATCGTCGATATGGTTTGGGAGGACCTTACGCCCGACAAGATCATCACCCCCGCCGCCGTGCAGAACGCGGCGACGGTGGCGATGGCGACAGGCTGTTCGACCAATGCGGTGGTGCATCTCTTGGCAATGGCGCGTCGCGCGGGTGTGGCGCTGGAGTTGAACGATCTGGACGCTCTGGGCCGCACCACACCGCTTATTGCCAATATCCGACCCTTGGGCAGCAGCGAATACCTGATGGAGGATTTCTATTTCGCAGGCGGGTTGCGGGCGCTGATGGACCAGTTGGGCGATAAGCTTGACCGGTCGGCGATCACCTGCACCGGCAAACCCTTGGAGGAAGGGATCGCGGGCGCGCCTGTCTATAATGACGACGTGATCCGGCCCCTGTCGAACCCGGTCTACAAGGAAGGCTCGCTCGCCGTGCTTAAGGGCAACCTTTGCCCCAATGGCGCGGTGATCAAACCGGCCGCTTGCGACCCGAGATTCCACCGCCACGAAGGCCCGGCACTGGTCTTTGACAGCTACCCTGAGATGAAGGCCGCGATCGATGACGAAAACCTCGACGTGACGCCGGACCATGTGCTGGTGCTGCGCAACGCAGGGCCGCAGGGCGGGCCGGGGATGCCGGAATGGGGCATGTTGCCGATGCCGAAAGCGTTGTTGAAACAGGGGCACCGCGACATGCTGCGGATCTCAGACGCGCGGATGTCAGGCACCTCTTATGGCGCTTGCATCCTGCATGTCGCGCCGGAGTCTTTCGTGGGTGGGCCGCTGGCGCTGCTGAAGACGGGGGACATCGTGCGCATGGATCTTGAGGCGCGTACCCTCGACATGCTGGTGGATGAGGACGAACTCGCCGCCCGCCGCGCCGCGTGGCAAGCGCCAGAGCCGCGGTTCGAGCGGGGCTGGGGCTATATGTTCCAGCGCCATGTGGGGCAGGCCGATCAGGGCTGCGACTTTGACTATCTCACCGCGGCCTTTGGCCAAGCGGCGGGTGAGCCGGATATTTTCTGAGAGGCGCTGGCAATGACACATGATCTATCCAAAGCGCTCACCGGCATCTCGGGCATCCTTGTGACGCCCTATGACGCGGGTGGAGAGATCGCGCCGCGCAAACTGGCGCCGATCATTGACCGCGCCCTCGCTGCCGGGGTGCATATCCCGGTCGTGAACGGCAACACCGGCGAATATTACGCGCTGACCAATGATGAAGCCTGCACCATGGTGCGGGAGGTGGCGCAGATGATCGACGGGCGCGCGCCTTTGCTCGCAGGTGTCGGGCGCGGCATTCGGGATGCCTGCGCACTGGCCAAGGCAAGTGCCGAGGCGGGAGCGGATGCGCTGATGGTCCACCAGCCGCCCGATCCCTTCGTCTCTCCCCGTGGCACGGTCGACTATGTGCGGGCGGTGCGGGATGCGTCTGGCGGGCTGCCGGTGATGCTGTACCTGCGCAGCGATGCGATGGGGCCCGAGGGCATCGCGCGGCTGTGCGAGGTCGAAGGGGTGAAGGGCGTCAAATGGGCCACGCCGAACCCCTTGAACCTTGCCCGAGCGATCGAAGCTGCGCCGAAAGACATCGTCTGGGTCGGCGGTCTGGCCGAGGTCTGGGCACCGCCGCTCTATGCCGTGGGGGCGCGGGGCTTCACCTCGGGCCTTATCAACGTCTGGCCGGAGCGGTCGGTCGCCATTCACGCGGCGCTGGATGCAGGCAACTACGTAGAGGCGAACCGCTTGATCGCAGGCATGCGCGCCTTTGAAGACATCCGCGCCGAAGAGCAGAACGGCACCAATGTCACCGCCGTCAAAGCCGCACTCATGGCCATCGGACAGGATTGCGGCCCCACGCGCCCGCCCTCCGCTTGGCCCCTGACAGAGCGGCAGCAGGCGGTGCTGGACCAATTCATAACAGACAACGGACTAAAGGGAGAGAGAGCATGACCCCCGAACTACGCGAGAAACTCAAGGCGGTCTCAGTCGCGACGCTGGCCACGGCGCTCTATAAACGCGGGTTGCGCAATCAGGTGGTGCAGGGGGTCGGCCCGGTCGCGGCAAAGGGGCAGAATATGGTCGGCCCGGCGTTCACGCTGCGCTATATGCCCGCCCGCGAAGACCGCAATCAACTGGTCGAGTTTCGCAATCCCGAACACCCGCAGCGCGTCGCGATTGAGACATGCCCCGAGGGCCATGTGCTGGTGATGGACAGCCGCAAGGATGCGCGTGCCGCGAGTGCTGGGGATATCCTCATCACCCGTCTGATGATGCGCGGCGCGGCGGGGGTGGTGACAGATGGCGGGCTGCGTGATGCCGCGACCATTGGCGCGCTCGAGATGCCCGCCTACCACGCGCGGCCCTCAAGCCCCACGAACCTGACCCTCCATGAGGCGATAGAGATCAACTGCCCCGTCGGCTGCGGCGATGCACCGGTCTTTCCCGGTGATATCGTGGTGGGCGACGACGACTGCGTGATCATCATCCCGGCAGATATCGCCGAAGAGGTCGCGGATGAGGCGGTAGAGATGACGGCCTATGAGGATTTCGTCGTTGAGGAGGTCAAAGGCGGCGCGGGGATCATCGGGCTTTATCCGGGCACCAAGCAGGAAAACCTCGATAAATTCGCGGAATGGCGCAAGGCCAACAACCGCTGAATCAAGGCTTTTCCGGGGTGAAATACTCCGGGAAAGCCGCCCGTTTCTCGGTCATGCGGTCAACGGTGCGTTGCAGGTGTTTGCGCAGCGCCTCCATCGCGGCAGGGGCATCGCCCGCTTCAATCCCATCAAGGATCCGGCTGTGGCCCCCGATCACGTCCTTGTTGTTAAGGATGCGCCCCGCCTCATCAATGTCATCCAAATGCAGGCGGCGCAGACGTTCCAGATGGCCCGCGTGACTGCGCATGATGCGCTGGCTTTGCACGTGGCCTGCTGCCACAAAGAGGGTCTGGTGAAACACCTCGTCCAACTCCTGAAAAGTCGGCACGTCGCCGGGTTGGTCCGAGATGCTGCTTTGCAGGGCGACGATGCTGCGCAGGCGGGTCAGGGCTTCGGGCGCGATCTCGGCGGCCAAACGGCGCACGACTTCGGTCTCAAGCGCGATGCGCATGAACTGCGCTTCGCGGATCGCCGACATGTCGATTGGCGTCACCAACGTGCGCGATTGCGGGTAGATCTTGACCAGCCCCTCCTTGGCGAGCTGCTGCAGTGCATCGCGCAGCGGCGTCAGGCTCACCCCATGGGTTTCGGCCAATTCGGCACGCAAAAGCGGGGTGCCGGGCGGCAGGTCGAGCCGGACAATCTGATCGCGCAGCGTGGCATAGACCCCGCGCCCCGTTGGCCCACCCTCAAACAGACCCAAGTCAGTCCCGCCGCCCAAAATGCTTTTAGCGAGGGTCTGTGCGCTCTGTGCGGCGGATCTGTTCGATGAGGTCATGTGGGCTCTTCCATAGCTATTAAATCTAATATATCAGTTAATGACATCTTACCGAAGCGGTTTTTTTCGACACCCTGGGGGAGCATCCGATGGACAGCCAGACCATGCAAGAGGACAGACGCGTAAAGGTGATGCTGCTGTCACCGACGGATAACGTGGTCGTGGCGACCTCGGCGGTGCCCCAAGGGGCGGTATTGCCGCAAGACGGGCTGCGTGCCAACCACGATACGCCCCAAGGACACAAGATCGCGATCCGCCCGATCCAGCAGGGCGCGCCGATCCTGAAATTCGACACCGTCATCGGCTACGCGGCAGAGGAGATCGCCGCAGGCGATTGGCTGCACAGCCACAACATCAAGTTCGACGCGGTCGACAAAGACTATGCCTTTGCCCGCGACTATACCCCGACCGACCTCCTGCCGCCTTCAGACCGCGCGCAGTTCATGGGAATCCGCCGCGCGAATGGCCGCGTGGGCACGCGCAACTACATCGGGCTTTTTGTAACCGTGAATTGCTCCGCCACCGTGGCGCGCAAGATCGCCAACTACTTCGACGAAGAGCGGATGGAGGCATGGGAGAACGTCGACGGGGTGATCCCCTTCATCCACGAATCCGGCTGCGGGATGGAGCTGACAGGCGAGCCGATGGACCTGCTGCGGCGCACGCTCTCGGGCTATATCCGCCACCCCAATCTGGCCGGGGCCGTGGTCCTGTCGCTGGGGTGCGAGCGCAACAATTTGGCGCAGTTCTTTGAGGAGGAAGGACTGGCCGAGGGCAAGATGCTGCGCACCATCACCATGCAGCACGTCGGCGGCACGGCCCGCGCGATTGCCGATGGCAAGGACGCCGTGCGCGAGATGTTGGATCAGGCCAATGCCGTGCGGCGCGAACCCTGTTCGGCAGAGCATATCACCATCGGAATGCAATGCGGCGGGTCGGACGGGCTTTCAGGTCTGTCGGCCAACCCCGGGCTTGGGGCTGCGGCGGATATCCTCGTGCGCAACGGCGGCACGGCGATCCTGTCGGAAACGCCCGAGATTTTCGGCGTCGAACACCTGCTGACCCGCCGCGCCCGCAGCGAAGAGGTGGGCCGCAAACTGGTCGAACGCATGGACTGGTGGCTGGAGCATACCAAGGGCCGCGATACTCAGATCAACGGCGTGGTCAGCCCCGGCAATCAGGCGGGCGGTCTGGCGAATGTGTTGGAAAAATCGCTCGGCGGGGCCAAGAAAAGCGGCAGCACCGGGTTGATGGAGGTTTACCGCTATGCCGAAGCGGTGACGCAAAAGGGGCTGGTTTTTATGGACACGCCCGGCTTCGATCCCGTCTCTGCCACCGGGCAGATCGCGGGGGTGCGAACCTGATTTGCTTTACCACCGGGCGCGGGTCTTGCTTTGGCTCCTATCCCTCGCCAACGATCAAACTGGCCTCCAACACACCGATGTTCACCAAGATGCAGGACGATATGGACATCAACTGCGGGACCGTGATCGACGGCGAATTGAGCCTTGAGGAACTGGGCCAAGCGATCTTTGAACGCATCCTCGCCATCGCCTCGGGCGAGCAGAGCAAATCCGAAGCGCTCGGGGTAGGCGAAGAGGAATTCGCGCCTTGGCCGATCGGGGTCACGGGGTAAAGATGTCAGACGGGAGAGCGCAGATGAAACCGAATTATGTGAAACTGGTCGAGGATACGCCGCTGCCGCGCATGGCGCTTTGCCGTCAGACCTTTGCCGCGACGCAAGTCGATGATCCGCGCGCTGCCGTGGCGGAGGCGATGCAGGCCGGTTGCGCGGGCAAGATCAAACCCGGCATGTCCATCGCCATCACCGCAGGCAGCCGGGGTCTGGCAAACCTGCCGGAACTGCTGGCCGCCATCGTGGCCGAGGTCCGCGCGCGCGGGGCGCAGCCCTTTGTCGTGCCCGCCATGGGCAGCCACGGCGGCGCCACCGCAGAGGGGCAAACCGCGCTGCTGGCGAAACTGGGCGTGACCGAAGAGAGCCTCGGTTGCGAGATCCGCTCGTCGATGGAGACTGACGAGATCGGCGTGCTCGACAACGGCATGTCGGTGCGGATGGACCGCCACGCCAATGCCGCCGATGGGATCATCCTGTTCAACCGCATCAAGCCGCATACGTCGTTCCGCGCGCCGAACGAAAGCGGGCTGGCCAAGATGCTCTCCATCGGGTTGGGCAAGCAATCGGGGGCCGAGACTTGCCATTCGCGGGGCATTGATAACGTCGGCATCTTCGTCGCCAAAATGGCGCGGATGAAGCTTGAGCGATGCAAGGTGCTCTTCGGCATCGGCACGATTGAGAATGCTTACGATGAACTCTCGCAGGTCGTGGCACTCGACAGTGACGGGATGTTGGAGGCCGAAGCGCCCTATCTGCAAGAGGCGATGCGCAACATGCCGCGCCTGCCGCTGGGGCCGCTGGACGCACCATCAGCTTCGGGCGATCTGGATGTGCTGGTGGTCGATGAGATCGGCAAAGAATTTTCCGGCACTGGGATGGACCCGAACATCACACATCGTTTCTCAAGCGAAAAGATGCAGGTCCATCTGCATATCTCGCGGCTGGTGGCGCTTGGGTTGTCGCCGCTTAGCAACGGCAACGGCAATGGCGCGGCGCGAGCAGATGTGATCACGCAGCGGTTGGAACAAGACTTCGACCGAGAGGCGGTCTATGCCAATGCCATCACGTCGCAGGTGTTGAAACAGTCTAAGATCCCCATGGTCATGCCCTGCGACCGCACGGCGATCCAGACGGCGATCAAGACCTGCGGGGCCGAGGATATCACCAAGGTCCGGCTGCTGCGCATCCCGAATACGTTGAAGCTTGAGTATCTCTATGCCTCCGAGGCGATGCTGCCAGAGCTGCGCGACCGCCCGGGGCTGGAGGTGGTCGGCGATCTGCAGGAGATGCAGTTTGACGCGGGTCAGCTGCGCAACCCATGGCCGGATGCGCATTGATGCAGGGGCAAGGGCTTCATCTGCACCTCGACCCCGTAGGCGGGGCGGCGGGTGATATGTTCATCGCGGCGATGCTGCATGCTTTCCCCGAACTGGCCGAACGCGCACTGACCGATGTCGCCGCCGTGCTCCCGGCCGAGGTGGGCCATGCGGAACTAAGCGAACATGTGGCTTCGGGCATCACCGCGCGGCGGTTCGAATTGGTGCTGGCCGCACCCGACGCAGGCAGGCGCCACGGGGCCGAGACGACCTACCGCGCGATGCGCGAACTTTTGGAAAACGCACCGCTGTCCGAGGGCACGGCTCAGGCCGCCTGCGCGATCCTTCACCGGATTGCCGAGGCCGAAGCGCAGGTGCACGACATCCCCATCGACCGGGTGCATTTTCACGAGATCGCGGATTGGGACGCGCTGATGGACGTGACCGCTGCGGGCAGCATCTGCGCCGCGCTGTCGGGGGCGACCGTCTCGCTCGCCCCACTGCCTCTGGGCGGCGGGCTGGTTGAAACGGCGCATGGCAAACTGCCCGTTCCCGCACCGGCGACCGCGCTGATCTTGCAGGGCTACGACTGGCATGACGATGGCGTTCTGGGCGAAAGGGTTACCCCCACGGGTGCGGCGATCCTTGCGCATGTCACTGGCGGCAGCCCTACCGCCAGCCGCCCAGCGGGGCGGCTGCGCTGCACCGGGTCGGGCGCGGGAATGCGGGTGATGAAGGGCCTGCCGAATATCCTGCGGGTCAGCGTTTTTGACACCGCCTCGGGCGGTATCGCCCAAGACAGTCTGGTGCAATTCGCCTGCGATATCGACGACATGACGGGCGAAGAACTCGGCGCGGCGGTGGACCGTCTGCGGGCGATGGACGGCGTGGTCGATTTGCTGATGCTGAACGGGCAGGGCAAGAAATCCCGCCCGGTGACGCGCCTTGAGGTGTTGGTGCAGCCGCAGGCTGCCGACCGGATCGCGGCGCGGGTCTTTGATCTGACCTCAACACTCGGCCTGCGCCGGACACGGGTGGAGCGTTTGATCCTCCCGCGGGAGAGTGACGACAGTGAGCCGCTCCGGCGCAAGCGTGCGCAGCGGCCAAGTGGGCAGGAAACCACCAAGGTCGAAAGCGATGATCTGGCCGATGCCGAGACCCTGCACGACCGTCGCAAACGCGCCCGCTCTGCCGAAGGCTAGGTGCCGCCGCCCGGTGATCTAACTTGCTTATCACCGGGCCGCGTGTGAAAATCCTCTGATGCCAGTTCAGAGGACCGCATGGAAAAGCAACTCAGCGCAACGCTGCGCCAATATGAGGTCTTTGTCGCCATCGCCGAAACGCTGCATTTTGGCCAAGCGGCGGCCAATCTTGGCGTGGCGCAGCCCGCACTGACGCAGCAACTGAAACACCTTGAGACCGTCTTTGGCGGCGCGCTGCTGTTTGACCGCAATCGCCGCCGAGTGATGCTGACCGACTTCGGCAAGGCGCTGTTGCCCGAAGCCCGCGCGCTGTTGCAACAAGCACAGCGGGTCGAGGCGGTGGCCGAGGCCGCTCGGATCGGCCAGCGCGGGCGGATTGAACTGGCCTATGTCGGCTCGGCCTCTTACGCGGGCATTCTGGGGCGGCTTTTGCGAGAGTTGCGCGCGGGCGCTGCGGATGTGGACCTGATCCTGCGCGAGTTGGACATGGACTTACAAATCGCCGAGATCGTGGCGGGCAGGCTCGATGCGGGGTTCGTGCGCCTGCCGCTCTCGGGCGTGCCCGAGACTTTGGTCACGCGCACCGTCCATACCGAGGATATTCTGCTGGCCGTGCCGCCCGACCACCGGCTTGCCGGGGTGCCTTCGGTTTCCATGGCAACGCTGCGCGAGGAGAGTTTCATTTTCAGCCATCTCGGCCCTGATATGGGTTTCGCGGCCTGCGCCTATCAACTCTGTGCTGATGCTGGTTTCGCGCCCCGCGTCGCGCACCGCGCGCCGCAGTTTACTGCGATCGTGAATTTCGTCTCGGCGGGTCTGGGCGTGGCCTTTGTCCCCGCCTCTGCCGCGCGGATGAAGGATGCGGGCGTGGCCTTTCTGCCAATCCGCGATGCAAAGGTTCAAAGCCGGATCGGGCTGGCCTATCTGCGCGACCCAAGCAATCCGGTCCTGCGCAGGCTGCTCGACGCATTGGAGGCCGAGGGCTGATTACCCAACCGCCGTGCCACCACAGACAAAGACCGTTTGCCCGGTGATGAAACCGCTGCGGGCATCGGCGAAAAAGGCCACCGCCTGCGCCACATCCTCGGACGTGCCCATGCGGCCCATCGGCACCGCATCGACGATGGCGCGGGTTTCTGGCGCATCTTCGGGGTTGTTCTCCCAAAAGGCGGTCGTGGCGATGGGGCCGGGGGCGACGCAGTTCACGGTGATCCCGTCGCGCGCCAGTTCCAGCGCCCATGTCCGCGCCATCGACTGGATCGCGCCCTTGCTGGCGGAATAAAGCGTCCGGTCGATCTTGCCCTTTGTCACACGGCTGGTGTTCATCACGATCCGCCCTCCCCTGCCGCGCGCATGCCCGGCACCAGCAGTTTCGCCGCCAAGATGCTGGGGCGGAGGTTCAGGTGCATGATGCGGTCGAAGTCATCAATCTCTACCGCGTCGAAGGGCGCGGGTTTCACGATGCCGACGTTATTGACCAGACAGGTGACCGGCCCCTCTTTGAGGATGTTTTGCAAGGCGGCGGTGGTTGCCTCGGGGCCTGACAGATCGACCTGCTGCGCATCCGCGCGCAGGGCAGGATCCTCCGGTTCCGCGATATCGAGCACGAAGACCCGCCAGCCGTCCTCTCTTAACCTGCGGGCAATACCAAGGCCGATGTTGTGCGCGCCGCCAGTGACAACCGCATGGCGCGGGGAAGGGTTTTGGGCCACGGGGGCCTCCTTTTCTCTATTCGCTGTTTACTTATCACCATCATCTAGTGATAAGTAAATGACTGATGTCCGGGAGGGGGATAGCATGGCCAAACGCATCATCATCGTGGGGGCTGGCACGATGGGGCAATCCATCGGCAGGCTCTTTGGCCAGCATGGCTGGACGGTACAGGCGGTCGACCCGACCGAGGCCGCGCGCGATGGGTTTCTGGCGACGGTGCCGGGATCAAGCGCCACTGCTGCGTTGGAGGACGCAGGGCAGGTGGATGTCGCGCTGGAATGCGTGCCGGAGAACCTTGCGCTCAAGCGGAAGGTGCTGGCCGCCTTGGAGGGGTGGTGCCAGAGGGGGCGCCGATCTTGTCGAACACCTCTGGCCTGACACTCGAAGAAATGTCGGCGGACATGGCCCGGCCAGAGCGCGCCGTCATCACGCATTTCTTCAACCCCGGCGATGTGATCCCAGCCGTCGAAGTGGTCGCGGCCAAGGATGCGCCCGAAGGGCTATGTGAAGAGGTCATGACCCTGCTGCGCGGGTTGGAGCGGCGGCCCGTGCGTTTGGACCACGCGCCGCCCGGTTTCGTGGCCAATCGCATCCAACATGCCATCATGCGCGAATGCCTGCATCTGGTGGATCAAGGTGTCGCCAGCCCGGCGGAGATCGATGAGATCGTTCAGTGGTCCGTCGGTGTCCGCATGGCGCTTTCCGGCCCGTTCCGGCAGCGCGATTTGAACGGGCTGGGCACACATCTAAGCATTGCCGAATACCTCTATCCCGATCTGTGTGACCGGCACGACCCGTCGCCGACCCTCGCCAACCTGGTGGGGCAGGGGCATCTGGGCAAACGCAGCGGCAAGGGGTTTTACGACTGGCCCGCGGGGGAGGATGCGAGGGCCGCGGAGGAGGCGCTGCGCCGTGTCATCGCCCTTGCCCGCGACAGCGCCGATTAACTGATTTTCAGACAGCCGAGGACACCCATGACCGATAATCCAGCCATCATCTGCGTGGCCATCACCGGATCGCTTCCCACCAAGGCCGACAACCCGGCGGTGCCGATCGACATTACCGAACAGATCGAAAGCACCCAAGCCGCGTTTGAGGCGGGGGCGACGATCTGCCATGCCCATGTCCGCACCGCCGATGGCACCCCCACGGCAGACCCCGACCGTTTCGCGCGGCTGCAAGAGGGGCTGCGGCAGCATTGCCCCGGCATGATCGTGCAATTCTCAACCGGAGGGCGCTCGGGCGCGGGGCGAAACCGGGGCGGGATGCTGCCGCTGCGGCCCGATATGGCCTCGCTTTCCGTAGGGTCGAACAACTTTCCCAACCGCGTTTATGAAAACCCGCCTGAGCTTGTCGACTGGCTGGCGGAAGAGATGATGACCTACAGCGTGCTGCCCGAGATCGAGGTCTTCGACCTGAGCCACATCCTACAGGCCAAGGCCATGGCCGACGCGGGCAAGATCCCGGCGCGGCCCTATATTCAGTTCGTCATGGGGGTGAAAAACGCCATGCCTGCGGATCGAGACGTCTTTGATTTCTATATCCAAACGGTCAAACGGCTTTTCGGCGACATCCCGTGGTGCGCGGCCGGGATCGGGCGGCATCAGGCCGAACTTAACGCATGGTGTGCTGCAGCAGGGGGCATCTGCGCACCGGGCTGGAGGATAATATTCGGATGGACAAACAGACCCTTGCGCCCTCCAATGCCGCCCTCGTCACCCGCGCGGCAGAGATCTGCGCCGAGGCGGGTCGCCCTGTCGCCACGCCGCAGCAGGCGCGTGAGATTTTGGGGCTGGGTTGAGGCCACAAGGGCCAACGCAATAGATTAAGGATATTGAAATGAAGAGACTGACATTCGCCCTTACCACTTTCGCAGGCCCATTGGCGGCGCATGAGGGCGTGCATGTGCATCCCCATGGCCACGACCTTTTGGGGCGTGGCGGTGCTGGCGCTGGCTGTTGCGATCCTTGCGGCGGCGGTGATGCGCCGCAGGTAGGCGTGGGACTGCCCTAGTGCCCGTCAGCCACCAAAACCGCGCGAACCACCCGAACGGCCAAAACCGCCACGCGATGCGGCAGTGGCGCGGGTCATCGGGGTTTTGCCGATGGTGGTGCTGGGCCGGGTGAATTGCGACGTGCCAAGCTTGGCCGCGCCGCGATTGGTTGAATAGGTGCTGGAGCGTGCCGCATTGGTAAAGCGGCCATCCTTCGTTTTATACAGCGGCTGTGCCGCCGCCATACCTGCGCGATTGCTCATCATATTGCCGATCAGGTAGCCCGCCAGCAGGGGCATGAAAATCCCGCCCGATCCACTTTGGGTTGCCGTCTGTTCCGAGCCGCAGGCGTCTGCGCCATGCTGCTCTTCGCAGACCTCTAGGCTGTCATAGCGCGGTGCGGATTCCACATGGAGGGTCTGGGCCGCGTCAAAGGCGGTTTCGCATTGTTGCTGGGTGTACATTCCGCCGCTTGAGGCATCCGCCAGACAGCTTTGCAGGTCGGGAAAGGCAGCGGCATCGACCTTTTCCTCCTCACATCCGGCGAGGGTAAAGGCGGCGGCACCGACGATGGCGATGGAAACCCGTTTCGAGCGTTTGGTCATGATGGTCGTCTTTCTGCCAAGGGGCGGCGGGGCATAGCGTTATGCGAGAATATAGTGCGGTTTGAAGCGGGACAAATCCTGCGTGATGCGCGAGCGGTCCTCGCGGATACCGATGCCCGCGCAACTTTCGCCCACGATCCAAGACCCGATAACGGGGCGAAATCCGTCAAATTCGGGCAGGGGGCATAGGCTTGAACGATGCGCGGATGTTCGGCGTAGTCTAAGTTTTTCGACTGTTCGATGACCTTGCCGGATTGGTGGATCGAGACCGACGCCCCTTCGCGCGAGAGGATTGGCTTGCGCACATGCGCTGCTGCCAGATCCGCGGCGGCACGGTCAAAGGCCTCGGCGCAGGCGGGGGCGGCGGGGCCGCGCCCGGCGAGCGCGTCTGCCACATCCGCCTCAAAAAACGCGGGCAGCAGATTGGGGTGGCCTTCGAACATCTGCCAAAGCACGGGCAGCAGCCCTTTGTTGGACAGAAGCGCTTTCCACGCAGGCTCCAGAAACAGGCAGCCTGACCCAGCGATATGTGACGCGTAGTCGTCCCGCAACAGGTCTTCCCACGGGTAAAGCTTGAACAACACAGCGATGCGGCGGTCTTGATCGTCTAGGAATTGACCGTCCTCGCTCAGCGCGATCTTGTCGAGGTCACAGTAATGCGCACCAAGGCCCGCCTCACGCGCGGCCCACCCCATGGCTTCGACGGTGCCGTAGTCTTCGGGGTTGTCGGCGACAGCGGTGAAATGCAGGTCGCTGTCGGGCTCAAAAACCTCGGCAAATCGGGCGACCAATGCCTCATGGATGCCGTTGAACTGATCCGTGCCTTCGGGCAAAACGCCCGCCTTTAACTGATCCTCAAGCCACTGCCACTGGAAGGCCGCGCTTTCGTAGAGCGAGGTTGGCGTGTCGGCGTTATACTCCAGCAGCTTGGCCGGGCGCGCGCCGTCATAGGCCAGATCGAAACGCCCGTAGATCTCAGGGTCGCCCCGCCGCCAGCTTTCGGCCACGAGGTCGCGATGCGCTTCTGGAATGGCAAGCTGCGCCATCAATTCTTCGCTGGCAATGATCTCTGCCACGGCCTCGCGGCACATGGCGTGCAACTCGGTCGAGGGGTCTTCGATGTCGTTCTCGATCTGCTCAAGCGACAGCGCATAGGCCGAGGTTTCGTCCCAATAGGGCTCACCATGCATATCGGCGAAGGTAAAGCCGACCTCTTCGGCATGGGCGCGCCAATCGGGTCTTTCGGGCAATGTGGTCTTTTGCAACGGTTCGCTCCCCCGGGTTTCGCCTCCGCTTCTAATCGGCTTTGGCCCAAGCGGCCAGAGGCGGGACGGTTTAACGCGGCTATCGGCAGAAGTGTCGCTTGTAATCATCATTATGTAATAGAAGGTCGCGCGCCCCAAGGCTTCCGCTTCCGCCGCCCTCAACCGCTTGCCGCCCAACTTCGCCGCCCTACGTCCCGCAGCAGCCGATAGCCGGAGGATTCTGCCCCTTCGCTCCCATTTAGCCAAAGGAATTTGCCGTGGAAACGAAATTGACCATTAATGGCACCGAGCAGCGGCTGGATCTTGATCCCCGCACAACGCTTTTGGATGCCCTGCGCCACCACCTTGGACTGACCGGCAGCAAGAAGGGCTGCGATCACGGGCAATGCGGCGCCTGCACGGTCATGGTGAACGGTCGCCGGATCAACGCCTGCCTGACATTGGCCTGTATGCATGACGGTGATGAAGTCACGACGATCGAAGGCATCGGCCAGCCCGGCAACCTCAGCCCGCTGCAAGAGGCTTTTGTCAGCGAAGACGGGTTTCAGTGCGGCTATTGCACCCCCGGTCAGATCTGCTCGGCCACCGCGATGCTTGAGGAAATCTCAAACGGGTGGCCCAGCCATGTGACCGATGATCTGAGCGGCAAGGCCGACCTGACGCCCGAAGAAATCTCGGAACGGATGAGCGGCAACCTCTGCCGCTGTTCGGCCTATCCCAATATCGTCGAGGCGATCCGCAAAGCCGCGGGAGAAAACGCATGAGACCTTTTGACTATACCCGCGCCGAAGACACAGAAGCCGCAGCGCGCCAAGCGGCGGGCGGTGGCACTTTCATCGCCGGGGGCACCAACCTTTTGGACCTGATGAAACTAGAGGTCATGACCCCCGAGGCGCTGATCGACATCAACCGTCTGGACCTTGCCGAGATCGAAGAGACCGACGACGGCGGGCTGCGCGTCGGGGCCTTGGTGACCAACAGCGATCTGGCCAATGACGCCCGCGTGCGCGAAGGCTGGCCAGTGCTGAGCCGCGCGCTGCTGGCCGGGGCCAGCGGGCAGCTGCGCAACAAGGCGACGACGGGGGCAATCTGCTGCAACGCACGCGGTGTCTGTATTTCTACGACCGCGCCATGCCCTGCAACAAACGTGAGCCGGGCACGGGCTGTTCGGCGAAAGACGGGTTTAACCGCATCCTCGCCGTGCTGGGCACGTCGGAGCATTGCATCGCCACCCATCCCAGCGACATGGCCGTGGCCATGCGCGCCCTTGGGGCCGAGGTGGAGACGCTGAAAGAGGATGGAAGCACGCGCCGCCTGACGCTGGATGATCTCTATCTTCTGCCGGGAGACCGCCCCGATCAAGAGACCGTTCTTGAAGCGGGCGAGTTGATCACCGCTGTGGTCTTGCCCGCGCCCGTCGAGGGCAAACAGACCTACCGCAAAGTGCGGGATCGGGCCTCTTATGCCTTCGCGCTGGTCTCGGTCGCAGGGATCGTTGATATCGAAGACGGGCGGATCACCCGCGCCGATCTGGCCTTTGGCGGGCTGGCACCGAAACCTTGGCGGAATGCTGAGGTTGAGGACCTGCTGACCGGTGAAACGCCATCGGAAGACCTGTTCAACAAAGCCGCCGACCTGCTGCTGGCCGAGGCCAAAGGCTACGGCGCGAATGATTTCAAAATCCCCCTCGCCCGCCGCACGCTGGTGTCGGTGCTAGGCGAACTCACTGAGGAGGCCCAGCAATGACCGAGCAATTCAAGATGGACGCGCCCGCCACCGCACGCAGGCTTGATGAAATGGCGCAGGGTCTTGTCGGTGCGCCGCTTGACCGCCCCGAGGGG
Organism: Sulfitobacter profundi; assembly: GCF_042661425.1. Classification (NCBI taxonomy): domain Bacteria; kingdom Pseudomonadati; phylum Pseudomonadota; class Alphaproteobacteria; order Rhodobacterales; family Roseobacteraceae; genus Sulfitobacter; species Sulfitobacter profundi. Next base: position 100,774 of record NZ_JBHSWA010000004.1, on the reverse strand, counting down.
CCGCTGAAAGTCACCGGCACGGCGACCTATGCCAACGAATGGCAGGTCGAGGGGATGGTGCATGGCGTGATGGTCCGCGCCCCGGGCAACAGTGGCCGCGTGGTTTTGGCCAACCGGGATGACGTGGCGAAGATGCCGGGCGTCTTGGCCGTGATCCAAGACGAACGCCTGCTGCGTAACCCCGCCCAAGGCACCGCGAACAAAGCCCCGATTCAGGGGCCGGATCACGCCTCCTATCTTGGGCAGTTGATCGCGGTTGTGGTTGCCGAAGGCTTTGAACAGGCCCGCCATGCGGCGCAATCGCTGAAGGTGGAACTTGAAAACGGCGAGGTCATGCCGGTCGATCCCGCAACGGCGGCGGTTGAACCGCAAGAGGCGAAAACGCTGGATCAGGGCGATCTGGATGGGGCGATGCAGGAGGCCGCGTTTTCGGTCGATGTGACCTATACCACCCCGTCGCATTCCAGCTCCCCGATGGAGCCGCATGCCTCTATCGCGTCGTGGGACGGCGATGACCTGACCCTGCGCGGCAGCTATCAGATGCTGAAATACAACCGCAATGAGCTGTCGGACGCGCTTGGTATTCACCCCGACCGGCTGCGCATTCTGTCCCCCTATGTCGGTGGCGGCTTTGGCTCGAAACTCGGGATCGCCCCCGAGGCGGTCGCGGCGGCGATTGCGGCAAAAGAAGTGGGCCGCCCGGTCTCTGTCGCCCTCCAACGGCCGCAGGTCTATGAGGCGACGATGCGCAGGTCAGAGACCACGCAGCGTCTACGGCTTGCCGCCGATGCCGAGGGGAAGTTGACCGGTCTGGGCCATGACGCGCGCGTGTCCAACCTGCCCGGAGAGACCTTTGCCGAGCCGGTTTTGCAAGCCTCGCATTTCCTCTATGCCGGGGCGAACCGCAAGATGTCGATGGATCTGGCACGGGTGCACCGCCTCTGCGCAGGCTCTGTCCGCGCGCCGGGCGAAGCGGTGGGCGTCACCGTTTTCGAGGGCGCGATGGATGAGCTGGCCGACAAGATCGGCATGGACCCGGTCGAACTGCGCCGCCGCAACATCCCCGAAAAAGACCCCGAAAGCGGCAAAGACTTCTCTTCCCGTCGTTTCCGTGAGGCGCTTGACAGCGGGGCCGAGACCTTTGGCTGGGCCGACCGCCCCGGCATCAAGGAACGGCGCGAGGGCGAATGGCTGATCGGATACGGCATGGCCTCGGCGGCGCGGATCAACGTGCTGATGGAGAGCCAAGCCCGCGTGACGCTGATGCCCGATGGCCGCCTGCGGGTCGAGACGGATATGACCGATATCGGCACCGGCACCTATGCGATCTTGGGGCAAATCGCGGGCGATATGATGGGTCTGCCGCGCGATGCCGTGGATGTGGTCTTGGGCGATACCACCCTGCCTCCGGCCTCTGGCTCTGGCGGGTCGTGGGGCGCGTCGTCGAGCGGCACCTCCGTCTATCTGGCCTGTGAGGCGATCCGCAACCAATTGGCCGAGCGGCTGGAGGTGGACGAAAATGACCTGACGCTGAAAGATGGCATGGCCACTTTCGACAATCAGACCCGGAGCCTGAGCGAGATCCTGAACGGCGATGAGCTCGCAAAGCTTGGCCATGTGCTGCCCGGCGACACTTCCGAGGCGGTGCGGCAGGCGACATTCGGTGCCTATTTCGCCGAAGTCGCGGTGCATGCCGCCTCGGGCGAGACGCGGGTGCGGCGGATGCACGGCACTTTCGCCGCAGGGCGGATCCTGAATGCCAAGACGGCGCGCTCGCAATGTCTGGGCGGGATGACCTTTGGCATCGGCATCGCGCTGACCGAGGAGTTGGCCTTTGACCCGCGCGACGGGCATGTGGCCAACCACAACTTGGCCGAATACCACATTCCGGTGAACGCCGACGTGCCACAGCTGACCGTCGATCTGCTGGAGGAACGTGACGATTGGGCGAACCCGCTGCAGGCGAAAGGGATCGGTGAGTTGGGCATCTGCGGCGCGGCCGCGGCGATCACCAATGCGATCTACAACGCCACCGGGGTGCGGGTGCGCGACTATCCCGCCACCTTGGACAAGGTGATTGCGGGGATGTGATCGATGACGGGGCGGCCCATTGGTCGCCCCTTGCTCTGTCTATCATTATGATCTGGTGGTCAGCGCGTCTGACCCCCGTCCACGCCTGTCTGTAGGCCGCGTAGCTTTTCGCATAGGCCCCTTCAAGCGCGGGGTTCGGGGCGATGCTTTTGCGGATCTTTGGGGGTGTATCACCTCGGCCTGCGCCGCGTCACTGCCACCCAGCATGGCCAGCCGCGCCGCGCCAAGCGCCGCCCCCTGCGCACCGCTTTCCGGCACGTCGAGGGTCAGGCCGGTGATGTCGGCGATCATCTGCAACCATGTCTCTGACTGGCTGCCCCCGCCCGCCACGCAAACACGCTCTGGCAGGGAGCCACATTGCTCCAGTGCGCGACAGCAGTCTGCAAAGGCAAATCCGACCCCCTCCATCACGGCCTGCACCATGTCGTGCAACCCATGCCCCCGGCGCAGCCCGTGGAAGGCACCGGTGGCGTCGGGCGCGTTATGCGGCGTGCGTTCGCCAGAAAGATAGGGCAGGAAAGTGATGGGAGAGGGTTCGGTCGCATCCCTAACCATGCCCGCCAAGGCTGCGGGACTTTGTCCCGTGATCTGCCCCAGCCACGCCAAAGCATCCGTCGCCGATAAGATCACGCCCATCTGATGCCATGTCTCGGGCACGGCGTGGCAGAAACTATGCACCGCGTTCTCGGTGTTGCTGGCGAAACGGTCGGTCACGGTGAAAAGCACGCCCGACGTGCCGAGTGACAAAAACCCCTGCCCCGGTTGCACCAGCCCCAGCCCGACGGCGGTGGCCGCGTTGTCGCCCGCGCCCCCGCAACGGCAACGTTGCTGACGCCCCAATCGGCGGCAAGCGCGGCCCGCAGCCCACCCGCGCGCGCACTGCCCTCGACCAAGCGAGGCATGTGATCGCGCGAAAGGTCCGTAGCGGCGAGCAGTTCATCCGACCAATCGCGTTTGGCGACATCCAGCCAGAGCGTACCCGCCGCGTCGGACATTTCCGAGACGTGTTCACCCGTCAGCCAAAGGCCGACATAGTCCTTGGGCAACAGAACTTTGCGGACCTGTTCGAAAACCTCAGGCTCATGCTTTTGCACCCACCGCAACTTGGGCGCGGTGAAACCTGCCATGACGATATTGCCGCCTAGCCCGCGAAAATCGGCGCGCGCTTCCAACTCCGCGCATTCGGCGTGGGCGCGGCCATCGTTCCACAGGATTGCCGGGCGCAGAGGCCGGTCGTTCACGTCAAGCAGCGTGGCCCCGTGCATCTGGCCCGACACGGCAATGCCGCGCAGCGCTGCGAAGTGCACAGGGGCCGCCCTGCGGACCTGCGCAATCGCGGCCTCGCAGGCGGTGATCCATGAATGGGGGTCCTGCTCGCTCCACATCGGGTGCGGGCGCTGAACCTCCAACGGGGCATGACCCTCGGCCAAGGCCCTTTGGCCTTCGTCGATCAAAAGCGCTTTGACGCCCGAGGTGCCTAGGTCCAAGCCGAGATAGGTCATGCGGTACTCATTACTTCACAGGTGGGAAAATGCCACCGGCAATCTGCCGGTGGCGATGTTCATTAGAACGGGCTGTCAGGATAGTAGAAATCCATCGCGTTCTCTTGCGTCACCAGCACCGAGCCGATCACGAATGTGCCCGAGACCGGCGCGTTGGAGGTGAGGCCCACGGCGGTCAGTTCAATCGCGGTGGCGATCATCGACGGCGGATAGGTCACATTGGCCGGGATCATCGCGTCGCCATCGGCAGTGCGTTTGATCATCTCTTTCATGCCAGCACCGCCGAGCACAAATTTCACGTCATCGCGCCCTGCGGCCTCAATCGCGGCCAGAACGCCAATCGCCATGTCATCATCCGAGGCCCAGACCGCGTCGATGTTGGGGTATTTCGACAGGAAATCCTGCATCACGGTAAAGCTGTCGTCGCGGTTCCAGTTGCCGTGCTCCATATCGAGCACGTTGATCCCGGCGCCTTCGATGGCTGTGTTGAAGCCCTCGACACGCTCGTTATCGATGGTGGTGGGGATGCCGCGCAGCACGACGATGTCGCCGCCGTCGGGCATCTGCTGGGCCATGAACTCACCCGAGACCTTGCCAAAGCCGCTGTTGTCGCCCGCGACATAGAGGTCTTGAATACCTTCGACCGACAGGCCACGGTCGACAACCGTCACCCATGCGCCGCTGTCTGCCACGGCTTGCACCGGCGGGGTCAGCGGATCGGATTCGAACGGCAGCACCACCAGCGCGTCAATGTTGCGTGTGGCAACCATGTCTTCGATGTCGTTCACCTGTTTGCCGGGGTCCGACGCGGTGGCGAGCACGAAGTCGAGATCGGGATAGACCTCTTCCAGCCGCTCGACGGTTTCCTTGGCGTGGAAGTTCATACCCCCGCCCAGCCGTGGGTCGCCGCCGGGATCGAGACGCCGATAACCTTGGTCTCTTGGGCAAAGGCGCCCGTACCGACAGCCGTGGCCAGCGCTGTGGCAATGAATGTTTTGGTAAATGTCATTTTTGCTCCTCCCATGAAGCGTTCAACTACGGCTTAAAGCGCCGTCTTCCTTTCGCGCTGTAGGATCACAGCGAGAATAATGATAATCCCTTGGATCGCCCCATTGAGATATGGCGACACGAAATCAGTAAGGTTCAGGATATTGCCGATGAGGCTTAGGATCAGCACGCCGATGACGGTGCCCCAGACCCGGCCAAAGCCACCCTTCAAAACCGTGCCGCCGATGATCACCGCGGCGATGGCCTCAAGCTCCCACAGCACCCCGGTAGAGGCCGAAGCAGACCCAAGCCGTGGCACATACATGATCGTCGCAACGCCGACCAAAATGCCCAAGGCCGCGTAAGAGATTAGCCGCGTGCGTTTCACGTTCACATTTGAATAATGCGCGACATTCTCGTTCGATCCGGTGGCCGCACAATGGCGCCCGTAGACAGACCGCGACATGATGATCTCACCGATGATCACAACCAGCGCAAAGACGATGATCGGCCAACTGATCCCGAGAATGCCGTCGAAGTAGACGGGCCGGTAGAAGGTCCGCAAACCAAAGTCGAGCGACAGCGTGCCCCCATCGGCAAGCCATGTCACCAGCGACCGGTAAATCCCCATCGACCCCAGGGTGACGATAAAGGCTTCGATCCCGAGAGTGGTGATCAAAAAGCCATTCAACAGCCCCGCCAGCAGCCCCGCGACGATGGCGGTGAGCATCCCCAGCAGAATAATAGGCACGCCGATGCCTAGACTGGGCAACGCCGCATTCATCACCAAAATCATTAGCCCCGCAATAAAGGCCGCCATTGAGCCAACCGAAAGGTCGAGGCCGCCAGCGGTGATGACAAAGGTCATGCCCACCGCGATGATCCCGATAAAGGCCGACCGTGCCAAGACGTTGGTGATGTTCGCCGCGCTCAGGAAGTTAGAGTTCATTAGCGCGCCGATCAACAGCAAGACGACCAAGGCGATGATCGGCCCGAGGACGGACATCGACGGCATCCGGAAGCTTTTGGTGTGAGGTGTGGTTACATCTGTCATCTTCGGTTTCCTTAGGCCGTCATCGGCATTTGTTCGGCGCGCAGCCCCATCGAGAGGCGCACAATCGCGTCTTCCGTGATCTCGCCTGCGTTCAGCGTGCCGCTGACCTCGCCCAACCGCATGACCATCACACGGTCGGCAAGGCCGATGAGTTCGGGCATTTCAGAGGTGATCACGATGATCGCATGACCCTGATCAGCCAAGTTGCGCAAGAAGGCATAGATTTGTTGTTTGGTGCCAATGTCGATGCCGCGGGTCGGCTCATCTACGATCAGGATGCGCGGTTCAGAGAGCATGATTTTGGCCAGCAAAAGCTTTTGCTGGTTGCCGCCTGACATATTGCCGACACGCACATCGCGGCTGCCTGCGCGAATGTCGAATTCTTTGATCGCATGGGTCAGCGCCGTTTCCTCGGCACCCCGATCGATCAAGAAACCGCCGAATTTATGCAGGTTTTGCAGCGTCAGGTTCTCGCGCATACCGCGTTCCAGCAGCAGCCCCCGCAGCTTGCGGTCTTCGGTGAGGTAGCAAAGCCCGGCCCGCTGCGCGTCACTGGGTTGTTTGAAATAAACCTGCTCGCCAAAGAGTGTCACGCGATCGACGCGCGCCGCCCGCAGTCCCGCCAGACCCTCCATCAGTTCCGTCCGGCCCGAACCGATCAGCCCACCAATCCCCAGTATCTCGCCTTGCCGGAGCGAAAAGGACACGTTGTTGGCGCAACCCGGCACGCTGAGGTTTTCGACCGAAAGCACCACCGGCGCGTCTGCGGGGACGCCGGGTTTTGGCGGGTAAAGATCAGACACATCGCGGCCCACCATGGCGGTCGCCATCTCATCTTCGGTGATCTCTGCCGTGGGGCTGGATTGCACCACTTCGCCATCGCGCATGATGGTGACATGGTCCGAGATCTCGGCGACCTCATCAAGCTTATGTGACGTAAACAGAACCGCCGTACCCGCTGCCCGCAGCGCCGCGACCTGTTTGAACAACATATCCGTCTCACGTTTGGTCAACACCGCCGTCGGCTCGTCCATGATCAACACCCGCGCATCGCGCGACAGGGCTTTGGCGATCTCGACCATCTGTTTGTCGGAGTTCGACAGAGTGGATACGCGCGCATCAGGGGAAACGTCGCAAGCCACGCGGTCTAGATACTCTCGCGTGCGGCGCCGCATCTCGGCTTTATCAAGCAATGGGCCACGCTTTAGCTCTCGGCCCAGAAAGATATTCTGCTCAACCGTCAACGGTTCGGCCAAATTGAACTCTTGGTGGATCATCACGATCCCGGCCACCTCGCCATCGTGCAGGCTGTCGAACCGGGCGGGCGCGCCGTCCAATTGTACATCCCCTTGCGTGGGCAGTTGATAGCCCGCCATGATCTTCATCGTGGTGGATTTGCCCGCCCCATTCTCGCCAATCAGCGCGTGAACGGTGCCCGGCTCCAGCGCGAGGGTCACACCATGCAACACCTCGATCGAGCCGAAGCTTTTGCTCACATTGCGCAGGGCAAGAACGGGGTTGGGTGTCATAGCTTGGTCCACGCCGCGTCGTTGGCCGAAGACGTCACGCATGCATTGATGAACCGCATTCCGTCCATCCCCGCCGCGATGCCGGGCAGCACGCCCATGGCGCTTTCGCGGCTCGCCCCGCCCTGCACCGCGCGGATCGCATCGGCGGCTTCGTTATAGATTGTGGCGAACCCTTCGAGGTAGCCTTCGGGGTGGCCACCGGGAATGCGACTCACCGACTGCGAGGCTTCCGATGCCCCGGCCCCGTTGCGGGTGATCAGACGTTTGGGTTCGCCAAGCGGCGTGAACCACAGGTAGTTGGGATCTTCTTGCGACCATTCCAGACCGCCCTTTTCACCGTAAACCCGCAGCTTCAGCGCGTTTTCGTTACCGGGGGCCACTTGGCTTGACCACAGCATACCCCGCGCGCCACCAGCAAAACGCAGCATCATATGCGCGTTGTCATCGAGCTTGCGCCCCGCGCCCCAGCTTTGCAGATCGGCGGCGATGCTTTCGACCTGCAAGCCGCTTACAAAGCACGCAAGGTTATGCGCATGAGTGCCGATGTCGCCCACCGAGCCACCAGCGCCAGAGCGTGCGGGATCGGTGCGCCATTCGGCTTGCTTGACGCCTTCGTTCTCCATCGGCGCGGTTAGCCAATCCTGCGGGTACTCTGCCTGAACGATGCGAATATCGCCCAGATCGCCCGCTTCGATCATTGCCCGCGCTTGGCGGATCATCGGGTAGCCGGTGTAGTTATGGGTGAGAATGAAAAGCGCGTCGGCCTCGGCCACCGCCGACTCCAACGCCTCTGCATCCTCCAGCGTGGAGGTCAGCGGCTTGTCGCAAATCACGTGAATGCCCTTGGCCAAAAACGCCTTGGCGGCAGCCGCATGGACGTAGTTGGGCGTGACGATCGACACCGCCTCGATCCCGTCTTCGCGGGCGGCTTCGGCCTCCGCCATCTCTTCGAAACTGCCGTAGGACCGCGGAATGCCCAAAGCCTCTGCACTGGCGGCGGATTTCTCAGGGGTCGAAGACAGCGCGCCCGCTATCAGATCGAACCGGTCGTCGATGCGCGAAGCGATGCGGTGCACCCCGCCGATAAAGGCGTCATTGCCGCCGCCCACCATGCCAAGTCGAATACGTGCCATCAGTCGATCCCCAGCATCTTGCGGTTTGCCGCCTCATCAGTGCCGCCATCGGCGAAATCGTCAAAGGCCTTGTCCGTCACGCGGATGATATGATCCTTGACGAACTGCGCCCCTTCGCGCGCGCCGTCTTCGGGGTGTTTCAGGCAGCATTCCCATTCAACCACGGCCCAACCATCGAAATCATTGGCGGCCATTTTGGAAAAGACCGCGCCGAAATCAACCTGACCATCGCCCAGCGACCGAAACCGCCCGGCGCGGTCCGTCCAGCTTTGGTAGCCTGAATAGACCCCCTGCCGACCCGTCGGATTGAACTCCGCATCCTTGACGTGGAACATCTTGATCCGGTCTTTGTAGATGTCGATGTTATCAATATAATCGAGGCATTGCAGCACGTAGTGGCTGGGATCGTAGAGCATATTGGCCCGCGCGTGATTGCCCGTGCGTTCCAAGAACATCTCATAAGTGATGCCGTCATGCAGGTCTTCGCCGGGATGGATCTCATAGCAGACATCGACACCGCAGTCTTCGGCGTGGTTCAGGATCGGCAGCCAACGCGCGGCCAGCTCGTCAAAGGCCGTTTCGATCAGCCCCGCAGGGCGCTGCGGCCAAGGATAGACGTAAGGCCACGCCAGCGCGCCCGAAAAGGTCGCATGTGCGCCAATCCCCATATTCTTGGACGCCGAAAGCGCCATCTTTACCTGCTCGACGGCCCATTCCTGACGCGCCTTGGGATTGCCGCGCACTTCCTCTACGGCGAAGCCGTCAAAGGCGGTGTCATAGGCCGGGTGCACCGCGACCAACTGGCCCTGAAGGTGGGTCGAAAGTTCGGTGACCTCTACGCCGTTCTCGATTGCCTTGCCCTTGAATTCGTCGCAGTAATCTTTGCTCGACGCGGCTTTGGCCAAGTCGATCAGCCGTGCGTCCCAACTGGGCACCTGCACACCCTTATAGCCACAATCGGCAGCCCATTTGGTGATGCTGTCCCAAGAATTAAACGGCGCTTCGTCGCCTGCAAACTGCGCCAGAAACAGCGCTGGTCCCTTGATCGTTTTCATGGTGGTCCTCCCTTTCCCCGGCTTAAACGAACCGGTTCACGATATTCTCCAGAATTTCCTGCCGGCCCGAGCGGGGCTGCGGATTGATGCCGTCTTTGGCAACCTGTGCCGCGATGCTGGCCAGATCGCTTTCCAGCATCGCCTTGGCGTCGGGGCTCTCCCACCCCGCGTAGCGTTCATCGCGCATGGCCTCGAGCGTGCCATCCTCCAACATCGCGACGGCGGCTTTGAAGCCCCGCGCGCAGACATCCATCGCGCCTGCATGGGCCGCGACCAGATCGATCGGGTCAAGCGATTGCCGCCGCAGCTTGGCGTCGAAGTTGGTGCCGCCGGTGGTGAACCCGCCCGCTTTGAGCACCTCGTAATAGGCCAGCGCGACCTCGGGGACGTTGTTGGGGAACTGGTCCGTGTCCCAGCCCGATTGATAGTCGTTGCGGTTCATGTCGATGGAGCCGAAGATCCCCAGAGAGGACGCCAGCGCCAATTCATGTTCGAACGAATGGCCCGCAAGGATCGCGTGGCCCTGTTCGATGTTCATCTGAACCTCGCCCTCCAGCCCGAACTCCTTAAGGAAACCATAGACGGTCGCGACATCGAAATCATACTGGTGTTTGGTGGGCTCCTGCGGCTTCGGCTCCACCAGAATGGCACCTTTGAAGCCGATCTTGTGTTTGTACTCCACCGCCATCTGCAAGAACCGTCCGGCCTGCTGGCGCTCGCGTTTCAGGTCGGTGTTGAGCAGGGTTTCATAGCCCTCGCGCCCGCCCCAAAGCACATAGTTCTGACCGTCCAACTTGTGGGTCGCATCCATACAGGCTTTGACCGTCGCCGCGGACCAGGCAAAAATCTCCGGGTCGGGGTTGGTGGCCGCGCCTGACATAAAGCGGCGGTGACCGAAGAGGTTCGCGGTGCCCCAAAGCAGCTTGGTCTTGGAGCTTTCCATCTTGGTGCCGAGATAATCGATGATCTCTTCGAAATTGCGCAGGCTCTCGGCAAAGGTATCGCCCTCGGGGCGGATATCGGCGTCATGCCAGCAAAAGTAGGGCGCGTTCAGCAGGTCGAACATTTCAAACGCCACATCGGCCTTGAGCCGTGCCATGTCCATCGTCTCGCCAAACCACGGGCGGTCAAATGTCTGGCCGCCGAAGGGATCGCCGCCGGGCCACGCAAAGGAATGCCAATAGGCCACAGCAAAGCGCAGGTGGTCTTCCATCCGTTTGCCCATGACCACTTCGTCAGGATTGTAGTGGCGAAAGGCCAGGTCAGACCCTTCTGGATCATAGGACAGGGGCTTAATATCTTTAAAGAAATCACTCATGTATCTTGGGCCTTCATCTGATCGGTCAAAGCGTCGGCGGGCAGATTGTCCCGCACATAAATCGTCGGCACGAGTTCCGGCATCGGCGGCAGGTCTTTCGCGTCAATCAGGGCGCGCAGCACGGTGAACGCGCGGTTGATTTCCACGTCAGGCCGCTGGTCGATGACCAGATCAATCTGCCGCTCCATCAGTGCTTGGCGGGAATGGGCGACAAGCTCATGCACCACGCAAAAGGGGCGTGTCCCCTGCCCGCCGCGAAGGGCGGCGATCAGGCCGCTGTTGCCCGCGCCAACGTTGTACAGCGCCGTCAGCCCTTGCTGGGTCAGGACCTCTTGCGTCTGCGCCTGAAGCACCTGCGCATCGTCCTTGGTCATGATCGGATCGAGCACCGTAACCTGCGGAAAATCAGCGTTGAGCACTTCGCGAAATCCGGTAAGGCGCTCCGCGTGGTCACGCGCGTCGAGCGAGCCTGCAAAGGTCTGCACCTGCCCGCCCTGCCCGCCATGGGCAAGGCCCACCATCCGCCCGGCAGTGCGCCCGGCGGCGATATTGTCGATGCCGATATAGGCCGCGCGGGCGGCGCGGGGCAGGTCGGAGACAAGGCCCACCACAGCCACCCCTTTGGCGCGCAATTCGGCCAAGGGTGCCTCAAGCGCAGCGCTTTGCAGCCCGACGATGGCGACACCGTCAAAATCACGCTCAAGCAGGGCCGAGATACTGTCTTGCAGCCCTTCCACCGCGAAGGCTGCGACCTCGATCACCTCGGCGGTCACACGCTCGCTGACGTGATGGGCGGCGGCGTGGTCGATGTGCTGGCGGATACGGTTGAAGAAAGCGTTGGAGCCGCGGGGGATCAAAAACGCGAGCCGGTAGATCCGACCGCGCGACAGGTTGGCCGCCGCGACATTGCGCACATAGCCAAGAGAGGTGACCGCCTCGCGCACCTTGGCGATGGACTTGTCGGCCACATTGCCGCGGTTGTTGATCACCCGGTCCGCGGTTGCATAGCTCACCCCGGCAGCGCGTGCGACATCGCTCAGCGTTGGACTTGTCATGATCCCTCCCCCATCGCACCAACCCTCCCAAGCGGCGCGTCTTGACCCTATCTATGAGGATATTTTGATATACGTCAATCATTTTTGATAGACGTATATCATTTTTGCAGAATGCAAAGCCGCCGCGGGGTTCTAAGGCGGCAGGTAAAGCGTTATTATAAAGGGATTTAAACCGACAGCAGGGCGTCAGCGCCCTACGGCCACTTCATTTTCCTGCATCGGGCCGGGGTGAATGCAGGCCACCTGATGCGCGCCCCGCCCCGGTTCTGGCACCACCTCAGCGCAATCGGCCTGCACGCGCGGGCAGCGGCCCCGGAAAACACAGCCCGAGGGCGGGTTCATCGGGGAGGGCATATCGCCCGTCATCGGCACGATCTGCTTGGCGCGTTCGGCCACGGGGTCGGGGATCGGCACCGCCGAAAGCAACGCCTGCGTATAGGGGTGCTGCGGGTTGTCGTAGAGCTGCGCCTTGGGGGCCTTTTCCATGATGCGGCCCAGATAGAGCACCATGACCTCGTCCGAGATGTTTTTCACCACGCTGAGGTCATGGGCGATAAAGATCATCGCCAGCCCCAGATCGCGTTGCAGCTCCTTCAGCAACTCAATCACCTGCGCTTGGATCGACACATCAAGCGCCGAGACCGGCTCATCGCAGATCAGCAACTTCGGCTCCACGATCAGGGCACGGGCAATGCCGATGCGTTGGCACTGGCCGCCCGAGAACTCATGCGGGTAGCGGTTGATCATCTGCGGCAGCAGACCCACGCGCTCCATCATCTGCGCGACACGGGCGCGGCGTTCCTTGGCAGAGATCTCGGGCCGGTGCGTGCGCAGCGGCTCTGCGATAATCTGGCCCAGCGTCATGCGGGGGTTGAGCGAGGCCAGAGGGTCTTGAAACACCATCTGGATCTCAGAACGGTAGGGTTTCATCTGCCGGGGGAGAGTGACAGCAGGTCCGTCTCTCCGCGCCAGTTCACCTGCCCCGTCGCCGGGACCATTTGGATCAAACCCCGCGCGAGGGTGGATTTACCACAGCCGGATTCGCCAACCACGCCAAGCGTTTTGCCCGGCTCCAGATCAAAGCTCACCCCGTTCACCGCGTGCAGATAGCGCGGTTTCGTCCAAGGCATGTCGCCAGCGCGGGTGATGGGGAAACGAACGTGGAGATCGCGCACTGAGAGAAGCGGGCTCATGCGGTGACCTCCGCAATCGGACGGTGGCAGGCACGGGCGCGGCCTTCGGCAAAAGGCGCAAGTGGCGGCATCACGCGGCAATCCTCACCGGCGTAGGTGCAGCGCGGGCGGAAAGGGCAGCCCTCGGGCGGGGCGGCCATGTTGGGCGGGTTGCCGGGGATCGCCTTCATGGTGGCGTCTTGGTCATCGACCCGCGGCACGGCAGCCAGAAGGCCACGGGTGTAGGGGTGCGTCGGTTGCGCGAAAAGCGGCTCGGTCGGGCCCTGCTCCATCACGCGGCCACCGTACATCACCAGCACCCGCTCGCAGAACCCCGCGACGACGCCAAGGTCATGGGTGATGAGGATCGTGGCCATGCCGAAATCCTTTTGCAGATCACCCAGCAGGTCCATGATCTGCGCCTGCACCGTCACGTCGAGCGCGGTGGTCGGCTCATCCGCGATCAGCAGGTCGGGTTTGCACAGCAGCGACATGGCGATCATCACCCGCTGGCGCATCCCGCCGGAGAACTCGTGCGGGAAGAGGCGGATGCGCTCCTTGGCTGCGGGGATCTTTACTGCGTCCAACATCCGCACCGACTCCGCCAGTGCGTCGCGTTTGGACATGCCTTTGTGCAGGGTCAGCACCTCGGTCATCTGGTCCGCGATGCGCATGTAAGGATTGAGCGAGGTCATCGGATCTTGAAAAATCATCGCAATCCGCTCAGCCCGGAGTTTGTTCAGCACCTTGGGTTTGGCGCCCAAAATCTCTTGCCCGTCAAACCGGACCGAGCCAGCGGTGCGCCCGTTCGGCGCGAGCAGGCCCATGATCGAAAAGGCGGTCTGCGATTTGCCCGAGCCGCTTTCGCCGACGATGCCCAAGGTCTCACCCCGGCTGATCGACAGCGACAGGTCATTGACCGCATGCACGGGGCCATCTTCGCCGTCGAAGGTGACAGAGAGCTTGTCGATTTCCAGCAGAGACATCAGCGATCCTTGGGGTCGAGGGCGTCACGCAATCCGTCGCCGATAAAGAACAGGCCAAAGAGCGTGAGACAGAAGAACAGCAGCGGGAAACCCAACTGCCAAGTGGTGCCATAGGCGATGGTCCCCGCCCCTTCGGAGATCAGCGCCCCGAGGGAGGTCAGCGGCTCCTGAATGCCAAGCCCGAGGAAAGAGATGAAGCTTTCCGTCAGGATCATCAGCGGGACCAGCAGCGTGGCGTATACCGCGATGACGCCCAAGAGGTTGGGCACGATATGGCGCAGGATGATGACCGGGGCCGAAACGCCGGTGGCGCGGGCAGCCTCAACAAACTCGCGGCCCTTGATGGTCAGCGTCTGGCCCCGCACGATGCGGGCCATCTCCATCCATGAAATCAGCCCGACGCCCGCAAAAAGAATGGTGATCGAACGGCCATACATCACCAAGAGCAGGATCAGCACGAACATGTAAGGCACGGCCATGAAGATATCGACGAGCCGCATCATGATGCTGTCGGTGCGCCCGCCGAAGTAGCCCGCCACCGCGCCGTAAAGCGTGCCGACCACACAGGCAATCAACGCGCCGACAAGGCCCACCGCGAGGCTGATCTGCGTGCCTTGCACGGTGCGGGCGAACAAATCGCGCCCCAGATCGTCGGTGCCAAAGTAATGGCCGCTTTCAATCGACGGCCCACCCAATTCGACGATCTGGCCCATGACGTTGTAGTCCAATTCCTCGTTCGACCATTGCGCAAAGCTGTTGCCGAAAAGCGCAAAGACCACGACGAAGCCGAGGATTACCAGACCCATCAGCGCCGCCTTGTTGCGGAAAAACCGCCGCCGCGCATCGGCCCAAGGGGAACGCCCCTTGCCCGCAATCTCGCTGGCTTCGACCCGTTGTTCGGATGTCATCACCATGTCAGTACCGGATCTTGGGGTCGATCCACCCGTAGAGGATATCGACCACGAGGTTAAAGAAGATGGTCAGCGCGCCCACGAGGATCGTCACCCCCATCATCACCGCGTAGTCGCGGTTGAGCGCTGAATCGACGAAAGCCTTGCCGATGCCGCCGGTGGAGAAATAGATATCGACCACCACAGAGCCGGTGATCATCGCCACGAAAGCGGGGCCCAGATAGGAAATCACTGGCAGCATCGCGGGTTTCAGCGCATGGCGCAGGATCACCCGGCGTTCGGGCAGCCCCTTGGCGCGCGCGGTGCGGATGTGGTTCGAGGTCAGCACCTCAAGCATCGACGAGCGGGTGATCCGCGCAATCGAGGCCATGAAGGATGTCGACAGCGCGATCACCGGCATGATCCAATACTCCGGCCCTTGCCACCCGCCCCCGGGCAACCAACCAAGCCAGAGCGTAAAGACCAGCACCAAGATCGGCGCCATGACGAAATTCGGCAGCACCTGCGCCCCGATGGAAACCCCAACCGCGACATAATCGAGCAGCGAGTTGTGCCGCACCGCTGCGGCCACGCCAAGGCCAACGCCGACGATCACTGCGACAGCAAAGGACAACAGCCCATAGGTCAGCGTAATCGGGAAACCTTGGGCGATGATCTCATTCACCGAACGGTCTTTGTAAACAAAGCTCGGCCCGAAATCGAACTCGGTCACGATGCCCCAAACATAGCTGCCGATCTGCTTCCAAAGCGGATCATCCAGCCCGTATTTCGCATTGAGGTTCGCCAGCACCTGCGGCGGCAATTCACGCTCTGATGTGAAGGGCCCACCGGGGGCGGAATGCATCAGCAGAAAGGAGATGACGATCAGCACAAGCAGCGTCGGAACAGCGATGGCAAGGCGCTTGAGGATGTAACTGAGCAAGAGGCGCGCGCTCCGGATACGGGGGTTGAGGGGGGCAAAATGGAATCGGGCAGCCCGTGCCTTAACCGCCGGGCTGCCCGAATGTCGAGAGGTTACTCCGCGGTACGATAGAGGTCTTTGCCGTACCACGTGTTGTTGACGTTATTCTCGGGCAGACCTTCGATGTCTTCCGCGATCATGTCGACGTTGGCGTAGTGGTAGATCGGGATGATCGGCATTTCCTCGGCCAAGATACGCTCCGCATCTTTGTAAAGCGGCTGCGGGTCTTCGGCGGTTTTGCTGTCCTTCATGAGCTTGTCATAAGCGTCATTGTAGAACTCGCCGTTGTTGTGGCCCGAATATGAGGTCAGCAGATCGAGGTAGGTCGAGGCCTCGTTGTAGTCGCCGCACCATGCATAGCGCGCCATGTCGTAGTCTTGGCGCTGCATGCGGTCGGTGTGGACCTTCCACTCATAGTTATCCAGCGTGAGGTTCACGCCGATCTGCTTGAGCATCTGCGAGGCCGCGATGGCGATCTTTTTGTGATCTTCCGATGTGTTGTACTGCAGCGTCAGGTCCAGCGGGTTGTCGGGGCCATAGCCCGCCTCGGCCAACAGTTCCTTGGCCTTTTCCACGCGCTGCGCCTGATCCATATTGTCGGCCCAATCCAACTCGGGACGCTCGAAATCGGCGATCGCCCAGTGGGTCCAGTTGTACGACGGCTTCTGACCGCCTTGCAGGATACGCTCGACAATGATGTCGCGGTCGATGGCATAGGCCAAGGCTTTGCGTACATTGACGTTTTTCAGCGCCTCGGGGCCCTTTTCCCCTACGTTCAGCATGTAGATATACGAGCAGTTATAGGGGGTTGAGACCGCCTGTTCGGGGTATTCTTTCTTCAGACGCGGGTACTGCCCGGCGGGGATATCCACGCGGTCCAACTCACCCGCCAGATAGCGGGTCAGCGCTTGGTTCACGTCATTGATCGTGAGCGCGGTGATCTTCTCCATCACCACGTTGTCGGTATCCCAATAGGTGTCGTTCTTCTCCATCACGACACGTTCGCCCAACTGATGCTCGACCAGTTTATAAGCGCCGTTGCCGACGAGCGTGCCCGCATCGGTCCAATCGTCGCCATGCTCTTCCACCACGCTTTGCAGCACGGGGAAGGTCGACCCATGCACCAGCATCTGCGGGAAATAGGGCAGCGGCGTGGTGATCTTGACCTCAAGCGTGTGGTCGTCGACGGCTTGGATGCCCAATTCCTCGGGCGACTTGTCCCCGGCGATGATCTCAGGCGCGTTTTCGACCTGCATCAACTCCATATACCATGCGTATTCCGACGCGGTCGCCGGGTCCGCCAAACGGCGCCAAGAATAGACGAAATCATTGGCCGTGACCGGATCACCATTGGACCATTTGGCGTCTTTGCGCAGGTTGAACGTATAGGTCTTGCCGTCTTCGGAGACCTCATGATCCAGCGCCACACCGGGGACCAGTTCGCCATTGCCGTCTTCGTTATAAAGCCCTTCAAAGAGGTTGCGCAGCACGTCCGAACCTTCGACATCGGTGTTGATCTGCGGGTCCATCGACTTGATCGCGTCAAGCAGCCAGAAGGTATAGCTTTGATCTTCGGCAAGGTTCACACCCTCGGGGACATCGGCGGCTTGGGCCTGAAACGCAAGGCTGAGCGCCAATGCGGAGGATGCAAGTGTGGTGCGTAGCTTCATGGTGACTCTCCGTTGTTTGAAAGTTCGTGTTCTGATTGAAAAGTAATCAATCGAAAACCAAGTGCACATGCAAGACGTTGCCTCGCGTCAGCCAAGGACGGCGGCTTCGCGCCGAGGCGGCGCGGCGGTAGCGCGGCGAATATCCACCCCGCGCCCCGCCCCCACTCAGGCCGGGGGATCGGGGTTCAATTTGGCGAAAGGGATGGGCGCCTAACCGCGTGCCCCCCAAGTGTCGGACAGTCGGTAGCCGCCGGGCCACGGGTCATCGGGGTCTAGCATGTGCTGGTGGATGCCTGTGACCCAGCCCCGCCCAGAGAGTTCGGGAAGGATCGCCGGATGATCGCCCACGCGCGTCTCGCCCAAGATCCGCCCGGTAAAGGTCGAGCCGATCAGCGAGACCGTGGTCAGGCTGTCCTCCACCCCCATTTCCCCCGCGCATGCAGCAGCGCCATCCGCGCGCAGAGCGCCGTGCCCGTGGGGGAGCGATCGACCTTGCCCGGCTGGATTGCCACCGCCGCCCCGGCGCGCAGACCGGTCGCGTCGCGGGTGACTGGCCCGGCAAAAAGGCAGAAAGAGAAATGCTGCCAATCGGGGTTCTCGGGATGCTCAAACCGCATCGCGGCATTGGTGATCCGCACGCCGAGGCGGGCGATGTCATGGGCCTCATGCGCCTCTAGCGAAAACCCCATCGCGGCGGCGTCGACGACCACGAAACTATCCCCGCCATAGGCGGTATCGACGGTGAGCCGGCCCAGCCCTTCGACTTCAAGCGGCACATCCAACCGGGCTGCAAAGCTCGGCAGGTTCTGCACGAAAATACGCTCCGCCTTGCCATTGCGACATTCCGCGCGGACCTTCACCAGCCCGCCCGGCGCTTCGAGCGTTAGCTCCGTCACCGGCTCGGTCATCGGCAGGATCCCCCGTCGAGCAAGACGGTCGACACGCAGATCGAGTTGGAGCCCGACATCGGCGGCGTGTCCTCCGGCTCCATGATGATAAAGGCTGCATCGGCGCGCGGGTCTTTCGGCGGGACGAGCAGGTTCACATGGCGAAACACCCCGCCGCGCGGCTCGTTCAGCACGAAGTTGCGCAGCGTCTGGTCCCGCGCGATCCAACGGCTTTGCTCCCAAAGCGTGTCGCCGGGGGCGGGTGACACCGCCGACGATCACATCGCCGACTTCGCCCTCGGCATGGGCCGAGATCACATGAACGGTCTTGCTGCTACGCATTGTTAGTCTCCTTTGCGGCCAGCCATGTCGGCAACGCCTCCCCGGCCTGCCCGGTCACGGCGGCCTTAACGCAATCGGCGATACTGCCAAAGCGCACCGCACGGCCCGAAAGGCCCGGGGCGTAATGGGCATATTTGCCCGAGTTGGTCATCAACACCTTGGTCGAGGGCGGGAAGACCGGCTCGGAAATCGAGCACCAGCAGATGTCGGGCACGACCTGCACCCCTGCCGCTTCGAGCCGCGCCACGGTGCCGTCGTCGCGCGCCGCCGTGAGCGTGTCATGCCCAAGGGTAACGATAACCGCCGTGTCTGGGTGACGTTTTCGCCCGGCCAGAGCCGCATCCAAAGCTCGGCATTCCGCGAGCGAGAAATGCGGGCTGCCGAAGGCCACGAGATCGACCTGCGCAGGCCCCGCGTTGAATTGCCGCCAGACACGGCGCAGGTCTTGGGGCGTGATGCGCAGCGTATCGGCCTCGGCCACGGGGGGCAGATCGGCTTCGGGCGTGACGCCTGCCACATGCAGCATCGGCGCGGCGGAGGTGGTGCCAAAGGCGGCGCAGAGCGCTTTGAGGTCATCCTCGTTCGGCGCAGCGGTTTCCAGCCCGCGCAGCAGCGGGATCCGGTCCGGTGCCGCCTGCCCCGCCAGCCAGCCGAGCATCGGCCAGATCGCCTCGTTATATTGCGCGGGCAATGCCACATCGATCACCCGGCGTGGGGCGCGGTGGTCATCCAGATAGACCCCCGAAAGCGGCGCGCGTGCGGTCAGCGCGATGCACAGGTCGAGGAAATCGGGATGTTTCACCGTTCGCGCGCCAAGCACGCTATTGGCATAGATCACCGCGTTGGATTCCGACCATGCGATAAACTCGCCGCGCTCGGGCGGGGCGGGCAGTTGGTAGGGCGCGCAGGTGAAACTGGGCCGCGCGCCCATGGTGACATAAGCATCGGCCAGACGGCTGGCGGGCAGGCCGAAATTCGGCGGCACGCCCTGCGCGCGCCAGTTGCCGTGGTCGACCGAGATGGCATTCATCGTCGTTGGCACCCGCACCTGCGAGCCCATATCGGCCATGGTCTGGGCAAAAAGCAGATTGGCCGGGCTGGCGTAGATGCAGCCGTCGATATGCACGCGGGTCACGTCGACCAGCCTCTCGGCCCCCTGCCCGCGCGCCATGGTGCAGATGATCTCCATCGCCAGTTGAACTGCCGGGCCGTGGGCTCCGCCCAGCATTGCTTGATCCTCAGCGGTGAGATGCAGATCGCGGGCGGGCCTGTCGGACAGCGGCAAGTCCCACTCATCCGTGCTCAGCATCTCCGGCGTAATCCGCGCGCTGCGCGCTTTGGCGAGCAGGTCGTAGTCCTTTGCGCCGAGGCGCAGTACCGCGAGCGGCTTGTCGAACATTTTGCCCGCGATCAGCGCCCCCAAGGTCAGGATGTCTTCGGCCTCGCGGAAAACCAAGGCGGCGGGCGCATGGCCATTCAGCGCCAGTTCCAACAAGACGCCACTGCCGGTGCAGGAGCCGCGGCTGGTCGGCATCAACACGATCTTCCCTGCTAGCGATTGTCCACAGAGCGGGTGATGCGCGTCGATGACCTTGCCATCGGCCGGATCGACGCCGCCCCAGAAGCTCAACCCCTCGGACGAGACGAGCACCGCGCCTTGGGCCTCGGCGGGAACGATGATTTGCGCCATGGGGAGCCTTTCCAAGTCAGGTGACGACAAAGCCATGCGCGAAGGGATCACGCTCGTCGATAAAGATGGTGTTAAAGCCGGTGACCCGGGCCCAACCGGCGATGGAGGGGATGATCGCGGGCTTTCCCGCCAACTCCGCCGCTGCTTCGACGCGGCCTTTGAACATCGACCCGATGATGGATTCATGCACGAAATCATCGCCAACTTTCAGCTTCCCCTTGGCCGCGAGTTGCGCCATCCGGGCAGAGGTGCCGGTGCCGCAGGGGGAGCGGTCGATCGCCTTGTCGCCGTAGAAAACCGCGTTGCGGGCGTGAGCCTCGGGGGCTTGGGCCGCGCCGGTCCAGAGGATGTGGCTTAGCCCGTTGATGGCGGGGTGTTCGGGGTGGATGAATTCGTATTTCGCGTTCAGCGCCGTGCGGAGTTTCGGGCTGAGACCGACCAGTTCGGAAACAGAGAAATCTGCCATATCGCGGAAGTTTTTCTGCGGCTCGACGATGGCATAGAAATTGCCGCCATAGGCCACATCGACGACCACTTCGCCCAAGCCTTCGACCTCAGCCGTCAGCCCTTCGGAATGGAGGAAGGCGGGCACATTGGTCAGCCGCACTTCTTCGACGAAACGCCCCTCTTGGCGGTAGGTCACATCGACCCGCCCGGCGGGGGTTTCAAGGCGTAACTGTCCGGGGGTAGCAGGCGTGACCAGTCCGTTTTCCAGCGCGATGGTGACGGTGCCAATGGTGCCGTGGCCGCACATCGGCAGGCAGCCCGAGGTTTCGATGAACAGCACGGCGATGTCGCAATCATCCCGTGTCGGCGGATAAAGGATCGCGCCCGACATCTGGTCATGGCCGCGCGGCTCGAACATCAGACCGGTGCGGATCCAGTCGTATTCCGCCAGAAAATGCGCGCGTTTTTCCAGCATGTTCGCACCTTTGAGCAGGGGCGCGCCGCCGGTGACGAGCCGCACCGGATTGCCGCAGGTGTGGCCGTCGATACAAGGAAATGTGTGTTGCGTCATGTCAGCCTCTAGAAACGGGCGGGAGAGAAGGGGGTCAGATCGATGCCGGGGTCTTGGCCGGTCATCAGGTCCGCGATGATGGCGGCGGTGCCCGCGGATTGCGTGAGGCCAAGATGCCCGTGGCCGAAGGCGCAGAACACATCCGGACGGTTCGGCAGCGCGCCGATGGCAGGCAGACTATCTGGCAGCGAGGGGCGGAAACCCATCCATTGCGTGCCGCCCGAGGTGTCGAGCCCCGGCAGGAAGCGCTTGGCCTTTTTCAACATCGCATCGGCGCGGGCAAAGTTTGGCGGCAGGTCGAGCCCGCCCAGTTCCACCGCCCCGCCAACGCGCAGGCCGTCGCCGACCTTGCTGATGACAAATCCATGGCCGCCGAAGGTGATCTGACGCTTCAGGTCGAAGGCCCCGGCGGGCAGCGTCGTGTTATAGCCTCGCTCGGTCTCCAGCGGGATTTTCGCGCCGGCGGTGAGGGCCAAGTGATGCGAGTGCGCACCTGCGGCCAGCACGACGCAGCCGGGGATCATGCCATCGGAGGTTTCGACCCCGCCCGCAACCAGACGCTCGGCGCGAGTGATCGTGATCTCGCCACCCCCTGCCCGGAAGCGTTCTGCCATCGCCAGCACATAGTCACGCGGGTCCGAAATCGACTGCCACTCGGGGGTGAAGGTCGCATGGGTGAAGCCGGGCGCAAGACCGGGTTGATAGGCCGCAATCTCATCGCCCTTTAGATGCGTGAAGGCGATCCCCGCCTCTTCGCGGGCCTGCCAACCGGGGAGTGACGCGCGGAACTCGGCCTCGCTCTCATAGACCTGCAATTGCCCGTCGTGCCGCAGCATATGGGCAAGGCCGCTCAACTCCAGATGCGGGTCGAGCGCGGCCTGCGAGAGCTTCATCAGCGCCGTCTGCGCCACGGTCGAAGCCCGCACCTGCGCAGGCCAACTTGCCTTCCAGAAACGCCACATCCACGGTGTGATCCGCCCGGCATAGCGCGGCGGCACGGTCAGCGGCCCCAGCGGATCCAGCAGCCATTTCGGCGCCTGCCGGATCATCCGGGGTGAGGCGAGCGGCAGGATCTCGGTAAAGGCAAAGGCGCCTGCGTTGCCCGCCGACGCGCCCGCTGCCGGGCCTTCGCGGTCAATCACCCGCACGGTCAACCCGCGCGCCTGAAGCGCCAGCGCGGTAGACAGGCCCACCACGCCAGCGCCGACAACCGTCACCGGAGATTGGCTCATTACCGGACGCTCGATAGGAATTGACGGGTCTCTTCTTGCTGCGGATCGCCAAAGATCTGATCCGGCGCGCCGATCTCGGCCATGACGCCCTTGTGAAAGAACGCCACCCGGTCCGACACATCGCGTGCGAAACTCATCTCATGGGTGACACAGATCATCGTCATCCCCTCATCTGCCAGCAATTTGAGCGTGTCGAGCACCTCGCCCACCAGTTGCGGGTCGAGCGCCGAGGTCACCTCATCAAAGAGAATGTAATCGGGCGACATCGCCAATGCACGCGCAATCGCCATCCGCTGCTGCTGCCCGCCCGACAGGCGGCCGGGATAGACGCCCAGCTTGTCGGCCAGACCGACATGCGAGAGTTGCTGCACCGCGATCTCTTCGGCTTCTTTGCGGCCCATACCTTTGACCTTGCGCGGAGCCAGCGTGACGTTTTCCAGCACCGTCAGATGCGGGAAGGCGTTGAACTGCTGGAACACGATGCCGATTTTGCGGCGCAGCTTGTTCAGGTCGGTGTCGCGGGCGTGGACCTCGGTGCCGTCGACCACGATGCGGCCATTGTCGATCGGCTCCAACCCGTTGATGCAGGTCAGCAGCGTCGATTTGCCCGAGCCAGAGCCGCCGATCACCGAGACGACCTCGCCCTTTTGCACGGTCAGGTCGATGCCCTTGAGCACCTGTAGTGCGCCAAAGGATTTATGGACGTTTTCAATCTCAATCATTTTCTTGCCACCTTTTTTCCAAGCGGCTGCCAAGCCGGGCAATGGGGAAACTGAGCGCGAAATAGATCGCGCCCGTCACGAGCAGGATGAACATCGGCTCTTGCAGGCGTGTCACCAGAATTTGCGAGGCACGCAGCAGTTCGATGATGCCAAGCCACATCACCAACGCGCTGTCTTTCATCACGCCAAGCGTCAGGCCGATCCAACTGGGCAGGCCCACGCGCAGCGCCATGGGAAAGACGATCTGCGTGAGGTCTTGGCCCCATGTCATGCCGAGCGAACGGGCCGCACGGCGGGTGACCGAAGGCACCGCCTCAATCGCGCCGCGCACGATCTCGGTGCAATAGGCCGAGGTATAAAGCGCCAGCACGATGCAGGAGGTCACGAAGGGGGAAATCCCCCAGCCCGCGATGGCCTGAAAAGCGTTGGCGAGGATCAGCTGGATCAGCAGCGGAACCGAGCGGAAGATATCCAGCACAAAGGTCAGCGGCAGGGCCGCCCAAGGGCTGATCTGGCTGCGCAGCACCCCGAAGAAGACCCCCAGCAGCGTGCCGCCCACCACCGCAAAGGCGGTGACCGAAAGCGTCACACCCGCGCCTTTGAGCATGAACATTAAGTCGTTGAAGGTCAGAGCCGTATCAAACATCTATTCTCTTCCTTCAGTAGCGAAACAGGCGGGCGGCCATGAGCCGTGCGCCGAGCATCACGGCCTTGGCGATCACGTAGTAGATCACCGCCGCCAATGCGAAGAATTCAAAGGTCCGGAAGCTGCGCGCATTGAGGTCTTGTGTGACCCCCGCGAGGTCCGAATTCAGGCCCACCGTGACACCCAGGGATGTCATCAAAATCGCCCAGATCATCTGGTTTGTGGTTGGCAGAAACGAGATGCGGAACATCTGCGGCACGATGATCAGGCGAAACGCCTTGGCTTGCCCCATGCCCAGTGACCGACCGGCGCGCAGCTGCGTGTCCGGAATGGCCCGCATCGCGCCGCGGAACGTCTCGCACAGGTAGCCCGCGTTGTTGAAGGCGATCCCGGCCAGCAGTGCGGCATAGGGGCTGAGGTAGATCCCGAAAGACCCAAGCCCGAAATGCGCCATGTAAATCTGAAAAAGTGCAGGCGTGTTGCGCGCCACTTCGACCCATGCGGTCGCAGGTGCCCGCAGCCAGCGCGATTTGGCATCGCGGCCCACGGCCAGCAGCACGGCGATGGCAACGCCGATCAGCATCGACAGGATCGATATCTGCAGCGTAACCAGCGCGCCTTCCAGCATTTCTGGGAAAGCGCGAAAGGCCTGTCGCCATTGAAAGGTGTAGTTGCCCATCATTTGCTCCGATCAGCGGTTATCGGCAGACGGGGGCCGCAAGGCGCGGCCCCCGCATCCATCAACGATAGGCTTTGGCGATGGTCAGGTCAGGCGCGTCGCCGCCGACCCATTTGTCAAAGAGTTCCTGATAGCGGCCCGAGCGGACCTGCTGGTTCACGAAGAGATCGAGATAGTTCAGCAGACCGTACTCCTGACGCAGTCCGATGAGGCCGACGTAGTCCACGTCAAAGGGCGCATCGCCCGCGATGGTCAGACCTTCGAATTTGCCGCCGTTGACGATGGAAGACGCCACGGTGGAAGTCACGACGGTCGCGTCGATCTGACCTTGGGACAGGGACAGGAACACGTCAGCTTGGCTCTGATAAGAACGGAAGCTGCCGTCGTCCCATGCGTCGACCTGCTCTTCCAACGCGATGGCCTCAAACGTGCCCGCGACGGAGCCGACGGTCTTGCCCTTGAGGCTTTCAAAGCTGTCGACACCTGCGTCTTCGCGGGTCAGCACGACATTGGTGAAGGCGAAATACGGGACCGAGAAGCCAACCGTCTTGGCCCGCTCCAGCGTGTCGGAGGTGGAGGCAACGCCCACATCCGCGCGGCCTGAGACGAGCGCGGGGATACGGTCGGGGAATGGCGTCTCGACGATTTCGGCTTCGACACCGAGTGCTGCGGCCAGATCGTTGCAATAATCCACGTCAAAGCCGACGGGCGTGTTGGTGTCATCGCGCGAGCCCATGGGCGGGAAGTCCAGCACCACGGCGCAGCGCAGCGTGCCCGAAGAAATGATGTCGTCCAGTTTGTCGGCATGTGCGGTGGTGCCGATCACGGTCGCAGCCACGAGGCTCCCGGCGAGTTGCGTAAATTTCATAGATATCTCCCTCTTGGGTTGGTCGCCCCGACTCTGTCTGGGCGGGGTACGGGGTGGTATGAAGGAACAATGTCTTCATTAAAAATACAATATGTATTTTTAACTTTTACCGATGTGTCGACATATTTTTGATACATTGAGACGCCGTCGTCATTGTTTGGGGATGGGAATAGGGCCGCAGCCGCCCTCTTTTCCGGCTAAAATGAAAAAGCCGGGCGTGCAGCCCGGCTTTCCCGTCTGGGATCACCCCGCCGCGTCTTCGGGCAGCAGCGCCTCTGGCAGGTTCTGATAGGACACCGGCCGCAGGAAACGCCGGATCGACAGGGTGCCCACACTGGTCGCGCCAAAGTTGGTGCTGGCCGGATAGGGCCCGCCGTGCACCATGGAATCCACCACCTCGACGCCGGTGGGGAAGCCGTTTGCCAACAGACGTCCGGCTTTGCGTTCCAGCACCGGCATCAAGACCCGCGCGGCCTTAACATCCGCGTCACCCATATGCAGGGTGATGGTCAACTGCCCGTCCAGATCGAGAGCCAGCGCGCGCATCTCTTCCAGCGAAGCAACCCGCACCACCAGCCCCAGCGGGCCAAAGACTTCTTCATGCAGCGCCGGGTTGGCTTTGAACTCTGCGCCCGTGGTCTCGAACAGGGCCGGGGCGGCGTTGCGGCCAGTGCTGTCGGCTACATGCACTTGGCGCAGGCTCTGCGCGGCCTTGAACGTGTCGCGGCCCGCACAGAAGGCCTGCGCGATACCGTCTGTCAGCATGACCTGTTCGGCCACGTCTTGCAGTGCGGTGGCGGCACTTTTCACGAAGGCGTCTGCCCCTGCCCCGTCGATCACCACGGCAATGCCCGGATTGGTGCAAAACTGGCCCGCGCCCATGGTCAGGGACGCGGCCCAGCCTTTGCCCAGTTCCTCGGCCCGTGCCTCCATCGCGGCGGGGAGCATGAACATAGGGTTGACCGAGCCCAATTCACCAAAGAAGGGGATCGGCTCCGGCCGCGCGGCGCAGAGATCGAACAGCGCCCGCCCCCCGCGAGAGAGCCGGTGAAACCCACGGCCTTGATCAGCGGATGCTGCACCACGGCCTGACCAACAGCGCGATTGCCACCTTGGATCAGCGAAAACACCCCGCGCGGCATGCCGCAGCTTTCAACCGCCGCATGGATCGCTTCTGCAACAATCTCACCCGTGCCGGGATGGGCGGAGTGGCCTTTGACCACGACCGGGCAGCCTGCCGCCAGCGCCGCCGCCGTGTCACCGCCTGCGACTGAGAAAGCCAGCGGGAAGTTCGACGCGCCAAAGACGGCGACAGGGCCGATCGGGCGTTGCACCATGGTGATCGCCGGGCGCGGGGCGGGCTGGCGTTCCGGCATGGCGGCATCGAAGCGGCGGTCGAGGTAGTCACCCTTTTCGATATGCGCGGCAAAGAGGCGCAGCTGGCCGACGGTCCGGCCCCGCTCTCCTTCCAGACGCGCTGTGGGCAGGCCGCTTTCTTGGCTGCCGATCTCGGTGATCTGGGCACCGCGGGCGTCGATCTCATCGGCGATGGCGTTCAGAAACTTAGCGCGGGTGGCGCGGCTGGAATAGCCGAAGTCCCAAAACGCCGCTTCGGCAGCTTCGCAGGCTTGGTCGACCAAATCCACCGTGCCGACCGAGAATTCATGTGCGTTTCCATGGGCGGGGCTGGAACTAAAGCGGTCGTCGGTGGCGATCCATTCGCCGGCGATCAGATGTTTGCCATGGGGGGTAAAGGCCATCGTCTATCCTTTCATGCGGGCCGCGGCCCGGTGTCAGCTTGCGTCTCTGCGCAACTGCATACATGATGTATGCATGATTGCAACCCAAGCCCTGCGAGGATCCAGATGACCGATACGACCCTGTCCCACGACGCCCTAAACGGAATTGTCATGCAGATTTTCCAAGGCGCGGGCCTGTCGCCGCAGAATGCCGCCGCCCTCGCGCGGGTGATCGTGGCGGGCGAAGGCGATGCCTGCAAATCCCACGGCATCTACCGGATCGAAGGGTGCCTGCGCACGATCAAGGCGGGCAAAGTGGTGCCCGATGCGGTGCCGCAGATGCACCAAGACGACAGCGCCATTGTGCGCGTGAACGCGGGAGGCGGCTTTTCCAACGCTGCATTCGACGCGGGCGCGCCGGTGCTGGCAGAGCGTTGCCGCACGACCGGGATCGCCGCCATGGTGATCAACGATTGCACCCATTTCGCCGCCCTCTGGCCCGAGATTGAGACGTTGACCGATATGGGCCTCGCCGCCATGGCGATGTGCCCCAGCTATGCCAGCGTGGCCCCGTCGGGCGGCACCGACCCCTTGATGGGGACCAACCCTTTCGCCTTTGGCTGGCCACGGGCAGAGGGCGACCCTTACGTCTTTGATTTTGCCACCAGCGTCGCCGCGCGGGGAGAGATCGAATTGCACCGCCGCGCGGGCACGCCCCTGCCCGAAGGCTGGGCCATCGCGCCCGACGGCAGGCCCACGACCGATCCCAAAGCCGCCCTTGCCGGGGCCATGTTGCCCTTTGGTGGCCATAAGGGATCCGCCATTTCCACCATGATCGAACTGCTCGCCGGGGTGATGATCGGCGACCTGACCAGCCCAGAGGCGCGCGACGCCTTGGGCTCTCTCACCCTCGCGCCGGCCCATGGTGAGTTGATCATCGCCTTCGACCCGGAAAAGTTTGCCGCTGGCCGCCCCGGTGATCCCTTTGCGCGGGCGGAAACGCTCTTTGCCGCGATCACGGCCCAAGGGGCGCGGCTGCCCTCGCAGCGCCGGTTCAAGGCCCGCGCTGAAACCCGCGCAAAGGGGATCCCCTGACGGAGGTCGAAGTGCAAAGCCTAGAGCGCTTGCTGGCCGACGGGCTCGACGCGGTTTGACCCCCTCCCGCGCTTCGGCCCCGTCTGAGGTTGGAGCGCTGAGAGCCGTAGCATGCCCCCAAAGCCCCACCAATGGCGCCGCTTCACAGGATCGAATGTCAAAAAAAGCGGCGATGCTACGGTAATCTGGGCAAAATTTTGTGCAGACCCCGGCAAGCAAAGCCCGGATAGGCGATTTTCCGCGCTGCTCTGCAGCATTCCGCTGAAAGTTACTGAATCAAGTTTCCAGCGCCGCCGAAAGGATTAGATAGGGAAAAAATTGCACACTCTTAACGTGTCTCTCGGGGTATTGTTTTGCCAAATTCTTCTACTACACGATCGAAAAAATTGCGGACCGAAAGCTTAGAGCGGCGTCAGTTTCTGACCCTCTCCGCCGCGTCCTTTGCTGCCGCGCTGATGCCGCTGCGCAGTCGCGCGCAAGAGGTGCCTGCCGCCTCCTTCACATTCGACAATCTGGTCAATGACATGCGGGACTTGGCGCAGTCGTCCTATGCGGCTCCGAAGCCGGTCAAAGGGTTCCTCGCCGATCTTGATTACGACGCCTATCAACGGATTCGATTCCGACCCGAACAGGCGCGCTGGCAGGAAAAGGGCGTTACCTTTAGGTTGCACGCCTTCCACCCCGGCTGGCTGTTCAAAGAAGCGGTGGAGATCAACGAGGTCCGGGGCGAGACGGTTGAGCCCATGGGCTTCACCACCGCGGATTTTGAATATGACGACGCGGCGCTTGCCAAGTCGATCCCCCCAATGCCGAGATGCCGGGCGTTGCCGGTTTCCGTCTGCACACCCCGCTCAACCGCGCCGATATTTTCGACGAATTGATCGTCTTCCAAGGCGCGAGCTATTTCCGCGCTCTGGGGAAAGACACGCTTTATGGGCTGAGCGCGCGCGGCCTTGCCGTCAACACCGGCCTGCCCGAAGGCGAGGAGTTCCCCCGTTTCAGCGAGGTCTGGCTGCGCCGTCCCGAACCGGGCGATAGCAGCGCCACGATCTATGCCGCACTCGACAGCCCGTCGGTGACCGGCGCCTATAGGTTCGTGATCACACCGGGCGACGACACCACCGTCGAGGTCACCATGCGGCTGTTCCTGCGCAAAGACATCAAGCAGCTTGGCATCGCGCCGCTGACCTCGATGTTCCTGCACAATGGCGCGGACAAGGGCAGCTTTGACGATTTCCGCCCCTCGGTTCACGACAGCGAAGTCTTGGTGCTGAACGCGGGCAAGGATGCGACCCTCTGCCGCCCGCTGAACAATCCGCCGCGTTTGGCGAGTTCCTATTTCGGGGCGCAGAGCCCGCGCTCCTTCGGGTTGGCACAGCGCAACCGGGACTTTGAGCATTACCTCGATGCGCAGGCCCATTACGAACGGCGCCCCTCTTTGATGATCGAACCCTTGGGCGACTGGGGCAAGGGCACGGTGCGACTGGTCGAAATTCCCTCCGATCTGGAGGGCAATGACAACATCGTCGCTTATTGGATTCCCGAGGGCGAAACCCGTGCTGGGGATGAATTGGCCTATGACTACCGCATGCACTGGGGGATGAACCCACCGGGCGCGACCCCGCAGACCCTTGGCCGCGTGGTGCGGCTGCGTTCGGGCCACGGCGGGGTTGCGGGGGTAGAGGCAGATACGCAAACCCGCAAATTCGTCATCGACTTTGCCGGCGGACAGCTGAGCGATATGCCAAGCGACGCAGAGTTGGAGCCGATCGCCAGCGCGCAGAACGGCGAAATCGTCGAGGCGATCCTGAGCCGGGTAGATGGCAGAGACGAATGGCGGCTGGTGCTGGAACTGCGTGCAGAGCCTGACGCCATCGTCGAAATCAAGGCAGTTCTATCGGGATATGACCGCAATCTTACAGAGACATGGGTGTACCAATGGATCAACGCATGAACCTTCAAGACGCGACGACCCCCTATTCCGCAATGACGGTTGAGGCCGAGACTTGGATGCCGCCCGCCGCCCCGCTTGCCATGCCACGGCAGACCTTGGAACGGCGCGGCCATCTGGCCGGGCTGGCCGATGTCGCGCGGGCGTTCCTGCTGCGGCGCAAGGCCTAGGTTCAATGACACTTCAGCAAAGGCAGCTTGCGGCGGACGGGGCGACCCGGTTTGCACGGGCGTTCGCCGTCTTTTTGTCTCTCGGCTGTGCGGCCCTTGCGTCAATGCTTTTGGCCGAGGCGGCGGCGCGCGATGGGTTCAGCGGGTGGGACGGCATCCGCGCCCTGCTCGTTTTCGCGACCACGGCTTGGCTGGCTTGGGGGCGTCATTGGCGCTGATCGGGCTTTTCGGCGGCAGATCAACGCCTCCCCGCCCCGCGCTGGACGCGCCGCAGCCGCGCACCGTGATCGCGGTACCCATCTGCAACGAAGACCCGCTGACCACTTTTGCCCGCATCGCCGCGATTGACCGATCTGTCACCCGGGCCGGTGTGACGGCGGATTTCGTCGTTCTGTCGGACACGCGCGATGACGCACTCGCCGGGAAAGAGCAATTCGCCTTTGCCCGATTGCTGCGCGAGACAGATGGCCAAGGGCGTATTTTCTACCGCAGACGGCGCGACAATGCGGGCCGCAAGGCGGGCAATATCGAAGAGTTCATGCGCAGCTCCGGCGGGGCCTATGACCTTGCGGTGATCCTTGACGCCGACAGTCTGATGGAGGGCGAGACGATCCGCGCCATGATCGCGCGGATGCAAGCCGATCCGCAATTGGGGTTGCTACAGACCCTGCCCAAGATCATCGGCGCGCGGTCTTTCTTTGGCCGGGCACTGCAATTCGCCTCGTGGTTTCATGGCCCGATCTTCACCCGTGGCCTTGCCCGTATGCAGGGCCCGACGGGGCCCTTCTGGGGCCATAACGCAATCATCCGCGTCCGCGCCTTCGCCGAAAGCTGTGGGCTGCCCGAGCTTTCCGGCCCGCCGCCCTTGGGCGGGCATATTCTCAGCCATGACTATGTCGAGGCGGCGTTGCTTGCCCGCGCCGGTTGGAAGGTCGAGGTGGATGAAACCTGGGGCGGCTCTTTCGAAGAAGGCCCTGAGAATGTCCTGTCCTTTGCGCGGCGAGAGCGGCGTTGGTGCCAAGGCAACCTGCAACATGCGCGGCTGATCTTTGCCCCCGGGCTGGCGGGCTGGAGCCGGTTTGTCTTTTTGCAGAACGTCACCGCCTATGTCGTCTCCCTTCTTTGGGCGGCGTTTCTGATCACCTCGGCCATCAGCACGCTTTACGCGCCGCCGCCTGAGTATTTCCCCGGCCCCTATCAGCTTTTCCCCGTCTTCCCCGACACCAGCACGCGCGAGATCACGCTGCTGGCCTTGGGCGTTTTGGGTCTGCTGGTGGTGCCGAAGCTGCTGATCTTGCTGCACGCGATCCTGACCAAGCGCGCACGCGACTTTGGCCGTAGCCTGCGCATGTCGCTCTCGGTTCTGACCGAGATCGTGCTGACCACGCTTTTGGCCCCCTTGATGCTGCTCTATCACAGCCGCGCGGTGTTGCAGGTGCTCTCGGGCCAAGACGGGGCTGGCCTGCCAACCAACGCAACGAAGGCCGGTTGAGCTTGGCGGATGGCTGGGCGGCGGGCCGGTGGATCGTTTTCATTGGCGCGGCGATCATCGCGGCGGTGCAATGGGTTGCGCCTGACCTGACGATCTGGCTGCTGCCCGTGGCGGTTCCGATGCTGTTGGCCCCGCTGCTTATCGCATGGACCTCCCGCCCCCTGCCTCGCACGCTCTTTGCCGTGCCGGAGGATGCGGCACCGCTGGATGTCGTCGCGGAATACGACAGTATCTGCGATGTCTGGCGGCTGACGTGGAATGACGAACATCTGATGGCGAAACCCAAAGCGGCGGACCTGACCCATGCCCCAGCCTAGCACCGGGCTGTCGCCTGCGGCGAGATCGCTCGGCTCTGCCCCCACGGCCAAACCTGCCCGCGACCCGCGCATCGATGTGTTTCGCGGTTTGGCGTTGGTGATGATTTTCATCAACCACGTCCCCGGCAACCCCTATGAAGCTCTGACCATCCGCAACCTAGGCTTTGCCGACGCTGCAGAGGCGTTCTTTTTGATGTCGGGCATCGCAGCGGGCTTGGCCTATACGCCCCGGTTCATTGAGAAAGACCGCCTGCGGCATGGCCTCTGGCGCGCGGTCGCGCCGCTGTGGAAGCGGGCATGGTCGCTTTATCTCGTGCAGATCATGCTCTCGGCCGTGACTTTGGGCATCTTTGCCGCCGCTTTCCAGATCACGACAGAGGCCGAGTTTCTGACCAAGATCAACATGCGGCAAGTCTTTCAAAACCCGACCCAATCCGTGATTGGGATACCGCTTTTGACGCACCAGTTTGGCTATGTGAACATCCTGCCTGCCTATTCGGTTCTGCTGGTCTGTGCCCCTGTGGCGATCATGCTGGGGCTGCGCTGGCCGCGGCTGCTTTTGGCACTGTCGCTGACCCTTTGGCTGCTGACCGGCGTTTTCCGACTGAACCTGCCGAACTACCCCAATCCGGGCGGCTGGTTCTTTAACCCTTTTGCGTGGCAGGCGATCTTTGTCTGCGGCCTGCTGGTTGGGCTCAGCCAGCGGCAGGGCTATCGGTTTTTTCCTGCGTCGAAAGCGCTGTTTTGGCTGTCCGTCGCGGTGTTGCTTGGGGTGCTGGCATGGCGCTATGTGCCGGGCTTGGGCAAATTCCTGAACCTACAGATGCATCACCTGCGCGAAGCTGGGGTGCCCTTCAACATCACCTCCCATGACAAGACCTATCTCTCTGCCCCGCGGTTTATCCATATTCTGGCTTTGGGATATTTTCTGTCACAATTGCCAAGCGTGACCCGCCTCTCTGGACATCAGATGGCGAGCCCCTTCCGGCTGATTGGTCGGCATGGGCTGTTGATCTTTGCCAGCGGCACGGTGTTGGCACTGGTCTGTCAGGCGGTGATGATGGCACGGCCCGAGGCGGCTTGGGTGCCATGGGTGCTGCCTGCGGTGGGAACGGCGGCCCTTTATGGGATCGCTTGGACTGCCGAAACATCGCGGCGCGTGCTCACCGCGCCCGCGGCACCGGCCGAGCGCAACCCTGTGCAAGATAGCGCGCGTTTCGCGGCACCTGCCGCCGAGCCCAGACCTTAGACCTCGGGATCGCGGCGGCCCCATTTGCGCCATGCCAGCCATGCAAGGCCCAGCCCCCCGCGATCAACGCCATGTGACGCGGGCGAATGCCGCGCCCGGTCGTGGTGCCCTCTCCGGGATGATAGCGCGGGTCAAGCAGCCGGGTGTTTGCCAGAAAGCCGCCGACAACCGTCTCGCTGCCCCGGAACACGGCACGCAGGCCGCGACCTTTCTTGCGGTTCAGGGTTTCAATTGCTCCGATCATCGACCCCTTTTCGGCCATCACCTCGGCCACACGGGCGGGCGGCAGGCCCAAGTGCTCGGCTATGAGGCGGGTCCTGAACCCTTCGATCACCTGCGCGGGGCGCTCAATCGCCACGTCGCATTCGGTGTCAAACCCCATGGAGCGGTTGTTGAGGTTGCTGGAGCCGAGACGCAGAAGATGGTCGTCGATGATCATGATCTTCGCATGGACATAGATCGGCTCTCCCTCGTCGGTGACGGGAAAATAGATGCGGAAGCGGTTTTGGTGATCCGCCCCCTTTAAGTCTTCGACCAGCCGTTCGCGCAGGACATGCATGGCGTCATCTTCCAACTGCGATTCCGCATCGCGCGGGTTGATGATGACGATCTCCGGCCCGTCCTCCTCGGCCAAACGCGCCTTTAGCGCATCACAGACCGAGTCCGCAGC
The DNA here is from genome assembly GCF_042661425.1 of Sulfitobacter profundi. Lineage (NCBI taxonomy): Bacteria > Pseudomonadati > Pseudomonadota > Alphaproteobacteria > Rhodobacterales > Roseobacteraceae > Sulfitobacter > Sulfitobacter profundi. The sequence goes on along the minus strand of NZ_JBHSWA010000004.1, from coordinate 66,583 downwards.
GAGGTACTGCGATTCAAAATAAATATAGTCGCGGGCCGATTTGATCCCGGCGAGGTAGAGTTGTTCGATCTCATTGATCAGCGGCTCTTCGTCGAAAGGCGGCTCGGTCCGGGCGATCCCCACATCAATGTCTTCGGCATCCACCGGCAGGTCTTTGGGCCATTCGAACATGGGCGCGCCATTCGGCTTCGCGATTTCATCCCCCGTGGCCCTCAACCAACGTCGGCGCGACAATTCGCCCAAGGCCGCGGCGGCAGGGCCAGACATCGCCGAGGTGGCATCGTGCCAAGGGTCGGAGGGAGAGCCGTCTTTGCGCACCCGGCGCGGATCATGCGGCAGGTGATCGGGCGTGTCCCAACGGTCTTCGGTCGCGTCGATGCCGCCGCAAAAGGCCAAGGCATCATCGGCCACGACGATCTTTTGGTGGTGGCAGGCGCCAAAGGGGTGATGCCCGTCCAAGGCGAAATGGATCCGGTCACCGCCAAACAGGCTCAGCGCCAGCGAGGGCACCAGCCGCCCCGGCGCGGCCAGCACGGCCCCGTTCCATTTCAGCAGGTAGACATGCAACTCCGGCGTCCGCTCAACCACCGCCTCTACAAAGGCGCCGAGTTGGTTGGGATAGCCGTCCGGCGCATTGCCGTCCTCATCGCTCTCGCCCGGCAGCATCTCAAGCTCAAAGTCGAAATCCCAGCCGATCAGCATCAACTGCTGCCGCGCGCCGAGAAAGATTTTGCGCAAGACACGGAAGTAATCCGCCGCATCGACCACAAGGCCAAAACGCTCGGCCCGCGCAACGCGCCATGTGGACTTATCGGTAAACAGGCTCTGGCGCGTCGCCGCGTCAGTCGGATGCTGCTGGTCCGCCTTTGCCAAATCCAAATCGCCACGCACGTTCCTGTCCCTTTCGGTTCGATCCTACATGGCTAAACGCCCAGTGCGGTGGGAAGTTGCATGGGCGCAGAAATATCGGCGGCAACGGCCGCTCAGACCAATTGCGCCTCTGACAATTCGGCCTGCAGGCGGGCTTCTTCGGCGGCTTTGGGCGTGGTGAAACGTGCCAGCAAGAAATAGGCGACAGGTGTGAGATAGAGCGTCGAAAGCGTGGCCATGCCCAAGCCGCCGACAATCACCCAGCCGAGCGCCTCGCGCGCCTCGTCCCCCGCGCCCGAGGACAGGATCAGCGGCACGCCCCCCAGCACGGTCGAGGTCATCGTCATCATCACTGGGCGCAGGCGGATGGTAGAGGCACCAAAGATCGCGCCGTGAATATCCGCGCCCTGATCGCGCAGCTGGTTGGCGAATTCAACAATCAAAATCCCGTTCTTGGCCATGATCCCGATCAGCATGACCAGCCCGATCTGGCTATAGACGTTCAGACTTTGCCCGGTCATCAGCAGCGCGAAAATCGCGCAGGCAAGGCCCAAAGGCACCGTGGCCATCACCACGATGGCAGAGACGAAACTCTCGAACTGCGCGGCGAGGACAAGGAAAACCACAAGGATCGCAAAGCCGAAGGTCACGAACAGCCCGGAACTGGTTTGATCCAAGGCGGCGGCTTCGGCCAAGGGGACGATCAGGTTCTCTTCGTCCAGCACCTCTTGGCCGACCGTCCGCACCTGCGCCAGTGCATCGCCCAGCGACAGGCCCGGCGTCAGCCCGGCTGAGATCTCGACCGAGCGGTTCTGCCCCTCCCGGTCCAGCTCAGGGGCGACGGCGCGCTCTTCGAGGGTGACAAAACTGGCCAGCGAAATCATCTGTCCGTTGCCCGATTGGACAAAGACGTTCTCAAGGTCGCGCGGGTCGTTCACCGGGTCCGAGGTCGACAACATCTGCACGCCGTAGCTGGTGTCGTCGATAAAGACCGATGCCACCTCGCGCCCGTCGAGCATGGCTTGCAAGGCTTGGCCCAGACCGGTGATGTCGACGCCCAAATCAGCCGCGAGCGTCCGGTCGATCTGCACGAAAAGCTGTGGCTGCGTGCGCTCATATTCCAGCGGCACTTGGCCCATCGCGGGGTCAGTGCTCAGCCGGTCCACCATGGCCTGCGCGACCTGCGACAGTTGCTCATAATTGTTGCCCGTGATCGCGAAAGACAGCCCCCGCCCCGCCCCGCGAATACCGAGGGAGTTGGGCTGGATCGCAAAGGCCCGCACGCCGACGATGCCGCGCAGCTTGCCGTTGATCTGCCCCACGATCTCATCTTGGCTGCGCGCGCGGTCTTCCCAACCGGCAAGGGTGAAGACCATGAACCCGCGATTATCCGCGCCAAACCCGGTGATGGAGAAGATGTTCGTCACCTCGCCCGCCTCTTGCAGTGGGGTGATCAAGTCTTCGATCTCGCGCATCTTGGCTTGGGTGTAATCGAGCGAGACGCCCTGCGGGGCTGACACGCTGAGCAGCGCCACGGCGCGATCTTCGCGCGGGGTCAACTCTTGGCGAATTTCGCCCGCCACCAGCACTGCCGTCAACGCCACAAAGGCCGCGATCAGCACCACGACATAGGGCATCGCCAGCGCCCATTTGAGGGTCGCGGCGTAGAGCCGAAACAACGCATTGCCAAGCGCCACGACAGGGCCACGCGGGTTCTCCGCCACTGGTTTGGTCAGCAGACGGCTGGCCAACACCGGACAAAGGCTCAGCGCCACCACCGAGGACAGCATCACCGCGATGGCGAGGGTAAAGCCAAACTCCCGAAAGAGCCCGCCCGCCTGACCGGGCAGGAACGACAGCGGGATAAAGACCGCCGCCAGCGTGGCCGTGGTGGTTACCACGGCAAAGAACACCTGCGAAGTGCCCAGCACCGCCGCCGCCCGTGGCCCCATCCCCGCCGCGCGCTGGCGCACGATGTTCTCTAGCACCACAATCGCGTCATCCACAACCATGCCGGTGGCCAGAACCAGTGCCAAAAGGGTCAGGATGTTGATCGAAAACCCGACCAGATAGATCGCCGCCAAAGTGCCGATCAACGCCACGGGTAGGGTCAGCGCCGGGATCAGCGTGGCGCGGAAGTCGCGCAGAAATATAAAGATCACCGCCACCACGATGCCCACGGCAAAGGCCAGCGTCGACAGCACCTCGCGGATCGAGCCAGAGATAAAGGTCGCATCATCAGAGGTCACGAAAATCCGCACGTCTTGGGGCAACGTCTCGTTCAACTCTGCCACCACGGCGCGCACATCGCGCGAAATCTCAAGCGTGTTCGAGGTCGCCTGTCGGATGATGCCGATGCCCAGACCCAACTGCCCATTGGCCCGCAGGATCGTCTCACCATCGGCGGGGCCGAGCGTCACGGTGGCCACATCGCCGAGCAGGACATTCTCTTTGATCTCCATCGCCTCAAAGGCCTGCGTGGTCGCGACACTGGCGGTGGTGCGCACGTTGATCGACTGCCGGTCCCCGGCCAGATCACCCGCAGGCGCGTCATAGGCGACATCGGCCAAGGCGCGCTGGATGTCACCCAAGGTCAGGCCCCGGCTGGCCAGTTCCAACTGATCAATATCGACGCGGAAAAACGGTTCGCGGTCACCATAGACCTGCAAATCCGCCACCCCGTTGACCGAGATCAGCCGGTCTTCGACGCGGTCCTGCACCAGTTTGGTCAATTCTTCGGGCGAGCGGCCCATGGAGGTCACGGCGATACGCATCACCGGCTGGGCGTTGGCGTCGGCTTTGACGATCTGCGGCTGCTCGGCGCCCTCGGGCAGTTGGTTCACGATCCGCGCCACCGCGTCGCGCACATCGGTCGCAGCCACGTCGATATCGGTGCTGTCGTTGAACTCAAGCGTGACCCGGCTGCGCCCAAAGCGGGAGTTCGAGGAAATCGCCCGCACACCCGAGACGCGGCCTACCGCCCCTTCGATCCGCCCCGTCAATTCCTGATCAACGGATTCCGGGGACGCGCCCGAGAATGTCGTGGTGACGGTAACGACGGGCCGGTCGACATTGGGAAGCTCACGCACCTCGGCGCCAAAAAGCGCGGCGATGCCCGCCAGCACAATCAGCGCATTCAACACAAAGGCGAGGATTGGCCGCCGCACGAAGAGCGCCGTGCCCGCTCCGGAGGCGGGGGCGGCGGGCCTTCGCCCGAGGGTGCGGCGCTCATAGGGTGGTCTTCCGCGAAGGCGCGGCACCCGATTGCACGCTGCCCGCGCGGTTGGCGTCTTGCACATCACCGCCTTCGCGCAGGGTTTGCACGCCTTCGGTCACCACCACATCTTCGGCGGTCAGACCCTCCGACAGGACAAGAACGGAATTGCTGTTGCGCTGCGCGATTTCGACCGCGACTTGATGCGCCTTGCCCTCCCGCACCGTCCAGACAAATGGCCCGTCCGAGGACCATTGCACCGCGAGCGGCGGGATCGCCAAGAAAGGGTCGCCGACAAAGGTAAGGCTGACCGAAAAGGCCATGCCCGCGCGCAACTGGTCGTCTGCGTTCGGCACCCGGCCTTGGACCAAAAGCGTGCGGCTGGCGCGGTCGATCACGCTGTCGATGGCGCTGACCTCGCCCGTCAGCGTCAAATCACGCATCCCAAGCGGGGTGACCGTGATTTCTTTGCCAAGGTCCAGCTTGCCCACCACCCGCTCGGGCACGCGGAAATCGATCAGGATCTCGCTGCGGTCGGTGATGGTGGCCAGTTGATCCTGCGCACTCACCCGGTCGCCTTCTTCGATGTCGGTGATCCCCACCCAGCCCGAGATCGGCGCGAGGATGCGGCGTTGTGACAGATCGAACTGCGCTTGGCTAAGCGCAAGTTCGGCGCTTTGAAGGGCCAATTCCGTCTCGCGTAGTCGCACTTCGCTGACGGCGCCGGTATTTTGCAACCGTTTCACCCGGTCTTGCTCGGTCCGGGCGTTTTCAAGCTGCAATTCGGCTTGTTTCAGGGCGATCTGCTCGGCCTCATTCTCAAGCAGGGCGACCACGGTGCCCGCCTCGATCAACTGTCCGGCGGGCAGGTTGAGGTCGGTGAGGACCCCCACGGCGTTGGAGCGCAGCGTGACCGAGCGGCGCGCGCGCCCGTCGCCGATGGCGGTGATCCGGTCGGCCAAGGTCTCTTGGCTGACCGCTGCCGTGACAACCAGCGAGGGCCCGCCGCCACCCCAACCGCGGCCTGACGACCCCGGCTCTTGCGATGCGACCTCGATCCCCAAAAGATCGAGCAGACCCGTCTCAGCCAGATAGGGGCGGGAGGCGGGGACGAAGGTCAACATCATGTAAAGACCAGCAATGAGAACCAGCAAAAATACGAAAAATTGGCGCAGGGATTTCACGGGGATGCGCTTTCAAATTGTTTTACAAGGCGCATAATTGAGCATCCCCCGAAAAAGGCACGTCAAATCTGCTTGATCAATGGCCGGGCATTCCCTGACGGGGCCGCTGGCTGTTACCACTATGGCGCGGAACCCAGCCCGGTGAAAGGGCGCGGGGGTTGATTACTAGAAATTCGATTGCCGCCGCACATATTCCGGCTCAAAGGCCAGGCAATCACCGGGGCCAAGGCCAGACAAAAGACCAAAGGGGACATCATGCGCGCGACGGTTCTACCACTGGCGACACTGCTACTGGGCTTCTCGCTTTTGCAGATGAGCAACGGACTGCAAGGCACGCTTTTGGCCGTGCGCGCGGGGCTTGAGGGGTTTGGCGGGGCGACCACCGGCCTGATCATGTCGGGCTTTTTCGCGGGGCTGAGCATTGGGTCTTTCGTCGCGCCGCGGCTGATCAGCGGCGTGGGGCACATCCGCACCTTTGCCGCGCTCGCCTCTGTCGCCTCTGCGGCGGCGCTGATGCATTTGGCCTTTGTCGATCCTTGGGTCTGGATCGCGGTGCGCTGCCTGACGGGTTTCGCCTTTGCCGGGTTAATCATCGTCACGGAAAGCTGGCTCAATGCGTCGGTCAGTTCCGCGCAGCGGGGCAAGTTGCTGGCGGTTTATGGCATGGTCGGCATGGCGTCGGGGGCGGCGGGGCAGTTCCTGCTTAACCTTGGGGATCCGGCTGAGTTCATCCTCTTCGTGCTCGTCTCGATCGTCATGTCACTGTCGCTGGTGCCAATTTCGCTAAGCCGCGTGGAAGGGCCGCGCTCTGAGGGCGCGCAAGAGCCGCCTTCACTGCGCCGCCTTTGGGGCCTGTCGCCCTATGGCGCGGTGGCCGCGGGGCTGGTCGGGGCCTCCATCGGGACATTCTACGGGCTGGCACCACTCTTTGCTCAGGAAATGGGATACACGCAGTCCCGCATCGCCCTGCTGATCGCGGCCTTTACCATCGGCGGCCTGGTGCTTCAGTTCCCGCTGGGTTGGATGTCCGACCGGATGAGCCGCCGGGGTCTTGGCGTGGGGCTAGCCGCCGCAGGCAGCGCCTTGATGTTGCTGACCCTGCCGATCCCGGCGCCGACGGGGACGATGCTGCTGGTTCTGGGGTTCGCCATCGGCGGGCTGGTCCTGCCTGCGCAGTCCATCGTGATCGCCCATGTCAACGACCGCGCCCCCGGCTCGGCGGTGGTGGCCGTTTCGGGCGGTTTGGTGTTGATGCAGGGGATTGGCGCGGCAATCGGCCCGCTGCTGGCGGGTGTGCTGCTGGATACGCTGGGGCCGCGCGGCCTGCCGCTGGCGCTTGGCGGCTTTCAACTTATCATCGTGGCATGGGGGCTGCTGCGCATGACCCTGCGCAGCGATCCTGAAACCCAAGAGCGGCACGCGGCACCGCCGCTGACCCCGAACTTTGTCGAAGGTGAGTTGAGCCGCGAGGAATAGCGCGGCTTAGCCTTTCGGCCAGCTTTCCGGCACGCTGCTGCGCAACTCTTCCAACCACGGGGTTGCGACACTATCCGAAGGCGCGCGCCAGTCGCCGCGCGGCGATAACGCGCCCCCGGCGCTGACCTTGGGCCCATTCGGCAAGGCCGAGCGTTTGAACTGGCTGGTGGCAAAGAAGCGGTGCAGGAATTTCTCAAGCCAATGGCGGATGATTTCCAAGTCATAGGCGTTGCGTTTGGCCTGCGGGAAGCCTTCGGGCCAGCGGCCTTTTTCGATGTCGTGCCATGCGTGCCACGCCAGAAAGGCCACCTTTGACGGCGCAAGCCCATAGCGCATGGTGTGAAAGAGAAAGAAGTCGTTCAGCTCGTAGGGGCCGATCATCGCCTCGGTGCTTTGGATCTCTTCATCTTCGCCTGCGGGCACCAATTCGGGCGAGATTTCGGTGTCCAGAATGGCTTGCAGCACCCCGTCCGTCTCTGCGTCGAACTGGCCCGAGCGGGTGGCCCAACGGATCAGATACTGGATCAACGTTTTCGGCACGCCGGTGTTCACCGCGTAATGGCTCATCTGGTCGCCGACGCCGTAGGTGCACCAGCCAAGCGCCAGCTCACTCAGATCGCCAGTGCCGATGACGAAGCCCTGCCGCTGGTTGGCCAGCCGGAAAAGGTAATCGGTGCGCAGCCCGGCCTGCACGTTTTCAAAGGTGATGTCATAGACCGGCTCCCCACCTGAGAAGGGGTGATCCATATCCTCCAGCATCTGCCGCGCGGCGGGGCGGATGTCGATCTCATCGGCGGTGATGCCCATCGCCTTCATCAGCTTCCAAGCGTTGGACTTGGTCCCTTCGGAGGTGGCAAAGCCGGGCATGGTGAACCCAAGAATACGGTCGCGCGGGATGCCCATACGGTCACAGGCTTTGGCCGCCACGATCAGCGCATGGGTTGAATCCAGCCCGCCGGAAATGCCGATCACCATGGTCTTGCCCTTGGTCGCCTCGAACCGGCGGCGCAGCCCTTCGACCTGAATGTTGAACGCCTCATAGCAGTCTTGGTCGAGGTGGCTCTCGCGGTTCGGCACATAGGGAAAACGGCGCAGCGGGCGGATCAGCCCGGCGTTTTCATGATGCGGCTGATGGGCGAAGGTGACGCGGCGAAACTCTGGCGCGTGGTGCCGCGCGGCATCATGGAAACTGCCCGTGCGCATCCGCTCTGACTGGATACGCCCGCAATCCACATCGGCGATGGTCAGCTCCGGCTCAAGTGGGAAGCGGGTGGATTCGGCCAGCAGATCGCCCAACTCATGGATCATCCCCTGCCCGTCCCAGGCCAGATCGGTCGTGCTCTCTCCCGGCCCGGCGGCGGAGTAGACATAGGCCGCAAAGGCGCGCATGGATTGCGACCGGCACAGCAGATGGCGGTCAGAGGATTTGCCGATCACGATGTTGGAAGCCGAAAGATTGGCGAGGATCAGCGCCCCTCCGAGTGCGGCATCCGACGAAGGCGGCGCGGGCGTCCAGAGGTCTTCGCAGATTTCGGCGTGGAAGATAAGGCCGGGCAGATCCGTCGCCTCGAAAATCAGATCATCGCCAAAGGGCACGCGGCGGCCCGCGACGGTGATCTCTCCGCCGGTGTCACGGCCATGGGCGAACCAGCGTTTCTCATAGAACTCGCGGTAATTGGGCAGGTAAGACTTTGGCACGACGCCCAGCACCTGCCCGCGCGAAATGGCGATGGCGCAGTTGTACAGCCGCCCCTCCCGGCGCAGCGGCGCGCCGAGCATGATCACGGGGGTCATCTCGGCACTGGCTTCGACAAGCGCGCCAAGCGCCTCTTCCACCGCATTCAACAGCGCATCCTGCATGTGCAGATCGTCAATGGCATAGGACGAGAGCGACAGTTCGGGACAGACCAGCAGATCAACACGCGCCGCATCGGCGCGGCGCATTTCGTCCAGCAGGCTATCGCGGTTGAAGGCCACATCAGCAGGCCGCACATGGGGTGTACAGGTCGCCACCCGGACAAAGCCGTGACGGTGGTAGGCGGTAAAGGCGGCGGCTTGGCTCTTGCTCACGTCAGGCTCTCCTCCAACATATCCAATATCGTTTCAAGGCATCGCTGCCGGATAGCATCGCGGCCAATGGCCCCAAAGGACTCGGCCCGATGAACCGTGTTACATCCCTCGCGTGCAAGCGCAAAATGCACAAGCCCCTCTTCGTCCTCGGGGCGTCCCGGTCCGACAAATCCGGTGGTCGAGACGGCGATCTGCGCACCTGAGCGCGCCATTGCCCCTTCGGCCATCGCAATCGCCACAGGGCGGGAGACCGCGCCACATGCGTTCAAAAGCGCCCGGTCGACCCCCAAAAGCTGGTGTTTGGACTGATCCGTATAACTGACGAAACCACGCTCAAACGCATGAGAGCAACCTTCGATATCCGTCAGAAGGGCGGCAACCAGCCCGCCGGTGCAGCTTTCGGCGGTGGCGATATGGATGTCCCGCGCGCAAAGCTTTTCCAAAACGGATTTCGCGCGATCAGCGATTCGGGCTGCGATAAGGGATCACTTTTCTGCATCTTCGCTCCGCAAATAGTGCCTTGTTAAGCAAACCCCCTGCCCCCGCTGCGGTTCCTTGCGTTGACCCGCCACAAGCCGCCTGCTTAACATTGCAAGAAATTAAACCGCGCATCTACATATGGGACCAAAGCGATGATTGACCTTTACACATGGACCACCCCGAACGGCCGCAAGGTCTCGATCCTGCTGGAAGAATTGGGGATCGACTATAACGTGCATCCCATCAACATCAGCAAGGATGAGCAGCACAGTCCCGACTTCCTCAAAATCAGCCCCAACAACAAAATCCCCGCCATCGTGGACCATGACACCGGGGTGAGCTTGATGGAATCCGGCGCGATCATGGTCTACCTCGCCGAGAAATATGGCCGCTTTCTGCCCGAAGGTCAGGCCGCGCGGGCCGAGGTGATGCAATGGCTGATGTGGCAGATGGGCGGCTTTGGCCCGATGGCCGGGCAGGCGCATCATTTCCTGCATTTCAACCCCGGCAAGGCCGCCTATGCCGAAGAACGCTTCGGCGCGGAGGTCAAACGGCTTTATGGCGTGCTCGACAAACAGCTTGAGGGGCGCGACCACATTTGCGGCGAATACTCCATCGCCGATATGGCCTGCTGGCCTTGGGTCTCGCGCTATGAATGGCAGCAGATCGACCTTGCCGATTACCCCAATGTCCGGGCGTGGTACCAACGGCTGCGCGCGCGTGACGCGGTGCAAAAGGGATACCATGTGCCCAAGGTGATGGGCGAGATTCCTGAGGGCTGAAATCGGCTCCCCCTCGCGGCTGCAACGTAAGGGGGAACCAAGGCATAAGTTGATCGGTTGCACTGTCGAAGGCAGTGCTGCCGACCGCGCAGGCTGCCCGTTTCATGAATGGGGGCTGAATCGTGATGCTTGATCTGGTGGTTATACCCGTGAGCGGCTGTCGGAAGCTGTCATGAACAGTGCGCCGCGTTTCGATCCTTTTCCGCCCAGTTCTCAACCGGATGTCCTTTCTCAAGCGGCCCGAAGCGCATTGCGCAAAGCGGCGCCGGACGAGGAGGCGGGCACGGCACCGATCAGCGCCTCCATCGAGATTCTGCGCGACGCGGGTCTGATGCTGGAAGACGGTGCTGCCTCCCCTGCGCACCGCCCATGCGCTGATGCAGATCGGTGCGGCCAATCTTAGCGTGGGGCGTTTGTGGGAAGGCCACGTTAACGCGCTGCGCCTGATCCGGCTCTACGGCAGTCCGGCACAGGCAGAACACGCAAAACAGGTGATCAAAGACGGCGGACTGTTGGGAGTCTGGGGGCCGATGGCGGCACGCCTGCAACGGCCGAGGGCGGTGTGTTGCAAGGTGAGAAGATCTTCGCCTCTGGTCTCGGCACCGTCACCCACGCGCTTATCTCGCTCAATTCCGGCCCCAAGGTGCAGCTTGCGCTGATTGATGTGACCGACCCGAGACGGGGCGATGCCACGCAATGGGACATGCTGGGGATGCGGGCCACGGCCTCGGGGACGTATAATTTCTCCGGGCTGCCCTTGGGCGAAGAGGCCCGGATTGGTGCCCCGGGTGACTACCTGAAAGAGCCGCATTTCGTCGGCGGGGTCTGGCGGATCGCGGCGCTTCAGGCTGGCGCGGCCGCGGGGTTGATCGATGCGGCGGCCAGCGCCCTGCGCGATATGGACCGGCTTGAGGCCGAAGCCCAATTGGCGCGACTGATGCAGGTCTTGATGCGGGTCTGGGCCGGGATGGCACTGGTCGAACGCGCAGGTCAGGCCAGCGTGGGCGACCACGAGGAAGAGACCATCGTCGGCACCTCCATCGCGGCGCGGCTCTACACCGAGGAAGTCGCCCTCGACACGATCAAAGCGGTTGAGCAAAGCCTCGGCCTGCGGCATTTCACGGCCTCATCCGAAACTGGCCGCATGGCGCGGGACCTGTCGGTCTACCTGCGCCAAGCAGCGCGAGACGCCTTTCTGCAACGCGCCGCGGGCCAGGCACTTTCCAGCGAAAAAGCGACTTGGGGTGTCTTTGGATGAGCCGCAACGCGCCTCTGGCCGATGCCCTGTCGGGCCGCGAAAAGATCGTGGTCTTGGCGCCCCATCCCGACGATGAAACACTCGGCTGCGGCGGCCTTTTGGCCCGTGCCTTTGCTGGCGCCGGGGCGCATGTCGTTTGCGTGACCGATGGCAGCGCCAGCCACCCCGCCTCTCGCGAATGGCCCCTGGAGCGATTGGCCGAAATGCGCCGCGGCGAGCTGATTGAGGCGATTGAAATCCTCGGCGGGGGCGCGGCGGACCTGACGTGGCTCGGCCACCCTGACAGCCGTTTGCATGAGGTTTCCGCCGCCGACATCCTGCCCGCGCTGGCAGCGCTGATCGACAGCCAAGCCGCGCGGCACGTCTTTGTTCCCGCCCGCGAAGACAAACATTGCGATCATCAGACAACCGCAAAACTGGCCGAGGCGTTGCGGGCGCAGCGCCCCGATCTGCATTTCCACAGCTACCCGGTCTGGAGCCGTTTTGACGATCCGAACTTCGCAGCGAACACCGCTGGCTACGCCCCCTCACCCTCGACACCGCCACCTACCGTGGGGCCAAAACCGCCGCGATCCGGGCGCATCGCAGCCAGCTTGGACAGGTCGTGCAAGACGACCCCCAAGGGTTTGTCCTGCCCGGTGCGATGATCGACCTTTTCGCGCAGCAAGATGAGATTTTCTGGAGGATGCCGTGATGGGCGTGGGGTTGGATCATCTTCAGGGTCTTTATGCCGAGACGAGCGATCCTTGGGGGTTTGAGCACAGCGCCTATGAGCAGGCCAAATTCGCGGCGACACGGGCGGCGCTTGCGCAAGATGGCTACCGCTCGGCCTTTGAGTTGGGCTGCGGCAATGGGCAATTGGCGCGGCACCTGATTGACCTTTGCGCGCGTTATACCGGGATGGACGCCGTGGCCAGCGCCCTCATCGCCGCGCGGCAAGCGGTGCCTGAGGGGCGGTTCATTCAAGGGTTCTATCCCGGCCCCCTGCCCGAGGGTGACTTTGATCTGCTGATCCTGTCAGAGGTGCTTTATTTTCTGGATCATCCGGGGCTGGAGCATCTGGCCTCCGACATCGCGACCCGTTGGCCACAGGCCGAGATCATCTGTGTGACTTGGCGCGGGGACACCGGGAACCCGCTTCAGGGAGAAGAGGCGCTCGAGGGCTTTGCACGTGCGCTCAGCACCCATGAATTCACCTGCGTGAGTGAGACCGAGAACTACCGCATCGACCGCGCGTTTCCGGGGAGCGGGCATGAGTTTCGAGCGCTGGAAGGACACTGCAATCATCATCCCCGCCCGGAATGAGGCGGAGCGGATCGGCGCCTGCCTGAGCGCCCTTGCCCCGCAGTGCAACGACCGTATCCGCGTGATCCTTGTGGTGAACAACACCGACGACGACACCGCCAAGATTGCCATGCTGGCGGCGGCGCGACATGGCATCGACCTTTCTGTGCTCGACCTCACCTTTCCGCCCGGCATGGGGGTCGGAGCGGCGCGGCGGAAGGGCGGCGCCGTGGCCATGGAACAGATGCCCCATCTGCGCCAGATCCTGACCACCGATGCCGATTGCCGCGTCAGCCCCGATTGGGTCGCCCGCAGCATTCAACACCTGCACCGCTACGATGCCCTTTGTGGCAGAGTGACGCTGAACCCCGAAGAAGCCGCCTGTTTGGCGGGGCAAGACCCCGGCCTAGAGGCCAATGAGTCCGCCTATCGCCGCTTGGTGCTGGAACTCTACGCCCGCCATGCCCCCAACTGCGCCGATCTGCAAAACAGCCACGGCGAAGCACCGGGGGCCAGCCTTGGCTTTACCCGCCCGGCCTATGAGGCCGTCGGCGGCTTCGCCCCGATCCCCTGCGGCGAGGACCGCGCGATCATCCGCGCCGCGCGGGCGGCGGGCCTTCGGGTGCATCACGCGGATGACATCTGGGTCGAAGCCTCTTGCAGGCTTGTCGGACGGGCGGCGGGCGGAATGGCGGATACCCTGCGTATTCGGCTGGCCGGAACGGAATATTTGGCCGACGACTGTTTGCCGAATGTAGCGACCCTTCTTGATCAGGTGCAGCGCGGCACTTTGGGGTGCTGGCCCGCACAGGTTCCGCAACCGCAGCGCGTCCCGGTCCGAGAACTGCCTGCGCATATCGCGAAGCTGCGCGCCTTTCTAAACCTGCCAGAGGGAGAGGAAGCAACCGCGTCGCCCGGTCAGGCGCCAGCCAATTGCTGGAGGGGCGAGAACTTTCCCGCTCAGGTCGCAGAAACATCGGAACCCCGCACCGCCGGGGCGGTTGAACTTTCATAGGGTCGGGCGATTGCCGCCCCTCTGGAGCGGCCATCTGTGCCCGCCACATATTAGCAAGAAATCCTCCCGATTATTTCCGGGGGCGCTGTGGAGAAAGATCATGACAGACAAAGAACTTGGCAAAGGCGGTGAACCCCGCCAGCAAACCACGGACCGTGAAAAGACGATGACGACCGCGCAGGGCGGTCCGATCGCGGATGATCAAAACTCGCTCAAAGCAGGCCCGCGCGGCCCGGTCTTGATGGAAGATCACGTTTTTCGCGAAAAGATGTTCCATTTCGATCACGAGCGCATTCCAGAGCGTGTCGTTCACGCCCGCGGCTACGGGGTGCATGGGCATTTCGAACTCAAAGAAGCGATCCCCGAGCTTTCTGCCGCTGATATTTTCCAGCGCGTCGGCGAAAAGACCCCGACCTTCACCCGCTTCTCAACCGTCGCGGGCAACAAAGGGTCCTTTGATCTGGCCCGTGACGTGCGCGGCTTTGCCACGAAGTTCTACACCAAAGAGGGCAATTGGGACTTGGTCGGCAACAACATCCCCGTGTTCTTCATCCAAGACGCGATCAAATTCCCCGACCTCATCCACTCTGTCAAACCCGCCCCCGACCGTGGTTTCCCGCAGGCGCAATCGGCGCATGACAACTTCTGGGATTTCGTGTCGCTCTCTCCCGAGGCGATCCACATGACTCTGTGGCAGATGTCTGACCGGGCGATCCCACGCTCCTTCCGCTTCATGGAAGGCTTTGGCGTCCACACCTTCCGGCTGGTCAATGCCGAGGGCAAATCCCATTACGTCAAGTTCCACTGGAAGCCCAAGCAAGGTGTGCAATCGGTGGTCTGGAACGAGGCGCTCAAAATCAACGGGGCGGACCCAGATTTCCACCGCCGCGACATGTGGGATGCCATCGACGCGGGCGATTTCCCGCAGTGGGATCTGGGCATTCAGGTCTTTGACGACGAATTCGCCGATAACTTTGAGTTCGACATCCTCGACGCGACCAAGCTGATCCCCGAAGAACAGGTGCCGGTGCGCATCATTGGCACGCTGACGTTGGATGCCAACGTCGACAACTTTTTTGCCGAGACCGAGCAGGTGGCCTTTTGCACCCAGAACATCGTGCGCGGGATCGACCACACGAATGACCCGCTGCTGCAAGGGCGGAACTTCTCGTATCTCGACACGCAGATCAAACGCCTCGGGGGCCGAACTTTACCCATATTCCGATCAACGCGCCGAAATGCCCGTTTCATCACTTCCAACAAGACGGCCATATGGCGATGCACAACCCCAAAGGCCGGGTGAACTATGAGCCCAACAGCTGGGGCGAAGATGGCGGCCCCCGGGAAAACCCGGAGATTGGGTTCAAGAGCTACGCGGAAGAGGTCAGCGGCACCAAACAGCGCGTGCGCTCTGAGACATTCGCCGACCACTACAGCCAAGCGCGGCAGTTCTACATCAGCCAGACAGAGATCGAACAGCAGCATATCGCGGCGGCCTATACGTTCGAACTGTCGAAATGTCAGGAAGAGCGCATTCGCCTGCGGATGCTGTCGCATCTGATGAACGTGCATGACGATCTGGCCAAACAAGTGGCCGAAGGTCTTGGCGTGACCGAGATGCCGGAACCGGCCACACCCGCCCGGACCCCGATCACCGATCTGCCGCCATCAGATGCGCTCAGCATTCTGAAAAACCCGCCGAACACTTTCGCGGGCCGCAAGCTGGGTCTGTTCCTGACGGAGGGCGCCGATGCGTCGATCGTGGAAGCCTTGGAGAAAACGTTCGCCGACGAGGGCGCGATGGTCGCGATCGTGACGCCGCATATCCAAGGGGTCACCCTGTCAGATGGCAGCACCCGCGCGGCGGATGAAAAGATCGACGGCGGGCCGTCGGTGGTCTTTGACGCGGTGGCCTTGGTCTTTGGCGACGAAAAGGCTGACAAGATCGCCAAGAACAAACCCTCGCAGGATTTCGTCTCGGACGCCTTTGCGCATAACAAATTCATCGCGTGGACCAAAGCCGCCGATCCGCTGCTCAATGCCGCCGGCGTTGAGAAGGACGAGGGCACGGTGGAAGTCTCTGCCGAGAATGCGGGTGACTTCCTTCAGTCCTGCCGCAAGCTGCGGTTCTGGCAGCGAGAAGAAAAGCTGAACTGGGAATAAGAAATCAAAGGCCGGGGCGAAATGCTCCGGCCTTTTTCTAGCGCCGATGCACCTGTGAGGATGGTGAAATCGCGTTCGCCGTGTCCTGCAACCGCGGCAGAATTTCGGCCCTGATCCGCTCGCGCGTCCAGGTGTGAGCCGAGACCGAACATTGCACCGCCGCAAAGGCGCGCCCGTCTGGGCCGGTGATCGGGCAAGCCACACCGATCTCTGACAGAATCATCTGATCGCTTGAAATCGCATGGCCATGTTGGACGGCCTCATTGATGCTGTTGCGGATCGTGGCGCGGTCCATCGTGGTGCGCGCGGTAAAGGGCTTGAGCGGCCAAGTCTCAATCGCCTCTTCCCGGTCTTCGGGCGAGAAGGTCGAGATGATCGCCCGCCCCGCCGATGTCGAAAGCGCAGGCAGCCGCCGCCCGATCACCGTCGCCGCGAAGTAGGTCCGTTGGCAGGGCAAGCGGCTGACGTAGATGATATGGTCCTTGGAAAGCTCGGCCAGATTCACCGTCTCACCGATCTCTTGGCTGAGGTCGATCAGCTTGGGAATCGCCTGCCCGACCAGTTGATCTGACCAGTAATAAGCATAGGCCAGTTCGAGCCATGCATGGGAGGGGCGATAGCGCCGGGTGGCCGGATCCTTCTCCAACATGCCTTCGATATGCAGCGTATTCGCAAGGCGTTGCACGGCACTTTTGTCCAGCCCGCTGCGCGCGGCCAGCTCTACCAGTGACAATTCCGTATGCGATTCATCAAAAGCGCGGAGCAGTCGCAGCCCCTTGGCAAGTGATCCCACATAGAGCGTATTTTGCTTCTTTTCCAATCACCTACCCCTGAAACCGGCCCAATTGTTCAAACCGGGGCTTGACGTATGCCAAGCTCATTGCGTTTACTAATCGTATAGCGATATCAAGTATTATTATATGATACGCTTCGCAAGTCAAAAACGATACGAAACCGAATTCGTAAACCAACAGGGGAGTTGACCATGAAATCCACGGTCCTGAAATCTACCATCACCGGCCTTATCCTTGCCGCCGCCACGGGTGCGGCTTGGGCGGACAAGGCAGACGACACGCTGAACGTCGCCTTCACCAAAGAACTTGAGAACGTCGACAGCTACTTCAACTCATCGCGCGAAGGCGTTGTGCTGCAGCGCGCCGTCTGGGACGGGTTGATCTACCGCGATCCGGTCAGCAACGAATACATGGGCAACCTCGCCACCGAATGGGAATGGATCGACGACACGACCATCGAATTCAAACTGCGCGAAGGTGTGAAATTCCACGACGGGTCGGACTTCACCGCCGATGACGTGGTGTTCACCGTCAACTACGTGGCCGATGAGGCCAACGGCGTGAAAACACAGCGCAACGTGAACTGGATGAAATCGGCCGAGAAGATCGACGATTACACCGTGCGGATCATGCTGAAAGAGAAATTCCCAGCGGCCATCGAATTCCTGTCCGGCCCCGTGTCGATGTACCCCAGCGACTACTACGAAGAAGCTGGCCCCGAAGGCATGGGCCTCAAACCCGTCGGAACCGGCCCTTACAAAGTGACCGAAGTCGTCCCCGGCCAGCACTTCAAACTGGAAGCCTACGAAGGCTACCATGACAGCCCCAAAGGCAAGCCCAGCATCAAAAACGTCGACATCCGCACCATCCCGGATGTGAACACCCAGATGGCGGAACTGTTCAGCGGGTCGCTCGACCTGATCTGGCAGGTGCCTTCGGACCAAGCCGAGAAACTGGCCGAGCGGGATGAGTTTCAGGTCTCCAACGAATCCACCATGCGTGTGGGTTATCTGACGTTGGATGCGGCGGGCCGTTCCGAAGACAGCCCCTTCACCGACATCCGCGTGCGCAAAGCGGTGAACCACGCGATCAACCGTCAGGAACTGGTCGACGCGCTGCTCAAGGGTAAGTCCAAAGTCGTCTACACCCCTGCTTCCCCAGCCAGTTTGGCTGCGACGAAGAGGCGGCGGTCGAGTATGAGTACAACCCCGAGAAGGCCAAGGAACTGCTGGCCGAAGCGGGCTATGAAGACGGTCTGACTATCGACTTCTATGCCTACCGCGACCGCGAATATGCCGAAGCGATCTCAAGCTACCTGAACGCTGTGGGCATCGATACCAACTTCAAGATGTTGCAGTATTCCGCCCTGCGTGAGCAGAACATGAAAGGCGAAACCGCCGTGTCGTTCCAGACATGGGGCAGCTATTCGATCAACGATGCCTCTGCCATGGTCAGCCAGTTCTTCAAACATGGCTCGCTCGACTATGCGATGGACGATGAGACGCTGGAATACCTCAACACAGCCGACAGCTCGACCGACCCAGAGGTCCGCAAAGAGAACTACTCCAAAGCGATCGAACGCATCACCGAGGAAGCCTATTGGGCGCCGATGTTCTCCTACAACACCAACTACGTGACCACCAACGAGGTGGACTACACGCCCACAGCCGACGAAGTTCTGCGCTTCACCACGGCCAGCTGGAAGTAAACCGATCCGCAGGGGCGCCGTGCTCGGTGCCCCTGCCCTGCTTTTTTCCGCACCCCACCCAGACCCACGCGGCAGGCCATCCGCCTGCGGCGCAGCCTCAAGGTAGTTGCACCCGTGCTTCAATTCATTCTCAAACGCTTGGGACTGGCCCTTCTCGTGGCCTTTACCGTGTCGTTTATCAGCTTTAGCCTGCTGTTCCTGTCGGGCGACCCCGCCGCAGCACTTGCGGGCGAAACCGCCAGTGGCGAAGACATCGAGGCGCTGCGCCGTCTCTACGGGTTCGACCGGCCCATGTTGGTGCAATATAGCGAATGGCTGTTCTCGGCCATTCAGGGCGATTTTGGCGAGAGCTACTATTTCCGCCTGCCGGTTGCCTCGCTCATTGCCGACCGTCTCAGTGTTACCATGATACTGGGCGTCTGCGGCATCACCTTCGCGCTGCTGACTGCCGTGCCGCTTGGCGTGGTCGCCGCGATCCGTCCCAATTCGATCATTGACCGTGTAGCGCTGTTCATCTCGGTCGCCGGGCAAGCGATGCCCAGCTTTTGGTTCGGTTTGATCCTGATTGTTGTCTTTGCGATCCAACTGGGCTGGCTACCGCCATCGGGCACCGAGACTTGGCGTCATTTCATTCTACCGACCATCGTGCTGGGCTATTACGCGATGCCCGCCATCATGCGCCTGACGCGCGCCGGGATGCTGGATGTTCTGAACTCCGACTATATCCGCACCGCGCGGGCCAAGGGGGCCAATGAACGCCGCGTGCTGTTCCGCCATGCGCTGCGCAACGCGATCATCCCGGTGGTGAGCCTTGCCGCCGTGCAGATGGGCTTCATGCTGGGCGGCTCCATCGTGGTTGAATCGATCTTTGCGCTGCATGGCGCAGGCTATCTGGCGTGGGAAAGCATCGCGCGGAATGACCTGCCCACCGTACAGGCACTGATCCTGATTTTCTCGATGTTCTACATCGTTTTCACCTTCCTCGCAGACGTGCTGAATGCATGGCTCGACCCCCGCATGAGGAGCAGCTGACATGATCACCGCTGGTACACATGACAGCCTTTTGGACGAAATCACCGGCCCGACCCCCGGCCAGATGCTGCGCAAGCGCGTCTTTGGGCACCAAGGTCTGCTGATCGGGGCGATCGTTCTGATCATCCTCACGATCATCGCGATCCTCGCCCCATGGATCGCACCCCATGACCCCTATGCGCAAAGCCTGATGACCCGGATGGAGCCGCCTGTGTTCCTTGGCGGCGATTGGGAGCATCCCTTGGGCACCGACCACCTTGGCCGCGATTATCTGTCGCGCCTGATCTATGGTGCGCGGATTTCCCTGTTGATCGGGGCCGTGGCGGCGCTGATCTCGGGCGTGATTGGCACGGCCATGGGCGTGGCTGCGGGCTACTTCGGTGGCAAAGTCGATGCGGTCGTGACCTTCCTGATCAACGTACGTCTGGCGATGCCGGTGGTGCTGGTGGCCCTCGCGGTTGTGGCGATCCTTGGCGGTTCGCTACAGGTCGTGATCGGCGTTCTGGGTCTGCTGCTCTGGGATCGTTTCGCCGTGGTGATGCGCGCCTCGACCATGCAGGTGCGGCGGCGCGAATACGTGGCGGCGGCTCAGGTCATCGGTGCCTCCACCCCGCGCATCCTTTTGTCTGAGATCATGCCCAATATCGCCAACAATCTGATCGTTGTCGTGACGCTGGAAATGGCCCACGCGATCCTGCTGGAAGCGGCACTGTCGTTCCTTGGCCTTGGGGTGCAACCGCCGACGCCAAGCTGGGGACTTATGGTCTCTGAAGGTAAGAACATGATGCTGTTCGAGCCGTGGCTTGTGCTGATCCCCGGTGCCGTCCTCTTTGTGCTGGTGCTGGCGATCAACCTGATGGGTGACGGCCTGCGCGACGTGACCGCCCCCGAAAACCGGAGCTGACCCATGACAGAACCACTTCTGAGCGTCCGCAACCTGCGGCTCGACATTCCCACGGGCAGCGGCACCCTGCATGCGGTGCGTGGGATCGACTTTGACCTTAACCGTGGCGAGACCCTGTGTATCGTTGGCGAAAGCGGGTCGGGCAAATCGCTCACCTCGCTCGCGCTGATGGGGCTTTTGGGCAAATCCATCAAGCGAAACGCGGATCGGATGACCTTTGACGGGACCGAGTTGACCACCGCCAGCCAAGGCCAGATGCGCAAACTGCGCGGCGCGCGGATGGCGATGATCTTTCAAGAGCCGATGACCTCGCTGAACCCCGCCTATACGATCGGCGACCAATTGGCCGAGGCGCTGCTCTTGCACCGCAAGGTCAGCCGCCAGCAGGCGCGGGACCGGGCGATTGAATTGCTGGAGAAAGTCGGCATCACCGCCGCAGAGAGCCGTCTTTCGCAGTATCCGCACCAGCTCTCGGGCGGTCTGCGCCAGCGTGTGATGATCGCCATGGCGCTGATGTGCGAGCCGGAACTGATCATCGCGGATGAGCCGACAACCGCGCTCGACGTGACGATCCAAGCACAGATCCTGCGGCTGCTGCACGATCTTGGCCGCGAGATGAACATGGCGGTGATCTTGATCACCCATGACCTCGGTGTCGTGGCCCGCGTGGCCGACAAGGTCGCCGCGATGTATGCGGGCGAGTTGGTTGAGACCGGCCCGGTGGGCGACATCTTTGGCGCCCCCTCGCATCCCTACACCCGCGGGCTGCTGCGCTGCATCCCACTGCCCGGCAAGACCGACCGCGGCGCGAAACTGGGCACCATCCCGGGCATCGTGCCCTCGCTCGTGGGCGAGGTCGAGGGCTGCGTCTTCCGCACCCGTTGCCCCCATGCGGTTGCCGAATGCCGGGGCGAGATCCCGAAAAGAGAGGAGGGCAGCCACGCCTTCCGCTGCATTTTCCCCGATGGCAAACGCCATTCCGAGAAGGAGCTGACCGTATGAAGGACAGCGTAAACACCCCCGGTGCTGGAGCTTTCGGGCGTCAGCAAGACCTACCGGGTGAAACAGGGCATGTTCGGCAAGGTCAAACCGCTGACGGCTGTGAACGACGTATCGCTGCAACTGGGCAAGGGGAGGTGCTGGGCCTCGTCGGCGAATCCGGTTGCGGTAAATCCACCCTCGCCAAGATCCTTTTGGGGCTGGAACAGCCCACCGCCGGTCATGTCAAAATCGACGGCGAAGAGATCACGCAGCAGGGTCGTCTGGCGCTGGCGCGGCGCATCCAGCCGATCTTTCAAGACCCTTATTCCTCGCTCAACCCACGCAAAAGCATCTATGACGTGATCTCCCTGCCCCTGCGCGTGCATGGCATCGGTGATGAGGCCAGCCGCAAGCAGAAGGTCAAAGAAATCCTCGACGTTGTCGGCCTGCCGCAGCGGGTGATGAACACCTACCCCAGCCAGATGTCGGGCGGCCAACGCCAACGTGTGGCGATTGCCCGCGCGCTGATCATGAAGCCCGAGGTGGTGATCTGCGACGAGCCGACCTCGGCGCTGGATGTGTCGGTGCAGAGCCAAATTCTTAACCTTCTGGGCGAGCTGCGCGAAGAATTCGGCCTGACTTACCTCTTCATCAGTCACGATCTTGCGGTGGTCGAACACCTCGCCACGCGCGTGGCGGTGATGTATCTGGGCGAGATCGTGGAGCAGAACTCGGTTGCCGGGCTCTTCGACGCCCCGCGTCACCCCTACACACAGGCGCTGCTGAAATCTGTCCTGACGCCCGAGCCGGGTTTGGGCGTGCCGGACACGCAGCTTGGCATGGCCTACCCCAACCCGATCGCGCCGCCGCCGGGCTGCCACTTCCATCCCCGTTGCCCGCGTGCGACGGACCTCTGCACGCAAAAGGCCCCGCGTCACACCCCGATCCCGCAGGGGCATGTCGCCTGCCATTTGCACGATCCGGAAACCCCCATGTACGAGCAAGAGTAATCCCATGTCATCGAACCTGTCGCACAGCAGTCAAACCCGCAAAACCGTCATCGAAACCGAACATGGCGTCGTCGCTGCACAGCACCGTCTGGCAGCAATCGCGGGGGCCGAAGTTCTCGCGGCGGGGGGCGATGCGGTAGACGCGGCCGTGGCCACCTCATTCGTCATCGGGGTGCTGGAGCCATGGATGAGCGGCCCTGCCGGGGGCGGGGCAATGATGCTTTGGCGCGCTAAAGAAGGTCAGGCCCATGCGCTAAACCACGGTATGCGCAGCCCCGGCGCGCTAGACCCGGCGAACTATCCGCTCAGCGGGCGCGGCAAGGCGGGCGATCTGTTCCCGTGGGAGCATGTCGAAGGCGACCGTAACGTGCAGGGTGCTACGGCAATTGCCGTGCCGGGTGTGGTCGATGGGTTGGGCCGGGCGCATGAACGTTTCGGCAAAATGCCTTGGGCCGAGCTGCTTGTCCCAGCAATTGAACATGCCCGGCAGGGTCTGTTGGTGGATTGGTATGCCGCACTCGTCATCGCCTCTTGCACCCGCGAATTGGCCAAAGATGCCGACGCTGCGGCGGTTTTCCTCGAAGATGGGCAATGGCCGACGATCAGCGGTTGGACCGCGCTGGCCGAAAAACGGCTGGATCAATCGCGCATGGCCGACAGCCTTGACCAGATCGCGCGGCACGGGGCGCGCGCGCTTTATGATGGAGACCTCGGGGCCGCGATGGCGCGGGATGTGCAGGAGAAAGGCGGCTGCCTCAGCCGCGACGACCTGCAAGCCTACCGGGCCGAGTTCCACGCACCGCTCGATTTCGCCTACCGCGACGCGCGGTTCCATGTCGTGCCGGGGCTGACCGCTGGCCCGACCTTCCGCGATACCTTTGCCTCGCTGGAAACCGAAGACCTCGGCAGCGCTCCCGGCCCCGACAGCTATGCCGCGATGGCTGCGGCGCTAAAGGGCGCTTATGCGCGGCGGCTCGGATCGATGGGCGACACCGGCGAAAGCCCCGAGGCCCCGGGCTGCACCACGCATTTCTCGGTCGTCGACCGTCACGGCAATATGGTGGCGCAGACCCAGACACTGCTGTCGATCTTCGGCTCGCGGGTCGTCTCGCCGTCGACCGGGTTTTTGATGAACAACGGCATCATGTGGTTCGATCCCGTTCAGGGCCGCCCAAACTCGCTCGGCCCGGACAAACGCTGCTTGATGAACGTCTGCCCGGTGGTCGGCGAACAGGGTGAAAAACGCTTTGCCTTTTGGCCTCCGGCGGGCGCAAGATCCTCGGCGCGGTGGCGCAATTGTCGTCCTTCGTCACCGATTTCGACATGTCGTTGGAGGAAAGCTTCCACGCGCCCCGGATCGACGCTTCGGACGCGAACCAACTCATTGCCGACGAAGACCTGCCGCGCGATGTGCTGGACCGTCTGCGCGAAGACAGCACCGTCGCCGAAACAAAGCGCACGATCTTTCCCTACGCCTTTGCCTGCCCGGCAGGTGTAATGCGCGACGCGGGGCGCAATTCCGGCTGCACCGAGATCATGTCGCCCTGGGGCGACGCCGTTTCCGAAGATATGACAAAGGACCTTTAAGCATGACCCGCGACAGCGCGATCCAAGCGATCACGACCTATTTCGACGACGGCACATTCCAATCCGAATTGGGCACCCTCGTCTCTTACGAGACCGAAAGCCAGAACCCCGACCAAGCGCCTGAACTCATGCGCTACCTGACCGAGACGATGAAGCCGCGCCTGACCGCGATGGGCTTTACCTGTTCGCTGCACGACAACCCCGACCCACGCGGCGGGCCGCTTTTGGTCGGTGAGCGCCGCGAGGGCGACGATCTGCCGACCGTGCTGACCTATGGCCATGGCGACGTGATCCGCGCCCAAACCGACCAGTGGCGCGAGGGGCTGCATCCCTTCAAACTGGTTGAGGAAGGCGACAAGCTGTATGGTCGTGGCACCGCCGACAACAAAGGCCAACACCTGATCAATATCGCGGCGCTGGAAGCCGTGCTGAAGACCCGCGGCAAGCTGGGGTTCAACTGCCGCATCGTGATCGAGATGAGCGAAGAGACCGGCAGCGCGGGCTTGCCAGAGTTCTTTACCGAACATCGCGAGAAGCTGACGGCGGATGTGTTGATCGCCTCGGACGGGCCGCGCCTGCAACCCGATGTGCCGACCATGTTCATGGGCTCGCGCGGCGGGGTCTCTTTCGATCTGATCATCGACAAACGCGACGGGGCGCATCACTCGGGCAATTGGGGTGGCTTGCTTGCCGATCCGGCGATGATCTTGGCCCAAGCGCTGGCGACCATCACCGACAAACGCGGGCAAATCCAGATCGCTGAATGGCGCCCTGACAGTCTGACACCTTCGGTCCGCGACGCGCTGAAAGACCTGCCGATCGAAAGCGATGATGGCCCCGCCATCGACACCGACTGGGGCGAAGAAGACCTGTCCCCGGTCGAGCGCGCCTATGGCTGGAACAGCTTTGCCATTCTCGCGATGAAAAGCGGCGTCCCCGAAGCGCCGGTCAACGCGATCTCGGCCTATGCCACCGCCACCTGCCAATTGCGTTATGTGGTCGGTACCGATCCCGAAGACATCTTGCCCGCGCTGCGCCGCCACCTTGATAAACACGGGTTTGAGGAGGTGCGGATCGAGCCGCATGACCGTGGCTTCTTCCGCGCGACGCGGCTGGATGCGGATCACCCTTGGGTGAAGTTCGTGGCGGCCTCCCTCACGAAAAGCGCCGGAAAAGCGCCACATATCCTGCCGAACCTTGCAGGCTCCCTGCCCAACGACAGTTTCAGCGATATTCTGGGTCTGCCGACGGTCTGGGTGCCGCATTCCTATCGCAGCTGTTCGCAGCACGCGCCGGATGAACATGTGCTGAAACCCGTCTGCCGCGATGCGCTGCGGGTGATGGCGGGCGTGTTCTGGGACCTGGGCGACGGCAATACACCGCCGCGTGCCGCGTGAGAACAAACGGGCGGGGGCAACCGGCCCCTGCCCGACTTACAGCGCAGCCCGGATGCAATTTTCCAGCGCATCTTGGCTGAGGGCGCAGGGGTTTGCCCGCATGGAGGAAGACGCCGCCGCTTCCTGCGCAGTCTCTACAAGGTCGGTCCCTTCGGGGATCCAGCGGTTCAGACGCTCCAGCCCCCAATCGTCAAGCAGGGCCGAGAGGGCGGTGAATGTGCCGGTCTCGGGCAGATCAAAACCCTCTGCCAGCCATGTCTGCACTTCTGAAAACCGCCGGGAGGCACCGAGCACATCACTATTGGCGGCCAGCACCGGCCCCAGCAGACGCCCACAAATCAACCCATGCGGCGCGCCAAACTGCCCGCCGATCACACCGGCCAGCCCATGCACCGCGCCGAGGCCCGCATTCGCCAGCGCCAAACCGCCCGACAGGCTGACATAGGCCATCGCGTCCCGCGCGGCAGGGTCTTCGCCCGCCGCCAGACGTTTGAGCGCGGCAATCCCCTGCGGAATCGCGGCACGGCAGAGCGCATCGCTGAGCGGGTTGGCTTTGCTTGAAAGATAGGGCTCGATCACCTGCACCAACGCATCAAGGCCCGACCCCAACGTGACGCCGCGCGGCGCGCCATCCGTCAGCGCAGGATCGACCAAGGCCAAACGCGGCAGCATTCGGTCGTCGCGCAGGCTGACTTTTCGCGCGGCTTGCGTCACGGCGATAACGGCGTTTTTGGTGACCTCGGCCCCGGTGCCCGCGGTGGTCGGGATCGCGATCATCGGCAGCGGGTCGGCTTGCAGCGGCTTGCCCGCGCCCACGACTTCGAGATGTTCCATCACGTCGCAATCCGACGGGATCAGCGCCGCTGCGGCTTTGGCAAGGTCGATGACCGCCCCTCCGCCGACGCCCAGCACCACCTGCGCTCCGCGCCCTGCCAGAGCGGCAGAGCGGACATCCTCGACCGAGGGTTCGCCGCTGCTGCGGACCTCGGTCACGTCACATCCAGCCGCCGTCAGTTCGCGGCTGAGCTCATCGACCCAAGCGACGGAACCACCGCGTAAAATCAGCACCCGGCGGCCAAAGCTGAGCGCGGCGTCGACGGCTTCTGAAGCGGTCCCACGGCCAAAGCGGATGCGCCCAGCGGTGGCGAAACCAAAGGCTGCGATCCCCTCCATCAGAATTGCAACGTGGCGTTCACAGCGCGCTTCCATGCGCCGTATTTCTCATCCCGCGTCGCCGCATCCATCTCCATTTCAAACCGCCGATCAAGCGCCCATTCGCGGGCAAAGCCTTCCATGTCCGGATAGATGCCCGCCCGCTGCCCCGCCAACCATGCCGCACCAAGCGCCGTGGTTTCCAGCACATCAGGACGGTCGACCGAGGCGCCGATCACGTCGGACAGGAACTGCATCGCCCAGTCACTGGCGCTCATCCCGCCGTCGACACGCAGGGTGGCGATCTCGCCCGCCTGCCCCTGTGCGGCCCAATCCGCCTGCATCGCCTCCAGCAAATCGCGGGTCTGGTAGCCGACGCTTTCCAGCGCCGCGCGGGCCAGTTCCGCGGGGCCGGAGTTGCGCGTCAGCCCATAGATCGCGCCGCGACACTCCGCGTTCCAGTAAGGCGCACCGAGGCCGACGAAGGCGGGCACCAGCACCACATTCTGATGCGGATCGGCCTGTTCGGCCAGTGCTTGAGTCTCGCTCGCCTCGCGGATCATCTTGAGCCCGTCGCGCAGCCATTGCACCACGGCACCAGCGACGAAAATCGACCCTTCGAGCGCATAGGTTGGCTTGCCGTCGAGTTGATAGGCGATGGTGGTCAGCAGGCGATTGGTTGAAGTCACCGCCGTTTCGCCCGTATTCAGCAGCGCAAAACAGCCCGTGCCATAGGTCGACTTCATCATGCCCGGTTGGAAGCAAGCCTGCCCGATGGTCGCCGCCTGCTGGTCGCCTGCCACACCAAGGATCGGAATCTCGCGGCCAAACAGATCGGGACGGGTCATGCCGAAATCGGCGGCGCAGTCTTTGACCTCGGGCAGCATCTCGACGGGAATGTCGAACATCTTGCAGATCGTCGTGCTCCATCGGCCCTTGTGAATGTCATAAAGCATGGTGCGCGCGGCGTTGGTGGCATCAGTCACATGGCGCGCGCCGCCTGTGAGCTTCCAGATCAGGTAGCTGTCGACCGTGCCGAAAAGCAACTCGCCCGCCTGTGCGCGGTCGCGCGCCCCGTCGACGTTATCCAAAATCCACTTCAGCTTGGTGCCGGAGAAATAAGGATCGGCCAGCAGGCCCGTGCGTTCGGTGATGATCTTGTCGTCACCACTCTCGCGCAGCGCGCGGCAGAAATCGGCAGTGCGGCGGTCTTGCCAAACGATGGCGTTATAGACTGGCTGGCCGGTCTTGGCGTCCCAGACCAGCGTCGTCTCACGTTGGTTGGTGATGCCGATGGCGGTGATGTCATCGGGGCGCAGGCCTGCTTTTTCGATCACCGCGCGGCAGGTGCCCGCAGTGGTGGACCACAGATCGCCGGGATCATGCTCAACCCAGCCGGAACGGGGGAAATGCTGCGGAAACTCTTCTTGGGCGGTGGCCGTCACGGCCATGTTGCCGTCAAAAAGGATCGCCCGCGAGGATGTGGTTCCTTGATCAATGGCGAGGATATGGGTCATGGCGCAGCCCCCGGTTGTCTTATGGAATGAAAAAGGGGCCGGAACGCTGTTGCGCCCCGGCCCCCAAAAGTTTGGCTTACTGCCAGGACTTGATCAACTCTTCGTAGCTGATTGTCTCGGGCTCAGGGTCTTCGTTGTCGAGCTTGGCAACCGGCGAGCCGGGCTGTTCCAGCCAGTAGGAGGCTTCCTGCTCTTCGTTCATCTTCGGACCCAGATCGCCTTGGACGCCTGCGCGCTCAAGCCGTTCCAGCACTTTTTCCTGCTCGGCACAGAGGCTGTCGAGCGCTTCTTGCGGGGTTTTCGCACCGGACATTGCGTCGCCGATGTTCTGCCACCACAGCTGCGCCAGCTTGGGGTAATCCGGCACGTTTGTCCCGGTGGGGGACCATGCCACCCGCGCGGGCGAACGGTAGAATTCCACCAGACCGCCAAGTTTCGGCGCGCGTTCGGTGAAGCTTTCGTGCTGGATGGTCGACTCGCGGATGAAGGTCAGACCGGCGTGGGCCTTTTCAACATCAACGGTTTTCGACGTCACGAACTGCGCATAGAGCCATGCGGCTTTGGCGCGATCCACGGGGGTGCTTTCCATCAGCGTCCAGCTGCCCACGTCCTGATAGCCGACCTTCTGGCCGTCTTTCCAATAGGCACCGTGTGGACTGGGTGCCATGCGCCACTTGGGTGTGCCGTCTTCGTTCAGCACGGCTTTGGCGGCATCGTTCACCATGTCCGCGGTGAAGGCGGTGTACCAGAACATCTGCTGGGCGATGGCACCCTGCGCAGGTACCGGGCCGGCTTCGCCAAAGGTCATGCCAGCGGCTGCGGGCGGCGTGTACTTTTCAAGCCATTCGATGGATTTGGAGATCGCATAGACCGCCGCCGCATCGTTGGTCGCACCACCACGGGTCACACAAGAACCGACGGGCTGCGAGTTTTCGTTGACCCGGATGCCCCATTCGTCGACCGGCAGGCCGTTGGGTTCACCGACATCGCCCATGCCAGCCATGGACATCCACGCATCGGTATAGCGCCAGCCAAGCGACGGGTCTTTTTTGCCGTAGTCCATGTTGCCAAAGACTTCGACGCCGTCGATGGTGCGGCCGGTGAAGAACTCAGCGATGTCCTCATAGGCAGACCAGTTGACCGGCACGCCCAACTCATAGCCGTATTTTTCTTTGAACTCAGCCATCAACTCAGGATCGGTGAACCAGTCCTGGCGGAACCAATAGAGGTTCGCGAACTGCTGGTCGGGCAGCTGGTACAGCTCACCGTCAGGCGACGTGGTGAAATCAAGGCCGATATAATCGTCCAGATCGAGACCGGGGTTGGTCACGTCTTTGCCTTCGTTCGCCATCCAGTCAGTCAGGCTGCGCGCCTGCTTGTAGCGCCAGTGCGTGCCGATCAGGTCAGAGTCGTTGATATAGGCGTCATAGATGTTCTCGCCCGACTGCATCTGCGTTTGCAGTTTCTCGACCACGTCACCTTCGCCGATCAGGTCGTGGGTGATGTTGATGCCCGTGATCGCGGTGAAGGCCGGGGCCAGCACGTTGGCCTCGTATTCATGGGTGGTGATTGTCTCGGACACCACTTTGATGTCCATGCCCTTGAACGGCTCAGCAGCGTCGATGAAGAATTGCATCTCCGCCTCTTGCTCTTCGCGGCTCAGCGCGGAGCGTTCGATTTCCTCGTCGAGGAATTTCTTCGCGGCATCCATATCCGCAAATACTGGTCCGGCGAGCAGACCGAGCGTGACCGCAAGTGCGGTACTCGATTTCATGACAGATCGTTTCATTATGTCCTCCCTAGACATTTGGTCGTGTCGTATGGCTGCCCCGATTAACCGGGATCAGCCGTGATAGCGCCTAGACCCAGCGAAATACGGCTGCGGCATAGGCAAGGCAGACCAGCAGCGCATAGGGCTGCGGCCCCGCCTCGAAACCCAGCCAGATCAAATTGATAAAGGCCGAGCCGAGAAGCGTGATGAACAGACGGTCACCACGGGTTGTTTCGATCCTGAGAATGCCGGTGCGTGGCGTCTCGGGGAATTTGATCGCGAGGATCGTGAAGGTCACGAGTAACAGCGCGATGACACCGAAGAAGATCGCGGTGGGCATGGTCCAAGCCATCCAAGACATTATGCATCCTCCAGACTGATTGAGTTAAAGAACACCGGCACGGAAAATGAAATCCGATTGATCTCTTCTTTTGACGCTCCGGCCCTCAACTCACCTGCACTGAATACCTTCAAGCCGCCCCCGCCTTCTTTGCTAGTTGTAACCGCTATCTCGAAGTCTACGGTTTGCTGCTTCCAAACTGGCTCCACTCCAATTGAACCGAGAGCGATCCATGGGGAATTGCTTTCTTTGCGAGCGTTTTTGATCCCGGCTTCGATTTCCGATAGCGTTTCTTCTACAAATTCGGACAGTTTCATTACACCCTCCCCAAAGCAAAGCCCTTGGCAATGTAGTTGCGGACGAAATAAATTACCAAAGCGCCCGGCACGATTGTAAGCACACCCGCCGCAGCCAGCACGCCCCAGTCGAGGCCCGAGGCCGAAACAGTACGGGTCATAGTGGCGGCGATGGGTTTCGCGTCGACCGAAGTAAGCGTCCGCGACAGCAGCAGTTCCACCCATGAGAACATGAAGCAGAAGAAGGCGGCGACCCCGATGCCGCTGGCGATCAGCGGGGTGAAGATACGGATGAAGAAGCGCGGGAAAGAGTAACCATCAAGGTAGGCCGTCTCGTCAATCTCCTTCGGCACGCCACGCATGAACCCTTCCAAGATCCAGACCGCCAGCGGCACGTTGAACAGGCAATGCGCCAGCGCCACGGCGATATGCGTGTCGAACAGCCCGACGGAGGAATAAAGCTGGAAGAACGGCAGCGCGAAGACCGCCGGAGGGGCCATGCGGTTGGTCAGCAGCCAGAAGAACAGATGCTTGTCGCCCATAAAGCTGTAGCGCGAGAAAGCATAGGCCGCAGGCAGCGCCACAGCGAGCGAGATCACGGTGTTCAGCACAACATAGATCAGGCTGTTGACATAGCCCATATACCAGCTCGGATCGGTGAGGATCTTGGCATAGTTCGCCAGCGTCAAATCACGCGGATAGAGCGAGAAGCTCCCCAGGATCTCTGCGTTGGTCTTCAGGCTCATGTTGATCAGCCAGTAGATCGGCAGTAGCAGGAAAAGCAGGTAGAGGGTCATCACCACCACAGACCCTTTGGGCCGAAAGCGGCTGCGCCGGGCGCGTTTGGCAGTGGTCACGTCACCCGGAATGGGCGCGGCACCGGGGGCTTGCACGGTTGTGTCGGTCATCACACACCATCCCTTTTGTCGAGGTTGACCATCACGGTGTAGAACACCCATGAAATCAACAGGATAACGAGGAAATACATCAGGCTGAACGCCGCTGCGGGGCCGAGGTCAAACTGGCCGATGGCCATTTTCACCAAGTCGATGGACAGGAAGGTCGTGGCATTGCCCGGCCCGCCCCCGTCACGACGAACGGCTCTGTATAGATCATGAAACTGTCCATAAAGCGCAGCAGAATCGCGATCATCAGCACGCCTGCCATCTTGGGCAGTTCGATGTAGCGGAACACGGCCCAACGGCTGGCTTGGTCGATCTTCGCGGCCTGATAATAGGCGTCCGGGATGGATTGCAGCCCGGCGTAGGCCAAGAGCGCCACCAACGAGGTCCAGTGCCAGACATCCATGATCACAACAGTGATCCAAGCGGCGGTGATGTCTTGGGTGTAGTTATAGGTGATCCCGAGCTTGTCGAGCGTGTAGCCCAAAAGGCCAATGTCGACGCGGCCAAAGATTTGCCAGATGGTGCCGACCACGTTCCACGGGATCAGCAGCGGCAGCGACATGAGCACCAGACAAAAGCTGGCCCAGAACCCGTTTTTCGGCATGTTCAGCGCAACAAAGATGCCCAGCGGAATTTCGATCGCCAGAATGACACCCGAGAAGATCAACTGTCGGCCAAGCGCATCCCACATCCGGTCGCTGTCCAGCATGTCGGAAAACCACTCAAGCCCGGCCCAGAAAAATTCATTCCGGCCAAAGGTGTCTTGCACCGAATAGTTCACCACGGTCATCAGCGGGATCACAGCCGAGAAGGCCACGAGGATCAGAACTGGCAGGACAAGGAACCATGCCTTTTGGTTGACGGTCTTGTTCATGCGGCTTCTCCCTCTGCGCTGATGCGCCAATCGTCGGCATAGACATTGATGCCCGCCGGATCGAAACTGATCGCGGTGTTTTCACTCGGCACGGACGCGCCTTCCTCGGCGATGGCGCTGACCGGCTGGCCGGCCACATCAAGGCGGATGATTTTGTGGCGGCCCACGTCTTCGACGCGCGTCACCTTGGCAGGCAGGCCCAGCCCTTCGCCGTTAAGACGGATAAACTCGGGCCGGACGCCCAGCTGGGTTTTGCCACCTTTGGGGGCGTAGCTTTTGGTCAGGTCAATGTGTGTGCCCGCGACCTGCGCGGCATTGCCAGAGATTTGCGCATCAAACAGGTTCATCCCCGGCGAGCCGATGAAATAGCCCACGAAGGTGTGCGCGGGCCGCTCGAACAACTCTTGCGGCGTGCCGATCTGCACCACCCGGCCATCATACATCACGACGACCTTATCGGCGAAGGTCAGCGCCTCGGTCTGGTCGTGGGTCACATATATCATCGTGTGGCCAAATTCGTGGTGCAGCGATTTGAGCTGCGTGCGCAATTCCCATTTCATATGCGGGTCGATCACGGTCAGCGGCTCATCGAACAACAGCGCGTTGACGTCTTCACGCACCATGCCCCGACCCAGCGAAATCTTCTGCTTGGCATCCGCCGTGAGGCCGCGCGCCTTGCGATTCAACTCGTCTTCCATGCCGATCATCTGCGCGATCTGCTGCACGCGATCTGCAACATAAGAGGCATCCGCACCCCGGTTGCGCAGCGGGAAGGCGAGATTGTCGCGCACGGTCATCGTGTCGTAGACCACCGGGAACTGGAACACCTGCGCGATGTTGCGCTCGGCGGTGGGGGCGTGGGTTACATCGACATCGTTAAACAGAATACGACCCTGAGAGGGCTGCAACAGCCCCGAGATGATGTTGAGGAGGGTGGATTTACCGCAACCGGACGCACCCAGAAGCGCATAGGCTTCGCCGTCGATCCAGTCGTGGTTCAATTCCTTGAGGGCAAAATCATCCTCATGGCCGGGGTTCGGCAAATAGGAATGCGCAAGGTTATCAAGCGTGATCTTGGCCATTATGCCGCCTCCGCATAGGGCGCGGCAGAGACGAGCGCCCCGTTCGCGTCAAACAAGTAAATGTGCGCCGGATCCAGATAGACCGGCAGCGGCTGGCCGGGTTGCAGATGCTGGATGCCATGCACCAGCCCGACCCATTTCGCGCCGTGATAGTCGAGGTGGATAAACGTCTCCGAGCCGGTGATCTCGGTCACGTTCAGCACCGCGTCAAAGCCGATCGCGCCGGGGGTCTGCGCTGCGAGTGTCAGGTGGTTGGGGCGGAAACCAGCGGTATATTCGCCGTCCTTCAAGCTCGCCATCGTGGCAGGAGCGGGCATCTCACCGCCGTCGAACCGCAGCGTGTTGCCCGATTTGGTCATGCTCAGGAAGTTCATCGGCGGGTCGGAGAAGACCCGCGCCGTCGTGGCATTCTCAGGCCGACGGTAGACGCTTGGCGTCAGGCCGAATTGCGTGACGCGGCCCTCCCAAAGCGTCGCGGTGTTGCCGCCCAAAAGCAGCGCCTCTTCCGGCTCTGTCGTGGCATAGACAAAGATCGACCCGGCGCGTTCAAAGATGCGCGGAATCTCGGCGCGAAGCTCTTCGCGCAGTTTGTAGTCGAGGTTCGCCAGCGGCTCATCCAGCAGCACCAGCCCTGCGTTTTTCACCAGCGCCCGCGCCAAGGCGCAGCGCTGTTGCTGGCCGCCCGAAAGCTCCAGCGGTTTGCGGTCAAGCATCGGGGTCAGTTGCATCAGTTCAGCCGTCTCGCGCACCGCGCGGTCGATCTCATCCTTCGACTTGCCCACCAGCTTCATCGGCGATGCGATGTTGTCGTAAACGGTCATCGAGGGGTAGTTGATGAACTGCTGGTAGACCATCGCCACCTTGCGGTCTTGGACGCGCATCCCGGTGACATCCTCCCCGTTCCAGATCACTTGGCCCGTGTTGGGCACATCAAGCCCGGCCATCAGCCGCATCAGCGAGGTCTTGCCCGCAGACGTAGGCCCCAAAAGCACGTTCATCGTGCCCTTTTCCAAGGTCAGGTCGGTCGGGTGGATATGCGTTTGACCGCCCACCGTTTTCGACACGTTTTTTAGGATCAAACTCACGTTCGTCCTCCCCTCATTCCGCCGCAGAGGCGGCTTGTTTCGCCGCGCGCATCTGCATCCATTCATCAAGACGCGCGATCTGCGCCTCATCCATTCGCAGGCCCAACTTGCTGCGGCGCCAAACGACGTCCTCTGCGCTGAGGGCATATTCCTTGTTCATCAGCCACGCGACCTCACCCGCCGTGAGGGTCGCGCCGAAATGCTCGCCCATATCCGCGAGCGTTTTCGCCGCGCCCATCATCGCCCATGCATCGGTACCATAGGCGCGGATCAGCCGTGCTGCCCAGCTTTCATCAAGAAAGTCATAATCCGCTTTCAACCGCGCGATCAACTGCGCGACACCGTCCACCGGGAAATCACCGCCGGGCAGCGCCACGCCAGCGGTCCAATGATCCGACAGCCCGCCGAAATGCGGGGCGATCAGATCCAGCGCGTCTTCGGCCAGTTTGCGGTATGTGGTGATCTTGCCGCCAAAGACATTGAGAATCGGCGCGCCGCCGGTTTCGTCCACCTTGAGCGTATAGTCCCGCGTGGCCGCCGTGGCACTGCTGGCCCCATCGTCATAAAGCGGGCGGACGCCGGAATAGGTCCAGACGATGTCTTTGCGGGTGATGTCCTGCTTGAGATAGCCGTTCACGAAGTTGATCAGGTAATCCTGCTCTTCGGGGGTGCATTCCGGGGTGACGGAAGGATCGGGGTGATCTGCGTCCGTGGTGCCAATGAGGGTGAAATCCTGCTCATAGGGGATCGTAAAAATGATCCGCCCATCGGTGCCTTGAAAGAAATAGCATTTGTCGTGATCGTAAAGCCGCTTGGTCACGATATGGCTGCCGCGCACCAGCCGCACCCCTTCGGAGGAGTTCAGCCGCGCGGTATTGTGGATGATGTCCCCCACCCATGGGCCGCCCGCGTTGACCAGCATCTTCGCTTGGATCACTTCGCGTTGGCCATCCGCGCCATGCTCAACTGTGACCAGCCAGCCGTCCGCGCTGCGGTCAGCGGAGATGACTTTGGTCCGGGTCATGATGCGTGCGCCGCGCAGTTCGGCATCGCGGGCGTTGAGCACCACCAGACGGGAGTCTTCGATCCAGCAGTCGGAATACTCAAAGGCTTTTTCGAACCGATCCTCCAGCGGTGCCCCTTCGGGCGTGCCGCGCAGCGCAAGGCTGCGGGTGGCGGGCAGGATCTCGCGCCCGCCGAGATTGTCATAGAGAAACAGGCCCAAGCGGATCAGCCACGCCGGGCGGCGGCCCCGCATCCAAGGCATGAACAGCCGTAGCAATTTGGAGGTCGGCGTGTCCCCCTCAAACCGCATGTCGCGGTGATAGGGCAGCACGAAACGCATCGGCCAAGAGATATGCGGCATCGCTTTCAGCAGCACTTCGCGCTCGGTCAGCGCGTGGCGCACAAGGCCGATCTCGAAATACTCAAGGTAGCGCAGCCCGCCGTGGAACAGTTTGGTCGAGGCCGAAGAGGTCGCGGAGGCCAGATCATTCATCTCGGCCAAGGTCACGCTCAACCCCCGTCCTGCGGCGTCGCGCGCGATCCCGGCGCCGTTGATGCCCCCACCGATGACGAAAAGATCGACCGGGGCAGCGGGCACATGGCTATCGGGCTGTTGGTTCAAAATCCGGCCCTCCCCCATCTCAGACTGTCCAATTAGGGGCAGTGTTACGAAACGACTCTCATCTGCACAAGTTTTATTTTCGTTTATGTTCGTTTCACCAGTATATCGAACATGCTAACCACAACCTGCTGCGCGATTGCTTGCGTTAGACAAAACACTGGAGATAATGCGCCAACAGCAGGCAGGAGCGACACCCATTTCACAGACATTCCGCCATCCCGACATCCTTGAAATCGCCCGGCGCGAAGGCAAAGTCACCGTCGACGGGCTGGCCGAGCATTTCGGCGTGACCCATCAGACCATCCGCCGTGACCTTACGGAACTGGCCGATAGTGGTAAGCTTGAGCGGGTGCATGGCGGCGCGGTGCTGCCTTCGGGGGCCAGCAACATCGGCTATGCCGAGCGGCGCAACCTGCACGAAGAGGCCAAGAATCGCATCGCCCGCGCCTGTGCCGAACATATTCCCGACGGTTGTTCGGTCTTTCTGAATATCGGCACCAGCACCGAGGCGGTGGCCCGCGCTCTGCTGCATCACCGCGATCTGATGGTGGTGACGAACAACATGAATGTCGCCAATATTCTGGTCGACAATCCCGAATGCCGCATCGTGCTGACGGGCGGGGCGCTGCGCCGCATGGATGGTGGGCTGGTCGGCAATCTGACAATCGAAACGATCCGCCAGTTCAAGTTCGACATCGCGGTGATCGGCTGTTCGGCCATGGACGCGGATGGTGATCTGCTCGACTTCGATATCGAAGAAGTGGGGGTCAGCCAATGTATCATCGCGCAGTCGCGCAAGACCTTTTTGGTGACGGATCATTCCAAATTCAAACGCTCCGCCCCGGCGCGCATCGCTTCGGCGCGGGAGGTGGATATGTTCTTTACCGATCTGCCCCTGCCCGCCGGGCTAGCAGAGAAATGCAAGGGTTGGGAGACCGAAGTGATCTTTGCCCCCGATGCCTGACGCGCGCCGCTAGGCGTCCGTCCATTCCCGCGCGGCGGGTTTGGTCACCAGTGTAGGCAGGCAGGCTTGTAACGCTTCGACAAAGTTCTGGCTCCAGCGGTTCACATCCGTCGCCCGCACCTGCGCCATGCAACTGGCATGGCGGCGTTTGCGTTCCTCCAACGGCAGGGCAAGCGCGGTCTTGAGCGCCTCGCTCATGTCCTCGATGTCGTACGGGTTGACCTGAATAGCATCCGTCAAGTCTTCGGCGGCGCCGGCCATATGCGACAGGATCAGCACGCCGGGGTCTTCGGGGTCTTGCGCCGCGACATATTCCTTGGCGACAAGGTTCATCCCATCGGCAAAGGGGGTGACGATCCCCACCCGCGCACGGCGGTAGAGCCGCGCCAAGAGATCGCGATCAAGGTTGCGGTGAATATAGCGCAGCGGGGTCCAATCGATCTCTCCATGTTCGCCGTTCACCCGGCCGACAAGTTCTTCCAATTCGTAGCGCAACTCGCGGTAAGCGGCGACCTCTTCGCGGCTTGGCGGGGCGATCTGGACCATGCTTACCCGCCGCTCACGCTCATCGCGGGTTTCCAGATAGCGGCCAAAGGCGCGGAAGCGGTTTGGCAGACCTTTGGAGTAGTCCAGCCGGTCCACCCCGATCACGATGTCCCCCGCCATATCATCGGCAAGCCGGTCCTGCGCGCTGCCGCCTTGGGCGGCCTGCACAAAGGTCTCCACATCGATCCCGATGGGGAATGATCTCAACGCCACTGCCCGAGAGCCGCATTTGATCGTGCCGTTCATCAAGAATTCGGAGTCCGTTTCGGCGCGGAACATTTCAAGGCAACGCGCCACGTCAGCGCGGGTTTGCAGGCCCACAAGGTCATAGTCCGCCAGCCAATGCGCCAGATTGGCCTCCCGCGGGAGGGCGCCCATATCGCCCAATGCGGGGAAAGGAATATGCAGGAAAAACCCGATCTTACCTGCAAAACCCAGCTTGCGCAGTTCTGTCGCGAGGGGAAAGAAGTGGTAGTCGTGCACCCAGATCATATCGTCCGGCCGGGCCACCTTCATCACCTGCCGCGCAAGGCGCGCGTTAACGGCGCTGTAGCCCCGCTCGAACCCCCGGTCCAACTCCACCAGATCGCCGCGACGGTGACAGACCGGCCAAAGCACCGAGTTCGAAAAACCGAGGTAGAAATTCTTGTAGTCTTCGGGGCTGAGGCTGAAGCTCAGCCGGGTGTATTTGCCCTGATCGCCATATTCGCTCAGGCTCTCTGACGGGGTTTCGGTGGTTTCCGGGTGCGACCCGATCCAGATGCCGCCGATCTTGCGCAGGGTTTCATGAAGCGCATAGACCAACCCACCGGAGGGGGCGGCCTCTGACGGGATGCGATTTGAGATTACAATTAATCTGCCAGCCATTTTATGCCTCGGGAACAATCAATTTTTGGCCGCCGAGCCTGCTAAGGCGGAACGCCGACCACCACTAACGGTTTAATGGTTTAGGTTGGTAAAGGTTCCCAGCTTGGTCGGCTTTGGTCAATTCTTTTGCAGGCGCAGCATGGCAAACCGCTGCGATTATTTTTTCAGCGCCCAAGAAAGAACCATGCAACCCCCACGGGAAGCAGGGACATCAAGACCATCGAAAAAATCACGACCCTGCCGTCGCGCATCAGATAGCCCGCCGCGAAAATGGCGATCATGGCCGAGGCGATAGAGCCGGAAGTGGGCACGATTTCCATGAACGGCATGAACATCGACAGGGCCATCACCATCAACAGCGGCAAGTAAATCCACGGGCGGTGCAGGATGAAGGTCGACCGCTGATGCAAATATTGATCCACGAAATCCACCGGGCGGCGCAGCCAGCGCACCCCCGCACGCAGCTTCTTCGCAGCGATGTCGCGGCGCATGATAAAGCCCGGCAGCCACAGGCTCTCGCGGCCAAAGATCATCTGCACCACTAAAAACAAGACCACCAACCCGATAAACGCCGTAAAGCCGGGGATGCCGCTGGCCGGAGAGGTAGAGATCAGGCTGAAGGTCAGGATCGTCGAAGCAAATGAATGTTTGCCCAGACAATCGATGATCTCTTCCACGGTAATCTGCCGATCCGCGCCGCCGGACAGATGCTCCATCTGGTCAAGGACACCGCTGAGGGTTGGCCCACCTGTCTCGTTCATGAAATTTCAGTCCTTCTGCAGCCGGGCGATACCACCATTCATGTTTACAATGCCTGAGCGCGGTTAAAGTTCGCCCGTCCCGCCAATTCAGGGTCACGCGGTGCTGCGCAAAAAGGCCAGAAGCCCCCGTTCGGCTTGGGTCAGATCGTCAATATCAGGTGGGTCCGGCAGGTCTTGGGGGTTTTGGCAAAGGTCGATGACCTGCGGATGGATATAGCTGTTGCGCGCAATGGTGGGCGTGTTGTGCAGCCGTTGGGCCGCCGCTTCGGCCATGGCTTTGATGGTCGGTTTGTCGTCCTTTAATGCCACGTCAAAGGCCGCGACAGACCCGGCCCAAGTGCGAAAAGTCTTGGCGGAGAACCCTTCGGTGCCAGCGGCCTCGGCGATATAGTCATTCAGGGCCGAAGAAGTCAGCCTGCGCGGCTCCCCCTCTTCGTCGAGCCATGTCAGCAGGTCCGCGCCCGGCAGATCGCGGATTTTCTCCAAGGCGCGCATCAGGGTGCGGTTAGCGATCTGGCGGCGGACCCGCTTGCCGCCCTTCGCCATGAAGGAGGCCTGCAATTTCCCATCTTTCAAGACCAGATGCCGCCGTTTCAAGGTCAGCGTGCCATAGGTGCGGTTGGTCTTGGCGTAGACTTGATTGCCCACGCGCAGCGACAGGCGGTCGATCATCGCCACAGCGGCGGCCAGTGCAAAGTCACGTTCGCCCAACTCTTCCTTGAGGTCCCGGCGCACGCGGCGGCGGATGCGCGGCAGGGTCTCGGCAAATTCGGGCAGGCTTGCGTATTTCTCCTGCGCCTGCGCCTCGGACCAGAGCGGATGATAGCGGTACTGTTTGCGCCCCCGCGCATCGAACCCCGTCGCCTGTAAGTGACCGTTGACATGAGGGCTGATCCAGACCTGCTCATAGGCCGGGGGCACCGCCAGTTTTACCAGACGTTCGCGTTCGGCCTTGTCCTTGATGCAGCGGCCATCGGGCGCGTGATAGGAAAACCCCCGGCCGCAGCGCCGTCGCGCAATGCCGGGTTTGCTGTCGGGGTAGTACCTAAGCGTGGACGGTGCGGTCATCTGGGGTTCCGAATGTGTGATGCGGGGTCTTGCGGGGGCGCGCAGATTGCCCTTCGTCTAGGCAAACGCCGCTGCATTGGCTGGGTTCCCGCCCCGCAGGACGCGCATCTTTGCGCAGTTGCGGCATAAATCCTTTGATTTCGCTGCGCCGGCGCATAGGTTTCGTGAGAACGCCCGCGCACTGAAAATCCCAGTGCCCTGAAACGGATAGACCAGACCCTATGGATAGCACCACCCTGTCGCACAGCAATCTGCCGCCCGTGATCCCGCTTGAGCGCCATGCGTTTTTCCTTGATCTCGACGGCACGCTGGCCCCCATCGTCGACAACCCCGAAGACGCCTGCCTGCCGGAGGCGACGCGCCACCTGCTGACGCAACTCGTTGCGCAGACCAATGGGGCGGTGGCGGTGATCTCGGGCCGGGCGCTGGCGGATGTGGACCGCATCTTGGGCGCGCTGCGGCTGCCGGTCTCTGGCTCGCATGGGTTAGAGTTGCGGCTGAGCACCGCGGCGGATCACGCCCCAAAGCAGAGCGCAGGGATCCCCGCCCCCGTGATCGACCGGGTGGAAGAATTCGCCGTGCTGCATGGGGTGACGTCAGAACGCAAACCCGGCGCGATTGCGCTGCATTACCGCAAGGCCCCCGATCAGGGCGAGGCCTGCCGCGCTTTTGTCGATACGCTGGTTGGCGAAGACGCCAGCCTGCGCGGCCTGCATGGCA
Organism: Sulfitobacter profundi; assembly: GCF_042661425.1. Taxonomy (NCBI): domain Bacteria; kingdom Pseudomonadati; phylum Pseudomonadota; class Alphaproteobacteria; order Rhodobacterales; family Roseobacteraceae; genus Sulfitobacter; species Sulfitobacter profundi. Next base: position 25,799 of record NZ_JBHSWA010000004.1, on the reverse strand, counting down.
AGATGGTCAGCGAAGTCGCCCTAAAAGGTGTCGACAAGGGCGGCGCGGTGACGCGATTCATGGCCTCCCCCGCCTTTGCCGAGCGACTGCCGGTAATGGTAGGCGACGACGTAACGGACGAAGATGGCTTTCGCGCGGCGCAGGCCATGGGTGGCTTTGGCATCAAGATCGGCCAAGGGCCAACCGACGCACAACATCGCATCGCAGATGTGGCCGGCTTTGCCGATTGGCTGAAAGAAATTCTGCGCTGATCCGGCCCGCCCGGCAGACGCATCGAGAATAGAAAAGAGGAACTTATGGATCTGGGTGTCATCGGGAATTGCGCGGTTGCGGCGCTGGTCAGCCGCGAAGGGGCGATCAACTGGTTTTGCCTGCCACGGTTTGACGGCGATCCGGTCTTTCACAGTCTGATGGGCCACGGCGCGGGCGAAGAGGGCGACGGGGAGTTTGCCGTCGAACTCGAAGACATGACAGAAAGCGAACAGAGCTATCTGCCCAATACCGCGATCCTGCGCACGGTCCTGCGCAGCGCCAAGGGCGCGGTTGAGATTGTTGATTTCTGCCCCCGTTTCACCGCCTATGGCCGTAGCTTTCGCCCCCAGATGTTGGTCCGGCAAATCCGCCGGATCGAAGGCTCGCCCCGCGTGCGGATGCATCTAAAACCGCGCTTTCAATGGGGAGAGGTGGCCCCCACGCTTACCCGCGGGTCGAACCATGTGCGCTTTGTCGGGCCTGAGCAGAACATGCGCCTGACCACCGACGCGCCGATCGACCATGTGTTGGACGGGCGCATGATCAACCTCGAAGGGGAAATGACCTTCATCCTTGGCCCGGACGAGACACTGTCGGACAGTCCTGAGCAGATTGGCACCACCTTTCGAACCAAAACCACGCGCTATTGGCAGCGCTGGACGCAGCGGTTGGCGATCCCTTTCGAGTGGCAAGAGGCCGTCATTCGCGCCGCGATCACGCTGAAACTCTGCAGCTATGAGGCCACGGGCGGTGTCATCGCCGCGATCACCACCTCTCTGCCCGAAGCGCCGGATTCGGGGCGCAACTGGGATTACCGCTATTGCTGGGTCCGCGATGCGTTTTTCACCGTGCGCGCGCTCAACAGTCTCGCCGCGACCCGCACCTTGGAGCATTATTTCCAATGGCTGATGAATGCCGTGGCGGATGCCGAAGGCGGGCATATCCAGCCCGTGCTAGGGCTCGGGCTTGAGACGGCGTTAACCGAACGTATCTCACCCAGCTTGCAAGGCTTCCGCGGGATGGGGCCGGTGCGGATCGGCAATCAGGCGCATGAGCATTTCCAGCACGACACCTATGGCAATATCATCCTTGGCGCAGCGCCCGCGTTTTTTGATCACCGCCTGCCGATGAACACCGGGCGCACGGCCTTTGAACAGCTTGAGCCCTTGGGCGAGCAGGCGTGGGAGCTGCACGACGAACCTGATGCCGGGATTTGGGAGCTGCGCAGCCGTGCCCGCATTCACACGTCTTCGTCGCTGATGTGCTGGGCTGCCTGCGACCGTTTGGGCAAGATTGCGCGCCATTTGAAGTTGGACGACCGCGCCGCCCTCTGGGCCGAGCGCGCCGAGGTGATCCGCGACAAGATCCTCGACAACGCTTGGTCAGAAGAGCGCGGCGCCTTTGTCGAAAGCTTTGGCGGCAGCACCTTGGACGCCAGTGTCTTGCTGATGGGAGAGGTCGGTTTCCTGCCACCGAAAGACCCGCGGTTCATCGCCACGGTCGAGCGTCTTTCCGAAGTGCTGGGCCGCGGCCCCTTCATGCTGCGCTACGAAGAGGCGGATGATTTCGGCGTGCCCGAGGTCGGCTTTAACGTCTGCGCCTTCTGGCGGATCGATGCGCTGGCGCGGATTGGCCGCGAAGAGGAAGCCCGCAAGCTGTTCGAAGAACTGTTGGAAGCCCGCAACCACCTTGGCCTGATGTCCGAAGACACCGCCTTTGCCACCGGCGAGGGCTGGGGCAACTTCCCGCAGACCTATTCCATGGTCGGCATCATCAACGGCGCGATGCGCCTGTCGCGGCGGTGGGAAGCCGAGCTTTAACGCGCGAACAGCAGGCGCAGCCCCAAAAGCCCCAGCACCGCTGAGGCCACCCGGTCAAAGTAAACCTTCGCGCGCAGGTAGCCTTGGCTCACTGCCGGGCGGCTCATGCCGAAGGCCAAAGTGGTGTAAAAGGCGACTTCGATGATCAGGTGGTTGGCGACGATCAAAAGGTTCTCGCTCAGGCGCATCCCCTCGGGGAAGATGACCACCAGAACCGCCGCGGCGAAAAGCACCGATTTGGGGTTCAGAATGTTGATCATCAGCCCCTGCCGAAAGGCATGGCGGGCGGGGGTCACCGTGGTTGCCACCGGCGTCCGCGCCCCGCGCCACATGCCAAAGGCCACATAAAGCAAATAGACCGCGCCCAGGGATTTCACGACTGCGTAGGCCCATGGGAAAGCGAGGAACACCGCCTCCAACCCCAAGAGCGCGGCGAGGGTCCAGAACGATGCTACAAGGCCAAGCCCAAGCCCCACCGCAACACCCGCCTGCCGCCCCGAACTTAGCGTGGTCTTTAGCGCGATCAGAAAGGCCGGGCCGGGGCTGAGGATCGACGCGATGAGCGCGATGTTAAAGGCGATGAGATGCGACAGTTCCATGGCAGCGGCCCCCTTTGTGCGCCCCCAGCTATGCGGGGCTGAGGCACCCGGTCAACTGAGATTGGGTGACCCCGCACCGTCGGGAGGTTGATCCGCCCCACATCTGCCCAAAAAACGGGCACGGCCCCTAGACGAAAGACCGCACCGTCGCGATGGCCCCGTCGAGCGCCTTTCCTTCGGCATCTTGCAGCGCCGCCTCGCGCAGACGTGCAATCCACTGCGCCGCGTCCTTTCGCCCGCGCAGCAGCGCGGCGGCATCCATCACCTTGTCGAACTTGCCCAGCCCCCGCGCATGGGTGTCGGAATAGCCTTTAATGAGCCGTCGGCATTTCACCAGTTCAACCGCCGAGTCGTAATCGGCTTCGACCTCCGCCAGACAGCGCGACAGCCAACTGTCGAGATGGGCGACTTCGATGGCATGGCGATGGGTTTTCAGACGATACCCTTTAAGCCCGCCCAGAACATGCAGCATGAGAAACGCAGGCAGCCTGTCGGTGCGCAGGCGGCGGCCCTTGTCGAACCAGCGGTTCAGACGCGCCATCCACTTCTCGCTCGCCTCTACCTTTGCGCCAAGACGGGCAGGCATCAGGCCCGCGATTTCGTCGGCGCGGGGGTGAAAATATTCGGTCAGCTGCATGAGGTTGGCATCGCCCGCCCGCATCTCTTGCCGGATATGCGCAAAGCGCGGCGCGCGGGTTTTCAGGTCTGCCACCCGAATAACGTCATCATAGGCCATGGCGTTGGCAATATATTTCGCCGCAGCCGCCGAAAGCCGCCAGTCCTGCGCGGCGTTGTCACGGGCCAACACGGTATCGAGCCGATCAAGATAGAGCGTGCCATAGGCGCAGTCTTGGTAGTTCACGACCTTGGCAAGCCCCGCAAAAGCCAGATCATGCACCGCTTCGGGCAGCGCATCGGCGCGGGTGACCAGCGCGTCCCACTGGCTTTGCAGCGCGTCCGGCCCGGCAAGGCGGAATGCGGTTTCGGGGTCTTCCACAGGGACCGGGGCGGCGTTGGGCAGACGGCCCTGTGCCGCGTCATAGCCCACGGCAAAGGCACGCAACGAAGGCTCCACCCCTTGCCCCCGGCGCGGATCGCATCCTCATAGGCCTCCCGGCGGAACGGCAGCGCGCCAGACCCGGCCAAAGCACCAAAGAGCGAGGCCGAGATGACAGAGCCCGCGCCCACGGCCAGCCCCTCCATATCTTCGAGCACCAGTTTCTGCGCCGCGATCTCAGCCGCCGCGCGCACTTCATCGGCATTGGCAATGCCATCGCCGGGGGCCATCTTCTCGCTCACCGCAAGGGCGCGGTGGGTTGAGCCGATCAGCGTGGTGCGGTCGGGTGTCACGAAACCGCGCATCACGGCGCGGCCAACTTCCATCATCTCAGCCGCGATCAACACGTCGACATCGCCCGCCGCAGGGGCGAGGGCAAAGACCGGCTCAAACGCGGTTTTCGGCGCCATCTCAATGTAATAGATCGTGGCCCCAGTGCGCTGCGCCACCCCCGCGACCGAGGTCGCCTGACAGACATAGCCTTCGGCCCGGGCCATGGATTCGATCCACCCGGTCAAGACGCCGCCGCCCTGCCCGCCCACGGCCATGACCGCGAGCTTGATGATTTCGCCGACACGCGCGTCGGGTGTCTTTTGCGGCAGAACCAAATTCACGTCGTCACTCCTTCGCTGCGCAGCCGCTTGGCGTCGCGCCGTCTTTGCAGCCAAGCGATGATCTGGCTGGACTTATCGGCACGCCACCGCTCAAACCGCGTCGGATTGTGCACCACATCCGCTTGGTAAAACGACGGGCAAAGCACCGCCGTATCGGCGACCTCGCCACAGTTGCCGCAGCCGACGCAGGTCTGATCAATATGCGCCACCGGATCGTCGCGCAGCGGATCGTCGAGCCGTTTGAGCGACAGCGACGGGCAGCCCGAGAGCCGGATGCAGGCATGATCCCCGGTGCAAACATCCGCATCGATGCCAAAGCGCGGCACCTCCATGCGGCGACCTTCCTTGATCGCCTTGTTGCGCAGGGGCTTTTCGCGGCGCTGCTTGTTGAGCATACATTCCGAGGAGGCCACGATGACCTTCGGCCCCTTATAATCGGTGGTCAGCGCCTCGCGCAGCACCTCGCGCAGTCTACCCACGTCATAGGTCCGGTCGATCTGGCGCACCCATTCGACGCCGACGCCTTTGAGCGCCTTAGAGATCGGATTGTTGGTTGATTTCGTGTCGTTATGCGCCCGCGAGGACATCACGTCCTGCCCGCCCGTGGCGGCGGAATAGTAGTTGTCGACGATCACCGCGACGCTGTCGGACTTGTTGAACACCATGTTCCCGATCGAGGTCGAAAGCCCGTTGTGCCAGAATCCGCCATCCCCAAGTATCGAGATCACCCGCTTGTCGCCGCCCCCGTCGAAGGCCGCGTTAGAAGCGGGGCCAAGGCCATAGCCCATGGTCGAGCCGCCGATCTCAAAGGGCGGCAGGCACCCGAAAAGGTGGCAGCCGATATCGCCGGTGATCTGGTGCTTGCCCAGCTCTTGCTCAGTCAGTTTCATCGCAGCAAAAATCGGGCGTTCGGGGCAGCCAGTGCAAAAACCCGGCGGGCGGATCGGCACGGTGTCTGACAGATCGGGGATCGCGGGCGCTTCGGCATTGGGCGCGCGGACCTTGCCGGGGAGCATTTCGGGCGCGGCGATCTTAAGGAAAGCGGTCATCCCATCGAGCAGCACCTGCCCGGTATATTCACCCGCCATCGGCAGCACGTCCTTACCGTGCAGTTTCACCTTGCGTTCGAGCCTGTAGAGGTAGGAGCCGAGTTGCTGTTCGATGTGATCGGGCTGGCCTTCCTCGACCACCAGAACATGCTCTTTGCCCGCGCAGAATTCGTCGAACTCGTCCCGCAAAAGCGGATAGGTGACGTTCAGCACATAAAGCGGCACTTCGGTCTGGCCGTGGATATCGGCCAGCCCCAGCCGTTGCAGCGCCCGGATGACCGAATTGTACATGCCGCCCTGCACCACGATGCCCAAGGGCGCTTTCTCGGGGCCAAAGAACTCATTCAACCCATTGTCGCGGATGAACTTTTCCGCGGCAGGCCAGCGGTTTTCGATCTTGTCCTGCTCATGCAGATAAGACATCGGCGGCAGCACCACGCGGTTGAAGTCCGAGCGCGGGTTGGCGGCGGCTTCGGCCACGGTCAGCGGTGGGCGCTGGTTGTCGCGCGTCTCGAAACTGCCCGTCACATGGCAAGACCGGATGCGGACCATCAGCATGACGGGCGTGTTGCTCGCCTCCGACAGTTCAAACCCGTCTTTGACCGCCTTGGTGATACAGGGCAGGTTGGGGCGCGGATCGAGCATCCAGAACTGTGATTTCATCGCGAAACCATGGCTGCGCTCCTGCATGATCGAAGAGCCCTCGCCATAGTCTTCGCCCACGATCACCAGCGCGCCGCCGGTCACGCCGGAGGAACTGAGGTTCGCCAGCGCGTCCGAAGCCACATTCACCCCCACCGGCCCCTTAAAGGTCACCGCCCCGCGAATGGGGTAGTGCACCGAAGCTGCCAGCATCGCCGCCGCTGCGGCCTCCGATGCGTTCGCCTCAAACCGCACGCCAAGCTCACCCATAAGCTCTTCGGCATCGGCCAACACGTCCATCAGATGCGAGATCGGCGCGCCCTGATAACCGCCCACATAGCCGACCCCGTTTTCCAACAGCGCCTTGGTAATCGCGAGGATACCCTCACCTGTGAAGACGTCGCCATCCCCTTTGCGCAGGTGCTCCACCTCTGCCTTGAACGAACGTTCGGCCATTGGACCCTCTTAAAAATCGTGTTTTCGGATATTGCGCAGCATGGTGCGCAGCGTGGCCACAAAGGCCTCTTTCTCGGCCGCGCCGATGCCTTTGAACATCGCGTCATAGGCCTCTGCCATATGCGGCCAAAGCCTTGCATAGGCCTCTTGTCCCTTGTCGGTCAGATAAACGCGCGTGGCACGGCTGTCGGCCGCATCGGTCTCGCGCCGCACCAACCCGTCGCGCACCAGCGCGTCGAGCGCGCGGCTTAGCGTGGATTGCTGCACCACAGCATAAACGGCCAATTCGCGGATCAGGATGCCATCGGTCACCGACAGCACGGCGAGAGAGCGCATTTGCGGCGTGGTCAGCCCAAGCGCGGCCATCTCCGCCGACAGGGCGGCGTTATACCGCCCCATGATCCGGTTCATCAAATAGGGCGCGAAATTATCGAGGCCCATCTGATCCAGCGGCGCATTCCCCGCCTCGGAAGGTGATGTATCTGCCACCGGTCAGCCCTTCGGCACCAGCGCCAGCGCCCGAATGGGGCTGCCGGTACCGTTCTTGATCTTAAGCGGTGCCGCAATCAGGATCGCGCCCTTGGGCGGCAGCTTGTCGAGGTTGGCAAGGCTGGCAAGACCGAAACAATTGTTCTTATGCAGCAGGTTATGCGCAGGATACGGCGGCTCCATTCCACCGGCTTGGCCCGCATCGGTGCCGATGCACTGGGTGCCCCAGCCGACGATCTTTTTGTCCATCAAATATTCAATCGCATCCGGGGTCGGCCCGGGGCTGTGGGGGCCCGCCTCATCCGCATTGAGAAAACGCGCTTCGTCATCGACGCGGGCGTCCCAATCGGTGCGCATGACGACCCATTCGCCCTTACCGATCTCACCATATTCCGCTTCCCATTCCTTGATGCCCTTGGCGTCGAGCAGAAAGTCCGGGTCTTCTTGAGATTGCTGCGAACAGTCGATCACATTCACCGGCGCAACGAGGCGCTGCACGTCGAGCGTATCGGTGAACCCGTCGTCGTAATCCTTGCCGGTGATCCAATGGTGCGGCGCATCGAAGTGCGTGCCGGAATGCTCTCCCAGCACCATCCAGTTCCATGCAAAGAACGGGCCATCCTCGTCATATTCGCTGATCTTGTGAATCTCGACCTTCGGTGTCGGCTTGGCAAAGTCGGCTGGCAGTTGCAGGATCGGCGTATCCGGCCCCAGAACGCCCGAACAATCCACCACTTCGACCCCGCCAGAGACGAGCATCGCCCCAAAATCACGCATTAAATCTGTAGCACTCATTTCAAACATTCTCCCTCAAATGGCGCACCCACTCCCGATGCGTTGGCCCCTGAAAAGATGCTAGTCAAATTTATATGCGTTTGCAATTATCTTCTTCGAAAGGGCGCAAAACAACGCAAAAGGCCCGCCGCAAGTGCGACGGGCCTGCCCAGCCGGGGAGAGTTGGGAGGGGGATTAGGCGGCGTATTTCGCGACCGCGCCGCCCTGCTTGCTCCAATCGGCATACCATGTCCGGAACAGCCGGTACTGCGCCTCGGCATAGCCGCGCTGGCTGTAGGTCAGAGCGTCGGTCTCGTTAAAATGCAACGCATATTCCCCATGGCCCTCAAGCACCATCAGGTGCTTATAATAAAGCACGAGGTCCGGCCCCTCATCAAAGGAGGATAGAACACCAAGCGCCGCGTCGAGCTCCTGCGCCCGCTGGCGCGCTTCGGCATCGCCCGCCGCGGCGGCTTGGCTGAGGGCCACAAGATGCAGCACTTCGCGCGGCAGCACATTGCCGATCCCGGTGATAGCGCCCGTGGCACCGCAATTGACGAAACCATGGAACACGGTGGTATCGACCCCGATCATCAGCGTGACTTCATCATCGCGGCTGGTGATGTTCTCTGCTGCATAACGCAGATCATCCGCACCGCCGAACTCTTTGAAACCCACGAGGTTCGAATGCTCGGCCCGCAGGGCAAAGAACAGATCGGCGCGGGTGGCGAAGCCGTAATAGGGGCTGTTGTAAATCACGGCAGGAAGTTCTGGCGCGGCCGACAAAACGGTTTTGAAGTGATCCTTCTGCGCCGCAACCGACGTGCCGCGCGACAGGATGCGGGGGATCAACATCAACCCCTTCGCGCCGACCCTTTGCGCATGGGCCGCATGTTCGGCGGCCAGCTTGGTGTTCACAGCACCCGTGCCAACGACGACAGGCACACCCGCATCAACCAAACGCTCAACGCCCTCCATCCGCTCTGCATCTGTCAGCAAAGGCCAATCGCCCATGGAGCCGCAGTAGACGACCGCGCTCATACCATCGGCGATCAGCTTTTTGCCCATGCGCACCAGCGCATCGAAATCGGGTTTCCGGTCTGCCGTGCAGGGGGTCATCAGGGCCGGGATGCAGCCGGAAAAAATCGAAGGGGTCATTTGTCTCTCCATTCATAGAATCCGGCTGTGATATTGCCGGGGTTGGCTGCATCTTAGCTATTGTATTTTATTTGTCGACAGAAAATCGACAAAAGCTTTCTGCGCGCGAAAAAACCCCGCATTTACTCTAGTTATAGTTCGATATGCTGCCGTCGATCCCGCGAAATCAGCGCCTGAATCTGCCCTACAATCTGATCCGCATGGGTCTCCGCCAAAGAATCCGCGCGCCCGATATCGCGCACCTCGATGGCCGCGATTAAATCCTCATGCTCTTGGACATACTCACTGGGAAGCTGATCGTCGAAGGATTGGTAATACATCCGCAGCAAACGGCGCCCCTCGTCCAACAAGCGCAAACAAAGCGATTCGTAATAAGGGTTGCGCCCCGCCCGCGCGATCTCGGCATGAAACTCGCGGTTCGTGGCGATCATCGACAGCGCGTCCTGCGCCGACACAGCTTTGGCAAACTCTGCCTGCCGCGCGCGGATCTTGGCCATATCGGCCGGGGTATGAAACTGCGCCGCCAGCCGCGTGGTGACACGGTACATCAACGTCATCGCGTCAAAGAAGGTGTGCAGATTCATGAAGTCGATATTCGCCACCACGGTCGAACGGTTGGGCAGCGTGGTCACCAATCCCTCGCTCGCCAGCCGCACCAATGCCTCACGGATCGGCGTGCGCGACATCGAAAGACGCTCGGATAGGCGAATCTCGTCGATCGGGCTGCCGGGCAGCAGGGTTAAATCAAGGATCTCATCCCGCAGGATAGAATAGACAAATTGCGCCCCGGACCCGCGCTTGCGTTCCGCCGTTTTAGGTTTGCTGGTCATGCGGGGATGCCGCCCTTTCGAAATTCTTGGCTCCCCCTCGATAAAGCAACAAATCGCCCCCCTACAATAGCACAGCCCCACCGAATGCGCGCCCGCCCCCTTCAATTCATCCTTTCTTAAATACCGTCCGCAATCTCCCCCACACGCCATCCTTGCCAATCAAGCCCCCAACAGACCTTCACAAATCGCTCAAAAATCAAGCATCGCCGTTGATACGGCAGGCAATTTCTGTCGCAACAGATTGACCGAAAAAGGCTTTCCCAAAAATTAAAATCGCCGGATTGACAGCAAGAAACTTGCAACCGCATACTCGACCAATCTGATATTGGTTCAAGAAAGCGGTCCATTGCCCAGCCCTGACATCGGCCTCAACACCGACCCAGACAAGGTTTTGCTCGAAGTGCGCGACTTCAGCCTGCGCTTTCGCGGTGCGCCGAGCGACCAGATCAACCATGTGAACTTCGCGGTCCAACCGGGCAAGACGCTCTGCGTTGTCGGGGAAAGTGGATGCGGCAAAAGCGTGACCTCTTTGGCGATGATGGGGCTGCTGCCCGAAGGCGCTGCGACGATCAGATCGGGCGAGATGGTTTTCGAGGGGCAAAAGCTCGACCTTGCCGATCACACCGCCATGCGCAAATTGCGCGGCAGTCGGATGACCATGATCTTCCAAGAGCCGATGACCTCGCTCAACCCCGCGTTCCGCATTGGCGACCAGATCACCGAAGCCGTGCTTGCCCATAGCAACGCCAGCAAGTCCGAGGCCGAGGATAAGGCGCTGGCGATCCTCAAGCGGGTCGGCATTCCGGCGGCGGAAAAGCGGATGCGTGACTATCCGCATCAACTCTCGGGCGGGATGCGCCAACGGGTGATGATCGCCATGGCGCTGGTGAACGACCCCGCGCTGCTGATCGCGGATGAGCCGACGACCGCGCTCGACGTGACCATTCAGGCGCAAATCCTTGAGTTGATCCGCGACCTTCAGGCCGAGACCGACATGGGCACGATCATGATCACCCACGACCTCGGCGTCGTGGCCGAAATCGCCGATACCGTGGCCGTCATGTACGCGGGCACGATTGTTGAGACCGGCCCGGCGGAGCGCATATTCAACGACCCGCAGCACCCCTACACGATTGGCCTCATGTCCTCGATCCCGCAGTTGAGCGGTCCGCGCGGGCGTTTGGCCACCGTGCCGGGCATGGTGCCCACGACGCAGAACATGCCTGAAGGCTGCCGTTTTGCCACGCGCTGCCCTTTCGCCCAGCCCATCTGCGCCAAGGAACCGCCGCTTGCGCCGCTGGAAGGTGGCCACGCCGTCGCGTGCCATTTCGCCCCGCTAGAGACCCATCTGGAGCAGAGCGCATGACCGACACGATCCTGACCGCGCGCGGGCTAAAGAAACATTTCAAAACCTCGGGCGGCGGCTTGGCGAAAGGGGCCACGGTCAAGGCGCTCGACGGCGTCTCCTTCGACGTGCGCCGCGGAGAGACCTTTGCCATCGTCGGCGAATCCGGCTGTGGCAAATCCACCCTCGCGCGGCTGCTCATGCGGCTGCTGACCCCGACCGAGGGCGATGTGCAGTTTGACGGCAGCGATGTGCGCAGCCTTGCCGGGCGCGACCTGACCGCGCTGCGCCGGGACATGCAGTTCATCTTTCAGGATCCCTTTTCGTCGCTGAACCCGCGCATGAGCGTCGGCAAGCTGGTCGGCGAACCCCTAGAGACGCATTTCCCAAAAATGTCCGCCTCTAAGCGGCGCGGCAAAGTGGCGGAACTGCTGGCTAAAGTCGGCCTGCGCCCCGAGCACGCCGAACGCTACCCGCATGAGTTTTCGGGCGGTCAGCGCCAACGGATCGGGATTGCCCGCGCGCTGGCCTCCGCTCCGAAGCTGGTGATCGGGGATGAGCCTGTCTCGGCCCTTGATGTGTCGGTGCAGGCGCAGGTGATTAACTTGCTGGGCGATCTGCGGGATGAGTTGGGGCTCACGCTGGTGATCATCGCCCATGACCTCGCTGTGATCCGCCATATGAGCGACCGTGTGGCGGTGATGTATCTGGGCCAGATCGTCGAACAGGGCGATGTCGATACGGTCTACAACCACCCGCGTCACCCCTACACCCGGGCTCTGCTCTCGGCCATTCCGGTCGCCGCCCATGGTGCACGCACACCGCAAACCGCGCTTGAGGGCGAGATGCCGAGCCCGGCCAACCCGCCCTCGGGCTGCCGTTTCCACACCCGTTGCCCCTATGCCAAAGAACGCTGCGCGAGTGAGCCGCCTGCCTTACGCGAGACCCGCGCGGGCGAGGGTCATGTCGCGGCCTGCCACTTTTTCGAAGAGATCGCCGCCGCCACGCCGGACCTCGGCCTTGTCGATGCGCCAGAACGTGCCCCCGGCGCGGCGGCACGCTTTGCGCTTTACCAAGACGCCATGCGGGATCGGACAACGCTCCGCCCCCGCCAAGACCAAGAATAACAGGCTAAAACAGACTTAATGAAACGACAGGAGAGTTCGATATGACACTGACCAAAATGACCCTCGCCGCCGCGCTGCTGGGGGCCACGACCCTCGGCGCGCAGGCGGCAGACCTGCGCATCGCGCTGCAATCTGACGCAGATGTGCTGGACCCCGACCAGTCGCGCACCTTTGTGGGGCGGATCGTCTATACATCGCTTTGCGACAAGCTGGTGGACATCACGCCTGATCTGGAAATCATCCCCCAACTGGCGACAGAATGGTCCTTTTCTGAGGATGGCAAGCAACTGACCATGATGCTGCGCGATGATGCGGTTTTCCATGACGGCACACCGTTTGACGCCGAGGCCGTGGCCGCCAACATCGACCGCAGCCAGAACCTTGAGACCTCGCGCCGCAAGTCCGAGCTTTCCTCCATCACCGGCGTCGAAGTGCTGGGTAGCCATGAAATCCGCTTTGATCTGGCCGATGCGGACGCCACGCTGATGGCGCAGTTCGCCGACCGCGCGGGGATGATGGTTTCCCCACCGCTGCCGAAGCGGCGGGCGATGACTTTGGCCTGAACCCGGTCTGTTCGGGCCCCTACCAGTTCAAAGAGCGTGTGGCCCAAGACCGGATCGTGCTGGAGAAATTCGCCGACTATTACAACGCCGACGAATACCACTTTGACAGCGTGACCTACCTGCCGATCCCTGACACCACCGTGCGTCTGGCGAACCTGCAATCGGGCGACATCGACATGCTTGAACGCCTCGCCGCAACCGATCTGGCGCAGGCCGAGGGCGACAACAGCATCAGTGTCGAAAGCGCCGTATCGCTGGGCTATCAGGGCATCACGATTAATGTGGCCAATGGCGAAAAGGGCGACAACCCTTGGGGCAACGACAAACGTCTGCGTCAGGCGCTGAGCTATGCCATCGACCGCGAAGCGATCAATCAGGTCGTCTTCAACGGTGCCTTCGCCGCGGGCAACCAGCCCTTCCCGCCGAACTCGCCTTGGTACAGCACCGACTTCCCCGTGCCTGAGCGTGACGTAGAAAAGGCCAAGGAACTGCTGGCCGAAGCAGGCTTTGCCGATGGGATCGATCTTGAGGTGCAGGTGCCCAACACCACGATCCCGCTGCAACTGATGCAGGTCGTGCAGTCCATGGCGGCAGAGGCGGGGATCAACATCTCGATCACCTCCAAGGAATTCGCAACGCTGCTGGCCGACCAATCGGCGGGTGACTATCAAGCAAGCCAGATCGGCTGGTCGGGCCGTGTGGACCCCGATGGCAACATCCACCAGTTCATGACCTCCGATGGCGGCATCAACGATTCCAAGTTCTCGAACCCGGAAGTGGATGAGCTGCTGAACAAGGCGCGCAAATCCAACGATCAAGACGTGCGTCGCGAAAGCTACACCGCGGCCCGTGCGATCCTGAACGAAGAGCTGCCGATCGTGTACCTCTATCACCAGACATGGATCTGGGCGCTGGACTCCGACATCTCCGGCTTCACCCCTATCCTGATGGCATGATCCGCCTTGAAGGTATGAAAAAGAAGAAGGGTAAAACCTTCTCCATATGCACCGCCGGGCCGGTCCCGGCGGTGCCCTCCCCTGAGCGAGACGTTTCAAAATGCTGTCCTTCATCCTGCGCCGTCTGGTGATCGCGATCCCGACGATCATCTTGATCTCGGTCTTTGTCTTCACCTTGCAAAAGCTGCTGCCGGGCGATCCGGTGCTGGCCATGGCCGGCGAAGAACGCGACCCGCAGGTGCTGGAATTCCTGCGCGAGAAATACCGCCTGAATGACCCAATCCCGGTGCAATATTTCACTTGGATCGGCAACGCGCTGACGGGGGACTTGGGCATTTCGCTGCGCACCAACCAGCCGGTGCTTGAGCTGATCGGGGAAAAGCTGCCCGTCACGATCCAACTGGCGACGATGGCGATGATCTTTGCCCTACTGATCGGCGTGCCTGCGGGCATCTTCTCGGCCGTTAAGAAGGGCACCGTGACCGATTATGTGGCCAATGTGGTGGCGCTCTCGGGCCTGTCGATCCCGAACTTCTGGCTGGGGATCATGCTGATCCTGCTGGTCTCGGTGAAATGGAAACTGCTGCCCGCCTCGGGCTATGTGCCCCTGAGCGAAGACCCCATCCGCTCCATCACCGTGATGATCATGCCCGCCTTCGTGCTGGGCACAGCGCTCGCCGCCACGCTGATGCGCCACACGCGGTCGGCCATGCTGAGCGTGCTGAGCAGTGACTACGTCCGCACCGCCCGCGCCAAGGGTCTGGTCGAGCGGAAGGTTATCCTCAAACACGCCTTCCGCAATGCGCTGACGCCCATCGTTACCCTGACTGCGCTCTTGTTTGGTGAACTTATCGCGGGCGCGGTGCTGACCGAACAGATTTTCACCATCCCCGGCTTTGGCAAGCTTGTGGTCGATGCGGTGTTCAACCGCGATTACGCCGTGGTGCAGGGGATCGTGCTGGTCACCGCCGTTGGCTTTATCTTTATGAACCTGCTGGCCGATGTCGCCTATGTGCTGCTGAACCCCCGCCTGAGGAAGCAATAATGGCCCAACCTGCCACCCCCATCACCATCGACGCCGAAAGCGCCGCTGATCCGGTCCTCTCTGCCCGTCCGGAAAACCGGGTCTGGAAGAAATTCCGCCACCACCGCAGCGCCATGCTTGGCGGCGTGCTGGTGGTGTTCTTCTGCGCCATCGCTTTGCTGGCCCCGTTGCTGCCCATCCCCGACCCTGCCGCCACCGATTGGGGCGCCGTGCGCAAAGGTCCGTCCGCCGCGCATTGGTTCGGCACCGATGAGCTGGGCCGCGATGTGCTGTCCCGGCTGATCTGGGGGCGCAGGCGTCCTTGCTGGCGGGGGTCGTTTCAGTCGCCATCGCGCTTGGGCTTGGCGTCCCTCTGGGCATCATTGCCGGGTATTTCGGCGGCTGGACCGATGCGATCATCTCGCGCTGCACCGAAGCCCTGCTGGCTGCGCCCTTCCTAATCCTCGCCATTGCGCTGGCGGCTTTCCTCGGGCCAAGCCTGACCAACGCGATGATCGCCATCGGCATCTCGGCCACGCCGATCTTCATCCGCCTCACCCGCGGTCAGGTGCTAAGTGTCGCTGCCGAAGATTACGTCGAAAGCGCGCGCGCCATTGGCCTGTCGACCCCGCGCATCCTGCGCCGCTACATCTTTCCCAACGTTCTGCCGCCCGTGCTGGTGCAGGCCACGCTGACCGTCGCGACCGCGATCATCGCCGAAGCCTCGCTGTCGTTCCTCGGCCTCGGCCAGCAGCCGCCCGCGCCCTCTTGGGGGTCGATGCTGAACATGGCGAAGAACTTCCTCAATCAAGCGCCATGGATGGCGCTTTGGCCCGGCATTGCGATCTTCATGGTCGTGCTTGGCTTCAACCTTCTCGGCGATGGTCTGCGCGATGCGCTGGACCCGCGCGAACACTAACCGGAGACGACATGACCCCCTTTACCACCCGTCCTGAAATCCGCGGCTCCTTCGGTGTCACCACCTCGACCCATTGGATCGCTTCGACCGTGGGTTTTGGCATCCTCGAAAAAGGCGGCAATGCCTTTGACGCCGCCGTGGCTGCGGGCTTTGTCTTGCAGGTTGTCGAGCCGCATTTGAACGGCCCGGCAGGCGATCTGCCGATCATCTTTCACGACGCGGAGAAACAGGCGACCAAGGTCGTCTGCGCCCAGGGGTCAGCCCCGCCGCCGCCAAGCTCGAGCATTTCGAGGAACTCGGGCTGAAACTGATCCCCGGCTCGGGGCTTTTGTCGACAGTGGTGCCCGGTGCCTTTGACGGCTGGATGCTGATGCTGCGCGATCATGGCACCATGGGCCTTCGCGAGGTGATGCAGCCCGCGATCGACTATGCCCGCGATGGCCATCCGGTGCTGCCGCGCGTGTCGAACACCATCAAGGGGTTGGCCGAATATTTCGCCGCCGAATGGCCCAGCTCCGCCGCCGTCTGGACGCCGGGCGGCGAAGCGCCAGAGCCCAATGCCAACTTCAAAAACCCCGATCTAGCCGCCACCTATGAACGGATTCTGCGCGAGGCCGAAGCCGCAGGAGAGGACCGCAGCGCGCAGATCGAGGCCGCGCGGAAAATCTGGTCCGAAGGGTTCGTGGCCGATGCAATTTTCGACTATCTAGAAGACGCCTGCGTTCATGACGTGTCAGAGCAAAAGAACAGCGCCCTCTTGGCGCGCGAGGACATGGCCAAATGGCAGGCCAGCTACGAAGACACGCTCACGTATGAGTATCACGGCTGGACGGTGCACAAGACCCACGCCTGGTCGCAGGGGCCGGTGTTTTTGCAGGCCCTCGCCATTCTCAAGCATTTTGATCTGGCCGCGATGGACCCGATGGGCGCCTCCTTTACCCATACGGTGATCGAGGCGATGAAACTCGCCTATGCCGACCGCGAAGCCTATTACGGCGACCCCGAACAGAGCATCATCCCGATGGAAGAACTGCTCTCTGACGCCTATAACGCTGAGCGCGCGAAACTGGTGAACGGCAAAGCGTCCCTTGAGCAGCGCCCCGGCGTGATCGCCGGGTTGGAGCATTTGGCCGAGCGTTATATCGAACGCGCTGCCCGTGATTTCGGCGTTCAGAATGCCGCGCCGCAAGAACCGACGATGGCGCATCTGACCGAAAAACGCGGCGATACCGTGCACCTTGATGTGATCGACCGCTGGGGCAATATGGTCTCGGCCACGCCCTCGGGCGGATGGTTGCAGAGCAATCCGGTCGTGCCAGGCTTGGGCTTTCCGCTGAACTCGCGCGCACAGATGTTCTGGCTTGAGCGGGGCCTGCCCACGTCGCTTGCCCCCGGGCGTCGGCCACGCACCACGCTGACCCCTTCTTTCGCCGAGCATGCAGATGGGCGGCAACTGGTCTTTGGCACGCCGGGTGGCGACCAGCAGGATCAATGGCAGCTGATCTGGTTCCTGCGTTTCGTGCATCACGGGATCGACCTCCAAGAAGGCATGGACGCGCCGCTGTTCCATACCATGCATTTTCAAAGCAGCTTCTTTCCCCGCCAAGCCCTGCCCGGCGAGATGATGATCGAACCCAATGTCGGCGCTGCGGTGATCGACGTGCTGCGCGCGCGGGGGCATATTGTCACCGTGGCCGAGCCGTGGTCAGTGGGGCGGATGACCGCCGCGCTGCGCAATCCCGATGGCAGCCTTCAGGCCGCCGCGACCCCCGCCTGATGCAGGCCTATGCCGTAGGACGTTGACCCATGACCTATTCCATCATCGCCCGTGATCCCGACAGCCAAGAAATCGGCATCGCCGTGGCCAGCCGCTTTTTCGCCTGCGGGGCTGCCGTGCCCTACATCGGGCGCCGTGTCGCCGTGGCGACGCAGGCTTTCGTCAATCCGCTTTGGGGGACCGAAGGCCGGCGCATGCTGGAAAGCGGTGACCCCGCCGAAGCACTGCTGAAGGAATTCGCCGCGCGCGACGCAGGCCGCGATATCCGCCAGTGCCATATGCTCGACGCCGAGGGGAATTTCGCCGCGCATACCGGTGCGGGCTGTGTCGATTGGGCCGGGCACCGCGTTGGCAGCACTCATTCGGTTGCGGGCAATATGCTGACCGGGCCAGAGGTCGTAGAGGCCACGTTCGACACCTATGCCGCCCGCAGCGATCTGCCGATGGCCGAACGGCTGCTTGCCGCGATGCGTGCGGGCGAAGAGGCGGGCGGCGACAAACGCGGGCGTCAGGCGGCGGGGCTGGTGATCCACCGCGGGCAGGACCACGCCTATCTCGACTTGCGGGTCGACGATCACGGCGATCCGCTTGGCGAACTTGACCGGCTGCTTGAGGTCGCAGGAGAGCGCTATCTCCATGTGGCCGAAGCGATGCCGAGCCTCGACAATTTCTCGGGCACCTCGGACCGCGGACCAATTGATGCCGCGATTGCGCGGGCCGAAGAGGCGCGCAAAGCAGCGGGCAAAGCCAGCCGGTCACTGGCGACAGATGTAGAGACAAAGAAAGATTAACCCGATGAACGCGCTCGATTTTGGCCAGCTTTTGCCCCTCCTCGCCATTGCGGTGACCGCCGGTATTT
This sequence comes from Sulfitobacter profundi, assembly GCF_042661425.1. Classification (NCBI taxonomy): domain Bacteria; kingdom Pseudomonadati; phylum Pseudomonadota; class Alphaproteobacteria; order Rhodobacterales; family Roseobacteraceae; genus Sulfitobacter; species Sulfitobacter profundi. The sequence goes on along the minus strand of NZ_JBHSWA010000004.1, from coordinate 7,489 downwards.
TTGGCGGTATCCTTGCGGGTCTGCTGGGTGTTGGCGGCGGTATTGTGATTGTGCCTGCGCTCTATCTTGCCCTGTCGACGGCGGGGATGGACCCGGCGATTACCATGCAGGTAGCCGTTGGCACCTCGCTGGCGACTATCGTCTTTACCTCTTTGTCCTCTGGCTATGGTCACTTCAAACGCGGCGCGATTGATATGGACCTGCTGAAACTCTGGGCGCCGTCGCTTTTGGTTGGCGTTGTCATCGGCGCGCTTTTGGGGGCTATGTCTCGGGGCTGATCCTTGTCGGCGTTTTTGCCACCGTAGCCGCGCTCGTCGCGCTCGACATGATCTTTCGCAAGACCAAAGACGACCCCACGCCGCGCGGCTTTGCCAAGTCCATCTGGGCGGTGCTGGGTGTTGTCACCGGCGGGCTGTCGGCGATGATGGGCATCGGGGGCGGGACCATTGGCGTGCCGCTGTTGAATTTTCTCGGCTACGACATCCGCCGCGCGGTCGGCACCTCTGCCGCAATCGGCTTTATCATCGGGCTGCCCGGCGCGGTGGTCTATGCGCTGACGGGCCTCGGCGCCGAAGGGCTGCCGCCCTTCTCGCTTGGCTATGTGAACCTTGCCGCTGCGGCCATCATCATTCCGCTGACCAGCAGCTTTGCCCATGTCGGAGTAAAATTGGCCCATAGCATCCCCCGAAGGGCGCTTCGGTTTGCCTTTGGAATTTTCCTGATGGTAACGTCATTGCGTATGTTCATTGATTTATTTGAAGCGTTTTCCAACTCATGACTCAGCCCCCCAGACCGCCCCAAGTGAAGATGAATTGGCCGAGCGGCTGCGCGGAGCGATCCGGCAAGGGGATATTCTGAACGATGGGCGGATGCCGCCCGAACGGGCATTGGCCGAGCATTTCGGCGTGAGCCGCGCGCGGCTGCGGCTGGCGCTTGGCCTGCTGCAAGAGGATGGCACGATCTACCGCCGCCACGGCCAAGGCACCTTTGCCACGCCGCCGCCCGCCACCAATGCCGACAGCCTGCGCCACCTCGCCCGGCAGGTCACGCCAAGCGATGTCATGGAAGTCCGGCTTGAGGTCGAGCCCGCGCTGGCCGCCCTCGCCGCCGACCGCGCCCGCCCGCAAGAGATCGAGCGGCTGGACCAGTTGATGCGCGCCACGCTGAACCTCAGTGATCCCGACGCCTATGAGGCAGCGGATGACATGTTCCACTACAAGATCGCCGAGATGGCCCGGAACCCGCTGTTCCTCACGGTCTACGAATCCATCCGCGCGGTGCGCCGCGAAGTGGCTTGGACCTCGCGCCGCCGCACCTATCACGCGCCTGAGACATTGCAGATACTTGGCGAACAACACATGACCCTGAACGACGCCATCGCCCGGCGCGATACGCTCGGTGCGGCCGCGGCGATGGAACAGCATTTGCTGACCGTATCCAAAACCCTGCTCCGTGACCGGGTGCGCAAGATCGAGCTCGATCTCTAGCTGGGTCAGCCCTGAGCACTGCTGAAGTGGTCAAGGGTTGTAGCATCGAGTCCGCTCATATCACGAAGGAAAACACCCTCAAAACGCTGTGGATTCATTGTCCACAAAGCGCCCTCACCCCATTGCCATTTTGAGCGTCCAGCGCTAGCAGATTTCATGACCTTGTTAATAAGATCGCTGGAGGATACAAAATGTTCAAAATCACCAAGCCCACGGCAATTATCGCCACTTTGGCCGCGCTCACCGGAGGAGCACTGAGCGCCCAGACCGAAGTCAAGATCGGCTACGCCCTCGCCCCCGACAGCCACTACGGCGTCGCGGCGCAGAAGTGGCAGGAAGTCGTGGAAGCCGAGACCAACGGCAAGTTTAGCTTCCGTCATTTCCCCTCTTCCGGCTTGGGCGGTGAGCGTGAAGTGGTCGAGGGTCTGCAGCTTGGCACCGTAGAGGCGACCATCGTCTCCACCGGCACGCTGAGCAACTTCGTCCCCGCCACCGGTGTGACCGACATCCCCTTCCTGTTCCGCAGCCTCGACCACGCCCGCCGCGTGCTTGATGGCCCCATCGGCCAAGACATTCTGGCCGAGTTTGACGGCGCGGGCATGGTGGCCTTGGCTTGGGGTGAGCAGGGTTTCCGCCACATCACCAACAACCGCAACGCGATCGAGACCCCAGAAGACATCGCGGGCATGAAGCTGCGCACCATGGAAAACCCGGTGCACCTTGATGCCTTCAACGCTGCCGGTGCTGCGCCGACGCCGATGGCATGGCCCGAGGTCATCAGCTCGCTGCAGCAAGGCACCATTGACGGGCAAGAAAACCCACTGTCGGTGATTGTGTCGGTGAAACTCGACGAAGTGCAAAAGTACCTGACGCTGTCGGGCCACGTCTATTCGCCCGCCATGCTGCTGGTCTCCAAACCCTTCTGGGAAGGTCTGTCTGACGAAGACAAGGCTGCCTTTGAGAAGGGCGCGACCGAGGCTGTGGCTGCCATGCGCGGCTTCGTCGATGATGTCGAGCAAAGCGGCGTCGCGACGCTGAAAGAGCGCGGCATGGAAGTCAACGAGCTGACCGAAGAGCAAAAAGCCACTTTCCGCGCCTCGATTGAGAGCGCCTATGAAGGCTACTATGAGACCTACGGCAAAGAGTTGATCGACCAGATCGCCGCGACCGAGTAAGCGCCGCGATGTAAAATCAGACGGCCGGGAGCAGCGCTTCCGGCCGTTTTGCACGGGAGGGGAAACCATGCGCAGATTGGAACAGCTATTCGTCAAAGTGAACGCCGCGGTGGTGATCGCCTGCCTGACGGGGATGGTCTTGGTCGTGGGGGCCAATGTCGCTTTGCGGTTCAGCACCAACCATTCGCTGTCATGGTCCGATGAATCCGCCCGTTACCTGATGATCTGGATGGCCTTTCTGGGTGCCGGGCTGGCGTTGCGGCAGGGTGGCCATGTCGCGATTACCAATCTGCATGACGTGATGAGCACCCGGATGCAGCGTATCCTGCGCGCGGTCATCGTGGCGGTGCTGCTGTTCTTTTTCGCCTTTATGGTTAAAGTCGGCTGGGATTATATGCAGCGCGCGCAGTACCAGATGACCCCCGCAATGCGCCTGTCGTTCCGCTATGTTTATGCTGCCATGCCCGTTGGGTTCACGCTGTTGATCGTGCATTTGCTGCTGATCGCGCGGCCTTTCATAATGGCGGGCCACTACCATCAGTCCGATGGCCAAACCGAAAACATGCCGGGAGCCGCCAATGGCTGAGATCCTCTTTATCTCGCTTTTCGTGCTGATGGTGCTGGGCCTGCCTGTGGCCTTTGCCATGGCCATTTCGGTTTTTGCGGCAATTGGCTTGGGCAGCTCCTATCCGCAGATCGTCGTTGTCAAAGAGATGTTTTCCGGCCTCGACAGTTTCCCCCTGCTCGCGGTCCCCTTCTTTATCCTCGCCGCCGAGATCATGACCGGCGGCGCGATCACCCACACGCTTTTGCGCTTTGCGGCACAATTCGTGGGCCATCTGCGCGGGGGCTGGGCTATGCCAATGTGATCTCCTCCACCATGTTCGCTGGCATTTCCGGCTCGGCCTTGGCCGATGCGGCGGGACCGGGGGCGATGATGATCCGCATGATGGAAAAAGGCGGCTATGACCGCTCCTACGCCGGGGCGCTGACGATTTCCTCGGCGGTGGTAGGGCCGATCATTCCGCCGTCGATCGTGATGATCATCTATGCGCTGCAGGATCAGGAAGTCTCGGTCGGGTCGCTGTTTATGGCCGGTGTCATTCCGGGGCTTTTGCTGGCCTGTGGCAGTCTTGCCGCCAACGGGTGGGTCAGTTGGAAACGCGACTATCGCAGCGCAGATGCGCGCCCCGAGCGGGCGCAGATGTGGCGCAATACATTCATGGCGCTGCCAGCACTTGGGCTGATTGTGCTGATCGTCGGCGGCATCCGGGGCGGTATTTTCACGCCCACCGAAGCGTCGGTCATCGCGGTGTTCTATGCCCTCTTCTGCGGTTTTTTCGTCTACCGCGCGCTGCGCTTGCGTGACCTGCCGGGGCTGATCCTGCGCGCCGCGCTGATTTCGTCCGCCGTTTTGTTGATCCTTGGCGCGGCGCGGGCCTTTGCATGGGTTCTGGTGATCGAAGGCGTGCCGCAGTTTCTGGCCGAGACGATCATTTCATGGGAGTTGTCGCCGATCCTGTTTCTCTTGGCGGTCAACGTGTTGCTGCTGCTCTTTGGCCTGTTTATGGACCCGCTGCCGGGCGTGATGATCTTGGTGCCGATCTTGGCGCCGATCAGCCATGCGCTTGGCATCGCGCCGGATCATTTCGCGATTGTGGTGATCGTGAACCTGACACTCGGCCTCACGACCCCGCCAGTGGGGAGCTTGATTTTTGTGGTGTCCTCGGCGGTGAACCTGCGTCCGGCTGCGCTGATCCGTGAGATGCCGCCGTTCTTTCTGGCGAATTTTGTCGTGTTGATGCTGCTGACCTTTGTGCCGGCGATTTCGACATGGCTGCCGAAGGTCAGCGGTTTTTAACAGTTTACCGCCCGGCATCAGACCGGGCGGCGTTGCCGGTCGCGTTTCCCTACTCGGTCTGAATCCAAACCGCCTTGGTATCCAAATACGCCTGCAGGTGCTCCACGCCGCCTTCCTTGCCATAGCCCGACATCTTGAGCCCGCCGAACGGCACCGCCGGGTCGATTGCGTGGTACATATTCACCCAAACCGAGCCCGCTTTCAGCCGTTTCACCGTCTGGTGCGCCGTGCTTAGATCGCGGGTAAAGATGCCCGCCGCCAGCCCATAGGGCGTGGCATTGGCGCGCGCGATCACCTCTTCCATCGTGTCGAAGGGCAGGACAGAGATCACGGGGCCGAAAATCTCTTCCCGCGCGATGGTCATGTCGTCGGTCACATCGGCAAAGATCACCGGCTCAAGAAAGTTGCCGCCTTCATAGTCCGCGCCCTCGGGCCGCGCCCCGCCGGTGACCAGCCGCGCGCCTTCGGCTTTGCCCGCAGCGATATAGCCCTCGACCTTTTCGGCCTGCACACGGTTGATCAGCGGGCCGAGGTCCGTGCCCTCATCCAAGCCATGCCCGATCTTCAGCCCCCGCGCGAAAGCGGCCAGTTTCTCGATGAACTCATCCTGAATTTCGCGCGCCACGAACAGCCGCGAGCCTGCGATGCAGATTTGCCCCGAATGCGCGTAGACCGCCATCGCCGCGACAGGCACCGCCTTGTCGATGTCAGCATCCTTGCAGATGATCAGCGGAGATTTCCCGCCCAACTCCAACGTGATCCGCTTGAGGTTCTCAACGCCAGCGCGGGCGATGGTCTTGCCCGTGGCGGTCGAACCGGTGAAGACCACTTTGTTCACGTCCTCATGTTCGGCCAAACGCGCGCCTGCTTCGCGGCCCGTGCCGGTCACCACGTTGACCACCCCATCGGGCACGCCTGCCTCTTGCATCAACTTCGCGATCATCAAGGGCGTCAGCGGCGCGTCTTCGGAGGGCTTCAATACCACGGTGCAGCCCGTCGCCAAGGCAGGCGCGATTTTCCAGATCGAGGCAGCGGTCGGGGCGTTCCAAGGGATAATCGCCCCCACCACGCCGACCGGCTCGCGCGTTGTAAAAGAGAACATCGATTGCGAGACCGAGTTCTCGATCACATCGCCGTGCAACGCGACCGCCTGCCCCGCATAGAACCGCAGCATCCCGATCACCCGGCGTTTGTTGCCCATAGTCCGCGCCAGCGGCAGACCCATATCGGCGGTGTCCGACACACAGAGCTTTTCCCAATCGCGCTCCATCACATCGGCAATGCGCAAGAGCACCTCTTGCCGGTCATAGGGCGTGAATTTCGACCACGCCCCTTCAAAGGCCCGGCGCGCGGCGGCGACGGCGGCATCGACATCTTCGGCCCCGCCACGCGGCACCGTCGCCAGCGCCCGGCCCGAAGCGGGATCGACCACATTCAGCACCTCACCCGAGCGCGCGGGCACATCCTTGCCGTCGATGAACATCGGGCAGAACTGCCCGTGGTAGAGGGTCTCGGCGATCTGGTGGGGGTCGAAGGTCAGGGTCATATCAGCCTCTTTCAATCAATGGGTCATTCCTATCAACCGATGTGTCGGTTTCAAATATACAAAGCCCTGTTTGGCCGAGAAAATCCGCTACAGCCGCGTTGCGCCATGGCAGACCGCGCGGTAGACCTTTCCCCAAGGGAACCGCGCGCAGGGGTGGCGGTGGCAAGGGGAGAAAAATCCATGAAAATCGGTATGATTGGTGTTGGCCTAATGGGCCACGGAATTGCCCGCAACGTGATGCGGCGCGGGGGTTTTGCGCTTGGCTATTTTGGCCACCCCGGCAACCAGCCGACCGATGAGCTGGACGGGCTGGGGGCCACGGCCTTTGACAGTCTGGGCGATCTTGCCGCCGCATCCGATGTGATCATCCTCTGCGTCACCGGCTCTCCGCAGGTCGAAGCGATCCTGACCGGCGAAGGCGGCGTGATTGCCGGACTGAAGCCCGGTGCGGTTGTGGTCGATTGCTCTACCTCTCTGCCCGCCTCGACGGTAAAGATGGCCGAGGCAGTCAAAGCGGCGGGGGGCGAATTCGTTGACGCGCCAATGACCCGCACCGCGCAATTCGCCCATGAGGGGAAGTTGAACCTGCTGGTCGGGGGGACGCGGCGGTTGTTGAAAAGGTCTCTCCCGTCCTCGCCTCCTTCACCGACGAGGTCAAACATGTGGGCGAGGTCAGCGCAGGCCACCGTTTGAAATTGCTGCACAACTACGTCTCTGTTGGCTTTATGTCGCTGCTCGCCGAAGCCGCCGCGCAATCGGCAGATGCCGGCATTGATCCGCAGAGCTTTGTCGATGTCTTGGCGGGTGGCGGCGGCGCCAGTGTCGCGCTTGATCGGCTGTCGCCCTTCATCGTAAACGGCGACCGCGAGGCGCTGCCCTTTGCGATCAGCAACGCGTTGAAGGATTTCGACTATTATCGGCAGATGTCCGCCCAAGCCGGCGCGCAGGTTGAGATTGCCGATGGGGTCTATGGTGCCTTGTCCAAGGTCGTCGAGATGGGCGCGGGCGATGCCTATGTCCCTGAATTGGTGCAGCATTTCCGCAAGGGTTAAGCCCTAGGGTCAGAGCGTCAGCGTCCCGATGCTCGACCCGCCACAGACGAAAAGCGTCTGGCCGGTGACGAAACTATTGGCTGGATCGCAGAAGAAGAGAAATGCGTTGGTCACGTCCTCGACTTGCCCCAACCGGCCCACCGGGATGCGTTTGGCAAGCTCTGCTTCGCGTTCGCTTTCTTTCGGGATGATGCCCCAGAAATTGTCGGTCTGCACTGGGCCGGGGGCCACGACGTTGACGGTGATCCCATGCGGTGCAAGCTCCAGCGCCCATGTGCGCGCCATGCCGATCATCCCGGCTTTCGACGCCGAATAGGCGGTGCGCGTCGGGGCGCCCAAGGCCGCGCGCGAGGCGTTGAACATCACCC
>NZ_JBHSWA010000003.1:0-303704 GCF_042661425.1 Sulfitobacter profundi | reverse complement strand
GGGGAGCTCATTATCAATGTATCTGTTTCGCTTGATCTCGCGAAACACGGTCGAACGATGTCTCCCAATCTCAGCTGCAATCTTGTCCACTGACATCTTCGCGTTCAACATGTCTTCAATCGCGCGTCTTTCACGCAATCCTAACTCTGTGTGGGCCATGTCCGTTCTCCTTGCTTTCCAGCAAGATAGGGGATTTGTCGCAACCCAGTTTAGAATGTGCCCGAAACAAAATATAAAGGCGCATAATGAAGTTTATGTTAATTATGAAAGTGCTCCTTCAAAAATCCGAGAGTCCATCTTATGTTAAATCTTTAATAAAATCGGCGCTGTTTGAATAGGCAACAAATTTAGAATCAAGTATTCTTCGCACCCACGCCATGGATGATTAGTTCCAGCATTTCATCTGCAATACTCTCTGGGTTAAGCGGCCCTTTCGGATTATACCAGATCGGCATCTGGTTGAAGGCCGAAAAAGCACATGTGCGAGGCGCTTTGAGTCGCAATCGCGGATAGAACCGTCTTTGATCCCTTCTGCGATAATACTTTCAAGAAAATTCTGACCGTGTATCAGTGTCTGACGCAAATTCTTCTGATTTTCTCCGGTCAGATTGCGCCGCGCTTCGCGCATCAAGGCAGAGCCGAATTCGCTCACAACCATGTTCGCATAGACTCTAAAGAATACGCGGATACGATCAAGCCCGTTACCCTGAACTTCCTGTGCCGATGTGAAGCATAGCTCGACCCGCTCCAGCGAGATGCGGGCGCATTGCATCAGGATATCTTCTTTGTTTTTGGCGTAATAATAAAGCGCGGGCTTGGTGACTGCGAGTGCCGCTGCGATGTCATCCATCGATGTCTGTTTGTATCCGACTGTTGAAAACGAATGCGCGGCCAGATTGAGCATGGCCCGCCGTTTCAGCTTTTGCTGGCCTTTGGCATCTTTGGTTTTTTTGTGCCAATGGATTCTAGTCAAAGCTACTCTTTCAAAACCAACGGGCGGAACCGAAGCACCGCCCGCATTTATCACTGACAGATTAGTAGTCGAGCCCGCGGGCCGCAATAGTCCATTTACCGTCTTCGACTTTTGCCATAATCAGACTTTCGATGCCCTGATGGTCTTCCGGGCCAAAGCTGACCGACTGGCCGCCGATCGGATCAACATAGCTAGTGATCGCGTCGGTTGCGGCCAGAAATCCTTCGGTCGTCAGATCGCGACCAGCAGCTTCGAGCGCCACGGCAATCAGGTCGATGAAAACGTAACCAAGCTGCGCTTGTGGGGCCATCTTTTCACCGTAAATTTCGCTGTAACTCTCCAGGATACGTTTTGCTTCCCCTTCGAGTCTCCTGCGTTCGCAAAAACAAAAGGCGATACCAGATATAGACCATCCATCGCGCCATCAGCGGCAGTCGCAACTGCATCCATATAGGACACCATTCCAGTCACGAAAGTCGGTTCAAAACCAAGCTTTTTAGATGTTGCAACAACTAGAATTGTATCGCGCACCCCACCCGCCAGAAACACGATATCGCAACCGGCGTTTTTCAATGTGGTTACAGACGAGAGCATATCGGATTCGGTTGCCGAATGCTCCGTTTTGGCCGCGACTTTCATGTCATACTCTGCCAATTGCTGCGTGACGCCAAGCGCCATTGATTCACCAGCTTCATTTGCGAGTTGCGCAATGCAGGGTGTTGAGAAATCACCATTTTCCTTGAAGTATGCAACGCCCGCGCGAAACTGGTCTGTATAGCTGCGAAAAAATGCGTATTTCATCGGATCCAATGGTTCATACATCTCGACCTCGGCCGACATCGGGAACATGTTGGGAATTCCCGCTTCAATTTGTTGCGGCATGATCGCTAGGTTCATCGGTGTGCCAAGCGCGCCAACCATCGCAAAAATCTGGTCGCGGCGCATCAGTTTGTTTGCAACCTGAATCGCGCGGGGCACCTGATATTGCGTGTCCTCGATTATAATCTCAAGCTGGCGACCGTGAATGCCGCCCGCCGCATTGATCTCGTCCACGCGCATGCGCAGGCCATTCGCCTCGGGCACACCCCAGACTGCCAACGGCCCGCTTAGGTCCGTATAGGTGCCAAGCGTGATCATGTCGTCGGTCACGCCCTGCAGCCCCTCGGCCATCGCGCCGGTGGCTGTCATTGCGGTAAACGCAAGTGCTGTTGCTAGTTTCTTCATTGGTCTCTCCCTTTGGTGTTTCAATACATCGTTTCGATCAGGTCTTTGTATTTGCGCTCGATCTCGTTGCGCTTAAGCTTCATCGTCGGAGTCAGCTCGTCGTCTTCGGCTGTCAAAAGTACGTCGATCAGCCGGAATTTCTTTACCTGCTCGACCGGCGCGAAACCGCTGTTCGCCTGTTCCACCTCGCCTTCGATCAAGTCCTGGATTTGGGTGTTTGCGCACAGGGATTTGTAGTTGGAAAACGGGATACGCTTTTCCTGCGCGTATTTTTCAACGTTTTCGTGGTCGATCATGATCAGCACGCTCAGGTATTTGCGCTTGTCCCCGATGATCACCGCATCAGAAATATAGGGCGAGAATTTGAGCTCGTTTTCCAACTGCGAAGGCGTAATGTTCTTGCCGCCTGCGGTGATGATGATGTCCTTCTTGCGGTCCAGAATAGTTAGGTCACCATTGGCATCCATCGTCCCAACATCACCCGTATAGACCCAGCCATCGACCACGGTTTCCGCCGTCTTTTCAGGCTGGTTCAGATAACCCGAAAAATTGCTGGATGAGCGAATGAGGATTTCACCGTCATCGGCCAGTTTCGCTTCGACATTGCGCATTGCCCGGCCGATGGAACCGATCGGTGATCTGCCCGGTATGGTTGCAGTCACAATGCCGGTTTCGGTCTGGCCATATGCCTCTTGTACTGTCACCCCAAGGGCATTGAACCAGCTGAGCAGTCGGGCTGAAATCGGTGCCGCACCCGATACGATCGTATGCGCGCGCGCCAGTCCCAGTTCGACCCTGATATTTCGAAGCACCAGAAAGTCCAGCACCTTATGCCTAAGCCTAAGCATCGTCGGCACAGATTTTCCCGCAGCAATCAATGCCTCCCTGCGTCCAGCCGTTTTCAGGGCTTGGTCATAGGCAAACCGGCCAAATGCGGTGGCATCATTCATCACAAAATTGATACGGGAATAGAATTTTTCCCACACGCGCGGCACCGCAAAGATGAATGTTGGCGCGACTTCCTGAATGTCAGCGGCAAATGTATCGCCGCTTTCCGCGATGTTGATGGTTATGCCGTGACGGATCGGCACGCAGACAGACAGGATCCGTTCGGCCGCGTGACACAGCGGCAGGAACGTCAAAACTTCATCGCCCGGTCCGAGCGGCAATTCGGGGTAATTATCCGATTGCGCTAGAAAGAAGCGGTGCGACATCGCGGCACCTTTGGGAGCACCGGTTGTGCCGGACGTATAGATCAGCGTTGCGATATCTTCGGGATCGCCCGCATCAACGCGGCGCTCAAATTCAACGCTCAGTTCTTCGATTTTAGCGTCCGACAGTGCGAGAAATTCTTCCCAGCCTATGACTTTGTCATGCTGGAAACTGCGCAACCCTTCCATATCAAATACGATAACTTTTTCGAGATGATCAAGCTGGTCCTCCACACCCAGATACTTATCTAGCTGCTCTTCATCCTCAACGAATAGCACCTTCGCTCCGCTATCGTTCAACTGATAGGCAACTTGCTTTTCCTGCAAAGTAGGATATAGCCCGTGAGTCGTGGCCCCGATGCACTGGATGCCAAGGTCGGCAAACACCCACTCCTTGTTGTCTTCACTAATGATCGCGGCCACGTCACCTTCACGGTAGCCCAACGCCATAAGTGAACACCCGACCCTGCGCGCGGATGCGTAATAGTCCAGCCAGCTGAATTCTTTCCAGATGCCGAAATCCTTTTCGCGGATTGCGATTTTGTTGCCGAACTTCTTGCAGTTCTGCCGGAACAGTTTGGAGAACGTGTCACAGCCGTCAATCTGGACCGGCGGCGGCGTCCATCCTGCGGTGGATTGGTCTTGCATTGTGTTCATCGCCACGTCTTTCTTGCTTTCCAGCGGCGGTCGCCGCGCGCACTTTCTGCTTTGATGCCAAGGTAGAATTCGCGAATGTCAGCACTTTTCATGAGAACGTCGCGTTCACCTTCCATAACGATCCGGCCGGTTTCAAGGACGTACCCGAAATCGGCGGCCGGCAGCGCAACACTGGCGTTCTGTTCAACCAGCAACATGGTCACGCCTTCTTCGACGTTGATCCGTTTGATGATCTGGAAAATCTCGGAAATCAGGAGCGGTGACAGGCCCAGCGACGGCTCGTCCAGCAACATCACGCGCGGACGCTGCATAAACGCGCGACCCAAAGCCAACATCTGTTGTTGCCCGCCAGATAGATAGATCGCCTGCTTTTCCAGAAAGGTGCGCAGCACGGGAAACCAGCCCAGCACCTTTTCCAAGTCACGCGCCACTTCATCGCGATCCTTGCGGCAATAGGCACCCATCATCAGGTTGTCCTTGACCGACAAGAGGGAAAACACTTCGCGCCCTTCGGGTGAATGGGCGATGCCGGCGCGCGCGATGACATCTGGGTCAAGCGCGGTGATATCGCGCCCTTCAAATTCCACCTGCCCCTTGAACGGATCAAGCGCGCCGGAGATGGTTTTCAAAATCGTCGTTTTGCCCGCCCCATTGGAGCCCATGACCGTAACGACCGACCCTTCCTTGACCGTCAGGCTGATGCCGCGAATGGCCATCACCCTGCCATACATCGTTTCGACGTTGCTGGCGCGCAGTACCTCGGTCATGCTGCCTGCCCTCCCAGATATGCCGCCTGAACATCGGGATCGCTTTGAACTTCGGATGCGCTGCCGCTTGCAAGAAACCGGCCTTCGTTGATGGCCAGCACCATGTCCGAAACTTTGTTCACCAGTTTCATGTCGTGTTCGATCATAACAACGGTGACACCCAGGACCTCGCGGATATCTTCAATCACAAAAGCAGTATCGTCGGTTTCCTCGCTGGTCAGTCCGCTTGACGGTTCGTCCAGCAACAGGATCTTTGGCTCCGACACCAACGCGCGGGCCATTTCGGTCTTTTTGCGCACGCCATACGGCAAATCCGCAACCCGTGCATGACGGTAGCCTTCGAGATCAAGAAACTCGATTATTTCTTCGGCTTTGCGGCGGTGGGCCAGTTCCTGACGCATCTGCGAACGGGTAAAAAACAGCTCACTCAGAGGCCCGAATTTGCCGTGACGGATGCGCCCGATCAGCAAGTTATCAAGCAATGACGCATGTTCGAACAGTTCGATATTCTGGAACGTCCGCGCAATGCCGTGGTTGATTACCTCATGGGATTTCGCTTTTCGCAGGCTTTTGCCGTTGAACCGGATGTCGCCTTGCGACGGATCGTAAATCCGGCAGATGAGGTTGAACACCGTGCTTTTGCCCGCGCCATTGGGGCCAATGATGGTGAACACCGACCCCGGTTCAACTGAAAAGCTCAAGCCATCCACCGCTTTCAAACCACCAAAGGAAAGCGATACGTTATCTATCTCCAACCCGTTCATCTTAAACGCTCCGTTTTGAGGAATGTCTTCTGACGCTGGAAACTGCGCTTCTTGTACATCGGGAACACGTTGAAATAGTGATGGATCTTGGTCCAGCGTCCATAAAGTCCGTCAGGTTCGAACAGGATGAACCCCAGCAGGATCAGACCGAATGCAAGACTATCGAAACCGCCGGACGTGGCGACTGCACTGGGCAGCACGATCTTGACCCAGCTCAACACGGTTGGCAGCAGCACGATAAAGAACGCCCCAAAAACCGCGCCGTGGATGGTTCCGATCCCGCCGACGACGATCATCAACAGCAGACGGATGGATTCCCCCATTCCGAAGGTTTCCGGCGTGATGTAGAAGAAGGCGTGCGCCAGCAGCCCGCCCGCGAGGCCCGCAAAAACTGCCGAGATGAAGAACGCATATGCCTTGAAGAAGGCCACATTGGTTCCCAACGCCCGCGCCGACACTTCGGAGTCGCGGATCGCAATCATGGCGCGACCCGACCTTGTGCGTGTCAGGTTGCGAACGATCAGGATACAACCCACGAAGATGACAAAATTCAGCAGATAAACTTTCCAGCTTTCGTCGATGGCCAGCCCGAGAATATTGATTTCCGGCACCGAAAGGCCACGATGACCGCCTGTGAAATCGCCCGCACCACCGATGAGCCGTTCGGTCACAATCGCAATCGAAAGCGTGGCAATCGCCAGATACAGCCCGTGCATCTTTCCGCAGATCCGTCCGACGGCCAACCCGACCAGCCCAGCCACCAACGCCGCTATCGGCAGCGACAAAAGCCACGGCACGCTGTAACGGGTCAGCAGGATCGTGTGAGTGTAGGCACCGATTGCGACAAACGCCGCCTGTCCGAAACTCACCTGCCCGGAAAATCCGGTCAGCACCATTAGCCCGAGACCCGCGATAGCATAGATGAATACGAATGAGAGTTCATCCAGAAAATAGCCGTCCAGAAACAGCGGCGCGGCCAGTGCGATCGCGGCAAACAGCAGATACCAGAATGCCTGTCCACGGTCGCGGAAAAGCTGGATGTCCTGAACATAGGATTTGCGAAAAATTACGCGCATGGCTTAGACCTTCTTTGCATAAATTTGGGCCAGCAGGCCTTGCGGACGGATCAACAGCACAAGGAACATGATCAAGTAGGCACCAATTCCTTTGAGGGTCGGGAACATGATATCGAAAAACGGTTCCGTCACACCGATCAGCAAGCAACCGATCACCGCACCGGGGATGGAGCCGAAACCACCGACAATTGCCCCTGCAAATGCCTTGAACCCGATAAAACCCATCTGCGTCGAAACCAACGTCATTGGCCCCAGGAGCAGTCCGGCAATCCCGCCAAAGATCGCGGACATTGCCCAGATCGAGGATGTCAGCCGTTTCACAGGAATACCCATGTAGAACGCTGCTAACTGGTTCAGGGACAACGCCTGCATGGCGACACCCTGCCGAGCGTAACGGAAAAACAGGTACAGCGCGCTGGCGACAACCGCGGTGACAACAATCGACAACACGCTGGTCCAAGAAATGATCACTGGGCCCAGTGTAAGATTGCCATCAACCGGAGCAGGCAACGAATAGTTGCCAAACCCCCAAATTATCCCTGCAACCGCCCTGAGCGCGATACCCAATGCCAGCGTCAGGATAAAGACAGTGAACACCGGCTGGCCCGTCAGGCGCCGCACCACAAGCGCTTCGACGCCGTAGCCGAATGCGCCCATGAAGACCAATGTCAACATCGCACCCAGCCAGTAGGGCATCCCCATCAGCACGATGAACTGATACCCGACAAATGCCCCCAGCATCATGAATTCGCCTTGGGCAAAATTCACCTGCTCAGTCGCCTTATACACAAGCACCAGACCAATCGCGATCAGGCTATAAAGGCACCCTTGTGACAGGCCGACCACAAAAAGCTGCATCGCATCGGCAAAAGACAAGGCAGTCATGCGTTGTTCCCCCAGTGTTCAAGGATTTCATCAAGGCTGATTTCTCCCGCATCTCCGGTCGTCGGTGTGTCGGGTTGTGTTCGCGAGAATCGCGGTGCGGGCGTCGGCATCTCGATGCCACCTACTGTGACAAAGCTGCCCCGGGCGCGATTATGCGCATGATCCGATGCGTCAGCCAGAGAAACCACAGGTGCGAAACACGCGTCGCTGCCTTCCAGAATATCGCACCATTCCTGTTGGGTCGCAGTCAGGAAAATCTCCGTAAGCGCGTCCATCATACTGGCCTGCGCGGTGGGTGCGTATTGATCGGCAAAGCGCGGATCGTCTGTGAGGCCCAGAAGTGCCAGAAGTTCGGCAAAAAATTGCGGTTCGAGACATCCAACGGACACATATTTGCCATCGCCCGTTTCGTAACAACGATACCACGCAACGCCGCCGTTGATAAAATCGCCAGACCGTTTATCAGACCAAGCGCCACATGCGACCAACCCGTGCTGCATGGTCATCAGCAGGTTAACCCCGTCCGTCATGGCCGTATCGACCACCTGCCCCTGCCCCGTGGCGCGCGCATGAGTCAGGGCTGCAAGGATACCAACGTTCAGCATCATCGCGCCGCCGCCCTGATCCGCGATCAGGTTCATCGGTGCAGGTGGCGGGCGGTCCGCATCGCCCAAACCCCAAACCGCACCGGTTATGGCGGCATAATTCATGTCGTGGCCCGCTGCATGTGCCAGCGGCCCTTCCTGTCCCCATCCGGTCAATCGGCCATAGACCAAGGCCGGATTGCGCGCCTGCACCTGTTCCGGACCAAATCCCAGCTTTTCCATTTTGCCCGGCCTGAACCCTTCGATCAGCACCTCGGCACGTTCGATCAACTGCCAGAGCCGGTCGACATCTCTGGCCTTTGTCAGGTCAAGTGTCAGGCTGCGGCGCGAGCGGTTGAACAGATTGTATTTCGCATCAATCGGCAACGGAAATTTCTGACCGGGCCGCGCGATGCGCACCACTTCAGCGCCCAGATCAGCCAGATGCATCGCAGCAAACGGCGCAGGGCCAAGACCTGCCATTTCAACAATGCGTACACCTTTGAGGGGACCTGAGCGTTGCAGCATCGCCCTATCTCGCCTGCAGGCGCGTGGCAGCATCAAGCCGCACGGTTTCGCCGTTCATATATGAATTCTCGATCAGAAAGGCACAGCAATGAGCGAATTCTTCCATCCGGCCGACACGCTTGGGCGCTTCGACAGAGGCTTCGAGGTTTGCGATCACGTTGTCGGGCAGCGACATGACCATCGGCGTGCCGAACAGGCCGGGTGCAATCGCGTTGACGCGAATGCCCTTGGCACCCAGTTCGCGCGCGGCAGGCAGGTTAAGGCCCATCACCCCCGCCTTTGACGACGAATAAGCCGGCTGGCCGATTTGCCCTTCCATCGCAGCACCAGAGGAGACGTTGACAACAACACCGCGCTCTTCGCCGTTTTCGGGTTCATTCAACAACATCCGCTGAACAGCTTTGCTCATTACGTTGAATGTGCCTACAAGATTGATATCAACCGTGCGGCGGAATGTGTCGAGCGACGCGGCCTTGCCGTCACGGTCGATCACTTTCATCGGGCTGACGACCCCGGCGCAGTTGATGCACCCATGCAGCGCACCGAATTTTGAAACCACGGCGTCAACTGCCGCGTCCACGCCTTCATCGTCGGTCACATCGACGTTGCAGAACATTGCGTTTGAAGCACCCAGTTCCTTGACCAGCGCATCGCCAGCGCCCTGCGACATATCGAAAATACCAATCTTGGCACCGCGTGCTCGCAGATATTTCGCCGTCGCCGCGCCAAGACCCGATGCCCCGCCGGTGACGATGATTGTCTTGCCTTCGATTTCCATGACCGCTCCTATTTGAATGCCTGCACGCCGGTAAGCGTCCGTGCGATCAGCAATTTTTGTATTTCTGTAGTCCCGTCCGGGATCGGCCCGATAATGGCCTCGCGCGCCAGCCGTTCGACGATAAAATCGGTGGTGACACCATTGCCACCGTGGATCTGCACTGCTTGGCGCGTTGCGTTCACTGCGATTTCCGTGCCGTACCATTTGGCCATGGCACATTCCTTGTCGCAGCGTTCGCCGCGGTCGATCATGCCAGCGGCACGGAGGGTCAAAAGCCGCGCAGCATCAATCTCTGTGGCCATTACGGCGATCTTGTCTGCGATGAGCTGGTGACCCGCTATCTGCTTGCCGTGCTGGTTGCGTTCCTGCGCATATCTGATCGACTCTTCCAACGCGCGCCGTGCCAGGGAGATTCCCCACATGGCCATGTGAACGCGCGCCCGTTCAAACACCACAAGCGTTTGCTGCAAGCCGCGGCCGACCTCGCCTATCGTGTTTGCAATCGGCACACGCACGTCATCAAGAAAGATCTGTGCCGTGGATTGTGCGTTCAGACCCATTTTTTTGATGTCGCGGGTTTCATAGCCATGCTCTTTGCGATCCACTAGAATATGGGTCAGGCCCTCATCGGTGGCGCAGGTGCATATCAGGAAATCCGAAAAGCGACCATTGGTGATCCAGGTCTTTTCGCCATTGATCACCCAGTCATCGCCGTCCCGCCGCGCTCGGGTTTTGACAGCGGCCACATCGGACCCGACATTTGGTTCCGATATGCCCATCGACGCGGTAATTTCACCGGCAAGCAACGGACCGATATATTTTTTGCGAATCTCATCAGACCCGAGCTTCAGCAGAATCTCACCTGCCACCACGTTGATCAGAATGGGCAGCGCGATATCTATTGCCGTAACACCAACCTCTTCGAACAGCATCAGGTGGGTGGTCCAATCCAGCCCCATACCGCCCGCTTCTTCGGGATGCGGGGCCGATGTCAGACCGAACTCGGCAAGTCGCGTCATGAAACCCTGAATGACTTCTTTTTCGAACGGCGCATCCTTAACCTTCAGGTATTCCGGTTCGATCTGGTCATCCAGAAACCGGCGCAAGGAATCGCAAGCCATTATCTGCTCTTCGGTTTTGAACATCTTTCGCTCCTAGCGCCCGAGAATAAGGATGGAGGCCACGGCCTCTTCGATACCGATCAAACCGCCGCCATTTTCCGCGATGGCGATCCGCGCACCTTCGACCTGTCTAGGTCCACATTCACCGCGCAGTTGCGATACCAGTTCGTAAACCTGGCCCAACCCAGTCGCGCCAATCGGGTGGCCTTTGCATTCCAGCCCGCCCGACGGGTTCACCGGCACCCGCCCGCCGATGGAGGTGTCACCGCGCTCGGATGCAGCACCCCCTTCGCCAAATGGGAACAGCCCAAGGTTTTCGATCTGGATCAACTCACCCACCGCTGTTGCGTCATGCACTTCGGCAACTGATACGTCTTGGGGACCGATACCGGCGATTTCATATGCCCGCCGTGCCGCAATCGCGGTCAGGTGGTTCTCATAATCCTCCGGCGCGCGGTTTGATCCGGTCTGGATCACGCTGGCGCGCACTTCGATGGCACGATCCCGGCTGATCCCGAACTTTTTCAATCCGGCCTCGGTCATCAGAACCGCAGCGGCACCGCCATCGCTCATCGGGGCGCACATTGGCAGGGTCAAAGGATAAGTGATCGGTGGTGCGCTTAATATTTCGTCAACGGTATAAGGCGCGCGGAATTGCGCCTTTTCATTTTCAACCGAATGCATGTGGTTCTTTGCTGCAATCGCAGCAATCTGTTTTTGGGTCGTGCCGAACGTGCGCATATGCGCCAGCCCGAACGCTCCGTAAATCGCCATAAAGACTGAAAACGGCTTGTCCGAAGTGGTGTCATTCGGCACGTCGATGCCTTTGCCCAGCGCCATCAGTTTTTCGGTATTTTCCTCAACGGTGGACACATCCCACGCGCCATCGAAAAAGCTGAACATCTTAGCTTTGTCACCTGTCCACATTTTTTCGGCCCCAACGGCCAAAGCCACGTCACCCTCGCCTGCTTTGAGAAATTGAGCCGCAAGGTTCAACGCGGTTGACCCGCTGGCACATGCATTTTCGACGTTTACCATCGGGATGCCCTCAAATCCCATCTCGCGCAGGGTGATCTGGCCCGGGATCATCAACTGCGCCTCAAGATGTCGCTGTGTTGTGTTCGCGTAGTAGGCAGCCTGAATGTCATCCTTGCCAATGCCGGCGTCCGCCATCGCGCCATCGACAGCCTCGCAGGTCAGCGACTTTACCGTTGCCCCGTCGAGGCGTCCCATTTTGGTCATCGCGACCCCGGCAATGTAAATTTTTGTCATTTCAATCTCCGCTCATGTGCCGGTGAAAACCGGCTTTCGTTTTTCACCGAATGCGGCAAGTCCTTCGGCCGCATCGTTGGATTTCAGATGTTCGCGCAGCACGGCAAGTTCCTGTTTCAGCGCCTCCACCTGCGTCATTTCGATGGATGCATTGGCTACCCGCTTCATCTGCGACAGGACCAGCGGGCTTTTGGTCGCCAGCAACTGGCTGAACTCGTGCAGCCGCGCTTCAAGCGCGTCATCACCAACCACTTCCTGCACCAGCCCCATGCGCATCAATTCGCGCGCTGGTAGACTTTGGCCCGAAAACAAGAGGTATTTCGCGTTTGCGAGTCCGATCCGGCACGGCAAGACAGCAGCGCCGCCTGCGCCAGGGAACACACCAAAATTCGAATGAGCATCGCCAATTCTGGCGCTCTCGCCCGCAATCAGCACATCGCAACACATCGCGAGTTCCAGCCCGCCCGCAACGGTAATGCCATTCAGCCCGCCGATCACCGGTTTCGGCAAATCACGCAGCGCTTGAAACGTCGCGCCGATAGCGTCAAGAAAATCACCCTTTTGCGTATCGGCATCATCCAGACCAGCGAGGACTTCCTTCAGATTGGCACCGGCGCAAAACGCACGCCCCGCAGCCGTCAGCACAATTGCGCGCACCTGTTTTGCCACAGCGATCTCTCTTATCGCGGCGCGCAGTTCCCCAATGAGGTCGACAGAAAGTGCATTAAGACTGTTGGCCCTGTTCAACGTCAGCCACGCAACCGGACCACGGTATTCGACCAGTACATTCGCTTGAGTCATGCGTGCGTCTTTCTATTTACTTACCAATAAGTAATCAAAAATATATAATCAAATCAAGAACTAATTTACGTTAGGTTACATAGGCTTGTAGGTTGTCGGTTTCTCCCGTCCGATTTGATCGGAGAATCAGCAATCCGGCGACATCAAGATAGTGCGTTCCCCGATGATGCGCGCGACATGAAAAAATGCCTCGCCGCGCGACACCTTGTGTTCAGGACGAACTTTTTGTGCCCAGATCCAGCGAGCCAGTCTGCATCATGCCGCCACAGACATATCCACCATCAACGACCAGTGTTTCACCGTTCACATATCGCGCATCAGGCGAGCCCAGATAGGCAACTGCCGCCGCGATATCCGCAGGGTCGGCCATGTAACCCGCCGGAATCATCGGCAACAGGCGCGCAACCGTTTCTTCGGTATAGGTGCTTTCGGTGAGCGGAGTTGTAATGGCGCCCGGTGCAATCGCGTTTGCCGTGACGCCATGCGCCGCAACTTCAAGCGCAATCTGGCGTGTCAGCCCCACCAAGGCCGCCTTGGACGTGCCGTAAGCCGTGCGCCCGACCCCTGCGCGGATGCCGCTGACCGACGTGATATTGATGATCCTGCCATATCGCTGACGAACCATTTCACGCGCAGCAAGTTGCGCGCACAACATGCTGCCTGTCAGGTTGATAGCCATAACGCGGTTCCAGTCTTCCAAAGGAAAATCGAGGAACGGATTAATCCCGACGATACCCGCATTGTTCACCAGCACATCCACGCATTTGTCCCAGCGTTCCGTCTCGTCAAATGCCGCATTCACCGATGCCGGATCCGACACATCAAGCTTTTGCCCAAGCGCTGTACCACCTGCCGCTTCGATCTGCTTGACCGTATCGGCTATGCCTGTTTCGGCAATATCAGTGACAACAACCCTCGCGCCCAACTCCGCCAGCCGCAAAGCAATCCCCTGTCCGATGCCAGAACCTGCACCGGTGACAAGTGCCACGCCGAAATCGTCACGATCTCTCATTGGTGGTTTTGTCATGCTGTAATCCTTTCATAAAGTGTAACAACCGCCGCACTGCCCAGCCCAACGTTATGCTGGAGGGCAAGCCGCGCATTATCGACCTGCCGGTTCTCTGCCTTTCCACGCAGTTGGTTGGTCAACTCAAAACACTGTGCCAGCCCCGTAGCACCCAGTGGATGCCCCTTTGACAGCAGACCACCAGACGGGTTCGTGACGTATTTCCCGCCAAAGGTGTTGTCGCCATCATCGACCAACTTTTCGCCATCACTTTCGGCACATAGCCCCAGGGCCTCGTAGGAAATCAATTCGTTCTGCGCGAAACAGTCATGCAATTCGATCACGTCGATATCGTCAGGACCCACGCCCGCCTTTTCATAGACCATGCGCGCGGCATCACGGCTCAGCCTGGCGCCAACCACTTCGATCATGTCGCCGGTTTCAGGGTCCAGCAGTTTATCCGTTGTCATTGCCTGCGCGCGGATTTGTACAGTTGTATCAAGGCCCATTTTTTCAGCGAACCCTTTGGACACCACAAGCGCCGCCGCAGCGCCGCAGGTGGGCGGACAAGCCATTGGCCGTGTCATTACACCGGGCCAGATCACCTGCGCACCCATTACATCCTGCGTGGTCATCTCCTTGCGGAAAACCGAGAGTGGGTTGTTCGCGGCATGGCGGCTAGCCTTGGCCCGAATTTTGGCGAATGTCTCCATCTTCGTACCAAATCGTTCCATATGCGCCTTGCCCGCACCGCCGAAATACCGAAGCGTCATCGGCAGATCGACGTCCCCTATCAGCCGGTCCGTGGCGGCATCAAATTCCGCCAGCGGTGACGGGCGATCGGGAAAGACAACACCCAACGCACCGGGGGCCATCTGTTCAAAACCCACCGCCAGCACACATTCTGCCACACCGCTTTCGACAGCCTGCCGTGCGAGGAAAAGCGCTGTTGAACCGCTCGAACAATTGTTGTTCACGTTGATAATCGGGATGCCCGTCATGCCCACGCGGTAAATCACACGCTGCCCGCTTGTGCTGTCGCCGTAAACATAGCTGGCATAGGCCTGTTGCACGTCTTCGAACGCGATACCGGCGTCATCCAGTGCAAGACGGATCGCCACCTCGCCCATCTCGTCGTAAGGTGCCGATGCGCCCGGTTTTGCAAAAGGGATCATGCCGACACCGGCAATAATGGCAGTCATTTTGGGTCTCCTTTTTTATGGTTTTTCGAATTGTGTATCGGGGTCGGTCAGCATCTGGCGCAACTCTGTCTTAAGTATTTTGCCGTAGCTGCTTTTGGGCAGTTCGAGAACAAAGCAATAGGCCTTGGGTCGCTTGAACCGCGCTATGTTATCCAGACAAAAACGGTCCAGCGCCTGTGCGGTCACGCCCGGCTCTGCCACGACAAACGCGATGACTTCCTCGCCCCATTCGGCCTCCTCGCGGCCAACAACATTAGTTTCGACCACGCCGGAATGACGCAGCAGCACCTCTTCGACCTCGCGCGGATAAATATTTGACCCGCCAGAAATGATCACGTCCTTGGACCGGTCCTTGAGCGTCAGGAAACCGTGGGCGTCCACGCTGCCAATGTCGCCGGTATGGAGCCAGCCGTCCCGCAAGGCTGACGCCGTTGCCGTTTCATTGCCCCAGTATCCCGCCATCACCACATCGCCACTGACGATCACTTCGCCCGCGACATCTGGGGGGCATTGTGTGCCTGTTTCATCCACCACACAGACCGTGACGCCGGTGCGTGGAATGCCGACGGATCCCAGCCAACTATCCGGAATTTCCCAGCTCAATATATGCGGTGGTAGATAAGTGATCGTACATGGTGCCTCGCCTTGTCCGTATCCGATCCAGATGCGGTTGCCCAACAGCGCCATCGCCCGGCGCAGGTCTGCGACATAAATCGGCGCACCGCCGCAGAACAACAGATCAAGGTTTTCGATGGCCGCCGTGTCAAGCGCAGGACAGGCCGTCAGACGCGTCAGCATCGTGGGTGCGACAAAAAAAGATGAATGGGGATATTCATGCAGCAACGTCACGATTTCATGCGGATCGAATCCACCGCTTTGCGGCACAACATTCGCCGCGCCCCGCTGCGCAAACGGTAGCATAAACAGCCCTGCCGCATGAGACAGCGGTGCCGGATGCAGCGCCGCCGACATTTCCGTAACCGGACACATATCGGCCAGAAAACTCGTGGTCATGGTCCAGAGGTTGCGGTGGGTCAGTATCGCCCCTTTCGGGCGGCCCGTCGTGCCGCTGGTATAAAAAATCCATGCTGGATCGGTTTGCGCAGCGTGTGCAGGCTGCAAATCCGCTGACGCTTGTAACGCCGCATTATATTCCGGTCCACCGACCGCAATGACTGCTGAAAACCCTTCGACGTCTTCCGGCCGGTCGGTAAAGGCAAGTGCGGCATCACAGTTAGCATGGATATAGGTCACTTCGTTAGGGTGCAGTTTGGCATTCAACGGAACGGCAACACATCCGGCAGTCCAGATGGCAAACAGGATCTCGATATATTCGGGCCGGTTGCCCATGAAGATCAGAACACGGTCACCTTTTACCAGATTGCGCTGTTTCAGCGCAGCGGCCAAGGCCGCGCTGCGGTCCTGTAATTGGGTGTAGGTGCTGAACGTCGACAACCCCAAGCAGACGGCAGGTCGATCGCAATAGGCGCGCGCGGACTGTGTCAAAATGTACGCGATGTTCATAATTCTGCTCCCTAAATTCTGCGCGCTTGCCCCTGCCAGAACGTATCCCTGATGTCCTTTTTGCGCACTTTCCCAACGGGGCTGCGCGGCAGTTCATCCCAGAAGTCAACCGTTTTGGGGGCCTTTACGCTGCCAAGGTTTTCCTTGCACAATGCAATGATTGCTTCGGGTTCCACCGTTGCATCGGGTTTGAGTTCGATCACCGCCTTGATCGCTTCACCCCATTTTTCGTCAGGCACACCGATCACCGCGCAATCCTGCACGGCAGGATGCGACCAGATCACCTGCTCGACTTCCGAGGGATAAACGTTGAAGCCGCCCGAAATGATCATGTCTTTCTTGCGGTCCACGATATAAAGGTAACCCTCGTCATCCAGATACCCGATGTCGCCGGTATGGTGCCAACCGAACTGGGAAACCTCTGCGGTTGCTTCGGGGTTTTTGTAATACCCCTTCATCACCAGATTTCCGCGCACAACAATTTCACCATGCTCACCACGCGGCATAATGTTACCGTCATCATCCATGATCGCCATCGGTGTCAAAAGTGCGGGCCTGCCGCAACTTGCAAGCCGGTGTTCGCGGGCCGGATCTCCGATAACATTGTGATCCTCTGCCGTCAGCAGCGCGCAGAACATCGGCGATTCTGCTTGTCCGAAACACTGCGCCATGACCGGCCCAAAAATCTTCAGGCATTGGCGCAGCTTGTCAATGGCCATAGGTGCGGCGGCATAAAGAAAGAACCGCAATGACGGAAAGCTACGTTGCGCAACTTCCGGTTGCGACAACAGCATGTAAACGGCGGTCGGCGGCAGGAACAGATGGGTCACTCCCTCGCTTTCAATTGTGTCTAGAACGTTGGCGGCATCAAATCCCGGCAGGATGACGCTGCGCGCACCAGCGGCCATCAACGCAATGGCAAGCACCCCTGACGCGTGGGTCATAGGCGTGATCAGCAAATGCACAGGGTCAGGTCCGGCATCAAAACTGGCATAATAGTTCGCGATTAGCGTGGTCCAGTTCAACTGCGTCAGCATGATCCCCTTGGGCCGCCCCGTTGTCCCACCAGAGGATAAAATTCCGACAAGATCATCAGGGCCAAGCGGCACATCGGGATCGGTTGAAGGGGCCGCGGCCATCCAGTCTTCCAGCCATGGTGCCGCGCCGTCTTGTTTATCCAGACAGATGAATTTTTGTATCTTTGGGCAAAGTTCACGCAATTGTTCCAGCGCCGGTGCAAGATCGCTGTGATAAAACAGAATCTCCACATCATTATGATCCAGGATATACGCGTTTTCTTCTACGCCGTTCTTGGCATTGACGGGAACCCAGATCGTGCCGGCACGAAACAAGCCCAGCATAACTTCAAGGCCGCTCACGCAGTTGGGGCTGTAAACGCCGGCCATCTTGTCGCGTCCGTACCCTTCGGCAGTGATGGCATTGGCGAAACGATATGTGCGTTCCTGAACTTCGCCGTAACTCCGGCCGATTTTAGCATCTTCCAAAGCGATCACGTTAGGGTTGATTGCGACACCCCTGTCGAAGAAATCGATCACACGCATAACGGTTTCCTATCTTGGTTTCCGGGATTTTCCCGCCTTGCCAGTCTGAACTCATACACTGATGAGCTTTTCGATCTCTTCGCGGTTGGCCAGCAAATCTGCTGTCGTGCCGCTCCACTGGACGGTCCCGTTGTCGACAACGTACTGTCGATGGGCCAATTTCATCGGCACGCGCAGGTTCTGTTCAACCAGCAAAAGCGTCATACCTTCTTCGTTGATCCGCCGCATCGAATCGACCAATTCATCAACGATCAGCGGGGCAAGGCCTTCAGTCGGTTCGTCCAGCAGCAACAGTTCCGGATTAGTCAAAAGCGCGCGCGAAATCGCCAGCATTTGCTGTTCGCCGCCCGAAAGCGTGTTTCCCGCCTGTGACGCGCGATCAAGCAGCACCGGAAACATTTCAAAAATCCGGGTTTCGGTCCATGCGCCAGTGCGTCCCATGACGGTTGCGATGCGCAGGTTTTCATGCACTGTCAGATTGTCAAAAATGCGCCTGTCTTCGGGGACATACCCAATGCCCAGACGGCCCAGTTGGTTCGGGAGTCGCGCGGTAACGTCGTCCCCTTTCCAGACTCTGCGCCCTGAAACCGGTTGCTTTAAACCGATGATCGTCTTGAGAATGGTGCTTTTGCCTGCGCCATTGCGCCCGATCAGCGAAACAACTTCGCCCTGTGCGACTTCGATCGACACGCTATGCAACGCCTGCGCCTTGCCATAAGTGACATTGCAGCTTTCCAACGCAAGCAGCTTCATTCCTCTTCTCCCAGATAAGCCGCTCGCACCTCGGCGTTTGCGCGGATTTCTTCAGGGCTGCCAGACGCCAGAATTTGCCCTTGAACCATCACGACCAAAGCACTGGAGACCCGCATTACAACGTCCATGTTGTGTTCGATCAGCAGCACGGTGCGGCCCTTGACGATCCGTTTTATCAGCTCCATCGCAGGCCCGATCTGGTCATGTCCAACACCGGCCAATGGTTCATCGAGCAACAGGACCGATGGGTTGCTCAGCAATGCCAGCCCGACTTCCAATGCGCGTTGATCGCCGTGAGACAAGGTTTCGGCGGGGCGGTGCGCCATCACCGTCAGGCCGATCTCTTCGAGAACGCTTTCGGCCCGTTCCCTGACTGCAGGAAAGCGGCCCGCCGGAAGCCAGAAGGGCTGCAACCTGTACAGATGCGCAAAAGCAGCAAGTTGAAGGTTCTCAAGCACCGACATGCCGGCGAAGATCTTGGTGATCTGGAAACTGCGGCCCAGACCGATGCGGGTCCGTTTATGCACCGACAGGCCCGTTACATCGCGCCCGTCCAGCATCACTTGACCACCGCTTAGCTTGGCATGACCCGAAAGCGCATTCATCAACGTGGTCTTGCCCGCACCGTTAGGTCCGATAATCCCGTAAAGCTGACCCGGCTGGAAGTCGAACGTCACACCGTTGACAGCTTTCAACCCGCTGAAGGAGACCTGAATATCGTTGCAACTCAATGATCCGGCAGTCATTGCATGTCTCCTTCGTCCTGATCACCTTGGAACATTCCGGCAATACCGTTGCGTAGGAAGATGGTGGCAAAAATGAACACCAGACCAAGGATGCCGTACCAATATTGGGTGATTTGGCTCAGTTCTTCTTTCAGTAATTCAAACAAGGCCACGCCAAGAATCGGACCTAGCAATGTGCCTTTGCCGCCCAGCACGGTCATGATCAAAACGTCGCCCGATGTGGACCAATGCAGCATTTGCGGAGAGATGTAGAAGATCAACGATGCCAGCAGGGCTCCTGCAACACCTGCATACGCACCCGAAACGATAAACGCCGATTGGCGCAAGCTATGGACGTTGTATCCGAGTTGCGCGGCGCGCACGTCGTTCGCCTGTACCGCGCGCAATGCCCGCCCGAATGGCGACCCACGCAGCAATGCCATCAGCGCCAGTCCGATCAGGAAAACCGCCACGATAAACCCATAATAGTTGTGGTTGTCGTAGAAATTGATCCCGAACAAGTCAGGCCGCGGCACGCCTGGAATACCGTCCAATCCGCCGGTGATTGCGCGCAGCTTGTTGGACGCAAGGATGTACATCATCTGCGCCAGGGCCAGTGTCAGCAGTGCAAAAAAAGCCCCGAAACCCGAAGCGCAAAAAGCCCCATCAGGTAAGCCAGCACCGCTCCGACAATCGCCGCTGCAAAAAGGCCCGGTATAAAACCGACGCCATAGCTGAGGGTGAGGATTGTGAGCGCATAACCCCCTGCCCCGAACAACGCCGCATGGCCGAATGACAGCATACCTGTCACCCCGAAGACCAGATCAAAGCCGATTGCGAACAAGGCCCAGATCAGGATCAGGCTGACAAGGTTCACCCATTGCTCATCCTGCACAAAAAACGGAACGATAATCATAACTGCGATAATAATGCCCATCAGGGCCTGACCGATAATCCTGCGTGTCATGCCGAACGCCCCTTTGTGCTAAACAAGCCCGCAGGCCGGAACATCAGCGTTCCGATCAACAGGGCAAAGGTAAGTAGTTCGACCCATTCAGTTGCGTAGGTATATCCGGCCGCCCGCGTCATGCCCAACAGCAACGACGCAAGGATTGCGCCGCGAATGTTCCCAAGCCCGCCGATGATCACCACGACAAAACAGTCGATGATAACGCTGAATCCCATGCCCAGTTCGATCGGCACCAACGGTGCGCTAACCACGCCACCAAGAGCCGCAAGATACGCACCAAGCGCAAAGACGCCGGTGCGAACCTGGTTTACATTTACACCGAGTGTCTGAGCCATTTCCGGATCGGAACTGGCGGCGCGAATAATCATGCCCCATTTGCTACGGTCCAGCAGCAAGAACAGTGCCAGAGAAACCGCTGCACCAAAACCGATTACAAAAAGCCGGTATGACGGTATTTGACTGCCAAACATGGAAATCGGTGCCATGAAGATTTCTGGTGTCGGCACTTGCTTATAGTCAAATCCCCAGATCATCTTTGTCGCGTCGTCGATGACCAGAATGAATCCGAAAGTGAGTAAAAGCTGAAAAATGTGGTCGCGGTCATAGACCTGTTTCAGCGCCAAAATTTCGATCAGCGCACCAACACAGGCGACGATCAGCGGCGCAAACAGCAGTCCCAACCAGAACGATCCGGTCATATGAACAATTTGATACCCGACAAACGCGCCAAGCATATAAAGCGCGCCATGGGCAAAGTTGATCACCCCCAACATGCCAAAAATAAGGGTCAAGCCCGCTGCCAGCAGAAACAGCAGAAAGCTGAGACTCAGCCCGATCACGATAATGGACATATTCAGGGTTCCTCAGTTTCACCCCAAAAAAGCGGGCGACGCATGTCGCGAGGGAACAGCGCCGCCCAGTTCAGGGAGGATCGATTAACAGTCGCTAAACAGGCTATTTGCCGAAAACTCTTCGGTGATTTTCATGGTGAGGTCCGGCAATGGTGCCTCGCCCTTCACAACTTCACCCCAAAGACCGACCTGTTTGGCCTGATGGTCACAAGCGCGCATTTCCTTGCGCCCTTCGACCGAATTTTCATAGACCGATGTTTCAAATGCATCGACCCAGGTTTCCACATCCCAGCTGTCAGTCGCTTCGATGACATCCATCCACCAGCGAAGACCGTCAAATGCCTCGCCCGCGAAGGCCGAAGGGTAGTCACCGTTTGCGTCACGGTAGGCCGTCACGAATTCGGCGTTTGCCGGATTGTCGAGCGAGAAGTGATAACGCACGCCGGAGTTCACGCCCAATGCGGCCTCGCCTGTCGCGGCTGCAAAGATTTCATCCTGAAGCACGGGGCCGAACAGCACTTTGTTCTGACCCATCCCAACCTGACCTGCCTGCTTGCAGAAGGTGACGCCGTCATTGCCCGTTGCCACAACCAGAATACCATCGGCGTCCGAACGCGCCATCTTGTCGATGATGACCGAAAAGTCGCGGTTGCCAAGCGGGGCAAAGTCATTCCCGACGATCTCGACACCGGCGGCTTTTGCTTTTGCGGCAAAGTCGTCAAAGGCGCTGCGCGTGGCCTGATAATCAGCCGTGACCGCGTATACTCTCTTGATCCCGCGTTTCTTTACGAATTCAACACACATGTTCATTTCCATGGCCAACGTGTTGGACGTACGGAATGAGTAACGCGCACCGTCCATCTTGGTAATGCTGTCGTCTGCGGAAATCGTGACCAGATGCGGCACCTTGCGCTGTGTGGACAGGCTTTGCAGTGCCAGAGTCGACGCTGAGCTGACCGCGCCAAACATCAATTGCGTGCCTTCCGCCAACAGCCGGCTTGCTTTTTGTACGGCGGGCTGGGGTTTGGTTTCATCGTCTTCCCAGCTGAAGCGGACTTTTTTGCCCAACAATTCGCCACCCCGCATGGCCACGGCAAGTTCCGCGCCTTTGCGCATGTCATTGCCGATCAAGCCGTATGCGCCCGAGAAAGACAGAATGCCCGCAATGTGATAATCTTCGGGCGTTGCGGCCCGCAGAACCATTGGCGCAGGCAAGGTACTGGCCAAAGTTAGCGCCCCGGCGCTGCGTAGAAAATTCCGACGTTTCATAGTTTTCCTCCCGGTTTCACGCCCCAAGAAGTTTCTCCTGCAAGGCGAATGATGCGCTGCCCGGGATAAATCGTTCCCGGAAAAGCAGAATACTATCAGCAAGTTTGGCGGGTTTTATCATACGTCGGATCAGCAATCGGGCGGTAACAAATCATGGATTTGCAAATGGCGCAAAAGTGCATCTGATCGCGACCGTGTCCCTAACCCTCCCCCATCTCTTGCATCAAGCATCGCAGGGTTAGGACTGGCAGGGAATGTCCGAAAACGCCACAAATTTGACATTTTCTGCCAAATCGATATTATTTACCCATCAGTAGAATTTTGAGGTCATCGTCATGAAGGTGGGCTTGCTCCAAAACCTGCGTCTTCCCAAACATAGCATCCAGTTCATGTGTGACGTGCTGATCGAACACGGCATTGATCCTGACCCATTGCTCAAAGAAGCAGGTTTGCAGCTCAGCCTTCTCTCGGATCCATGGGGCACGCTGGACGGTATTCAGGAACTCACATTCCTGCGTGCCTTTTGCCGGAGTACAGCGCATATTGAAGGTGTCGCTTTTGTCACCGGTCTGCGTTACAGCCTGATCTCGTATGGCCCTATCGGGCTTGCCACGCTAGTTTCAGAGAATGTGACAGCGGGGCTGAGGGTTTTCACGCAAATGCAGGGGCTGGGATACGCACTGCTGGCATATGACATCACAGAGGACGATGAAGGTTTTGCAACAGGGTTTGTTGCCGACGACCAGTATGTACCGCCCGATCTTCTGGATTTTGTTCATGAACGGCTGCTTGGGTCCGGCCCGACCTTCTTCCGGGACCTGCGTCAAGAAAACCTGCCCATCCGTCTGATCGAATGCCCGTTGGACCGCCCGAAAGGCTGGATGAACCTAGAAGCGCGCTGGCAAACCGAAATCGTGTATCGCGCACCGCGCAGTTGCATTCACTTTCATCCTGGAACAGGCGCGCTGAAACTGCCGCTGGCGAATGCCCTTCTTGCGGTAAACTATCGTGTTTTGTGCGAGAATATGCTTGAAACCGGCCCCAAGCATACCGGAACAGCAAATTCGGTTTATCAGGTGTTGATGCAGGTGCGCGGCGTTTTTCCCAATGCGCCGGAAGTGGCCGAAACGCTTCATTTGTCAGAACGCTCTTTACATCGAAAACTTGCCAGTCAGTCGATGAGCTATCGCCAGATTATCGATAGCGTGCGCTTGCGCCGCGCACGGGAGCTTCTTGATACATCCGAGTTACCGCTGGCTGAAGTTGCAGATCGCCTCGGTTTTTCGGAAACTGCCAGCCTGTCGCGATTTTTCCGGCGGGTTTCAGGGGATTCGCCGTCCGCATATCGAAAAACCAGCAAAGGGTTATTCGCCAGTTCACGTTAGGATTAGACGACGAGACGCTAACACGACCATATATCAGAACGGAGTGACGCCATGAACAAGTCCGATGACGAAACGCTCACCTTCAAAGAGATGGTCGGGAAATTCGACGTCACCCCCGAACCCTGCGGTATTACGAATATCTCGAACTTCTCAAACCCACGCTACAAGGGCGTGAACGAAGTTATGATCGCAAACAGATCGCGCGGTTCAAGCTGATCTTGCGAGGTCGTCGGTTCGGAATGAAGCTTGAAGATATAAGAGTTTGGTTAGAAATATATAAAAACAGGGGCTCAAGAGCGCAGCTGTCGCGTTGCCCTTTAATCGGTTCTGCCTCACTTTGTGTGGCGCAACTATCCTGAAACTGGAAAATTCAGGAGGTATAGTTGTGAGTTCGAAGAAGCACTGGTCGCCCGGGAGCGATGTTGCCGTTCAAAGCGTTGAGCGAAGTGAAAGAGGCGGGTGGATTGTATCTGGCGTCTTGGCTCCCAACGGCATTTGCCCAGACTGTGGATTGCATTCACGCCGACGTCACGGCTGGCGGCGTCGGCGGCTGCAGGATTATCCCGCGCATGGAGACGAGGTAACGGTTGATCTCGCAATTTGCCGTTGGCGATGTCAGGCACCCGCTTGCCCACGCCGGACATTCTCAGACCAAATCGCCTCGATTGCGCGTCCATTTGCACGTCGTACTTCGCGTGTCGGGGAGATTGTCACCCATCTTGGGCATGCGAGCGGCGGACGGCCAGCCGAGCGGTTGTTGCATCGTTTGGGCCTTGGAGTCAGCGATGACACGGTGCTTAGGCAGCTGAAGAACCGTGCCCAAGACAGTGGCGAGTCGCCGACAGTCATCGGGATCGACGACTGGAGTTGGCGGAAATCGCAAACCTACGGCACGATCATTGTGGATCTGGAGCGTCGCGTGGTGATCGACATTCTTGAGGATCGAGATGTCGTCAGCTGCACCAACTGGCTGAAGCGACACCCCGAGGTGGAAGTGATCAGCAGAGATCGCTGCGGTCTCTACGCCCAGGCAGCACGGCAAGGGGCACCGCAGGCGAAGCAGGTCGCTGACCGGTTCCATATCGTACAAAACCTGCGGCAGGCCATCGAGGAGCAAATGAACCTTCACGGCCGTGCGACCGGCAGGGCGCTGCTGTCCGACGCCGACAACATCACCGCAGCCGGCAGCCTTCTGAAGTCACGCCTGGCGCATAGGACGTCTCGGGAAGAGATTTTCGCCACCATTCATGCGCTCCGAAATCAGGGGCTTTCATGCAGCGAGATCGGGCGGCGAACAGGGTTCCCGCGTCGCAGCATCGCGAAATGGCTGCAGTTCGAGACACCACCGGACCGCAGGCGGGCCGCTTTGAAGCCGACATCGCCGTGGTACTTTGAAGAGTTCCTGAGCCAAAGCTGGAAGGAGGGCATTCGAACTGGCAGCGCCCTGTTCCGTCTGATCCGAGAGCGCGGTTACGAGGGGAGTCAGTCGCATTTGCAGCGTCTGTTGGCGGGCTGGCGAAAAGCAGAACAGCAAGGGAGCGACTCCAAGGTAGAGCACGAAATCCTTAAGCCAGTCCGGGACCCGGAAACGGGGCACGCGATTTCCCCGGTCATCGCAGCCGCGCTGTGCATCAAACCCCGCGGAAAGCTCACCCCGGATCAAGCGCGGAAAGTCGACGCGCTCAAGGCCGGTTCTCCCGCCTTCGCAACGATGCGAAGTCTCGCCATGCGGTTCAACGGTATCCTGCGCAGCCGCCAAGCAGACCCGCTCCCAGCATGGATCGACAACGCGATCGAAACCGATCTGGCGCCCATCGTGCGCTTTGCCCGCACATTGAACCGGGACTTCGATGCAGTCAAAAACGCCATCGAGATGCCATGGAGCAACGGCCAAGCAGAAGGTCAGATCAATCGCCTGAAGACGCTCAAACGCGCCATGTACGGTCGAGCCGGTCCAGAATTGTTGCGGGCGAGAATGCTACCGTTCCGCCACACAGATTGAGGCAGAGCCCAATTAAGGGCTACGCGACAGCAGCCCTTCAAGGGCATTTGGCGCATACACATGTTAGGTTGCCAAATAGCGGAGCCGATACCTCAGACAGCAAAACCGGCCTCAATCCTCACCAGAAGATGCTCTACGCGATCACGACCAAAATGGCTGCTCAGCAGATCTTGGGGTGCATGCATGTTCAATAACGGATGCTGGCGTGACAGCCATTCTTGTGCACGATCTTCAGATTTCAGCACGCGCTTCGCCATCTCAATCAACTGATCTCTAGTCATCGGCGCCCTCCTCTTAACGTCCTAAGATCATGGTGAACCTAACGCTGTCACAGCATGATAACTATAGGCACAAAAATATGAAGTCTCAGGCAGTTTATGACCTTGTGACACCTGAGACAGTCAAGAAGCGCACACTCTCCGCGTCTTCACGGGCAAAGCATGAGTAGGATATGAATGGGCATGATAATTTTTCTGATGCGTATAGGGAATGGATTGGCGCGCTGTTTCATCCAGGGCGCTCTCCTCGCGGAATTTTCCCATGACGCGACGGCATCCAATGAAAACCTCGAATTAGGGGCGGTTCAAGGTGATCACGCCTTCTCGAATGGCGGGCCAAATAAGAATCATACGAAAGGTAATCTTGCAATAAAATGGCTTAGTGAAAGATAAACGTACAATGCATCTAACCTTGGATACCGCCACTTGCATCCAGCTCACCTCAGCACAGTCGCAAACGCTGCATTCTTGACGGTTTTCCAAGTGGATTCTTGCCCACCCGATGCGCCTGCATTTTTTGGCGACCGAATCGACGGAAGCCAAAGTTTGTGTTGTTACCAGCCAGCGAACCTAACAACTTCAGCATCGCTCACCCGTCCTGCCAACGCGTCTTCGACCGCCTGCGCCAAGATCGCTGCGCCGCGCTTGGCCTCAGCCTCGCTCAAGATCAAAGGGGGCGTCAGTTCCAGCACGTTCGAATGCATCCCGACGTAGTAGAACACCGCATCCAGTTGCCAAGCCCGGAACACAGTCTTTCGGGCCAAGTCCGCATCAACCGCGTTGCTATCCGCAGCTATCAGCTCAACGCCGATGGCCAAGCCGCGGCCCCGGATATCGCCAACCTGCGGCAGATGCGCCGTCGCGCTGGCGATCTCGGCCATCAGAACATCGCCCACGCTTTGCGCCCGAGCCGCAAGACCGTTATCTTCAATCGCGGATAAAACCGCCAGCGCCGCTGTAGCGCAGACGGGATTGCCATGGAGCGTCTGCATTGAAAACGCTGTTGTGTGATCCATAATTTCGGCCGGCCCGATCACTGCCGAGATTGGCAGCCCGCCGCCCAGCCCTTTTCCCAGAACCACGATGTCGGGCATAAAATCCTCATGCTCGAAACAATGCAGCCTGCCGGTTCGCGCCAGCCCAACTTTGACCTCGTCGCAGACGGTCAGGATGCCGTAGCGCTCGCAGATTTCTGCCAGACGCTTCAGGAAAGTTGGAGGCGGCACGATCAACCCGCCGTCGGCCTGTATCGGTTCAATAAAGAAACAACCCACGTCCTCTCCGGGGCAAGTGGTGGTAAGCAAATGTTCGATATGCGCCAGCAACGCGGCGCCGCTGGCATCACCCTCAAGGGGCCGAAATGGATCGGGGTAAGGCACCAATGTCAGGCCACCTGATTTCGCGACCCCCTCTTGCGCGGTATGTCCGGAAACCGCCATCGAGCCTTGCGTTCCGCCGTGGTAGGCGCCGGAAAACGCCATCATCCGCGTCCGCCCGGTTGCTGCCGGCACCACCCGTGCCACGGTTTCATTGGCATCGCTGCCAGAATGCCCCAGCCAGACCCGTCGCTCCCCCGCCCCCGGGGTCAGCTGCAATAGCCGTTCAGCCAGCGCCACCGCCGGTTCGTTGGTTCCCGACAGGATCGACGCACCCGCTTGATCCGACAGCGCACCATCCACGGCCGCGCGCAGGGCCGGATGACTATGACCAAGACTTACAGCCCCCAGGACGCCGACAGATCAAGCAGCTCGCGGCCGCCCTCCTCAATCAGGGTGCAGCCCGAACCGCCCGTGACAGCCAGCGGAAAAAACCGAAGTTTTTGCAATGCCGACAATGCGGCCCCATCCCGCGCGATCAGGGCGACGTCGGTCATAGGGCCTTCAACTCTTCGAGTAGTTCTTGCGTGGCCACCTGGCGGCAGTACCCCTTAATGGTAGAAATCGAATTATCCTGTCGGGCCTGGCTTTCGGTGGCGCAGGCATCGGTCACTTGGGTTACCAGATAGCCCAGATCACAGGCATCGCGGATCGCACCTTCAACGCATTGATCCGTCAGCAACCCGCAGATCACCAGTTGCTTTACACCCAGATTGCGCAGCACATAGTCGATATGGGTCGAAACAAAGACAGAGGAGGAGGATTTCGGGAACACAATCTCGTCCTCGCCCGGCGCAATCTGATCGATCACTTTGCCATCCCATGAGCCCTTGGCCACGTTGAAGCCGGTGATCTTGTAATCAAGGCTGCGGTCGCGCCCGTCCAGCGTCAGGCTTTCGATCGTGGTGTACATCACTTCGATCTGCTTTTCGCGGAAGGCCTTTTGCAGCGCCTGCATCCGCGGAATCACCTCTTCGAGCTGTTCAAACAGCCAGCCGTGCTTGGCTTGAAATTCTTCCTCAGTCAGGCCGTCGAATTCAGCACCGTCTCGATGAGCCGAAAAATTCTGGACATCCACGTACAAAAGCGCCGATTGCGCCGGAACGAGGGGAACATTGCGTGTCAACGTCATGTTAGACTTCCTTGAGATAGCGGTTAATGGCTGTGCTTAGGGTCTCTGCCCAAGCCGCCCGGCCTTGGGAATCCCTGATCTGGTCATTGCGAATTTCAATTAGCGAATGCGGCAGACCGCTGGCCTCGCCGTGCTGGGGCACGAACCAGTCGGACTCGTCGTCAATCTGATAGGGCTCATTCATGCCGATGGTTAACTCGGGTCGCGCCTCTTGAACCAATCGCGCCAAATGGGTCGAGGCATGGGTCTCGTGTCGGAACAGAAAACCAATTTCCCAAGGACGCGAGGTCTTGCCCAATGTCGGGGTGAAACTGTGGATTGCCAGCACCATCCGGCGCGACGGCTGACGCAGGTATTCCGCAACCTTTTCCTGGAAAGGCTCAAAAATCTCCCGCACCCGAGCGACGCGGGCTGCGTTGTCGAGTGCACGGTTGCCCGGCACCGACACCCCATGGTTGCTTTCCGGGATCGCATCGGGGGCCTCGGGCGGGCGGTTACAGTCGATCACCAAGCGGCTGTAGGATTGCAGCACCGCCGGCGCGTTGAGCGTCTCGGCCATCAGCCGTGTCACCGCTTCGGCACCGATATCCCAGCCCACGTGACTGTCGCGGTCGTCCGCCTTCATACCAAGCCCGTTCAGCGCCTGCGGCACCGCTCGTCCGGCATGTTCGCACACCAGCAGCACCGGATGGTTGCTATCGGGATTGAGCACCGTGACCGGGGCGGGATCATCCGCCCCCAGCAGGGGCCGTGTCGTGTCCAGCGTCATCGTCAAACCTTTACACTTTTAAGGGAAGCCGCCGGGATCAATCCGTTAGGCCTGAACAGCAGGACAAGCACGACGATGCTCAGCCCAATGGGGTCGCGGAATTCCTGCATCGCCGGCGGCAGGAAGGCGGCCAGATAGATCTCGATGAACCCCAACAAGAACCCTCCTGCCACAGCCCCACGAAGGCTGCCGAGCCCGCCAAGGATCGCGGCGATAAAGGCTTTTACCACCGGCAGGAAGCCCATATGCGGTGCCACAGAAGATCGCTGTGAAACCCAAAGCACCGCCGCCACCCCGGCCAGCAGCCCCGACAGGGCAAAGGCGCCCGCGATCACCGTATTGGCGCGGATGCCCATCAGCCGCGCAACGTTGAAATCCTCGGCCGCGGCCCGCATCGCGATGCCGGTCTTTTGCCGCTTCATGAATATATCGAGAAAGATCAGCATCACGATCGTCGCCACGATCGCCGCAATCTTGTTCACCCCGATCACCAACCCACCAAGGGTGATGGAATCCGAAAGCACCTGCGGCAAGATCACCGGTTGCGACCGGGTCGAGATCAGGTTCTGGAACAGCACTTGCAAGATCATCGAAACCGCGAAGCTGGTCACCAGCATCGTCGCGCCGGAACTGTTGCGAACGGGGCGGAAGGCGATCCGCTCCATCAACACTGCGGCGATCATCGCCACCGCAATCGCCAACGGCACAGCCAGCAGGAACGATACACCGGCAATGCCACAATACATCAGCGTATAGCCGGAAATCGTCATCAATTCACCGTGGGCAAAGTTAATCAGCCCCATGATCGAAAAGACCACCGCGAGCCCCAACGCCAGCAGCGCATAGGTGCCGCCCAAGGCGAAGGCATTGACCGTCTGTTGCAAAAGCAAGTCCATCATTCGCCTCCCAGATAGGCAGATTTTAAGGTGTCGGACTGCGCCAGATCGGCGGCACTGCCCGCGGCCACGATCTGGCCATTGGCAAAGACATAGCCGCGGTCAGCCACTTCAAGCGCCATTGCGACGTTCTGTTCGACCACCGCGAGCGTGACGCCCTGCCCGCGCAGCCGTTCTATCAGCTCGAACACCTGCCCGATGATCTTCGGCGCGAGCCCCAGCGAGGGCTCGTCCAGCAACAACAGTTTGGGATTACTCATCAGCGCCCGCCCCACGGCGAGCATCTGTTGCTGCCCTCCCGACAGGGTACCCGCGAACTGGTCGCGGCGTTCGTGCAGAATTGGAAAAAGGTCGTAGACCCGATCCCATGCGGACTTGACCGCCGCCTTGTCGGTGATCGCAAAGGCCCCCATCCGCAAATTTTCCGCTACGCTTAAGGAGCCAAACACCCGCCGCCCCTCAGGCGACAGCGTCATTCCCGCCGGCGCTAGCAATTCCGGCGCCCAATCGGTGATGTCTTTGCCCTTGAAATAAACCGCGCCGCTGGCCACGGGCACCAGCCCCACCAGTGCATTCAAGGTCGAGGATTTGCCCGCACCGTTGGCGCCAAGGAAGGCCACGATCTCGCCTTCCTTGATCTCAAAGTCGATCCCCCGCACCGCTTCAATCGGGCCGTAGCTGACCGCAAGGGACTGGACAGATAGAAGCGATGTCATGGCCATTGACCCTTATTGCATCCGCGGTGCTGGAATCAGCTCAGCGGTCGGGCTCGGCTGGCCCACAAGCTCACGTTCACCATCGGTGACACGGATCAGAGTCACCTCGCGCACTGGCATGCCGTTGGTGCCTTTGTAGGTGATCAGACTGGTCGCGCCGCGCACGTTCTCCAGCTCGGCCAGGGCATCGCGGATGGCAATCGGATCGGTTGTCCCCGCCGCCTTGACCGCCTCGGCGACCACGATCACCAGATCATAGCCCACGGCATTGAACACGGTTTCCGACGGGCTGCCGGTCGCGGCCTCATATTTGGCGTTAAACTCAGCCAGCGGGTTGCCCTCGGTTGCATGTCCGGCAGTGGTGAACACCACCCCCTCGCCGACATCGCCCAACGAAAAGGTCGTCGGGCTGTCGATGCCGTCCGAACCGATCATCTGACTGGTTACGCCCGCCGCGCGCAGTGCCTTGAGCATCGACGGAAAGTCGGGCTCGTAAGATGAGGTCATGATGACATCGGGCTGCGGATCAAGCGCCGCGATCCGGGTCGCAATCGCCGAAAAATCCTGCTGACCGATGGAATGGGTGTCCTGGCCGAGAACCTCGCCGCCCAAAGCCTCGAACACGTCGCTGAAGTATAGCGGCATGGTGGTATACTGGCTGTCTGGCGAATAGATAATATAGGCTGTCTCATGGCCCTGCTCGCGCGCCCATTCGGCGGACACCGTGGCTTGCACGTTGTCGCCGGGGAAGTTGGCAAACATGAAGCCGCCGCCGATCATCGGCAGGGTGGGCGAAGAAGCACAGGTCGAAATCGCTGGAATCTGCGCTGAAGTCACTGTCCCAATCGAGGCCAGCGCCGGGTCGGCGTCACACGGCAGCACGATCACTGACACGCCCTCGTCGGCCAGTTCCTGCACTGCGATGGCGGTCTGCGCTGCATCCGAGCGCACGTCTTTCTCTACCAGTTCGATCTTGATGTTGCCGTTGATCCCGCCTTCGGCGTTGATCTCGTCCACAGCAATATGCACGCCCTCGATCACCGGCCCGTCATAGCCCGCCAATCCGCCAGTCTGAGCGGTTGCCAGCCCAATCTTCAGGGTTTCAGCAAAGGTCGGTCCGGCAAGGGCCGCCGCCACTAAGGTTGATGCAAGTATTGTCTTTTTCATTGAACTTCCTCCAGTTGGTTGCCGTTGTCTTCTTGTTTTGGGCCGAGATAGGCCTCAATTACGGCCGGATCGTTCTGAATCTCTGCCGGGGTCCCTTCGGCGATCTTGTGCCCTTCGTTCAGCACCACCAACCGGTCGCAAAGCTGGTTGATTAGTTTCAGATCGTGATCGACCAGCAAGATCCCCAGCCTGAGATCACGGGTCAGACCGCGCAGGGTTTCCATCAAGTCATCGGTTTCATCGCGGTTCATCCCCGCCGCCGGCTCATCCAGAAACAGCAACGACGGCTCACAAGCCAGCGCGCGGGCAATCTCGACCCGTCGCTGATCGCCATAAGACAGCGTACCCGCATCTGCGTTCGCATGGCGGGTCACGCCCATCCGTTCCAGCGCGGCGCGTGTGCGGGCCTCGGCGTTGTGCCCGCCACGTGTCGACAGTGCCGCCACCAGCACGTTCTGGAACACACTCAAGGTTTCGAACAGTCGGATATTCTGGAAGGTCCGCGCGATGCCATGATCGGCGATGTCTTGCGACGCAAGCCCGGTCAGCGCCTCAGAGCCAAGGTGAACCTCACCCTTGGTCGGCACCAGCACTCCTGACAGCATGTTCATCAGCGTCGTCTTGCCCGATCCGTTCGGCCCGATCAGCCCGGTAATCTCGCCGGGAGTCAGCGTTATATCCACATTATTCACCGCCGTGAGCCCGCCGAACTGCATGGTCATGCCCTTGGCCACCAACGGTTCGGTGCTCGCGTTCTTTGCAATCTTGGATTCTTCCTCAGGCATAGGGCGGTGTGGGAACAGCCGTTCCTCCCATTCCTTCAGGCCCGCCAAACCGTCAGGCTTGCGGAACATCGCGAAAAGAATGATCAGGCCGATGCCAATCTGAGTGGTGCCAAAGACCGCTGGAACCTCAAGCCCGGCCAAGGAGAACCCACTCTCGAACCGGCGAAGAACCTCGGTCACCAGCGTGATCGCCACTGCACCGGTTATTGCCCCAGTAACGGTCGTCATGCCGCCGACAATCAGCATCGCCAGCAACAGGAAGGTATCGGTGAAATAGAATTTCTTGGGGCTGATCGCACCCAGAAAATGCGCGAGCAAAGCGCCTGATAAGGCCATGAGGGCCGCACTCAGCACAAAGGCAAACAGCCGCTCGCGCCGGATCCGAATTCCTACCGCACTGGCAGCAATGGCGTTTTCCCGTCCGGCCCGTAGCCGCAGTCCCGACACTGAATCGCGATACAGCCGCGCTACGATCAACGCCAGCACCACGCCCCCAGCCGCGACCCAAAGCGTGGTGACTGCGGGGATGCCAAAGAACGTTTGCGATCCGCGGGTGACATCGCGCCAGCCAATGGCGACCCCATGCACGATGATCAAAAGCCCCAGCGTCGCGATCACCGCAGCCGACCCTTCTAACTTGCCGATCGCCAGACCGACGACCGCCGCCACCACGCATGTCAGCAAGATCGCGACGATCGTCGCAGAGAAAATCCCCACCTCCGTTGTCGCGAGCCAGGTAGGCAATTTCGGCAGCGTCGCGATCTTAAGTTGCGTCGGAAGCGTCAGCAAAGAGGCCGCGTAGGCTCCGATCGCCATGAACGAGAGATGCCCGAAACTGAGGATGCCGGAATTGCCGCTGTAGACCCCCATGCCGGCAACCGCAATCAGCGCAATGTAGAATACGGTCAGCATCCGCTCACTCGCCGCGCCAATCGACGACGCGATCAGAGTTGCCGCGATAACAAGCACGACAATCCCCAGAACTGAGGCAAATATATGCTTGCGTGGTGCAGTGATCATATCGAATCTCGCAGTTCAATTTCGGCCAGCATAGTGACCGAATTTTTCAAAGTCAACGATATTACCATCCTTGACAAGACCTTTTCATAAATGCTTCCTTCTCTGAAAAAGGAGAGTCGATGCAAGTTCGCGAACGCATAGAGAAATTGTCGGGCGATCTAACCGCGACTGAGCGCAAGCTTTCGACCGCACTCTTGCTTGACTATCCGTTTGCCGGGTTGGAACCAATCCAGGAACTCGCTCGCGCCACCAACACCTCGCCGCCCACGATCTCACGTTTTGTCAGCAAGCTGGGATTTCACGGCTATCAAGATTTCCAGCGCCATCTGATCGGCGAGCTGAAACAGGGCCAGCGCTCCCCTGTTGACCTACAGGCGTCTAGCGCCCCGATTGAAGGTGCGTTTTTAGAAAATTTTCTCGAGCGGGTTTGCACCCTTGTAAAAAGCGCAAACAAAGCAGTGTCCGAAGCTCAGTTCGCACGCATTGCCGCATTGCTGGCAGACGAGAAACGCAGCATCTTTGTGATCGGCGGACGGATGAGCGACCCGCTAGCGCAATATCTCTCGCGCCACTTACGCCAGATCCGCGCCAAGGTGTTCCATCTGCCTCCCGATCCCGACGTTTGGCCGGAATACTTGTTGCGAATGCGCGCTAAAGACGTGCTCTTCGTGATCGACTTCCGGCGTTACCAGCACAATCTGGCCGCGCTGACGTTTAAGGCTACTCAGGCACGCAATATTCAGATCGTGTTGATGACCGATGAATGGCTCTCACCGATTTCAGCACAGGCCAGCGAAGTCCTCGCCGCCTCAATTGACGTCAGCACCCTGTGGGACAGCTACACCGGTGCCCTGGCACTGCTCGAGGCCCTGTTGACGCGCATCGCGGGCGACAACTGGGACCTCACGAAAAGCCGGATCGAGGAATGGGATTCCTTCCGGTTGGATTTTGGAGTTATCAAAGATGATTAAGACCCCCTGATTTTCGCCGCCACCTCAGACCTGGCCGGCAAAACTCGCGGCAAGGCGTTCCCATTGGCAGACCTTGCCAAACGCGCCAAACGAGGCGTCGGCTGGACCCCGACCAACGTGATGATCACCTGTTTCGATACTATCGCGGAAAGCCCCTTCGGCTCGCTAGGCGATCTGTTGCTGATCCCCGACGAAGAGGCCGGCGTCGAGCTTGATTTCGAAGACGGCGGCCCGGTTGAGCGGATCATGCTGGGCGACATCACGGATCTCGACCGCAAGCCCTGGGATTTCTGTACGCGCTCTTTGCTCAAGACCGCGCTAAAAAGGCTCAAAGATGCGAGCGGCCTCAGGCTCGTCTCCGCGTTTGAGCACGAATTCCAGTTCAAGACGAGCGGCGATCAACCCGGCGGTGCCTTTGGCCATTCGGTGTTCTCCGAACGCCGGGTTTTCGGCGAAACGCTAATGGCCGCGCTCGGTCAAAGCGGACTGGGGGCCGACACCTTCATGAAAGAATACGGTGCCAACCAGTTCGAAGTTACCAATGATCCGGCGCAGGACCACCGCTCCGCCGATCAGGCCGTTATTCTGCGCGAAGTCACGCGGATGACCGCACAACGGTTGGGCGAAGATGTGACTTTCACCCCGATCCGCAATCCTGCGGGCGTTGGCAACGGCGTGCACATCCATCTGAGCTTTCTCGACGACGCCGGCGAGCCGGCCACCTATGACGCCCAGGGCGTCGCTGGAATGTCGCAGGCTACCGGCGCATTCATCGCTGGGGTGCTAAAATACCTCGACAGCATCATCGCACTGACAGCGCCCTCGGACGTGTCCTACCTGCGGCTGACGCCGCACCGTTGGTCCGCCGCCTACAACAACCTGGGCTTCCGTGACCGCGAAGCCTCAGTGCGGATTTGTCCGGTGACGGCGCAGGACAGCTCCAGCGTCGCGCGGCAATATAACTTCGAATACCGCGCCGCCGATGCCACCGCCTCACCGCATCTTGCCCTCGCGGCGATCATCCATGCCGGGGCGCAGGGCATCGAAGATGCCCTGCCCGCGCCGCAGGTCACAGAAGAAGACCTGTCCACCCTCTCCGCCGATGCCTTAGCAGAGCGCGGCTATATACGGCTGCCTGAAACCCTGACTGAAGCTCTGCAAAGATTCGAAGACAATGCAACCGTGCGGGGATGGTTCCCGGCCGACTTCGCCGCTGTCTATACCGCCCACAAACGCGGCGAGCTAGCCGCATTGGAGGGTAAAGACACCGCCACCCGCTGTGTCGCCTATGAAGAAGTTTACTAATGAAGCGTACCCCACCGTCAGGCGCTGCATGCCGGAGAACATGTGTCAGCGGTGGCCCAGGGGCGCGTTGTAGGGTGTGATCCGAGCTGCGAGAACGAGCCCATCTTATGATGGGTAGTGCGTTTCGCAAAGTGCGCTACAAATTCGTTTCTCCAATCACTGGGAGTTGAGATTTATGCGTCGGGTCACCGCCGATAGTCGGACACCGCGAAGGCGCAGGCGGTGGCGGACACGCTTGAGGTAGGTGCAACGGTGAACGCTGTCGCAGAGCGATATGGCATTCTTCCGAACCAGCTATCGGCGTGGCGCCGACAGGCCGAACAAGGAAAGCTGTTGCTACTCGCGCCGGATGCGGACGAGCCATTTTGGCCTGACGCCACGACGATATCAATCCGGCGAAACGGATCGCGTCACGTCGATCACCAAGGCTGGCGATGCCAGTGTGCGGGCTGCGCTTTATGAAGCGGCGCATGTGATGCTGGTGAGAACCAACCGGTGGATCCCGCTCAAGGCATGGGTGATGCGCGTTGCCGCTCGACGTGGCGCAAAGCGCGCCAAAATCGCCCTCGCGAGGAAATTGGCCGTCATCATGCATCGGAAGTGGATGGACGGCACAGAGTTTAGAACTGCCTGACAGCCAAGGAACACCAATCCTTCCGCAAGGAAGGCGCCCCTGAAGGGACGTGGTTAGGGAAAAGCCGACAGAAATCCTAACTTGAACCTGAAGCCGCAACGGAGATGGGCTTTCCCGAGCCAAAGCCAACCGCATCATATGAGTGCAATACGCAGATCACGGACAGAAGCATGCACAGCGC
The DNA here is from genome assembly GCF_042661425.1 of Sulfitobacter profundi. Taxonomy (NCBI): domain Bacteria; kingdom Pseudomonadati; phylum Pseudomonadota; class Alphaproteobacteria; order Rhodobacterales; family Roseobacteraceae; genus Sulfitobacter; species Sulfitobacter profundi. Next base: position 266,584 of record NZ_JBHSWA010000003.1, on the reverse strand, counting down.
CAGACCCGCGCTGATACAGGGCGACTGATATAAGCTCCGCCTCAGATATCAGAACGGCGTGTCGGAAGCGTCACCATTCCGGCTGTTTCGAGGAATTTCAGCAGTTCATATTCCACCGGGGTCATGTGCCGCTCCGTATCCACCAACGAAAATACGTCCACCAGCGGCGGCGACACCGGCACCGGGATCTGCCAGAGTCTCGCACCATAGCGGATCGCGTGTCCCCGGGCCATGCAACCGATGGCGGTGCCGCTTTCGATTAGTTCCGATAGGTCGACGATACCGGTGGCGGCAGCGATGAAGCGGTCGCCGATCCCGTGGCGCACCCGCCATACCGTCAGCGTGGAGAGCGCGCCCGCCATTCGGTCCTCTTCATAGCCGACCACATCCGATGCAGCGAGAATCGCGGGGTCGATCTCCTTCTGGCGGAAAAGCGGGTGTTCGGGGCCGCAATAGACACCGAATTCCAGCGGCTTCAGCGGTTGTGCGCGCAACCGGTGAATCGTCGGATCCACGCGCGTGCAGAACCCAACTGACGACGCGCGCTGCTGCAACGCCTGTGCTACCTCGTGACAGGGGGTAGAGCGAAGCAATAGCGTCACGTCGGGATGCTGGCGGCGAAACTCTTCCAGCAGGGGGTTATGTCGTCCATTTCCAAATGCGAAGACCGGTGTACCACCACCGTTCCCGACAGCGCTCTGCCACCATCGGCAGTCAGATCGTTCAGCCGAACGACGCCGCCGTAAATTTCCAGCACTTCACGATAGACGGCCTCGCCCGCCCGGGTTACGCGGAATGCCTGTCCGCCTCCACGGTCAATCAGCCGCTGGTCCAGCCGTTCCTCCAGCCGGCGCAGAGCTGACGACACCGAAGGCTGCGACACGTTCAACCGCTGCGCAGCGCCGGTGATCGATCGTTCTTGGACGATGACCATGAATGTCAGCAACAGGTTCCAGTCGAGCTGCAGCGCCAGCCGATCAAGGGGGAAACTCATGTTTGCTCCGTCGTTCTGTCGGCGAAGTGGCAAAGTGCCATGCGCCCGGGCCCGGGTGTCAGGGCGGGCGGCGGCGTCGTGTCGCACAACCCCTTTTCCGCGATCGGGCAACGAGTGTGAAAGGCACAGCCCTTCGGAACATTAGTAGGGCTGGGGATGTCGCCGCTCAGGCGCATCCGATCAGGTCGCTTGACCGCTTCGGGCACCGGCACGGCTGACAGCAGAGCACGGGTATAGGGGTGAGCGGGCGCGTCGAACACCTGCTCAACCGGTCCTTCCTCGACGATGCGACCCAGATACATCACCGCGACCCTTTCGCACAGGAACCGGATCACGGCCAGATTGTGCGAGATGAAAAGCTGGGTCAGCGACGGCCGGGTGTCGCGCAGATCTTTGAGGATGCCAAGGATCTGCGCTTGTACCGACACATCCAGCGCCGATGTCGGTTCGTCCAGCACCAGAAGATCCGGATCTAGCACCAGTGCGCGGGCGATGCAGACGCGTTGTTTCTGCCCGCCCGACAATTCGTGTGGATAGCGATCATGAAACTGCGCCGGCAGGCCGAGAGAAGTTAACGTTTCCGACACTCGGTCGCGCAGGGTACGACCCCGTAGGTCGGTGTTTAGGATTAGCCCCTCGGACACAGCGCGGCGGATGGTCATACGCGGATTCAGCGACGAATGCGGATCCTGAAAGATGATCTGCGCCTTTTGCCGAAGTTTCCTTAGGTCGCGGGCCGAGACGTCAATCACGTCCATTCCGCCGATCTCGATGTGCCCGGCGGTCGGTTTAACCAGCCGCAGTGCGGTCTTGCCCACGGTCGTCTTTCCCGATCCGCTTTCGCCGACAAGCCCCACAGTCTCGCCTGCGCGCAGGGTCAGCGAAAGCTGTTCAACGGCGCGCACGAGTTGCCCGTTGGCCAGCGGGAAATGAACGTCCAGATCGCGGATCGACAGCATCGCGGGGCCGTCGGGCGGGCGGGTCGTGATCGGCTCAAGCATCGGCGCGGTCCTTCTCGCGGGCAGGGTCGTAGAGGGTGCAGGCGACCCGGTGAGAATAGTCGATTTCGCGCATCGGCACAGGCTTGGCGCAGATCGGTGCCGCATGTGGGCATCGCGCTGCAAACAGGCAGCCCGCCGGTGGGTGCAGGAGGTCCGGGAGGGTGCCGGGGATCGATTCCAATCGGTCCTGCCGGCGGAACGGATGCGGAAGGGCGGCCAGCAGGCCTTTGGTATATGGATGTGCTGGTGCATCGAATATTCGCGCGACCGGCGCATCCTCAACGATCTTGCCAGCATACATGACAGCGATTCGAGAACAGACCTGAGCGACGACCCCCAGGTCATGCGAGATCATGATCATTGTCAGTCCCATATCGGCGACGAGTTCCGCCATCAGATCGAGTATCTGCGCCTGAATTGTCACGTCTAGCGCGGTCGTGGGTTCGTCGGCGATCAACAATTTCGGTTTCGCCGCCAGCGCCATCGCGATCAGCACCCGCTGGCGCATTCCGCCTGACAATTCGTGCGGATAGGCGGCGAATTGGCGATTGGGGTTCGGCAGTTGGACCTTTTCCAGCATGTCTAGCGCGATCGCTTTTGCCTCGTCACGTTTAGTCTGCCCGCCCGACTGTGCGCGGATCGCGTCTACCAGTTGCGTACCGACCCGAAACACCGGATTGAGATAGGTCATCGGATCCTGAAAGATCATCGCTACCTCACGCCCGCGCACCTGTCGCAGAGCGCGATCCGACAGGCCCAGAAGCTCACGCCCCTGAAGTTGCACGGATCCGCCAGTAATGCGTGCGGGCGGCGACGGGACCAGGCCGAAGGCGGCGCGTGTTAGTACCGATTTGCCGCAGCCGGTTTCGCCGACGAGGCCTAGCGCCTCTCCCCGCTGCAGTGACAGGTTCACACCGTCGATGGCATGGTAGGTGCCGTCGAATGTGTCGAAGACCAGCGAGAAATCGCGGATGTCGAGAAGCGGATGGTCGGTCATGCTCTGCTTACCTCTGTCGTGGGTCGAAGACGTCGCGCAACCCGTCGCCCATCAGGTTGAACCCCAGCACCGTCAAATAGATCGCTAGCCCTGGAAAGAATGTGGCCCACCACCAGTCCGGCAGATAGGCCCGCCCGGTCGAGATCATAGCGCCCCATTCGGGATAGGGCGGCTGCGCGCCAAGACCGAGGAACCCGAGTGATGCAGCTCCGAGGATTGCCATGCCCATATCCATCGACGCCTTGACGATGATCGGTGACAGGCAATTCGGCAGAACATGCACGAACACGACCCGCAATGGGCCCGCTCCAAGTGCGCGGGCGGCATCCACGTAGGTTTCGTTGCGCTGACTGAGTGTCTTGGCTTGAACGAGGCGCACGTAACCCGGCCACCAGACCAGCGACAGCGCGATCATCGCGTTGATGATCCCCGGACCGAGCGCACCGACGATGGCAATGGCGAGGATCAGCCCTGGAATGGACAGGAAGATGTCGGTGACCCGCATGATCCCTTCAGATATCCAGCCGCTCGTCATTCCCGCGATCAGCCCGAGCGGCACACCGATCAGGATGGCGATACCAGTCACAGTTACACCGATCTGCAATGTGGTGCGTGCGCCGATCAGCACCCGCGACAGGATGTCGGACCCCACCTGGTCGGTGCCAAACAAGTGTTCGGCTGAAGGCGGTAGCAACTTGGCCCCGAAATCGACCGCGCCGTAGGCGTCCTGCGGATAGGGCGCAAGCCATGGCCCGAAGGCGGCAATGAATAGGAAAACGATCACGATCACGAGGCCCAGCATCGAGGAGAAGCTTCTCGAATAGGTGCGGATCGCCCGGCGTGTCTCGCGGAAACGCATTGGCTCACGGATCGCCACGGGGCCGGATTCTAACGATGCATCGGTCATTGCCGTCTCCTCATATCTGGTTGCGTACGCGCGGATCGAGCAACGCGTACATCAGATCGATCAGCAGGTTGGTCAGCATGAATGCGGCACCGAGGATCAGTGTCACGGCCATGATCGGCTCGAAATCGGAAGAAATGGCGGCCTTGGCGGCATAGAGCCCGATGCCCGGAAAGTCGAACACGCTTTCGACCAGCACGGTGCCACCCAGCATCCATCCGAACCGCAGCCCGATCATCGCCAGCGTCGGCAGGATGGCGTTTTTCAATGCATAGATCGCGATGATCCGGAACGGCCCAATGCCTTGCGCCCGGGCATTCACAACGTAGTCGCGGCCCAACACCTCCAGCATCTCGGCGCGATTGACCCGGATAATCGCTGCCAACGCCGGAAAGCTGAGCGCGGTCGCAGGTAGGACCATGTGCATCAGCGCCGTTCCGGCAGTCGCCGGATCGCCGACTAGTAGCGCGTCGATCGATATCATTCCGGTAATCGTAGTCGGCACATCGTCGAAGATTCCGAGCCGCCCGCCAAGCGGGAACAACCCCAGTTCGAGCGATAGATACCATTGCAGCATCAGCCCAAGCCAGAACATCGGCAGGGCGACACCCGAAACGGAAAGGAACCGTATTGCGTGGTCGGGCAGGCGGTTCTGCCAAACCGCTGCTAGCACACCAAATGGCACACCAAGGACCACGGCGATCAAAATCGAGAAGAGGACCAGTTCGATCGTTGCGGGCAGGAATACAGCGATATCCTGCGCAACCGGACGTCCGGTATAGACGGATGTGCCCAGATCGCCCTGTGCGAGTTGCCCAAGATAAAGCCCGAAGCGCACCGGCAATGCGCGGTCAAAACCGCGCTCGACGCGGATTTTCTCGACCATATCCGGTGACGCATCAGGCCCCGCGGCCAGCCGCGCTGGATCGCCCGGCGCGATGTTCGCGACGGTAAACGTAATAACCGCCAGCCCCAGAAGCATGACTACCATCAGGCCTAGTCGTTTAAGGATCAATCGTTGCATTGGCACTACCGGTTGTCGTGTGATTAAGGGCGCCGCCGACTCAGCAGCGCCCTTTCTGCCCACCCCGAAAGGGTCAGGGTTGGATATAGAGAGGGTAGATATCCACCTCGCTGGTCATGCGGATTGGGCTGTCCTCGTATCCCTTGACGTAGGTTTTGTAGGCGAACATGCGCTGACGCATCATACCGAAAATCTCCGGCTGCAGGTCCACAATCCGTTGCTGGATCTCTGCATAGATCGGCGCGCGTTCGTCCCAATCGGACAGTTTGCGGGCTTTTTCGATCATCTCGATCAGTTCGTCGTCCTCAAGGAAGTGCGAGCCATAGTATTTGCCCTGCGAGGACGGATGATACTGGACCGCGACCGCATCCGGGTCGGTCGACACCGGCGTGGTGAAAATACTCATCAGATCAGGGCTTTCGCCCGCGTCAGCCGCGCGTGCAACCATATTCGGCCAAGTCAGCGGTGTCATCTCGAGCTCGATGTTCAGCTCGCGCAGGCTGTTCAGTAGGGCGAGCCCCATCTGGCGCTGTTGTTCCAGACCCTGGACATAAACGTATTCCAGCGTGATCCCACCATCCGGCCACTGCGATTTCGACAGGTATTCGCGGGCCTTTTCCATATCCTTGCGCGGCATATCGATCTCGACCTTGCCCTTGATCGCGTCGGTGAATGCCGATGTCTGCAGCGTCGCGTTACCGTTATAAACCTGCACGAACGTTTCGTAGTCAAACGCGTAGGCGACGGCCTTGCGCAGATTGATGTCCGACATGTATTGCCCTTGGGTATTCATCTTGATCCCAAAGGACGTCAGCGCAGGAGTTGATGACACATTGATGTCGGGCCGCTGGCCGACGATATCGAGCTCTTCCGGCGTCAGGTCGGTCACCATGTCCGCCTCGCCCGAAAGCAGCGCCGCGCGCTGCGACGAGGTTTCGCGGATCAGCCGATAGATAACCCCGCCCATTTTTTCGTCATCATAGGGAAAGCCCTTCCAGTAGTTGGGGTTCCGCTTGAGCCAGTAGGCCGTTCCTTGGTCGAATTTCTCGAGCGTGTAAGGACCGGAGCCAGCCGCATTTTCCGAAAGCCATGCCTTGCCGTAATCTTCATCAGTCACATGCGTCTCGACCTCGGCCGGGTTGACGATAAACCACCATGGCAGAAAGGACAGGAACGGGGCATAAGGCCGGTCCAGCGTGAATTCGACGGTATGTTCGTCCAAGGCCTTGATGTTTTCCGCGCTTAGCACGTCAGACAGCATCCAGGCAGCGCCTTCGTTCAACTTAAGCACCCTCTGGTAGGAGTAGACGACCGCATCTGCCGTTACCGGATCACCGTTGTTGAACCTCGCCTCTGGGGCGAGGTTGAAGGTCCAGACAAGCCCATCATCGGACGTGGTCCAGTCAGTCGCAAGCCACGGTTCCACCTTCGGCGGGTCGCCCGAGTACTTGACCAGGCCGTCATACAACGCCTGGGTCATCATCCGGACGGCGTAGTCATAGGCCTGACCCGGATCTACGTGCGATACAGGCTGGCGGCCGCCGAGAACCATCCAGAACTTGCCATCGCGTTTCTCCACAGCCCCGGCCGGGGCGCTCAATGCGACTCCGAGCGATAGGGCCAGTGCCGAAGTTATCTTCCAGAATTTCATAGTTCATCTCCCCGCTGTCGCCCCGCCCGGAACGGGCGGTGGCAATGCCTCCATCCTTCTGACGGACAGGCTTTGTGCCTTTCCATCAATTCAGATGCGGGAGCAGAGGAAAAAGAGTGATTCCTGATAGCGGACATTTGTGAAAACTATGCGCGTGCCGGGAAATTTAGGCTTGCGGGGTGGATTCGATGCCTGCGATGGCATCCCAGCCCGATCCGTCGTCGCGACCGGACTGCGGGATAGGCGCGGCGCATAGGATCCATACGCAATTGCTATTTGCGAACCACCCGGTGGACGAAGGTAATCAGTGCCAAAGGCCAACCGAAGGCCGGCACCTCCTTGCGCGTCCGCGCGGGGCGGCCCGGTGCGAAAGGACACGTGATGACCACTCAGACCCAAAGGGCACCCAGCCAGACAAGCCGGATTCTGTCAGCCGATGACATCGAGGCGCTTGCAGTCGGTGCCTGGATCCTCGGCACCGGCGGCGGCGGCGATCCGTATCACAAGCTGCTGAACATGCGTATCCTCTACGAGGCGGGCCGCGAGGTCACGTTGATCGATCCGATGACGTTGAACGATGACGCGGTGATCGCCGTCGTGTCGAACATGGGCGCCCCTCTGGTCGGGCAGGAACGGCTGGCAGACCCGGAATTCGCGCTGAAACCCGTGCGAATGATGGAAGAGCACATGGGCCGCAAATTCGACGCGATTATGTCGCTCGAGATTGGCGGCGGCAACGGCATGCATCCAATGCAGATAGCGGCGCTGACGGGCTATCCAGTCGTTGATGCCGACACCATGGGCCGCGCCTATCCGGAGGCGCAGATGACGTCGGTGGCGGTGGCGGGCCTGCGTTGCTATCCGCTGACGATGGCCGATATCCGAGATAACGAAATCATAATCCCGCGCGCCGCATCCTGGCGCTGGATGGAGCGGATCAGCCGTAAGGCCTGCACCGAAATCGGATCGGTCGCCGCTACTTGCAAGGCGCCCCGCACCGGAGCCGAGATTAAGCAGCACGGAGTTCTATATTCCGTGTCAAACGCCATCGCACTTGGCAGCAGGGTGATTGAGGCCCGTGCCGCCCATACCGACCCGATCGAGGCGGTTCTGTCGGCTGCCAGCGGCAAGAGGATGTTCCAGGGAAAGGTCGTCGATGTCGATAGGCGCGCCACCGAAGGGTTCCTGCGCGGCAAGGCGGTGATCGAGGGACTGCACGATTTCGCAGGTCACGAGATGGTCGTGCATTTCCAGAATGAGTTTTCGGTCGCCTATCTGAATGGCGAACCGGTGGTGATGACACCTGATCTGATCTGTCTGCTCGACAGCGTTTCAGGGGAGGGGATCGGCACCGATGTCCTGCGCTTTGGCCAGCGGGTCAGCGTGCTGGCTCTGCCGGCACCTGCCGTGTTCCTAACCGACCAGGGAATTGCGGCTGTCGGTCCTCGAGCCTTTGGGTTCGATCTGGATTTCAAATCGGTTTTTGAGGAGTCATGGACATGAAGCGTATCGGTATCGATGTCGGCGGCACGAACACGGATGCGGCCCTTCTGGATGGCGACCGGGTGCTGGCATCGGTTAAGACGTTCACCACCGCCGATGTGACATCGGGCGTACGCACCGCGCTGAACGACCTGCTGGCGCAGGCGGGCGATGCGGCGCAGGACACCATCGCCGTAATGATTGGGACGACCCATTTCACCAATGCGGTCGTCGAGCGGCGCAATCTAGGCCGCGCCGCAGCGATCCGCATAGCGCTGCCGGCTTCGGCCAGCCTAGTGCCATTCTGCGATTGGCCGCGCGATCTGGCCGCCAAGGTCAATGGCGGTGTCTATTTGGTCGAGGGCGGGCACGAATACGATGGCCGCCCGCTCGTGCCAATGAATGAACGCGCCGTCGCCGAGGCCGCACGCAAGATCGCTGCGGATGGCATTCCGGCGGTCGCAATCTCAGCTACATTCTCGCCGCTGACCGCGGAATGCGAGGAACGCGCCGCCGAAATCGTCAGGAACGAGGCGCCCGATGTACATGTCACCATGTCCTCGACACTTGGCCGGATCGGCCTGCTGGAACGCGAGAACGTAGCTTTGATGAACGCGTCGTTGATCGGGCTGGCTCGCGAGACGACCCGCGCCTTTGTCGATGCGGTTAGAGACAGCGGGATCGAGGCGCAGCTGTTCATCACCCAGAACGACGGCACCGTGGTTAAAGCCGACGCGGCGCGCGAATATCCTGTGTTCTCATTTGCGTCCGGTCCCACTAACTCGATGCGCGGCGCAGCGTTGTTGGCGGGGATTGAGGACGCGGTGGTCTGCGACGTAGGTGGCACGACCGCGGATGTCGGTTGCCTCGTTAACGGCTTCCCGCGCGAAGCGAACAACGTGGTCGAGGTCGGCGGCGTGCGTACGCTGTTCCGAATGCCGGATCTTCTGTCCGTCGCACTTGGCGGTGGCACAAAGGTGACGCGAGATCCGCTGAGCGTGGGCCCGGAATCGGTCGGCTACCGGCTGGGGCAAGAGGCACTGGTCTTTGGCGGCGAGCAGGTGACCGCGACCGACATCGCCGTCGCGGCGGGGCTGATCGACATCGGTGACAAGTCGCGCGTCGCAGGCTTGTCCGCAGATTTCGTCAGCAGGGCATTGGCGGTGATGCACGACCGGATCGCCGAGGCGGTTGACCGGATGAAGACAGACGCCACCGAGATTCCACTGCTGGCCGCCGGGGGCGGTGCGATGTTAATTCCCGAAACCATGCCCGGCATATCGAAGGTCGTGCATGTCGAGCACAACGGCGTCGCAAATGCGGTCGGTGCCGCGATGGCGCAGATTTCGGGCGAAACCGATCGCATCTATCGCGACATGGAGCGGGACGATGCTATTGCCGCCGCGCGCGCCGATGCAATTGCCGCGGCGATCGAGGCCGGGGCCGACAAGGATTCGATCAAGGTAATCGAGGTCGAGGACCTGCCGCTTTCCTACCTGCCAGGCCGGGCGATCCGCACCCGGGTGAGGGTCGTCGGAGATGCCGCCGCACTGAAAGGCACGGTGTCGGCATGACTCGCTCGCTGGTCGGCTTGCTGGTAATAGGGCAGTCGCCGCGCCCCGACCTGCAGGCGCAGTTCGCTCAGGTGATCGGCGATCGGGCCAAGCTGTGCGTCATGGGTGCGCTGGACCATCTGAACGAGGCAGGCATCGCTGCCGTCCCTCCGATTGGGGACGCGGATACGCTTTACACCACGCTGCCCGACGGTCGGTCGGTCTTGATCAGCAAGGCCGCTGTCACCGAAGGCATGGCACAGCGCCTTGCCGACTTAAACGAGATCGGCGCCGCGGTCTCGGTGGTTTGCTGCACCGGCAAGTTCCCCACATTGGCGACGCCGGGCGTGCATTTTGCCTCGGACCTAATGGCCGGGGCGGTCGATGGCTGCCTGCCAGGAAAAGGACGGCTCGGCGTTTTCATTCCGATGGCCGCGCAGGCCGCGGAATGCCGCAATCGCTGGGAGCGGCCGGGTCGAGAATGCGTTACCGTGGCTCTGGCGCCGGACGCAGACGACAACACTATCGCCGCAGCAGCGCGCGAGATGGCCGGACATGCACCCGATCTCGTGGTTCATGACTGTATCAGCTATACGAGCCACGCCCGCGACCTTGCATGCACCATCCATGGCTGTCAGAGCCTATTGGCCGTATCGGTCTGCGCCCGTTTCGCGGCTGAACTTGGCGGGTTATGAACGAGCGGTTCGACAATCTCCGCCATGCCCGCCAGTTGATCGCGGCATGGCGCACCGACTTCAACCATAACCGCCCACACACAAGCCTCGCTAGCCTGACGCCAGCAGAATATGCTAACCGGTCAGAAGAGGGCCAAAACCTGAACAGAGCTAACCTAAATTAGCCGACTCATCGGGGAGCAGGTCAGCGGAAGGCATCGTCAACTTGCGGGGCGTGACCTGAAATCGTACCGACCGACATGACAAAAGCCAAACATTCCGGTGCCTTCAAAGGCCACCGTTTCCCGCCTGAGATCATTGCATATGCGGTTTGGTCTTATTTTCGGTTTTCCTTGAGCCTGCGCGATGTCGAGGATCTACTTGCGGCGCGCGGCATCATCGTGAGCTATGAGACGATCCGGAAGTGGGTTGGCAAATTTGGTACAAAGTATGCCGCGTCCATCCGGCGGGATCGGCCTGCGCCGTCTGATAAATGGCACCTTGATGAAGTGGTCATTCCTGTCCGCGGGCGCAAATTCTGGCTTTGGCGGGCGATCGACAGCAATGGTGACGCTCTTGATATTCTGGTTCAATCTCGGCGTAACACGCGCGCAGCGAAACGCTTTTTCCGCAAGCTATTCAAGCAATATGGGCGACCGCGCGTTGTGATCACGGACAAGCTCGGCAGCTATAGTGCGGCTTTGAAAAACCTCGCGCCTAGCATCGACCACCGCAGGCATAAGGGCTTAAACAACAGATCAGAAGGCTCACATCGACCGACGCGGCGCCGAGAAAAGATTATGGCCCGCTTCAAATCGCCCGGCCAAGCACAGCTCTTTTTGTCTGTCCACGATCAGGTCCAAACCGTATTTCGCCCTCGCCGCCACAAACTGTCCGCCCCTGCCTATCGACAATCTCGCTCAGATGCTCACAGCATTTGGGACGACATCACATATGTGTTGATGGCCGCTTGACCAGGGCGGTGTGGCTCCTTTTCAGCAAGATCCGATAAGTTGACGATGCCATGTCAAGGGGGGTGCGATATGTCCGTCCGGAGTCATGGTTCTCTCCGAGGTCACGGTCATCGCCAGAAAATACTGGCTCTGGCGCGCTGTCGGCGTGAACGGCAGCGTGCTTGATATTCTCGTTCGGCCACAGCGGAATGCCAAAGCTACAAGGCGTTTCCTTGCAAGGCTAATCGCCCGGTTCGGTGAACCTCGTGCCGTGATCACGGACAAATTGCGCAGCTATTTCTAACCGATCTGTGATCTGGCAACAGACGCGGAGCATCGCGCGCACAAGCGCTTTAACAACCCGATGGGAGGATCGCATCGATCGACCCGAAAGCGAGAGAAACTTATGGGGCGGTTTAAGTCACCTAGGCAGGAGCAGAGATTTCTGGCGGCTCTTGACCAGATCAGCACAATCTTTCGTGCCCGCCGCTATCGTCTCTTAGCCACATCGTACCGCCAAGCCGGATCCTTTGCTTTCGACCTTTGGAATGACTACACGCTCGAAATGACCGCCTGACGGGCGTGAGGCAGGTGCCGACCAAACCCTTTCATGGGCGGCACAAGCCGCATTTAAACAGTACCGTCTTTGTAAAGATCGTTTCCAAAAGGCCATCCGCGGAATAGCTAAAGTCGCCGACATTCATCCCTAAAGCTTAACCGCGCGCATTCGCTCTTCGTAGCGATACATGGACTATCTCCAAAAAATCCCAACTTTTCGTCCGCGCTCCCGGGGTTATCAGTGACAATCAACACTACGACATCATTTAGCGAATTGACCTTAGTGATCCCCGTTCGATCATCCGAGGCGAAAGCCGAATGTCGCGCGGCGCACCTTGTGCCTCACCAATTCGCGCGAGCAAAAGACGCGCCGCTGCTCGTCCAAGCCTGCGCCTTGGCTGCGCGATCGCATCAATGCCAGGACCAACAAATGTCATCCAGTCGAGATCATCGAAGCAAATCATCGAAAGGTCACTTGGAACCTGAAGCCCTTTGGCGGAAATCGTGGCCATAGTCCCCACCGACATCAAGCCATCTGCACAAAACAATGCAGTCGGCCGCGGGTTTTTAGTTAATGCCACCAACGCTGCGTTTTGTGCCGCGAGCGCAGAGTGCCCATTCACTGCCAAGATTAAGTTAGGGTCAACCTCCAACCCAAATGCGCGATGCGCCTCTAAATATCCTGCGAGGCGCTGCCAGCTCGTAGAGAGCAGCTGCAGCCCCTCGGGAGGCTGATTTTTAGCAGCTGCTAAGAAGTCCTTCAGCCGGGTTTCATCGGTTGCTAATTCTGCGATAATTCCCACCCGGCGATGGCCTGCCATCAAAAGACGCCTTACAGCATCTCGCGAACTTTGAACGTTTTCCACGGCCACTGTGTCTACGAGCAGTCCCCTTACCTTTCGGTCGATCAGAGCCATTGGCATACCTGCTTTCACGGCTTCACGCAGATGCGGGGAGTCAGCAACGTCACAGGGCGAAACGATCAGCCCATCGACCTGATTTTCTCGAAGCAGTTTGGTCGCTGCAACTTCACGATCAAGCGTCTCGTCGCTGTTGGTGATCAACATACCAAGACCATGGCCTTCCACGACATCCGAAATTCCGCGCAGGACAGCAGCATAAAAGGGGCTAGAAATGTCACCCGCAATGACCCCAATTGTCCGGGTCCGACCTGTGATCAGCCCCCGGGCGATTTTGTTTGGCTGGTAGCCAAGCTTCGTCGCAACAGCAAGCACCCGTTCTTTGGTCTCCCCCGGCATAGCCATACTTGCCGAGCACACGACTAGCTGTTGCAGTGCTGACGCCCGCCCCTTTCGCGACCTCAACTATGGTGACTTTTCGGGCCTTCATATAATCCTTGCTCGCAAACGATACCGTCTAGCTAATCTAAGTTGACGGACATGCACACGCATTGTCTACATCTCACTCTAAGCGGTGCTTCAAAGCGATCGCGGTAAACAGGTCAAGGTGCCCCCACCGACATTCTTGAACACGGTGATCTCTTCTTCAGTTTGCCGACCAGGGTGGTGACCTTGAACCAATTCGTAGAGATCAGCTTTGATATCCTCCCAAGTGATCACGCCTCCATCTACAGGCCGGGAAAGCTCACCACTCCCTTTCATCCCATCGCGACAATCGACAAAGAGAGTGCCTCTCGCCATGGCAGCATCATTGGCTTCCCGCATGTCGGGTCGATAGGCGCCAACAAGATCAAGATGCGTACCGGGCTTCAAAAGCTCGCCCTTCACCAGAGGCTCTTGAGCCATAGTCACACAAGAGATGATATCAGCATCTGACACAGCGCTGTCTAAATCATGCGCCACCCTCAGATCCAAATCTGGCATATTAAGCTGTTCTATCAGCGCTTCCGCGCGCTCTTGGGTTCGGTTCCAGACCCGGATTTTCCGCAGCGAGGGACGTGCAGCAAGATGCGCTTTCACAACGTGGGGCGCGAGCCCCCTGCCCCCACCACAAGCAATGTCTCACTGTCTTCACGTGACAAAAGCCGCGCGCCCAAACCGGAATCAGCTGCAGTCTTGCGGAAGGTCATCGCTTCCCCATCAGCCACCAGCTGTGGGGCACCTGTGAAAGGATCAAACAATGCTACAAGCCCCTGAACAGAAGCTTGTGGCGGCTCAAGGGACAGGTTTTCCGGAAACACCCCGACCATTTTAACTGCAATACCTCCGGCGCGCCTCCACCCCACCAGCGTCACAAAGAGATTTTCTCCTCCCTCAGGCTCGTCGCAGACCATATGCTCTGCTGTGGGCGGTGCATCTCTATGAGCCGCTTGCAAGGCATCCATCAAATAAGTGTAGTCCAAATTATGGTGAACCGTTTCGGCATCGGCAAAGCGCATTCGGCTCTCCTCAATAGTCATTGAGCTTTTTCATATAGCGCCGCGCTTCCATCATCTCATGTTTACGCAGGTCCGCCAGACGGTAAGCAAAACGCCACAGCGTATCGAAGAACACTAAGGGTGCCAGCGCGCCACGAAACATCTCATCAACACCGGCAAAGTCGAACTTAGTCGCGTCGACCACAAGGATGTTTTCTGGAGAGCCAAAACGTAGCAAGAATGCTTCCGCGCGGTCTTCGAGCGGGCGGGTATCGTCCAAGCCTTTCATCAAGATATAGCAGCGTTTCTTGTCGAGAACCTCAAAAGCACCGTGGAAAAATTCATTGGCATGGATCGGATAGCTGTTAATCCACTGCATTTCCATTAGAACACAATTGGCGTAAGAATATGCTGCTCCGTAGCTTGCACCGCTGGCCATGGTGTAGATAACATCTTGCTTGGCAAAATGTGGCGCGTATTGATCAAACCGAGGGGCCAAAACCTCCTGTGCTTTGTCGATGACGCTCTGAAGGGCATCAAGGCTACGCATCAAGGCCCCCATACGCTCCACACCATCATAGCGCTGCACCAATCCTAATACGATTTGATAGATGCGCGCGTAATTGCTGTTCTTCGCATCAATTGGCACGCCAGTCGTATAGGGAGCCTCAAAAGACACCAAGTGGTCACTCCCTTGGCCCAGTGGGCTTTGGGGCTCAACGCTCAGTGAAATGGTCAATGCGCCCGCTTTGCGTGCGAAAGCGGCCGCCGCGACGGTTTCTGCGGTTGTGCCCGTCATTGAGCATAAGATCACGACCGAATTCGAGGTCAGCCGCTTTGGGGCGCGGTGGGTGAACTCGGCGGCGTTGTAAACGTCCGATGGCAAGCTGTTCGACAGCTGATCCAACATGAACTTCGCCGGATACATGATCGATAGAGAGCCACCGCAGGCCACAAAGAAAACATGGTCTGTCTTGCGACCATCAAGTGCTTTTAAGGCCGCGGCAACGTCGGGGTGCGGAAGAAAGGTTTCGGTCATTCGGCAAGGTCCATTGTCTGAAATTTGGCCTGATAGGCGTATCGCTTGACAGCGCGAGCGGGATTGTGTGAACGTTCTCACATGAAAACTGAAAACGCAACCTCCCCTCGGCTGATTGCTTTTGGCGACAATGATGTGGATTGCTATGAGCCCGCTGGCCTGATGTATCCTGGGGGCAATGCATTGAATGTCGCGGTCTTTGCGCGCCGCGCAGGTGCCGATGCAGCATACATTGGCGCGATGGGTAATGATCCCGCAGGAGACCATATGCGTGCAACGCTACGCGCAGAGGGTGTCGATATTTCACGTCTGCGGTCGGTGGCTGGGCGCAGTGCGCATTGCATGATCCGCAATTCTTCCATCGGCGAACGAGAATTTCTTTCCGCCGATCTTGGCGTTTCCATTATCGCGCCTGAGCCGGAGGATTTGCAGATGATCGCAAACGCTCATGTCGTGCACACCGGCCGATCGTCCCATGTGGTGCCTTATTTGTCAGCCTTCGCGAACCGAAGCCAACTTTCCTTTGACTTCGCGGATCAAATGACCCCTGACTATATCGCTCAAGTCGCCCCTTATTGCTATCTTGCCAACCTGTCAGGTGGAGAGTTGAGCGACGCTGACGTCATCTCCTTGCAAACTCAGGTCCGCGCTCAGGGTGCAACATGGTGCCTGATCACACGCGGCGAAAAAGGCGCTGTTCTGTTTGGCCCTGATACCGAGGTTTCTGCCCAACCGATCGCAGCCAACGTGATCGACACACTAGGCGCAGGCGACAGCTTCATCGCACGCACTCTCGTCGGGCTTCTGCGCAAAGAGCCACCACAATCCCTTATGAATGCCGCGGCGCAAACGGCAGCCGAGACCTGCGCACAACGCGGCGGGTTTGGGCATCCGGCACCAATTGAGATCGACGGCACCCACGCAATGCCAATCAGCAACGTCCATGCGCATGCCGCCAAACTGGCGGCCCGGGCTATGCAGCGCAACGCCAATAAGAGCGCCCCGGCAAAACAATCCATAAAGAGGAGGACCCTATGACAAACCCAATGAACACTTTGAGCCGCCGCCATGCTCTTGCGATGTTGGCCAGCTTGCCGCTCGGCATGGCTGCCACATCCGCTCTGGCCCAAGCTGCAAACTTCCGCATTGCTTCGGTGAACGCCCCCACGGCCTTATCAAACACACTTGCAGAAGAGACAGGCAAACGCATTCAGGAACGCACTGAAGGTCGCGTGACGTTTCAGATGTTCCCGAGCGCCCAGTTGGGCACTACCACCGATACGATTGAACAGGCAAGCCAGGGTCAACCCACCATCGCCTATGCGTCAGCCAGCTTCTTGTCCCAATTCGGCGTACCAGATCTGGCAGCCGTCGAAGGCCCCTTCATCGTCAGCAATGCTGAAGAAGCACAGCGCCTTGCAAGTTCTGATTTGATGCAGGGCTACTATGACCAGTTGGCGCAGACTGCTGGCCTGCGTGTACTAGCACTGAACTGGTTCGATGGCGCTCGCCATATGATCGGCACTAAACCCTATGTCAGCCCATCGGATCTCGACGGCGTCAAAATGCGTGTTCCGCCTTTGGAAACCTGGCTTAATACATTCGAGCCTATGGGGGTCGTTGCGACGACCGTTGAGGCTGCCGAGGCCTATTCCGCCCTGTCTCAAGGCGTAGTCACCGCAGGCGAATCCCCCTCACCGGGCTGCGTGCTAACCGCTGGTATGAAGTAGTTAAAGAGATCACCCTCACTGGCCACTTCAACCTATTCCTCGGGTGGATCACATCGGAAAAGGCATTTCAGGCTCTGTCAGAAGATGACCGTGCAATCATGATTGAGGAGTTCCGACGCGGCGGACAACAACTCACAGAACAATCAATCGCGCAAGAAAACGAGATCCGTAAGGAATTTGAAGCCGCCGGCGTTACTTTCCATGATCCCGACCTTGATGCCTATCGGGCTGCCACCGCAAGCTTCTTTGAAGACCTGCCCGAAGGTCTTTTTGACAGAATCCGCACTGCAGCGACCAGTTAATAATTCTCTCCGGCGCTTTGCGCGCCGGAGCCCGCTTCTAAAGGTGAGTGCCATAGAACCCCTTCTGCGAGCCCTTTTACGCCTGATTGGCGAAGTGATCCCGACCTTGCTTCTGGCGGGCGTGCTAATTGTAGTCAGCGCAAACGTGATTTCCCGCACGATTTTACGTGAAGGGTTTCAAACTGCCAATGAACTCGCCATCGTGTGCTTTTCCGGCGTGGTATTCTTTGGCATTATCGGCGCCGCATTGAACAAACAGATGTTCGGCGTCGATTACTTCATTTCCCGCCTGCCGCGCGCGTTTGAGCGTCCTGCTCTTTTGCTGTCTCATCTGTTGGTGATCGCTATATCCGGAGCCGTACTCCATGCAGCCACAGCGCAAGTCGCGACCGCGCGCTTTACAACCTTTTTGGCGCTCGGATGGCCAAAATGGATTGTTTCTGCTGGGCTGGCTTTTGCCATGGGGGCAATCATCGCGGCACAGCTGTTACATATCGTTATTCTTTGGCGGAGACGCGGCGAATGATTGTTTCTGGCATTGTTTTCATCCTATTGTTAATACTTGGCGTTCCAATCGCTTTCGTCATTCTTGGCGCTTCGGTGTTCTATTTTGCCTTGAACCCCATGATGGCCAGCACGGTGGCCCAACGTATGGCCTCCTCTCTCGAAAGCTTTCCTTTGCTGGCCGTACCTTTCTTTATCGTTGCTGGCGCTGCCATGGCGCGAGGCGGGATCGCCAGACGGCTCTATGATTTTGCAGACGGGTTGGTTGGACACTGGCATGGCGGACTAGCCCAGGTCGCAGTAATGAACTCATTGTTTTTGGGGGCGATGTCTGGCTCTTCTAACGCCGATGCAGCGATTGACGCGCGCACGATCGCACCAATTATGCGCGAGCGAGGATATTCCAATGGCTTCGCCTCAGTCGTCAGCGCGGCCTCGGGCGCCATCGCGCCGATCATGCCTCCTTCAATTGGGTTGATCGTTTATGGTCTACTCACGGAAACTTCCATTGGCCGACTGTTCATCGGCGGCGTTATTCCCGCCATGATCATCACTGCAGCACTTCTATTAACCGTTCGCTACGTCGCAAAACGACGTGGGTATAAACCTGAACGCGAAGAACGGTTACCTGCCCGCCAGATTGCGACCCGTGCGCGCGCAGCCCTTTGGGCTCTCGCCATGCCAGTCCTTCTAATTATCGGTCTGCGCGGCGGTTGGTTCACCCCAACCGAACTTGGCGCCATTGCTGCACTCTATGCCTTTCTCGTAGGTATATTCATCTATCGCGGCTTCGGCTTGTCTGAGACCTATGACCTACTACGTGAATCCGCTCTGACCACAGCGAATGTCTTGTTTATTGTAGCCTCAGCCGCCGTGTTTTCTCTGGTTTTGGCCTTGGAACAAGTGCCACAGGCTCTGCTGTCCGGACTGCTCACCATTTCTGACAATAAATATGTGGTCTTATTAATCCTCAATGTCCTGCTTTTGGTGCTCGGCACGATGCTGGAAGGGCTCGCCCTTATGGTGATCCTGGTGCCGATCCTGATTGAAGTCACACGGACCTTAGGCATCGATCCGGTACATTTCGGAATCGTCCTTGTATTCAACACGACGATCGGCTCTATCACGCCGCCTGTGGGTACAGTGCTCTATACAGTCTGTTCGATCACCCGGTGCTCAATCGAAGAATTTACCAAAGAGTTCCTGCCATTTCTTGCGAGCCTGATCGGAGTTTTGCTGTTGTTGACCTTCGTCCCGCCACTGGTAACTTTCCTACCAAACTTGTTGTTTTAGAGCAGCGCTAGTTTAGGCAGCAACGGTATACCCCCGACAGGTGCAATCATCGGGCTATTCGGAACTGGCTTTCCACTTTTATGCGGTCGCGCGGCAACCGCTTCATTGTATGCTGCGTCAGGCCGGGGTTGACCGCGATCTTGACGCCAAAGCCTCCGCTACACCCGCGTACCGCGGCGCAACTCGCTGATTGTGCTGCCAAACTGCACTTTGAATGCGCGAGCAAGCGTGGCTGCGGAACCAAAGCCCGTACGGGCTGCAATCTCGTGAGTGGGCATGCTAGTTTCTATCGCAAGACTGCGCGCTTGGGTCAGGCGCAGGCGGCGATAGTATTCTCCGGCGGAAACACCCAGCTCGCGATGGAACATACGATCAAGAGACCGCAGTGACACCCCTGCATGCATTGATACCGCAGCCAGCGGCAACGGTTCTTCGATGTACTTCAGCATCCAGCGTACCGCCCGGCCCAAGCGCGGCGAAAGCGCACCGCTGTCAGCGCGTCGTGCCTCGGCCGTGTCGTAAACAAACAAAGTGCTCACATCGTGTGCCAGCGCATCCCCGGCTCGGTCTCGAATCAGCTCAAGGATCAGGCTCATGGCCGAAGTGGCGCTGCCCGCGCTTTGCCTGTCGCGGTCAACCACATAGCTGTCGGCTACCACATCGACCTGCAAAAAGGTTTCGGCAAAGGCGTCTAACTCATACCAATGCACAGTGGCGCGCCGCCCATGCAGCAAGCCAGAAGCAGCCATGATCCACGCCCCCATATCGAGACCCATCAGACTGTCGGCCCGTCGCGCCGCCGTGCGCATGGCGGCGCGGACCTGTGGTGGCTCGGCCTGTTCTCTCACCCCATATCCCGCCACGATGACAAGCGCATCCGCCCGCTCAATCTCTTCCAGCGCGGTATCGGCGCGCAGCTGCATCCCGGACGAGCTGCGCACTGATTGGCCGCCTAGGGTGGCCACCTGCCACCGAAACAGCGCATTGCCGGAAATGTCACAGGCTGCGCGCAGGGGTTCGACGGCGCTGGCCAGCACCATGTTGGAGAAACCGTCGAAAGGTAGGAAGGTTAACTGAAAAGGGCGTTCTGGCGACATATGCAAAGAATATGGCCGATCCTGCCAAGATAGAAGTCGTTTATTTCCTAATATGGCCGTATCGAGACATCACGCGAACGGAGGCGACAACGTGAACTGGGATACATTCATCACCTGTGCGGTGACAGGTTCAGGACAGAGCCATACCAAAAGCGATAAAATTCCTGTCACGCCAGCGGAAATCGCGGCCGCCTGCGTGGAAGCCGCGAAAGCGGGCGCGGCCATCGCCCATGTTCATGTCAGAGACCCTGAAACTGGGACGCCTTCGCGTGATACAGCGCTTTACCGCGAAGTCGTGGCACGGGTGCGCGACAGTGGGACCGATGTGGTACTGAACCTGACCGCAGGCATGGGCGGGGACATCGTCCTTGGCTCCGCCGAAGCGCCCCTGCCGCTGAACGAGGAAGCCACCGATCTGATCGGTGCAACGGAGCGCCTGGTCCATGTGGAAGACCTGCTGCCGGAAATCTGCACGCTCGATTGCGGCACGATGAACTTTGCCGAAGCCGATTATGTCATGACCAACACGCCCGGCACCCTGCGCACCATGGCGCAGCGGATTCAAGCGGCGGGCGTGAAGCCAGAGATCGAAGTCTTTGATCTGGGCCACCTTTGGCTAGCCAAAACGCTGGTTGACGAAGGCTTAATCGACGATCCGGTCTTGGTTCAGCTTTGCATGGGCATCCCCTACGGCGCGCCGAACGATCTCAATTCCGTCATGGCGATGGTGAACAACATTCCCGAAGGCTGGTGCTATTCGATGTTCTCCATCGGGCGGATGCAACTGCCCTTTGCCGCGCAAGCGGTGCTGGCGGGCGGCAATGTGCGCGTCGGGCTTGAGGACAACATCTGGCTGGACAGGGGCGTGCCCGCGTCGAACGGCGATCTGGTGGACCGGGCCGCGACGATGCTCTCTGCGATGAACGTCAACCTGCTGACCCCGGCCGAAGTGCGCAGCAAGTTGAACCTTAAGAAACGCTGGTAAGTCCGGCGCAACAACAGGCGCAAAGCGCCATCAGTTAGGGAGATTTTCGATGACGATATCCAACCTCGACCGCCGTGGGTTCCTGCGGACAAGTTCCGCCGCCGCGCTGGCGTTGGGCCTCGCCCCCGCGGCGCTGGCCCAGCCTGCTCCGAAACGCGGCGGCAGTGTGCGTGTGGGCAGCTCGGGCGGCGCCACCTCCGACACGCTCGACCCGGCCACCACCTATGGCGGCGTGGTGGCGCTTGGCATGCTTGCGGTCTGCAATACGCTGGTCGAGGTCGACGCCGCAGGCAAGGCGCAGCCCGAACTGGCGGAGAGCTTCGAGGCCAGCGCCGATGCGGCGACCTGGACCTTCCGGCTCCGCAAGGCCAATTTCTCCACCGGCAAGCCGGTGACGGCGCGGGATGTGATTGCCTCCTTCGATCACCACCGGGGCGAAGACACGAAATCCGGCGCCAAGGAACTGCTAAAACAGGTCAAGGAAATCCGCGCCGATGGCGACAATGTCGTGGTGTTCGAACTTGACAGCGGCAACGCCGATTTCCCCTTCGTCACCGCGGATTATCACCTTTGGATCATGCCCGCAGATGGCGAGGGCAAGCTCGACTGGCAGTCGGGCGTGGGCACCGGCGGCTATACACTTGAAGAGTTCGAACCCGGCGTGCGCATGCGGCTGAAGCGCCGCGATGACTATTTCAAATCTGACCGCGCTTGGTTTGATGAGGTGACAATCCTCACCATTAACGATCCGACAGCGCGACAGAATGCGCTGGTCACGGGCGAGGTTGATATCATCAATGCCGTACCAACCAAGACCGTGCATATGCTCAAGCGCCGCCCTAATGTGCAAACCGTCGAAGTGACCGGCACCTCGCATTTCCCCATTGCGATGCAGTGCAACAAAGCGCCGTTTGACGATGTAAACGTCCGCTTGGCACTAAAACATGCGGTGAACCGTCAAGAAATGCTCGATAAAGTGCTGCGGGGCCACGGCAGCCTTGGTAACGACCATCCGATCGCCCCCTCGCAACGGTTCCACGCCGCCGATTTAGAGCAGAGGACCTATGACCCTGATAAGGCGAAGTTCCACCTCAAGAAAGCCGGACTAGACAATCTTGATGTGACGCTGGCGACATCGGATGGGGCTTACGCGGGGGCGGTGGATGCCGCCGTTTTGTTCCAGCAAAGCGCTGCCAAAGCAGGGATCAATCTGGAGGTAAACACCCGGCCTTCTGACGGCTATTGGTCGAACGTCTGGATGAAAGAGCCGCTTTTCATGGGCTATTGGAACGGGCGTCCGACATCGGACTGGATGTTCAGCCTCGTCTATGCGTCAGGCGCGGCGTGGAACGAAACGAATTGGCAGAACGACGAGTTCAACAGCCTGTTGATCCAAGCGCGGACTGAATTGGATGAGAACCGCCGGGCCGAAATGTACGCTGATATGCAACGCCTTTGCAGGGATGATGGCGGGTCGATCATTCCGATGTTCGGCAATTACATCGACGGCAAAAACGATCGAGTGGCTCATGGCGAGGTTGCGGCGAACCGGTATCTTGATGGCTGGAAAGCCATTGAACGCTGGTGGTTGACGGACGTTTGATCACCCCCTGCTCTGCCGCGCCCTCCCCCGTGGCAGAGCCTTTTACTTACGACGAATAAGGGCTTCTCAATGTCTCAACGGATTTCAAAGGCCGCCTGTATCGGCGGCGGCGTCATTGGTGGTGGCTGGATCGCTCGGTTCCTGCTCAACGGCATCGACGTGGCGGTGCATGATCCCCACCCCGACGCGCGGCGCATTGTCGATGAAGTGCTTGAGAACGCCCGCCGCGCTTATCGCCGCATGATGATGGCCCCGCTTTGCCCCGAGGGGCGGCTGACCTTTCACGACACGCTCGCCGAGGCGGTGAGCGATGCCGACTATATTCAGGAAAGCGTACCGGAGCGGCTCGACCTGAAGCATACTGTCATCGCCGCCATCGAAGCCGCCGCGCCCCGTGATGCGCTGATCGGCTCCTCCACCTCGGGCTTTCGTCCTTCGCAATTGCAAGAGGGTATGGCCCACCCCGAACGGCTGTTTGTGGCGCATCCGTTCAATCCCGTTTATTTAGTTCCGCTGGTCGAGATCGTGGGCTCCCCCGCGAATACAGAGGCAGCGCTTGACCGCGCCGCCGAAATCCAGCGCGAGACCGGGCTGAAACCTGTCCGCATCCGCAACGAAGTCGACGCGCATATCGGGGACCGGCTGCTCGAAGCCGTCTGGCGCGAAGCGCTTTGGCTGGTGCATGACGATGTGGCCACGACCGAAGAGATTGATGATGTCATCCGATTTGGTTTTGGTCTTCGCTGGGCGCAGATGGGTCTGTTTGAGACCTATCGGATTGCCGGTGGCGAAGCCGGGATGAAGCATTTCATCGAGCAATTTGGCCCCGCGTTGAAATGGCCCTGGACCAAACTGATGGACGTGCCAGAAATGACAGACGCGTTGGCGAGCAAGATTGGCGACCAATCGGACGCGCAATCCGGGCAGCATTCGATCCGTGAATTGGAGCGTATCCGTGATGACAACTTGATCGGTATCCTGCAAGCCCTTCGGGCCAACGATTGGGGCGCTGGCGAAACCCTTCGCGAGATGGAAGACCGCTTCTTTGAACGTGCCAAAGCCAGCGCCAGTGCAACCGATCCAGACTACACTGCGCCGATGGTTCTGCATGAGACACGCGTGCCGGGTGAATGGCTCGACTACAATGGCCACATGACCGAATTCCGGTATCTTCAGGTTTTTGGCGATGCCACTGACGCATTCTTGGGCCATATCGGCATGGACGACGCCTATCGCAGCGCGGGCCGCTCGGTCTATACGGTAGAGACCCACATTCGCCATCTTGCGGAAACCAAAGTAAACACGCGGCTGTTGGTGAGGACCAGCGTGCTGGGCCATGACGCCAAGCGCATCCGCCTGCATCACGAAATGGTCGATGAGGCCGGACAGGTACAAGCCACCGCCGAGCATATGCTGATGCATGTCGACACGACGGCGGGCCGCGCAAGCCCGATGGCGGCACCCCTGACCGAAAGGCTTTCGGCCCTGTCGCCGGGCCAAAGCGAGCTTGAGGTGCCTGAGCACGCGGGCCGTCCGATCCGCGATATCGGTTGGCCTGATCCGGAGGTCACCTGACATGCATCCGCTCGCCCGCATGATCCTGCACCGTTTGGCTCTTGGGCTGTTGACGTTGTTTGCGATTTCTCTGTTTATTTTTATGGCAATTGAACTATTGCCCGGCGATCTTGCCGAAGAGGTACTTGGTCAATCCGCCACCCCCGAGACCGTAGCCGCTTTTCGGCAAGAATTGGGTCTCGATCAACCGGCCTATGCGCGCTATCTCGAATGGCTCGGGGGCATGCTGCGTGGCGACTTTGGCCAATCACTTGCCAATAACCGGCCAATCTCGGACCTGCTTGCAGCGCGGCTTGGCAACACCCTCTTTCTTGCGATTTATGCGGCAGTTATCTCGGTGCCGCTGGCTGTGGGGCTGGGACTTCTGGCCGCCCTCTACCGGGGCAGCTGGTTCGACCGAGGAGTCAATATCTTTACGCTCTCGTCGATCTCATTTCCTGAATATTTCGTCGCTTATATCCTGATGCTGTTTCTGTCGATCCGTTGGGGCATTTTTCCGTCGATCTCGGATTTTGGCAGCAACGCGGGCTTGGGTGAAATGCTATACCGCACGTTCCTGCCGACGCTTACGCTGGTGCTTGTGGTGACTGCCCATATGATGCGCATGACGCGGGCAGCAATCATTAACCTACTGGCGCAGCCCTATATCGAAATGGCGCGTCTCAAGGGCGCCTCGCCCCTGCGGGTGATCCTGCGCCATGCGCTGCCCAATGCGCTGGCGCCGATCATCAATGTGGTGGCGCTGAACCTTGCCTATCTGATCACCGGCGTCGTCATTGTGGAGGTCGTCTTTGTCTTTCCCGGGCTCGGCCAGTTGATGGTCGATTCCGTCGCCAAACGCGACATCCCGGTGGTGCAGGCAAGCTGTCTGATCTTTGCGAGCATCTACATTCTTCTCAACCTCGGCGCGGATGTGCTGGCCATCGCCACCAACCCCCGCTTGATGCACAGGAAGTAATCCATGAGACTTTATAACGGTGCTTCCGTCACGCTCACGGCCATTTTCGGTATTATTGTGATCGTGGTTTATGCCTTCACGGCCATTTTCGCCGGGCAACTCGCCCCATTTGCCGAGACTGAGATCGTCGGCATGGAATTCGAGCCGCCCGGAGGCGCCTATTTGCTGGGCACCGACAACCTTGGGCGGGACATGCTGTCGCGGCTGATCTGGGGCGCGCGCAATTCCATTGGCATCGCCCTCGCCACCACCGCGATCGCCTTTTTCTCTGGCGCGCTGCTTGGGCTGTTTGCGGCAGTGGTCGGGGGCTGGACCGATCAAATCCTGTCGCGTCTGGTGGACATGTTGATCTCGATCCCCTCGCTGCTGTTTGCGCTGCTGTTGCTCTCCATCTTCGGCACGTCGATCCTGACGCTGATCCTCGTCATCGCGGTGCTGGAGATGACGCGGGTTTTCCGCCTGTCGCGCGCAGTGGCGATGGATGTGGTGGTGATGGATTTTGTCGAAGCTGCAAGGCTGCGCGGCGAAGGTATGTGGTGGCTCATTCGGCGCGAGATCTTGCCCAATATCATGGCTCCGCTGGTGGCCGAATTCGGTCTGCGCTTCTGCTTTGTCTTTCTGGCAATCTCGGCGCTGTCGTTTCTGGGGCTCGGGATTCAGCCGCCCACCGCCGACTGGGGCTCGATGGTGCGCGACAATGCCGCGCTGATCACCTTTGGCGACATCACCCCCTGCTGCCTGCCGCTGCCATCGCGCTGCTGACGGTGGCGATCAATTTCGTCGTTGACTGGATGCTTCACCGCACCTCTGGCCTGAAGGATTAAGAGATGAGCAAACCGCTTTTAACCATCCGTGATCTCAAGATCGAAGGCCGCAAGGGGAACCAATGGCTTCCCATCATCAAGGGGTGGACCTTGAGCTGAAGCGGGGCGAAGTGCTGGGCCTGATTGGTGAATCCGGCGCTGGCAAATCGACCCTTGGTCTGGCCGCGATGGGCTACACCCGCGACGGCACGCGTATCTCGGGGGAGAGATCACCTTTGACGGGATGGACCTGCTGGGCCTCAGCGAGCGTCGCAAACGCGGGCTGCGTGGCAAGCGGATCGCCTATGTCGCGCAATCGGCGGCGGCGAACTTTAACCCCGCGCATCGGCTGATCGACCAGTACAGCGAAGGCCCGACCGATATTCATGGGCTGACATCGCAGCAGGACGCGGCGCAAGAGGCCCGCACCCTCTATGCCCAACTGCGGCTGCCCAACCCTGACGAGATCGGTTTTCGCTATCCGCATCAGGTCTCTGGCGGGCAGTTGCAACGCGCCATGACAGCGATGGCGATGTCGTGCAAACCCGATCTGATCATCTTTGACGAGCCGACTACGGCGCTGGATGTGACCACCCAGATCGAAGTCTTGCGCGCCATTCGCGATGCGGTGCGCGAGTTGGGCACCGCCGCGATCTACATCACCCACGACCTCGCCGTGGTGGCGCAGATGGCCGACCGCATCAAAATTCTACTGCGCGGCGAAGAGGTCGAAGAGCAGCCCACCCGCGACATGCTGAAAAACCCGAAAGAGGACTATTCCAAATCACTTTGGGCCGTGCGCAGTTTCGAATCCAAAGAGCGCCCCGTGCCCGAGGGCGCAACCCCGGTGCTGCGGGTCCATGACGTGACGGCAGAATATGTCTACGGCACCCCGGTGCTAGAGAATGTGAGTTTCGACATTCATGCCGGACGCACCGTGGCGGTTGTCGGCGAAAGCGGCTCGGGTAAATCAACCACAGCGCGGGCGATCACCGGGTTGCTGCCGCCCATTGCGGGGCAGATTGAGTTGGACGGCACACCCCTGCCCCCAAGGCTGGCACAGCGTCGCAAGGACCATCTGCGTCAAGTGCAGATGATCTACCAATCGGCAGATACCGCGATGAACCCCAAGCAAACCATTCGCGAGATCATTGGCCGCCCGATCCGCTTTTACCTTGGCCTGCGCGGGCGCGCGCAGGAGGAAAAGATCCGCGAGCTGCTCACCGCGATTGAGCTTGACCCCGATGAGTTCATCGACCGCTATCCCGGCTCGCTTTCCGGCGGGCAAAAGCAGCGTATCGGCATCGCCCGCGCCTTGGCGGCGGAGCCGAAATTCATCATCTGTGACGAAGTTACCTCCGCGCTCGACCAATTGGTGGCCGAAGGCATCCTGCGCCTGTTGAAACGGCTGCAAGACGAGCGCGGCTTGGCCTATATGTTCATTACCCATGACCTCGCCACCGTGCGCGCCATCGCAGACTATGTGGTGGTGATGCAAAACGGTCGGGTCGTGGAACAAGGCCCGAAGGGCGAGATGTTCACCCCACCGCACCACCCTTACACCAAATTGCTGCTCAGTTCGGTACCGGAAATGGACCCTGACTGGCTCGATCATACCATCAAGACCCGACAGGAGGCCTGACTGATGCAAGTTACCGACCCTGAAGTACTGCGCTTTATCGCGGATACCGAAGCCGCCTACCCTGCCGAAGCCAATGGTGCCACCGCCGAGGAAAACCGCCGCATGTATGACGCCATGTGCGCCGTTTTCCGCGCGCCGCGACCCGAGGGCCTGCCGGTGCGCGATGAGGTTGTGGCTGGTGTGCCGGTGCGCCGCTACACGCCTGAGGGGCTGTGGCGCGGCCCTTTTTGCTCTATTCCCACGGAGGTGGCTTTGTCGTCGGCGGGCTCGATAGCCATGATGACGTCTGCGCCGAACTGGCGGTCGCGACGGGGTGCGAGGTTGTCTCTGTCGATTACCGTCTCGCGCCGGAGCATCTGTTTCCAGCGCAGATTGATGATGTTGCCGCCGTCTGGAACGCTGAGAGCGGCGATGGCCGACGGGGCATCGCGATTGGCGACAGCGCGGGGGCAACCTTTCGGCTGGGCTGTGCTTTCGGATGCGCCGCAAGGGCGGGGTGATGCCTTTGGCGCAGGTGCTGATCTATCCGGGGCTAGGCGGCGACATGGATGCGCCGAGCTACATCGAAAACGCCGAAGCTCCTTTGTTGCGGACGCAGGATTTGAAAACCTACGCGGGCATGCTGACCGGCGGCGACATGGGGTTGCGCCGCAGCAATCCCGAAGTTTCCCCTTTGGTTGCTGAGAGTTTCGTGGGACTCCCCGGCGTTTATCGTAACGGCCGATGTCGACCCGCTGCGCGACGATGGGCCGGCCTATCACAAAGCCTTACAGGCCGAAGGTATTTCCGCCCAATGGCGCAATGAGCCGCAACTGATCCACGGCTACCTACGCGCGCGCCATTGCAGTACCCGCGCAAGTGAGAGCTTTGGCGCGATTAGCACTTGGATCAATGCTTTCCTGTTTGGCTGACGAAACTGGTGACGCGAGAAAGAGCGAACGGGAAAAACACCTTTCGATCACAGGATGCCTCACTCAAACGCAGTATGCGGATGCCCGCTTGAGCATTGAATTGATCCAAGCATCAGGTTATTTTTTCATGCCTGTGTGCAGGGGCAGCGGCCCATGGATCGCTGCCCCGTTCTATGCGCCAATTCGCCCTCAGACTTGTTCGCCGTCTTACGACAGGCGTTGGAAGATCGTCGGAAACCAATCCTCGCGCAGCTTTTGGCCGGGCGCCATACCATGGCCGGGAAACGGCGGAGATGTCGGGCCGGGCCGCTCCACATAGCGTGCATCGTCGCCAACCAATCTAAGCGAGAATGCGCGGCGGCGGTTTTCGGTGGTGTTTCCTCGCGCACCGTGAAGGGTGTGGTAGTTAAAGGCGACAGCATCGCCCGGCTCCATCTCCCATTCCTTGACGTCCATCCCCTCGGCATCTGGATCGGGAACCGACATGTATTTTTCGTCATCCGGGTAGAAACTGGTTTCCGCGAGCCAACGGGTCGGCAGCACTGGCTTCTCCCAAGCATGGCTGCCTGCAACACAGCGCAGGCTGTTGCCCTTTACCGGGTCCATGGGTGACCAGAAACTGACGTTTTGAATCCCATCGACGAAGTAATATGGGCCATCCTGATGCCAAGGCGTCGCTTTC
Source organism: Sulfitobacter profundi (assembly GCF_042661425.1). Lineage (NCBI taxonomy): Bacteria > Pseudomonadati > Pseudomonadota > Alphaproteobacteria > Rhodobacterales > Roseobacteraceae > Sulfitobacter > Sulfitobacter profundi. The sequence continues at coordinate 237,331 of NZ_JBHSWA010000003.1, read as the reverse complement.
GACGTGCCCGGTTCTTTCACCAGAACATGATCGTGGAACACCTGAACCTGGTTCGATCCCATCAGGTCAGCGGCGACTTCGGCGGCGGGAGAGTTGCGGATGACCTCTTCGAACTCAGGAATGCGTGTCCAGTTGCAATAGTCATCAAAAAATCGACCGCCTTCACCTTCTTTAAGGTTTTCAGCGGCATAGGGTCCGGGCTCGGACATATTGCGTTCTATTCCTGCGCGGATCGTTTCGACGTGATCTTTGAACAATCCTTTCACAAGGACAACGCCGTCTCTTTGGAATGCGTCAATCTGCGCTTGTGTGAGCAATGGGTTCATATCGGCCTCCTCTTTCAAGGTGGACCTTAGCGGCCCGGCTAAATAGCCTGAAATAATATATACCAATAAAAAGAATAGTTCCATGCTATCCATAAGTCTGCGCCAGTATGAGTATGTGATTGCGGTCGCGGATGCTGGCTCCATGACAGAGGCCGCGAATGCGGTGAACGTCTCCCAGCCCTCTTTGTCGGTTGCGATCAAGGATGTGGAAGGCAAAATGGGGCGTAAGATATTCCTGCGTCGCAAGGGCTCCGCAACGACGTTAACACCATTCGGCCATCGATTTGTGGAACAAGCGCGCGGCGTTCTTTACGCTGCAACGGAAATCGAACGCGCGTCAGATACGGCGCGGCCCTTTGTTTTGGGATGTTTTGAAGACCTCGCCCCGTGGTATCTAACCAAAACCCTCGCGCGGCTGAGCGAGAGGTTCCCGACCACAGAGTTTCGCGCGTATGAGGGGCGTTTCACCCAGTTGGCGACCGAGATGAACGAGGGTCGGGTCGATTTGGCCATCACCTACGATATTGGCTTTGATCGCAGCTTTGGACGGCGCAAAATAAAGCAGGTGTCGCCTGTGATTTTTGTCGCTGTAGATCACCCTTTGGCGACCCAGTCGGCGGTTGATTTGCGCCGGTTGAACGACTGCCCGCTCATCCTGTCAGCGGAAGAACTGTCCTGTGGATATATCCGGAATTTGCTCGCCGAATTGGGCGTAAAGCCGGACGTACGGCACAAGACGTCATCGCTTGAGATGATGCGCTCTTTGGCGGCGAGTGGGGTAGGTGTAGGTATCAGCTATTCAAACCCGCCGACCCAAATCTGCTACGATGGTCAACCGCTTGTAACGATCCCAATCACCACTGCGGAGGCGCGCGCGGATGTCATGCTGGTCTGGGCCAAGCCTACCGAAGCGGACCCGTTCATATTGGAAGCTGTCGAGGCGATTGTATCGGCTTGATGTCTTTCACGACAGCGGCGCAGAAGCAATCGGCATCCACTCTATTATGTTCAGACGAAGGAGTTGCCTCCCCCGACACCTGCTAATCTTGCGCACCGAAAAGCGCTACAAACCGCGCTTCGACCAACTTCAAAAACTGCTCCGAGGCCCGCGACGGCTGGCGGGTGGTCGGCAGGAGAAGATCGTATCGAAACGGCTGTGCAGGCGAGAGGGGACGCGCGACGATCCGGCCTAGATTGGCGAAATATGTCGCCGTCACTGGCTCAACGATTGAAATACCCGCCCCCGCTGCGACCATTTCACAGATGGATGCAGACAGTTGGGCTTCGGCGACAATCCGAGGGCCAGCGTCGCCTGCCGATAGGAATGCGTCTGTTTCCGAACGGGTCCCGATCTCTGCGCCAAGCGCGATAAAGGGACGTTGATCGAAATCTTCTGGCTTGAGCAGGGTTCTCTGTTCCAATTCATGCCCCAAGGGGAGGACGCCCATCATCGGCGCGGTGAACAACGCGCGGCGCTCCACGGCAGGATGGTCGTTGTCCAATGCCGCAAACCCAAGGTCGAATTGCTGTGAGCTGAGGTGGCGCAGCACCGCCTGAGAGCTTCTTGTGCGCAAAGATACGGAGATGCCGGGATGATCGGCGATGAACTCGGTAATGACGTCGGGTAAGAGTTTCAAAGCCAGCGCTGGCATCCCCGCAATCAGCAAGCTGCCGGTCCGAAAGTCTCGGATGTCTTGGATAACGCGGGAAATCTCCATCATCCCGACAAAGGCCCGCTCAACCTCTTCATAAAGCGCGCGCGCCTCAGAAGTGGGCAATACCTGCCTGCCTTGTCGCTCGAACATGTTGAATCCAGCGGCGCGTTCCAAATCCGCAATCAGCTTGCTGACCGATGGCTGCGTTGTTCCCAACACTGCGGCGGCGGAGGTGACCTTGCCGGTCTCCATTACAGCGCGGAAGGCTTCGATCTGGCGGTGTGTGAGCCGAGAGAGCATAGCGATTCATATCCTAAGAGAATGATTAGCGCAAATATTACAATTATTCTTATGGACGCAATGCTGCGATTTTGACGGCGGAGGAATCACATGCATCAATGCACCCCAGAAATCACCATCATCGGCGGCGGGCTTGTCGGCCTGTCCGTGGCGCTTGGTCTGCTCAAGGCCGGACAACGTGTTTGCGTATTGGACGGGGCAGATGGCGATGCGCGTGCGTCACAGGGGAACTTTGGGCTCATTTGGGGCCAAGGCAAAGGCGCAGATTTCGCCCCTTACGCCAATTGGACATTCGATGCGCTGGCCGCTTGGCCCACTTTCGCGCAGCAGTTGAGAGAACTGTCGGGCATCGACGTGGCGCTGGATCAGCCCGGGGGCTACGAGTTTTTCACCGATCCGACAGAGATGGACAGCTTCAAAGCAGAGCTGGTTCAGCAGGCCAGCCATTTGGGCAACCACGCCTGCTATGAGATGCTTAGCGGCGATGACCTGCGCAACCAGATGACAGGCATTGGATCAGATGTTGTCGGCGCGAGCTTCTCGCCCCGCGATGGCCATGTAAACCCCTCCGCCTTCTCCGCGCCTTGCGCTGTTCGGTTCAGGCGATGAGCGGGCATGTAAGGCTGGGCGCAACCGTTTCCGCGATCAGGCCGCAGCCAAGAGGTGGTTTCGCGCTGACGCTGGCCGAGGGAGAAGCACTCTACACTGAGCAGGTTGTGCTCGGCGCCGGTCTGGGCGCTGCCTGCCTGGCCCGCGATCTTGGGTTCATCACACAGGTCCGGCCGCAGCTTGGCGAGTTGCTCATCACCGAAAAGTTGGGCTACCGCCTGCCGTTCCTGTCCAGCACCATCCGGCAGGTCGACGAGGGCGGCGTGCAGATTGGCGGCACCAAAGCGAATGCGGGGCTGGATGATCGTGAATCTTTGCCCATCATGTCCAAACTCGCGCAACATGCGGTCACGGTCTTCCCTGCGCTTGCCGATGTGCGGGTTGTCCGGGCGTGGGGCGCGCTGCGAGTCATGTCGCCTGATGGCTACCCAGTATATGCCAAATCCGCCGCGCATCCCGGCGCTTTTCTCGTGACATGTCACAGCGGTGTCACTCTTGCCCCCTGCATGCCAGCGTTCTGGCGGATTGGATTTTGAACACATCCCCCACCCCTGATCTAGAGGCTTTCGATGAGTGTCGCTTCGCGCTTTCGCACGCTGCCTGAGACCGGGGCCCGTGTCGCGTTCATCCTCGATGGCGCGCCCGCGTCGGCGCCTGCTGGGGTCACCGTCGCAGCGGCCCTTCTGGCGCATAGCGGCGGTTGGACACGACAGACAGCGACAGGCGCGCCGCGCACGGCCTTTTGCATGATGGGTGTCTGTTTTGACTGTCTGGTAGAGATTGACGGCACGCCCAATACCCAAGCCTGCATGACCCTTCTGCGCGAGGGCATGACCGTCCGACGTCAAACCGGCCTACGTGGCCTGAGCGGAGGTCAGAATGGCTGAAGTCGATCTGATCATCATCGGCGCAGGACCTGCCGGAATGTCTGCCGCTGCCGTCGCGGCCCAAGGCGGTCTTCGCGTGTTGATGCTTGACGAGCAGCCGCGTCCTGGCGGGCAGATTTTCCGCAATGTGTCGCAAAACCGAGATCAGCGCGGTTATCTTGGAAAAGCCTATGCCGCCGGAGCCGGGTTGGTCGATGCGCTTAACCATCCGCGCATCACTTTCGAGGCCGGCGCAACGGTCTGGCGGCTGGATAAGGGCCCGCAGGTCACATGGTCCCAAGGTGGCGTGAGCCGGACGACCCCGGCGGCCCATGTTCTGCTGGCAACCGGTGCGCAGGAACGCCCCGCACCCTTTCTCGGCTGGACGCTGCCCGGTGTCATGCCCGCCGGTGCCGTGCAAATTTTGATGAAGACCACGGAGATGCTCCCCAAAGATGCTGTGCTCGCAGGCTCCGGCCCCCTGCTCTACCTCATTGCGGCGCAGATGATCGACGCGGGCTGCCCGCCGCAGGCGCTCGTCGAGACCCAGTCGTCCCGCGATATGTTGTCCGCCCTGCGCCATCTACCGCGCGCGCTCTTTGGCGCGCCGACTCTGCTGAAAGGACTGAGCCTGATCGCTAAGATCCGTGCGGCAGGCGTGCCGCGCTACACTGCTGCGTCTGATTTCCGTGCGACCGCCAAAACGAATGGCGACGTCGCATTTTCCTTCCGTGCCAAGGGCCGCGACGAGTTCCTCACATGTGGCCTGCTGTTGACACATCAAGGTGTGATCCCCGGCACCCATATCACCCGCGCCGCAGGGATCGCGCATGAATGGAACGCCGCGCAGGGTGCCTTTCAGCCCAAGCATGATCTCTGGGGTGCTACCGACCAGCCGGGATTGCACCTGGCAGGTGACGGTGCCGGGATTGGTGGCGCGGAGGCGGCTGCGGCGGCAGGAGAATTGGCCGCACTGAATATCCTATCCCAGTCCGGCCACCTCAGCACTGACACCCGCAACCAACAAGCCGCCCGCGCCCGCGCCGCTCTGTTCCGCGCCCGCGCCATTCGGCCCTTCCTTGATGCCGCATACCCTCCACCGGCTGAGATACTGACGCCATCAGACGACACCATCGTTTGCCGTTGCGAAGAGGTTTCTGCCGGGGCCATCCGACAGGCGATCGGTGAAGGCGAGCAAGGGCATCGCCAGATCAAAACATCCCTGCGCTGCGGCATGGGCCCCTGTCAGGGCCGCATGTGCGACGCGACCCTGCGCGGTCTGCTCAACGAAGGCCGCGCAAACCGCCTCATCTCACCGCCCCGCGCCCGCTCGCCGATCAAACCGATCGCCTTGGGCGAACTGGCCGCACTCTCACCCCTCAGGAGGAACCCGCATGAGCGCCCCCGCAGCCCTGAAAGTCAAAGACCTGCACAAAAGCTTCGGCTTGCATGAGGTCATTAAAGGCGTGTCGCTTGAGGCGCAAAAGGGCGAGGTCATCGCCATTCTCGGCGCCTCCGGCTCTGGCAAGAGCACCTTTCTGCGCTGCATCAACCTACTGGAGACGCCGAATTCCGGCGAGGTCTGGCTGGCGGGCGAGCAGATGCGGATGACGCAGAACCGCCGGGGAGAGATCGTGCCGCAAGACCTGCGGCAAGTTGAAGCCATGCGTGCCCGTCTTGCGATGGTGTTTCAGGGCTTCAACCTTTGGTCGCATATGACCGTGATGGAAAACGTCATGGAAGGTCCGCTCTACGTCCAGGGCACCCCCAAGGCGCAGGCCCGCGAAAAAGCTGAAGCGCTGCTTGCCAAGGTCGGCTTGTCTGATCGGGCGGATTATTACCCCGCACATCTGTCAGGTGGCCAGCAGCAGCGTGTCGCAATCGCCCGTGCGTTGGCGATGGACCCTGACGTGATGCTCTTTGACGAGCCGACCTCGGCGCTCGACCCTGAGCTGGTGGGCGAAGTGCTGGGCGTCATGCGCGATCTGGCCGAAGAGAGCCGCACCATGTTGGTCGTGACACATGAGATGGGCTTTGCCCGACTATTCACTTGCCATCCAAATGCCCTTCTTGCGCCGCCGCGATCCCGCGCGCGGCAGCTGGGCGCTGTCCCAGTTGTCGCACGCAGTTCGCGCAAGCGCTGCCAAATAGATCAGCAAAATGCCGGCGCTGTGACGCGCCGATCCCAATGCAAGGGGCTGCGGCACTCACCTGTGTCAGCTGCCGCATGCAACGTCCCTCCCGACTAGCAGCCTAAGAGGATACGGACTACCTAACCTATTGCTCGAAGTAACAAAGGAAATGTCTCATGCGCTTTACCCTTACTGCCTGCATCGGTTCGGCACTGGCCCTGCCGGTTGCCGCGGAAACAAACGTTAATCTGTCCCTTGGTGCCGTCGATAGTATCGAGACCATGACCTATACCTGCGATGGGGCCGACCCGCTGCGCGTGCAATACGTCAACGCAGGCGAAAACGCGATCGCGCTAACTAATATCAACGGGACCCCGCGGATTTTCGTCAACGTCGTGTCTGGCTCAGGCGCAAGCTATGTTTCGGGCGCTGATACATTGTCGACCAAGGGCTCTACCGCACTTTTAGAAAACCAGATGGACGAGACCAAAGTTCAGTGTGAGCAATCTAGCGACATGCCGCAGGAATAAGCGCTCCGGCCTTAGAGGGGCCAAATTAGGACAGAAGGTCGCAGACCACCCCGAGCGCTTGATAAGTCGCTCGGGGTGGCCCATGTCAGAGGTATGACGATGTTCGGAATTCATACGAGGCTCCTGCTGAACGCTGCAAAAACACTGAACCGCCGGTAGCCCCGGGCGGAATGGTGCGGCAACGCCTGTTCCAGCCTTGGGGTTCACTCGATCTCAGGATCAATCAACATGACGGACGTATGCGCCTCAGACGCCAATCGCTTTTATGCGCATGGCCGAGCGAGATGCTACCTCCGTCGCGGTTCAACCATCTCGTCATGGAGAGTGTCATGTACGCCTATTTCATCGCCAATTATTCACCATTCAAATCGACTCCCCCTCGCCAAAACCAGCGGGTTTTTCCGCGCAGCCGGGCGCTCTTCGCCGTCTGATGCGGTCTGCGGTTCTTGGCTGGAAGCGTCAAAGGACAATTGCCGCCTTGCAAGAGTTGGATGACTACGTCCTGCGCGACATCGGTCTCCACCGGGACGAAATCCCGCTGATCGTGAAACGCATGCAAGCCGAAACCCTACCCAGGAACGGCTCCACGTCTCTCAAGCATCAACACGCGTGATCAACGTTTTCGCGTGAGACGCACGATGCAGCATCCCGAATAGCGGGGACGCTGTGTTGGCGATATTTGAAAGCTACGAGAGGACCGAAGAGATGATGCTTTGTAGAGCAGATTTTGAAGAGCTGTTTCCGGAAATGTTTGAACCGCAGGGCAGTGCCACGCCTGCTGCACCTTCAGACGACTGTGTTGCTCGCTGGAAGGACGATGGCGGTGCGCCGGCTCCGATTGCAGGGAAACGCAGCAGATCATGGCAAGGGTACGCCGCCTCGCCCATGGTCGCAGTCCTTCTCGGGCTGGCCGCAGTACATTCCGCCATGCAGTTGAGCAAGGTGGCGATGCCGGCGGTCCGGCGTATACTGGATGTGGAGGAAATTCGCTGATTGCGCAGTGAAATCTCTAGTAGAGATCCAGCATCGGTCCTGATCGGACGGGTTAACCGCTCCGCTCATGGCCCAGCCTTCAAAGCTCCGGCATCTGCCGGGGCTTTCTTTCTGACACCATGACCATTCTCCGCAAAGCTCGCGGATGGAGACCACTTGGGCCTTTAGGCCCCTGACCGACAAGAGGCAAAGATGGCCCAAACAGTGCGCACCCTGCACGCCCCGGTCAAAGCCCTCTTCAGCGGGACCACGCTTTTGATCGCGCGCAACAGCCTGCTTGGTGTCATCCTTCCCCTGCGGATGGAAGCAGCAGGCTATCCGGTTGCACTAACCGGGGTCGTAATGGCCGTCTATTACATGGGGCTGGCCTTTGGCGGGCTCTACACCAAACGTGTCATTCTGCGGATCGGCCATATTAGGGCCTTCTCGGCCTTTGCAGCGCTGATGGCGGCGGTTTGCTTGGCCTATGGGTTTTTAAGTTTCCAGCCGCATGGATCCTGTTGCGGATGATCAACGGCTTCTGCATCGCCGGCATGACCACCTTCATCGAAAGCTGGTTGAACGACCGCAGCAGCAACGAAACCCGTGGCCGTGTACTGGGCTTTTATATGCTGGTCTCTTATTTGGCGATTGCTGCGGGCCAGACGTTAGTCAACCTTGGCACAGTCGGCGGCAGCGATCATTTGATGATCGCATCGACACTCATCGGGTTGTCGCTCATCCCGATCGCTATGACCCGCTTTGGCGAGCCGAACCTGAAAGCTTCTCAGCCGCTCGACATTCTAACGCTATACTATGCATCGCGTATTGCGGTCATCGACGCGGTTGTTGCGGGCATGCTTGTTGGGTCTTTCTACGCACTCGGCGTCGTCTTTGCCCGGCAGATCGGGTTGAGTGTGTCTGAAGCGGCGATGTTCATGAGTACGGTCGTACTGGGCGGTCTTGGCTTTCAGGTGCCTGTAGGGATGCTTGCGGACCGGTTTGATAGGCGCATCGTCATGTAGTGCCTCTTATTGGTGGTTGGGGTGTTATGGGGGTTGCTGAGCACCGCGCTATCGGGCGGGGTGTCCTTAGCGGTGCTAATCACGATGGCCTTGGCCTTTGGTGGGGCAATCAGCAGCGTCTACACGCTTTGCGTCGCGCAGACCTTCGACCGATTGGAAAAGCGGTTCTACGTAGCGGCGTCAGGGCGTCTGTTGATGGTCTATTCCATCGGCGCCCCGGTCGGACCGCTACTGGCGTCATGCCTGATGTCGATCTTTGGGCCTGCGTCTTTCTTCCTGTTCGAATCCGCTGTCGCCGTTCTTTATGCGCTCTTTGTGCTGGTCGCCACGCGCAGCAGACAGGCGCTTCCGGTGCAAGGTCGCGAGAAGTTTGCGCCGCTGCCGGATATTCCCCCGGTGGCTGTGGAGCTTGATCCGCGCACGCCAGAAGAAGAGGAAACGTCTGCGGTCGGTTAAGGCCGGTTCAGGCCACGGCCCGGTCGTCCGCGCCTTGCAGCAGCAGCCGCATGATGTCTGTCCGCGTCAAAATGCCGACAAGCTGCGTGCCCTTCACGACGGGGATTACATCACTGCCCTGCTCGGCCAAGCGGTTCAGCAGAACCCCAACCGGAAGGTCATGCGGCACCGCCCGGTTTGCCGAATGCATGACGTCCCCCACAGTCTGTCGTGCCTGCTGTTTGCGGGCCCAGGGGCGGCCCTGCGCGGCTATCATGCCGAGCAGATCAGCCTGCAGGATCACCCCGCGCAGGGTATCCCCAGCGTCGACAACCGGCAGGCTTTTGATCCGATGCTTACGCAGCAATCGCGCTGCTTCCTTAAAGGATGTCTTAGGGCCAACCGTGATAAGATCGCGGGTCATAATATCTGCGCAGGTCGTGCCGTCAAAACGATGCTGCGCCGCTTCGGCCTCGGCGGCGGCAAGAAGACGCCCCAGATCGGCCACGCCGAGGTTCGTGGTCTGATTGTAGCGCTCCAGCAATTCGCTAAGCTGATCCGTCGACAGCCCTAAACGCGGCGGCGCGTCATCCGGCTCTTCTTTTGGCAAGCGAAAGGGATATTTCCGCCCTGTCAGCCGGTTATAGACAGTGGCGCAGAGCACAAGCACTACCGTCGCCAACCCCAGCGGCACCAAGGCGAACCACGGCCCAGCCTCGAATGCCACCTCGGGGTTGAGCGCGGTCAGCAAGGCCACCGCCCCGCCCGGCGGATGCAAGGCGCGCAGAAACATCATAACAGTGATCGCGCCCCCCACCGCGATGCCAACCGGCCAAGGATCGGGGGTGTACCAAACCGCGATCAGAGCCACCAAAGCAGCACTGATGTTGCCCACTACTGCCGACCAAGGCTGCGCCAGCGGCGAGTTTGGCACGCAAAAAAGCAGCACCGCCGTCGCACCCAAAGGGGCTACAAGATAGAAGGATGTCTGTCCAAAGAGCGCACCGAGATAGGCCAGTCCCACACAAACGCTGATACCAATCAGCGCGCCAAAACCCGCCCGCAGCGGCTCGCCCCCGTGGAACCGGGGCAGCGCTGGTTCAAGGTGGTGCCATATCCGCATGTTACCTTTTCTCCCGTCGACCTGCCGCACGCGACGACATTGGGCATTCTTCTGCCTATGAAGGTTTATGTGCCGGAACTGAACAGGACATGGCGCAAAAAGGTCAAGGCTTCTCGAATTCCGCGCGCCGGTGGAATAAGTTGCCCGCACTCTTCGATAAAAGGCGAATGTCCGGCTTGCGGCCTTTTACGGGTTCCGGTGTAATCGCTAAGACAATATCCTCACGCCCACGCTCGTCCCGCGCGGCAGTGATCTGCTGGTCCAGCCGCTCAACGTCACTTTTGCGCAAGCGATTGACTACATCATCCGCATCGCTGTCCGCATAGCCTAAGCTGCGCAAAGCCAGCTCGCCAGCGCCAGCGCTGAGAGCCAAGTCTCCCGCAAGGTCGCGCCGTCGCCACACCTTCACCTGCAAGCTGCAATGTATAGATCTTGAGAGTTCCTCCTGCCCTACAAGGCCGTCCAAAGCAGCGTTGATACACACGGCGCGTAGATAGCCTTTCTTCAATCGACCTATTAGGCAGCAGCTGAGACGGGTCACTGGGACAGGGATGCATTGGAATGTGGCTTGGGCCAACCGAGAGTGCCGCGCCCTATCGACCGGGGCTAACCTTAGGCAGCTATCGCCCGCTTAACTGTCCTACGCCAATCGCCCTTTTATACGTTCGGCAGTTTGCAGCAGCGCCGCTTCTCCCGGCGAGGGCGGCAGGGTGAATGCCTCGATCCCGTTCTCAAGATAGCCGGCGGAGGTGACATCGTGCTGGTGCAACATCGGCACGACATGGGCATGGGTATGTGCGACGTGGATACCGGTATAGAAAAACGCCACGCGCTCGACCTGCCATTCGCCCTTCATCGCCCGCGCCAGCCGCTGGCCGACTATCATAATCCGCGCTGCCAGCGGTTCGGGCAGGTCCTCAAACCACGGGTGATGCTGTTTTGGGATGATGAGCGTATGGCCCTCCCGGATCGGATGCAGATCAAGGAACGCGAGGACCATATCGTCTTCAAACAACTTGAACGCAGGCAGCTCAGACCGCGCTATCCGACAAAAGATACAGGTATCGTCCATTCAGCTTCCATCCCTGTGCGCTGCGGCTTGCTTCTCTCTCAGCAATGGTTTGCCGATGAATACTCGGTGGTCCAGACTAGCTCGACGATTTTGCGAAAACCTTAGCGATGTCGTCTGCATTCAGACGACACCACGCACCTGCGTGCAAATTGTCCGGCAATGTCAAATCGCCCTGAGATTCGCGGTGCAAAGCCTCCACATGATTTCCCACCGCGGCAAACATACGTCGTACTTGATGATATCGGCCTTCGGTGATGCTCAACCGCGCCTCGGTGGGTGTGAGAATGTCGAGCTTTGCCGGGTTAAGCGGTCTCTTCTCTCCGGTCAGCTGCAATTCTCCCGAGGCGAAAACATCTGCCTCCTGTCCCTCAAGCGGGCGAGCAAGCGTGACGCGATAGGTCTTTCTAACCGCATGGTTGGGACTGGTGATCTGATGCAATAGATTCCCGTCGTCGGTTAGCAAAAGCAGTCCGGAGGTTTCCTTGTCCAGCCGACCAACGGGTGAGAGCATGGGCTTGCGCAGTCGCCACCTGTCCGGCAAAAGGTCATAGACCAACGGGCCGCTGTCCTTGCGCGAGCAGATATAGCCAACCGGTTTGTTGAGCATCACTACCATGCCCGGCAGCGGATCGAGCGCGGCGCCGTTGATGGTCATGCGCTCGGCCAGATCGGGCGGCATGGAGATGCGTTTGGACACGTTTTTTACCCGCCCCCGTCCAGCCAAATCTGCTGCGCATGGGCAAGCTGAGCGATCTGACTGCGCGAACCATAGCCTAATGAGGACAGCAACCTGTCGATCCGGGTGGTCGGAACCTTAGCCATCTGGTCGGACCTCTCTCACCATGTGGCGTCGACCTGTTGTGCGGCGGCAAGAATGCGAAAGCAAGCGGCAGGCGAATAACCGGTCGCACCGTCATGACTGCGAGTTTTTGTCAGACCGCTTTTCGTGCTAGTTTCTTAACAATCCGGCCAAAGGAGCGCTGCCATGCCGTACTTCGGAAAATACGATACGCCCGAGGAAATTCTACACGACGATACGTTGGATCGAGCGCAAAAGATCGAACTGCTTGAACAATGGCGGGATGATAAGAAAGCCTATATGCGCGCATCGGACGAAGGGATGAAAGGCACTGACCGCACTGAACTTCTGCGCCATATTAAAACCGCGCTAAATGCGCTTGATGCGTCCACAACTTCTTGAGGCCAGGTGCTTCGCTGCCTGAAGCTTGAATGGCGCCGGGTTCAATCCTATATATCGGGTATGATGATCCGCTTTCATACGAGGGTTCTGCCGAGTGCAGAACGTCTACTGAACCGCCGGTAGCCCCGAGCGGGCTGGCCCTTTGGTCTGTCCACGCCTCGGGGGTTTTGATTTCATTTCGAACAATCAAACAGAACGATGACGCTTTGCCGCGATAGGGTGCAGCAAGCCTGCTAACCCACGCCTGAGCTATCGTTCGTGCGGCAGTGTCGACTGCCTTGGAGGATCAAATGGCTATCTATATCACTCGAAAAATGCTCACGGACTTCGCAAGCGAAGAAAGCAGAGCGGAACCGTTCTCGGTCTTCCGCGATTTGGCGGATTCTCTCGCGAGACGCAGACAACGCCGACGGGCGATTGCCGAGCTCGAAGCGATGGATGACGCGAGCTTGCGAGATATCGGAATTTACAGAGGCGATATTCGCTGGGTGGTTGAAGGGTTAAGCGATGTCGATCTTGGGTTGGATTCGCCGCGTGCTCCCGCCCAGCACCGATCTGTTGTGTCACCTGACCAGACTAGGCAGCACACCTCTGTGGCCTAGTTTAGTCTCGCAAGCTCACCCCACCGAACCGCCCGCACCCCTGTGTCAACCACCGGGGCGCGGGAGTTTCGCCATGCGCTAAATTACATCAGGAGCTATCTGTGTCCGTAATTAATCCCAAAACCAGCACCGCCAATATTTCCAACGTCGCTTCTGTGGCTGACGCGCTGTCCGAAGCGCTGTCGGCTACATATCGATTGGTGATGAAGTCGCATATGTACCACTGGAACGTAATCGGCCCACACTTTCTGACGCTGCATGAACTGACCGAGACGCATTACACTAATATGTTCGCCGCCGCCGATGTAATCGCCGAGCGCATCCGCGCCTTAGGCAAGCCCGCAGTGATCGACCCGTCGGGTTTGGGCAGAGGGGCTGAGGGACGGGACGCGGACGTATCGCTCCCTGCCGATGAGATGCTGCGCGACCTTTTGTCAGATAATGAACGCCTTGCGGCCCGTATGCGGGCGCTGGTCGGCACCGCAGAAGCGGCCGAAGATCCCGTTACCGCTGATCTTGCCACAACGCGGGCGGATTTCCACGAGAAAGCTGCTTGGATGCTTCGCGCCACTGCGGGGTAAACTATATTCAGGGCACGCCGACCCAACTGGCGTGCCCGAGTTTCAAAGCTTCAAGACCATCGTTGCGATTGAAAAGTAGATCACAACCCCAGTTGCGTCCGAGATCGTCGTTACCAACGGTCCACTCGCGGTAGCCGGGTCCAGGCGCAAACGGCTCAGCAAAAACGGTAGAGACATGCCCACGAGGCTGCCGATCATCACCACGATGAACATGGTCAATTCTACCGTCAACGCCACGTCGATCCCGCCTCGCCATGCGCCGACGGGAAAAACAACCGCCGCCATCGTCGCCCCAAGGGCGGCGGCCACGGCCAGTTCACGCAGGATCAGCGCGCGCCAGTCTTTCATCTTAACATCACCAATTGCCAACGCCCGCACCATCTGCGTAGCCGATTGCGAGCCTGCGTTGCCGCTGCTGTCGATCAACAGGGGCAGGAAGAACATCAGCGAGACATAGGCCAAGATCATATCTTCGAAATGCGCGATGCCAGCACCGGAGAAGAGGTTGCCAATGACCAAAAGCGCAAGCCAAATGATACGCCGCGAATAGAGCACGCCGATCCCGGCCTGCCGCATGGTTTGCTTGAACGGCAATATATGTGAGATTTTCTTAAAATCTTCCGTCGCTTCGGCCTGCATCACGTCCGCTGCGTCATCATGGGTCACGATGCCAACCAACCGCCCTGCGCCATCGACAACCGGGATCGCTAGCAGGTCGTAATACGCGATACGCTGCGCGACCTTTTCCTGATCCGTATCGATTGTGACGGACACCGGATCGTCCTCCATCAATGCCGCGACTACCGCCCTCTTATCAGCAATGATCAAACTATGCAGCCGAACCGATCCGATAAGCCGTGCGGTCTTATCCACAACGTAAGAACGGTAAATCGTCTCAGAGCCGCTCGCCTGCCCACGCAGCGCGTCGATAGCCTCGGGTGCGGTCATCTTGGCATCAAGCACCGCATAGTCCGAGGTCATGATCGCCCCGGCTGTTTCTTCGGCATGGAGCGCAAGCTGCTGGATATCGCGACCCACCTCTGACGGCAGGGATTGAAGCAGACGTTTTTGCTCAATCGGGCCCAGACATCGGAACAGGTCCACTCGATCGTCAGCCGACATCAGCGCGACAATAACATTCAGGCTCGGCGCGGGGATGACAGCGGCAAGGGCAGTTTGATCTTCTAGTGAAAGTGCGCCGAAAGTAGCGGCTTGACGCGGGAGCGGCATGGCCGCGAGATATCGCCACGCTTGGTCAAGCGGCAATTCACTCAGCCAAGAGGCCAGATCAATAGGCCTTGATTGGTTGTAGAACCGATCAAGCGCCTCTGGGGTCTCATCCTGTAGGGAAAACGGGGTATCTGACGACATGATTGGCCTTTCCTCACGCCCTCAATTGGCTCCGTGTGGCCGTGGTGCATGGCCCCCGTGGAGCAGTCTATTCTACCGCCTCGCCCTGTTCGGAGTAGATCGGGGCATTCACCAACTGTATGCGCCGATAGGGCGCGATACTGCCTGCTTTACGCAAAGCTTCGTCCACAAGACTAAACACCTCATCACGGCAGTCCACGGCCAGTTCGAACCGCGGCACCCAATAGCGCACCGTATAGCAAATGCCCCCTCTTCGTAGGATTGCACGCGCACATCGGGAGCTGGGCTCTGCTGGATCAGCTTAGGCTCAGGACCCATTGATTATCGTGGAGCCGCATGATTCACCGTCCGAAAACGGAGCGGTGATATGTCTGATCTTTTCTGGCTGAACGATGCGCAGATGGCGCGGCTGGAGCCCTACTTTCCGAAATCCCATGGCAAACCACGTGTCGATGATCGGCGGGTTTTAAGCGGGATTATTTTCATCAATCGCAATGGTTTGCGATGGCGAGATGCGCCTAAGGAGTATGGCCCCCACAAGACGCTCTATAACCGTTGGAAGCGTTGGAGCGACAAAGGCATTTTCGCACAGATGATGGTGGGACTGGCTGCCGAGCACAGCGAAAAGAATACCGTGATGATCGATGCTACCTACCTGAAGGCTCATCGCACAGCGTCCAGTTTGGGCGTCAAAAAGGGGGCGTGGACGTCTTATTGGACGAACCAAAGGCGGCATGAACACCAAACTTCATGCAATCTGCGATAGCCGGGGGCGCCCACTCAACCTGTTCGTAACGGCAGGACAGGTGAGCGACTACATAGGTGCGCGAGCGCTTTGCGATAGTCTTCCGGATGTCGATTGGCTGCTCGGCGATCGCGGCTACGACGCCGACTGGTTCAGAGAAGCATTAAAAGACAAGGGGATACACGCCTGCATCCCCGGACGAAAACAGCGGAAGGCGACGGTGAAGTATGACAAGCGCAGATACAAACGCCGCAATCGGATCGAGATCATGTTCGGCAGACTCAAGGACTGGCGGCGCGTTGCCACTCGCTACGACCGATGCCCAAAGGTCTTCCTCTCAGCCATCGCTCTCGCCGCCACTGTCATCTACTGGCTATGAGTCCTGAGCCTAGCATTGCCGAGTGCGGCAAGCATGATCACCCGCGCTTTGTCGATTGGCAGAACATGGTCGAGCGTGATGTTGACCTGCGATCTGAACTCGCGCTTGGGTGCCGAAAAATTCGTGATCCGATGCCGCGCGATCTGACTGTTGGGCAGGATCATATAGGTGGCATCAGGCGTTTGCAGCCGCGTGGTGCGCCAGCCAATTTCGATCACCTTGGCCAGCGCCAATGTGTCGATATCGACCCAATCGCCAATCCGAAAAGGGGCCTCCATCGCCAGCGCGATGCCGGAAAGCGTGTCAGCCACGACGTTGCGGATGGCAAACCCCAACAGAGCCAAGACGATGCCCGAGCCTGCAAGCGCCCCAATCGCGCCCTGCCCCATGTAAAGCGCCGCCGTCGCTGCCAGTGCGATGATGAAGAGCGCGGCGGCGATCAGGTCCTTCAACAGGGGTGGATAAGGTCGGTTGCCTCCGGCCTGGTCTAAGATCATCGCCAAGACCCGACTCGCGAGCCAAGCGCTGGAAAGGTATATGACCGCTGTAAGGAACAAGGTGACCTTCTGGCTTTCCGCGACGGGCTCGGGAAGTTCCTCTTGAAAGACCGCCAGTCCGATCCCAACCCCTGCTGCCAACAGCGGTAAGATAAGCCGGCGAAAATGTCGCTTTAGGTCCACAGGATCAGTCCTTTGGTTATTCTGGCCTGCCTTTTTGCGTTCAGGTTCTTGAAAAGGCTAACATACCTCTGCCGCAGGGAAACTCTTAACTTTGGGCCCCGTCGCGCGCTTTTGCGTAGCCACTATCTGCCTATCCAAATGCCTGCCGTCTTACATAGTCACGAACATCTTCCGACATGGTCACGCGGCCCGATTGACAACGGTGTTCCAGTGCTTAAGTTCATTCGCATGTTGGAACATGTAGATCATTATAGATTTCTACTTCTGAACCGCCTGCATCCCCGGGCGGTCTAGGCGCATGCGCGTCTGACATCCTCCCCGGGGTCTCCTCACATTCTTGAAAACGTGAACGCGGCGCATGCGCCCGAGGAGAGAATATGTCCAACATTCTTGCATCAGTTCAGCCCAATTGCACCAACTGCACCGTCTTTCGTGCCCTCGAGAACAGACCTTTGGTCCTGCCGCAGACCGACTACCGCAAACTGCAGGACCACCTTGAGGATTGCGATTCAACGTCTCGTCCTGGGTCGACATTGCTTGCCTATGTGCTGGCCAACAAGTTGATGAATGCCCGCGCGGTTGCTGACCTGCCCTTTGTCGATGTGGCAATTGGCGGGTCCGAGGTCGCTTACGCAATCGACGGAGCGCTTCCCTGCTCAGGCCTTCTTGTGCATAGCGCAAGACCCGGCGCACCGGGTGGCGTGATTGCAGTGGCGTCTCTTCTCGGCGCCACCTTGATTGGAATGCGCGTGGGAGAGCGTGCGCCACTGCTGAACGAAGTTGGCGGTATTGCTACGGTCTCCGTCATTTCAATTCTGTCACCTAGCTCGGCAGCAAAAGATGAACGCCCCCGGTCCGTGAAGGAGTGCTCCAAATGACCAGCAGCATTGAGGTCGCAGATCGCAATCCGCATCTTGTCTTGAATGCAGCGGATCTCGAACACCTCGAAGACCTTGCCGAAAGTGCAATGAAACGGCACCCGACTTTGGCCGATCGGTTTTTTCAAGAGATCGGCCGCGCGCAAATCCTCGAAAGCACGCAGATGCCCGAGGATGTCGTCGGGATAGGGAGCAAGGTGACCTACCGCGATGAGGCG
The DNA here is from genome assembly GCF_042661425.1 of Sulfitobacter profundi. Taxonomy (NCBI): domain Bacteria; kingdom Pseudomonadati; phylum Pseudomonadota; class Alphaproteobacteria; order Rhodobacterales; family Roseobacteraceae; genus Sulfitobacter; species Sulfitobacter profundi. Next base: position 219,631 of record NZ_JBHSWA010000003.1, on the reverse strand, counting down.
ACAGGCCAGCATAAGACCGTGACGCTCGTGTACCCGGAAGACGCTGACATAACCCGATTGCGTGTGTCGATCATCACACCCATCGGCGTCGCGCTCTTGGGTCTGCGGGAGGGTGCCAGCTTTTATTGGGACACGCGACAGGCAAACCAGCGGCGGACGTTGACGATCCTCAAGGTCGAGAAAGGCTTAAACGACCCGCAGGGCGGTACGTCACGGTGAAATTCAACGCATCCGCGGCACGGCGCCCGGGCGGTCTAGGAAGGCAATTGGTATGAAAGTCGTTGTTATGGGTGCGGGTGTGATCGGCGTCACTACCGCCTATTATTTGGCAAAACAGGGGGCCGAGGTTGTCGTCATCGATCGCCAATCCGGACCGGGGCTGGAAACCAGCTATGCCAACGCGGGCCAACTCAGCTACGGCATGACCTCACCATGGGCGGCACCGGGCATACCGATGAAAGCTATGAAATGGATGTTTATGAAGCGACGGCCTTTGTTTATATGGCCACTCATCAGCCCGACCATGTGGGCGTGGTGTGCGCGTATGGTCGGCAATTGCAACGCCGAGAGCTACCGGGTCAACAAGGGTCGTATGGTTCGGATTTCCAGCTATTCGCGGGACGTAATGCCCGAGTTGATCGCTGAGACGGGCATCACCTATGACGGACGCGAGCGAGGCACCTTGCAGCTCTTCCGCACCGCCAAACAGATGGAGGCCTCAAAAGCGGACCAAGATGTCTTGGCAGAATACGGCTCCCCTTTTGAGGTGCTTGACCGCGGCGGTTGTATCGCCGCCGAACCGGCTTTGGCCGAAGTGCAGGGAAAATTTGTCGGTGGCCTGCGTCTGACCGCAGACCGCACTGGGGACTGCCGGATGTTCACCATTGGGCTGACCGAGAAATGTATCGAGATGGGCGTGACCTTCAAATACGGCGAAACGATCCGCGCTGTCTCCGTTGAAAATGGCCGCATTGCCGGTGTCGATACAGAGGCGGGCGAGCGTGTCACGGGCGACGCCTATGTCTGTGCCATGGGCAGCTATGCGGTCCGAACGCTTAACCCCATCGGGGTCCGGCTGCCGGTCTATCCGGTCAAAGGCTACTCCGTCACGCTGCCCGTCATCGATGATGACTATGCCCCGCAATCAACGATCATGGATGAAACGCATAAAGTCGCGATCACACGGCTGGGGGACCGCATTCGCGTTGCGGGCCAGGCCGAGATCGCGGGCTATTCCAATCGGCTTGGGCCGCATGCGGTCGACACTGTAAAACATGTGATTGATGACCTGTTCCCCCGTGGAGGCGATGTCTCTCAGGCCGAAGGCTGGACCGGACTGCGCCCCATGACACCAGATGGCACGCCGGTTCTTGGCGGCACGCAATATGACAACCTGTTCCTGAACACTGGTCACGGCACGCTGGGGTGGACCATGGCCTGCGGATCAGGGCGGGCGGTGGCTGATTTGGTCTTGTGCAAGACCCCAGAGATCTCGATGGAGGGACTGACGGCTGAGCGCTATGCCCGCTGACGGGTAGCCCAGCGGCGGGCGTCTGCCGGAGTTACAGCAGCCATTCAATCGGTAGCCAGCCGATGACCATCAAGGCCATTCGCCTAGCCAAGCTGGTCCCCGGCTCATCTATCGTCACCGTCTCTTTTTGGAGGTCGATCCAGATCAGATCACCCTCGTCCAGTTCAACCCGCCATGCCAGCCCGCGCAAGTCCGCGTCAAATGCATCATGCAACCCCTGCGCCATACGCTCACTGTCAATTAAAAGCCCCATCTCCGTATTGAGCGTGGTGGATCGCGGGTCAAAGTTGAACGACCCCACAAAAATACGCGCACCGTCCACAGCGAAGGTCTTGGCATGAAGGCTTGCCCCCGATGACCCAAAGGGGCCAAGCCGGTCAATCGGCGCATCGACAGCCGCCTGCTGGCGCAGTTCATAAAGCTGCACGCCACTGCGCAGCAAATCCTTGCGCCGTTTGGCATATCCTGCGTGGACCGGCAAAACGTCAGTCGCATCCAGCGAATTGGTCAGCATCCGAACCTGAACCCCCTGCCCCTCAAGCATGGCGAAAGCCTCCACTCCCGCTTTACCGGGAACGAAATAGGGCGACACACCGTCAAAACGCGTCTTTATCTCCCCCACTGCATCGGCCAGCCGTGACGCCAGAAGGTCTTCCCACGCCACCGCGCCTTCGCCCTTGATCAGGTCGTCACTGACCAACTGCACTGAGGTCCATTCCACGCCGAACTTCCCCAAGGCGAGGGCGCTCACGATGTCCGAGCTTTGCAGGATCTCTCGGTACTCTGAAAGCTGCGGGTCGGCCTCTAGGGCGGAAAGCCGGTTGGCCAGCGGATCGCCCTCTCGCGCTGCGCCGACAATCGGCCCCGCCGGATGAACCGCGCCTGCGCTCCAATAACGATCGAAATCGCTCGACACATCGTTCACCACCCGGCCTACGGCCAAGACGTCCAGATCGACATAAAGCGCGGTGGGGCCGGTGGCGAAATACTCATCCCCAATGTTGCGCCCACCAAGGATCGTGGCGTGACAATCCACGGTGAATGACTTGTTGTGCATCCGTCGGTTCAGCCGAAAAAAGTCAAAGCCATAGGACAGCATCTTGAAGCGACGCAGGTTGAAAGGGTTCCACAGGCGCACCTCAATCATTGGATGCGCAACGAGCGTAGCAAGCTCCGGATCCAGTCCACTCGTTCCATTATCGTCAAGCAAAAGCCGCACTCGAACGCCACGATCCGCCGCGCGGCGCAGCGCGCCGAGCAAAAGCGTCCCGGTCAAATCGTCGTGCCAAATGTAATATTGCGCATCGATAGACGAGACCGCAGCATCCGCCAAAAGGATACGCGCCGCGAAAGCATCAGCGCCGTTTTGCAAGGGCGCAACGCCGGTTTGCCCGGCATGGCTCTCTTCCTGTCTCGCCAAAGCATCCGCCAGCGGTCCCTGCGTCGTGGGCAGCGGTGCCTCCGTATCGTCGCGGTTCTCAACCTCTGGCAAAGGGAAAGCGAAACGGGCAATCAAAATAACAACGACAAGAGTGACGACGAGCCCGGCAAGAAACTTCACAATTGCCCTGATCATCGCAGCGCTGTCCTTCAATTCACTCGCAACTACGCTCGCATGTCTTTGTAAATGCGTCCAGTCGGGCAAGGGCGAATGCTAAAGGGTGATGCGCGACATAGAATCCATACCGTTAACGCGCATGTCGCCGCCCATTTCGAGACAGAGTTTTTGGATCGCCGCATTCGCGTTCGAGAAATGCACGTCAACCGAATGAACTTGCCTCGCCTGCGCTTCAGACAGGCCTAGCTGAAACAGCGCACGACCAAATCCGCGCCCTTGGTAGGCATCTTCAACGGAAAGCCCAATTTCGGCCCGCCCGTCCTCAAGAATGTGAAGCTCTAAGATACCCCGATAGGCGCCATCCTCTTTGATCCCGAACATGACGTTCGGCGACGCGCTATTGGCTGTCTGCGTCAAGACCTCTTCCTTTATGCCGCCCATGAAGCGCAATCTGCGCGATGCTTCACTCAAGCAGCGATAGTGCCGCAAAAGTGTCCTTCGGAGAGCGGGACGGGATAGGGAAACGAGTTGTGGAGTTATCGCCTGCATGTGCTTTCCAATCTGCTATGGAGATGGGGTCTCAACGCTCATTCTGCAGAGCCGATATGGTCTTCCCGTGATGTGCGCGGCGCATAGCTCGATAGTGGTTCCCCGCCAACGGCATCGCCAAATCCGCGTCACATGTGTTTGCATATGTCGCGCCGCCGCCTTCGATGCTAAGCCCTTGCAAAACCGCGAAAGGATTGCCCGATGATTGACGCACAGGCCCCCGACACCCCTGCTCTTTTGCTTGATGAAGCGCGGATGCTGCGGAACATCGCGCGTCTTGCTGACCATGCGCAAAAGCTTGGCGTCACGCTGCGGCCGCATCTCAAAACGGCAAAGTCCGTCGATGTTGCACGCCAACTCACTGGCGGTGCGCCTGGCCCGATCACCGTGTCGACTTTGGCCGAAGCCGAGGTGTTTTTCGCGGATGGTTACAACGATATCCTCTATGCCGTTGGGATTGCGCCGCAGAAGCTGAAGCGGGTACAGGCGCTGCGCCAAAAGGGCTGCGATCTGGTCGTGATCCTTGATAACGCGGCCCAGGCGCAGGCAGTGGCGGAAGCCGCTGTCCCCGCAATGATCGAGATCGACAGCGATGGTCACCGCGGCGGGCTGCGGCCGGATGACCCGGCACTCGTTGAGATCGGGCGCATCTTGCACACCGCCGAATGCTTGCGCGGTGTGATGACCCATGCGGGTGAAAGCTATACGGTCCGGGGCCGCGAGGCCCACGCCGACTTCGCAGAACAGGAGCGAAAAGCCGCCGTCACCGCCGCCGAAAACCTACGCGCGGCGGATCTGCCCTGCCCCGCAGTCAGCGTAGGCTCGACCCCCACCGCCCACGCCGCGCGCGACCTGACGGGCGTGACGGAACTGCGCGCCGGGGTCTATATGTTCTTCGATCTGGTGATGGCCGGGATCGACGTCTGCACCCAAGACGACATCGCATTGAGCGTGCTGACCACGGTCATCGGGCATCAGCCCGCCAAAGGGTGGACCATGATCGACGCCGGTTGGATGGCCCTGTCGCGTGATCGAGGAACAGCGGCGCAGGATGTAGACCAAAGCTACGGGCTGGTGTGTGACGAAGAGGGGCGCGTCCTGACCGATTATATCGTCGTCAGCGCCAATCAGGAACATGGCATCATCGCGCTGCGTGATGGGGCGGAACAGCCGCCGCTGAACTTGCCCGTCGGCACCCGTCTGCGCATCCTGCCCAACCACGCCTGCGCCACCGCAGCTCAGCATGACCGCTACCATTTGGTGCCGCAAAGCGGTGGCCCGCTTGAGGTATGGCCGCGTTTTAACGGCTGGTAAGGAGACCCCCTATGATCTTGATAACCGAAGACCAATCTGCCGAAATCGTAACGCCAGAGCTTGCCTTTGCTGCGATGCGCGAGGCTTTCATCGCCGCAGTTTCACCAAGCGCTGCGATCTTTCCCGTCGTACTCGGCCACGGCAGCGACCCGCAGAACCGCTTTACTGTCAAATCCGCCGCCGGGGCGGAATTGGCGGGGCTCAAGGTTGGCGCCTATTTCCCGACAAACGATGACCGTGGCCTGCCCCGTCATGCCTCGACCATTCTCTTGATCGACCAATCCACTGGCCGCATCAGCGCGTTGGTCGAAGGCTCCGCCGCCAATTGCTACCGCACTGCCGCCGCTGATGAGGTGGCGACCGATGCTCTGGCACGTTCCGATGCAGAGGTTTTAACCCTTTTCGGCACGGGCCACCAAGCAGCCTATGAAGCCCGCGCCATCTCCCGCATACGAAATTTGGCCCGCGTACTGGTCGTCGGCAGGGATGCAGGCCGCACGTCTGATTTCGTCGCCAAGCTGCGCCAGTCAGGGCTGCCTGCCAAAGCCGAAGATGCCGAAACCGCCGTTCGGGCAGCTGATATAATCGTAACGGTCACAACCGCGACCGCCCCGCTGTTCAAAGAGGAATGGGTGCAGCCCGGCACGCATATCTCATCGATGGGATCGGATGCGACGGGCAAGCAGGAGCTTCCCCCGCGCTCTTTACACAGGCCCGCCTGTTTTGCGATCTGCCTGAACAATCATTGCGAATTGGCGAGTTTCAGCATGCGGCAGACGCGCAACTCACTGCAATCGGGTCGGTGTTGAACGGCAATGCCCGTGGCCGCGAGAGGGACCGCGACATCACGATCTTCGACAGTTCCGGCATTTCGCTTCAGGATTTGCACATGGCGCAAGCGATCCTGAGCCATTTCACTGAAAGTGATAAAAACCAGTGCTAAGACGTCAGCTGTGTGTTGGTATCGTCTACATCATCGCGCAGCAAAGCCGTCAAACCACCCCGCTGTCCGACAATATCCGCCAAAGTGTAGCCGTCCAGGGTAGCGAAAAAAGCTTCCCGTGCCTGCGCCAAGGGCCCGCGCAAGCCGCAGACTGGCAGAATGAGGCAAGTCTTATTGTCCCCGAAACATTCCGCCACCGATTCCTGTCTTTTGAGCGCCCGCAGCACCGAACCGATGCGGATCTCTTCCGCCGATTGATGCAAGGTCAGCCCCCCACTGCGCCCCCGTTCGGAAAGCACAAACCCCTCCCGCGCCAGTTGTGTGGCGACTTTGGAAAGATGGTTCTCCGAGATCGCGAAGCGACCGGCGATCTCAGATGTGGCCACACGCTCGGGCGCCCTTACCGCGAGGGTGATCAGAATGCGCAAAGCGTAATCGGAAAATTTATCAAGCTGCATGGCTACGATATTTAGCATTTGCATTGCGCATTTAAAAGCGCGTACATATTGAGTATCTGAAATACCTATTAAGGAGGTTCTCATGACCCTATCCGAAGCGTTTCTCTGGCCCGGTACTAAAGTCTGCGAACGGCTTGGCGTTGACCCCGAAGGCGAAGCAGGTCTGATCCGCTGGATGGTCAACACGCTCGTCTATCTGATCCTGAGCCTCATTTTCGTCTGGATTTTCGCCGTATGACAATGCCGCCCCGCATTGCGGTCACCGAAGCACAGATCGACCGCGTGGTAGCGCGGTTCTACAGCGCTGTCCGACAGAATCCAAACTTGGCGCCGATCTTTGCCGCCCATGTGACCGACTGGCCTGCACATGAAGAAAAAATTGGACGTTTCTGGCGCAACGCCTTGTTGTTGCAGCGCAGCTATGACGGCAATCCGATGCACGTTCACCAAGCCGCGGGGAATGTGCATCCGGAGCATTTCCCGATCTGGCTTGAGCTATTCGACCGAGTTTTGGCCGAAGAACTCCCCGCCGATCTCGCGCAAAGCTGGTCCGCCTTGGCACATCGGGTCGGGCGCGGGCTGAGCTATGGGCTGACGCCGAAAAACGCCGGAGGTGCTATTCCGAGGCTGTCGCTGCACTGATCAACTATCCAGCCTTTCCAATGAAAGCGACAGCCACCTTCCAGCAGAGAGATTTCGAGACTTCAGGCAGTGCGACCGAGTGGGGCTGCCGTAAATCCCTCCAACCGGTCGGACAGCACTTCCCAATCTGTAAACTCATGGTCACTGGTTCCCATCTCGAACTCCCGATCATTCAGCACCACAAAGCGCACCACCGATTTCGCGAAGTAGTCGTAGCTATTCGGTTTCACGGCGCCTGCCGCGAGAACAACCTCATCGGGCGTAAATCCCGTGCGCATTTGGGTTTCGATAACATATTCCTCCGCCTCTTCCCTTCCGCGCTTGAAAGCTGCGCTGAGGCTGACGGAGATGAGCAACACAGGTCGTAACGACAGCCATGCGCGACGGGCCTGCATGAAGGTTTCAAGCGCCGGCGAATGGCGGCGTTCGTGGACAGAGCCCACCAAGATCACGCTTTGCACAGCGGTCAGAACCGGCATGTTACCGGTCTCATCCAGATCGAGGACAGTCGTCTCGTGGCCTTTGCGCGCCAGCTGATCAGCCGCAAACTGGGCGATCTTGGACGATTGGCCTTCGGTTGTGGAATAAGCGATGAGTATATGCATGGTGCGTTCCTCCTTTGTGATACGACCAAGCATATCCCGCCTTATGGGGACCAACTTTGAGCAGGATCAACAAATGTGGCGATTCCCAAGCAGGAATTAACGCGCACGAACCAGTCGAAATCCCAGGTAATCCGGTGGTAGTCCAACCGCGCAGCCACCCACACTGGCGTCCCGCACAAAATTGATCACCGCAGCACGATGCGCCCCGGCGGCGATCCTGACGCCACAATAGTCCGCAGTGCGCTCAACGCTTCCGTCTACGCGCACGACGCCATTCGCGAAACAGCCATCAGTCCATTCCCAGACATTGCCAGCCATATCTGTTTGATCCCACGGTTTGATGGTGCGATCCTTTCTCAGGCTTGGAAGGAAGCATTATGGGGCAAGTTCGTCACGGGAGCGCCACGACAACGCACGCCGTCAGAGCTGCAATACAGCGATCGCAAGCTTCGCTCGCGCAGCTAAGCAAGGAATTGGGCATCAACCCTAAGACCGTTGCAAAGTGGCGTAAGCGTGCGACGGTCGAGGATTTGAAGACCGGGCCAAAGGAGCCGCGCTCAACCGTTCTCACAGAAGCTGAGGAGGCAATGATCGTTGCATTCCGGCGGCACACGCTGCTGCCGCTGGATGATTGCCTCTATGCTCTGCAGCCATCGCTTCCGCATCTGACCCGGTCGGCATTGCATCGTTGCCTTCAGCGGCACGGGATCTCTCGCTTGCCGGATGTCGAGGGCGACAAGCCTAAGCGCCAAAAGTTCAAGCGTTACCCGATCGGCTTCTTTCATATCGATATCGCGGAAGTTCAGACGGTGGAGGGCAAGCTCTATCTCTTTGTGGGCATTGACCGGACCAGCAAATTTGCAGTCACGCAACTCGTGGATAAGGCGGATCGCAAGACAGCGTGGGAGTTCCTCGAGCGCCTGCTTCAGTCAGTCCCCTATCGCATCCACACGATCCTGACTGATAACGGCATCCAATTCGCTGAGCAGCCCCGCAACCGTAACACAGCATATTCAAGGCAAATGCGCTTCGATATGATCTGCGAAGCAAATGGGATCGAGCACCGGCTGACCAAGCCAAACCATCCTTGGACTAATGGCCAGGTCGAGCGGATGAACCGAACGATCAAGGAGGCGACGGTGAAACGATACCATTACGACAGCCATGATCAGCTGCGCACTCACCTCACCGACTTCATGGCAGCCTACAACTTCGCACGTAGGCTAAAGACCCTGAACGGCCTCACACCCTACGAATACATCTGCAAAATCTGGACTTCAGAGCCAGGTCGATTCATCATAAATCCGATCCACCAGATGCCGGGACTGAACACCTAGCTGGAGAGATAAAAAATGCAAATTCGCTAAAAGTTTCTTTTCTGCAGGAAATTCTGGCACAATATATCTGGTATGGCGGGTGCACCAAGTTCTGAGCATTAGCCGGTAGGTACGACTTCTTTGCGGCGCGCAGCAAAGCGACTTTCCTTCCGGATTATGCTCAGCGATGCCGCCCTGGCTGTAACGTACAGCCCCTTTGATGACGCTCTTCGCTGGGCAACTGGCGGAGGGTCGCCGCTGATACCCGGGGTCAGCGACGTTCGACGCTGTTTTCATGCAGTTGTGCCGAGGTTCCTTAATTGCGGCGCGCAGCGAGGCAGGGATTGAAGTGCAGTTGTTTGAAAGCGGTATCGAGTGGCGGCTATAGCGATGGTAAGGGCATCAACTTCAACACTAAAATTTTAGATCGTCGCGTTTAGAGATTTCTATATATATAGGCCCTGCCAGAATTTAGTGTGGCAAAGGGACATTGACTAATGTCTGCAAAATAGCCGAACTCAATCCACTAATTATTATCAGGGGTTAACATTGATGCATCCAGCAAAGTTTTCCCAATCGGAAGATGACGGCGTTGACTACGCCTCAACATGCTGGAGGCACGATCGACGCGGCAATCAGAGCATTGCTGGATGCCAATAAGCGCTTCCAGATCGGCCATGCCGGCAAGAGCGGGTCAACCCGGCACGGAAGCTGAACCCGAGACACCTTGGTAAACCTGAAAGACTGGGCGAAAAGGCGTGACCACGTCAATCAATCCTGCGCACCCGGCAATCATTCGAGGTAAGTCCAGCCATGCAAAGTGATATTGGAAAATCGACCCACGACCTGCCGCATAGCTTTGCGACCGATGCGATGGTCAGGCTGCCTCCTCTTCACCGGCACCTGCTCCGGCGGCTGCTCGATGCACCTGACGGCCTCCGGGATACGATCCTGACTGATGACGAACGGACCGCATTATTGTGGCTTAACCCGTTTGTTTCCCGAGAGGCGGACCGATGGATCATTGCCTCGCAACAAGTTGCCAATTTTGCGCGTGCCACCATCCCCGAACTGAGCATCCCCGAAAATGCTGCTACGCCGATCCTGTTGGCGTTGGAAAAGGGGAACCAACGGTTGCGCTCCATCATCTGCAGGAAAGCGGTGGCGCGTTCTTCATGCATATGAACGGGTTGCAGCCCGCTTTGGACGTTCTCGACAGGTTCGAGAACAACCGGCTGCCCGATGTCGTGGCGCTCGATTTCCTGGTAGCGGTCAAATTGGGTGATGTTTCACGGGCGGAGCGGATCCTCGCGACGGCAGGCGGTGCAGCCCTGGTCAACCTGGGCCAGCCACTGCAGGCGTCCGAAAAATATCCGCCGCAGTATCTGTTTGCCCGGTTCATGCTCGCGACCTACCGAAGCGAGCCGCCGCGGCAGTTCCTGTTGGATGAGGCTGCACAGCTTCTTGCGCGGACCGGGCCACGCCAGCATCTTCTTCTCGGTGCAATTTACAACGCACTGCTCGAGCCCCATATCCGGCAGGGGCGGCTGGCGGAAGCGGAAGATTGTGCTCTCCGGGCGCTGCATCACTATGACGCCGCCGAAGCCCCTTACCTTAGCTTTTTCGTCCACGTCCATCGCGCAATGATGGGCCTGACCACAGGGAACCCGCGCGAAGCGACAGAGTGTCTCTCTGCCGCTGAGCGGTCTCTTGAAAAAACGGCGTTCGAAACAGTGCAGGAGGAGCGGTTTCTTGCATTGCTGCGCGCCGGTGCCGCCTATGAAACCGGCGAACCGCAGGCAATGGTCGATTTCGTCGAGACCGAGTTCAGCCAGTTTGCTTTCGGTGAACTATGGCCGTCCATCGCCGCACTCGCCTTGGCGCATGGGGCCGATGCGCTCTTGCAGCTTCGAGGGCAAAAAGCCGCAATGCAGTTTGTCGACCGTTGGCGCCTTCAGCTCTGGCGGTCACGACGCTTTCAATTGCTGATCGAACAGCGGGATGTCGCGGTTCGACAGGGTGCCCAACGTTGGCGTGACGCACGGACGCGGCTTGAAGGAATAGCGACCCGGATCGGGCGGTTGTGGATGGACACGGCTGGAGACAATCTTGCCGATTTGCAGGATTTTGAAGATATCGTGCAAGCACTGCTTTGGTTGCGCCAGCAGGCCTTAGAAGCCCCGCGGGATGCAGCCTTGCCTGCGCGGCTTGTGGCGTTGGAGGCCAATCCCAGACTCGCATTGCGGCAGCGCATCTGCCTGCAACTCTGGAGCGTCTGGGTGGATCGTCGTCAAGGACGTATCGCCCAAGCCCGGCAGCGTTTGGCGCGCACCTTGGGCGTCTGCGCAACGCATCAATGCAATGCGCCAATCCTGGAAGAACGCAGTTTTCTGCTTCCCCTCCTCGAAGATCCGCAGATCATGCGCGGGGAAATGGAGCGGGTTGCGATTCCGCGCAATCTGCGCAGTGGCGCGGTTGCGGCTTTCGGCGCAGGGCCACTGTCCCGTCAAGAGTGGCGGGCCTTGCTGCTTCTGGTCGAGGGATGTTCCAACAAGGAGATCGCGCGGGAAATGGTCGTGAGCCTGCCGACCGTCAAGTTTCACCTGAAGAATTTGTTTCGAAAGCTGGCGGTCTCAGACCGCAAGAGCGCGGTTGCCGCCGCACGGAACAGCAGTCTTATTTGAGGGTTCGAAGCGGAAAACCTATCCTCATTAGATCATAACCTATCCTTGAAGCCTGTTTTGGGACGAGGGTTCCTTCTGCCATGCTGAAGTTATCGACAGCAGGGGGTGGCGATCGGGTGACAGCAGGCTTTTTCGAATTCTTATTCAGACGTATCATCGGGTTTGCCGGCGTGCTGCTCGTACTCGCGCTTATCATCTTCGTGCTTGCACGGGTCGTGCCGGGGGATCCGGCCCGTATCGCACTTGGTCCCACGGCCAGTGCTGAGCAAGTCGAGACGTTGCGTGCCGAGATGGGCCTCGACGATCCACTACCAGTGCAGTTCTTCAATTTTCTTGGCGGCGCGGTTCAAGGGGATTTTGGCAAGTCGTTGATTTCTGGCAAGCCCGTCGCCCAGGAAATCGCCGGGCTTCTGCCCGCGACGCTGGAATTGGTGCTGGCCACATTAATCATCATGCTGGTAATCGGCCTGCCGTTCGGTGTGCTGGCCGCGCGCTATCGAAACACCTGGTTCGACGCGATCCTGCAGATCGTATCGCTGGTCGGTGTGACCATGCCGAGCTTTCTTTTTGCGATTCTGCTTCAACTTTTTGCCGCGTTCTACCTGACCGACTGGCCGATCCTGGGCCGTGCATCGCGCGAGCTTGGGGATTTCGCCGGACCTACCGGCCTTCTGACGCTCGATGGCCTTTTGACCGGCCGGTTCGACGTCACGCTGGACGCGCTGCGGCACCTGGCCTTCCCCGCGTTGGCGCTGGCAATGGCCGGAATCGGCCAGATCATGCGGATCACACGGTCCGCTATGATTGAGCACCAGCGTCGCGACCATGTCCAGACCTTGCGCAGCTTCGGCGTGCCGGGCCGGGTGGTAACGTTCCGTTATCTTCTCAAACTTTCGGCCATCGCGCCGCTGACGATCATGGGGCTCGAGTTCGCTTCGTTGATCGGCAACGCCTTTGTCGTCGAAATGGTATTCTCATGGGGTGGATTTGCATCCGCTGGCCTTGAAGCGATCATGCAGAAGGATCTGAACGCGGTGATGGCGGTGGTCCTTGTATCGGGCATGTTCTTCGTAGTGGCGAATCTGGTTATCGACATCCTCATAGGTCTCATCGACCCACGCTTGCGCATGAAGGAGGGCCACTGAATGTCATCCCTAATGGAGGAACAGGTAGAGGTCCTGTCGGCCCGGCGCATGGCCTGGTTGCGTTTCCGCGCAAATCCCGTGGCAGTGGTCGGAGCGCTGATGGTTGCCTCGGTCATCCTTGCTGCAATCTTTGCGCCACTGATCACGACCTTCCCCGACCATGTCGGCGCGGTCATTGATTTTCGCAACAAGAATGCCGCACCGGATGCGGTGAACTGGTTCGGCACGGACAAGGTCGGTCGCGACGTCTTCAGCCGCGTGATTTTCGGCTTTCGGGTGTCGCTGCTTCTGGTTCTGGGTGTCTTGGCCATCGCCGTTCCGATCGGCGCGGGGCTCGGGCTGCTTGCGGGATATTTCACCGGCTGGGTCGAGACGCTGATCACCGGGTTCACCAACGTGATGCTGGCAATTCCGCCCCTCGTGATGGCTCTTGCTGTTGGCAACGTCCTTACACCGAGCCTCACCAACGCCATGATCGCCATCGCGCTCCTGTGGTGGACCTGGCATGCACGGCTTGTCTACCGGGTGTCAAAATCAGTCGCTGCGGAAGATTATGTGGAAGCGGCGCGTCTGGCGGGCGCTTCGCATCTGCACATCCTTTTTCGCGAGATCCTGCCCAACTGCATCGCCGTCATTTCCGTCAAGACCACACTGGACGCGGCCTTCATCATCCTGTTCGGCGCAACACTGTCATTCCTTGGTCTTGGTGTGCAGCCACCGACCCCGGACCTTGGAACCATGGTCGCGGACGGACGGCAATTGCTGCCGGAACTCTGGTGGGGCGTCGTGGCCCCGGGGTTCGCAATCTTTTACGCCACGCTCGGGTTCAACCTATTGGGTGACGGGCTGCGCGATATGTTCGATGTGGAGGTCTGAGCCATGGCATTACTCGATATCAAAGGCCTTAATCTGAGCTTTACCAGCTACGGACAGACCAATTACGTGCTGCGGGACGTGTCGCTGAAAATCGCCGAAGGCCAGCGCGTCGCCCTTATTGGCGAAACCGGCTCGGGCAAATCGGTCACATCTAAGGCGGTGCTGAACACGCTTGCCGGAAATGCAGCGGTGACGGGGGGCAAAATCCTCTGGCGGGGTGACGACCTACTGAAACAGTCCGACGCCGCGCGTGAAAAGCTTAAGGGCATCGAGATGTCGGTGGTGATGCAGGACCCGCTGTCATCGTTCAACCCGGTGTTCACTATTGGGCGGCACCTTGACGACGTGCTTTACTGGGCCGACCGGCGGGCGGGGCGCAAATCCGGACGGGCCGAGCGACGCCAACGGATATGCGAGGTGCTCCTCAAGGTGCAGCTTGCCGATCCCGAACGCGTGATCTCGTCCTATCCGTCACAACTCTCAGGCGGGATGCGTCAGCGGGTGCTGATCGCGCTGGCGCTTATGAACAAGCCCGCGCTTTTGATCGCTGACGAGCCGGGCACGGCGTTGGACGTGACGACACAGGACGAAATTCTGCGCCTCATCAACGACCTCGTGCGCAATGAGGGTCTGTCGCTTCTGATGATCACCCACAACCTTGGTGTGGTGCGTCTCACCGCAGATTACGTGTACGTTATGCGCAAGGGCGAAATTGTCGAACACGGTCCGCTCGACGAAATTTTCGGCAATCCACAGACGGACTATGCGCGCGAACTCATCGGGGCCATTCCGCCGTTGTATGGTGAAGCGGTTAAGGACCAGAAGATCGCAGAGGGGGACGAGATGGTGCGCCTCGAAGGCGTGGATAAGACGTTCTTGCAAAAGCGGCTGCTTGGACCTGATGGCACTACCAAGGCGGTTCGGGGCGTGGACCTCGATATCCGCAAAGGGGAGATATTCGGCCTCGCCGGAGAGAGCGGATCGGGCAAGACGACTGTGGCGCGGATGGTCATGGGCATCATGCGCCCAAGCGCAGGACGTGTGTTCATCGACGGCGTCCCACTGGACGAGATGGCCGGAAACCGCGCCGATCGCGCCATGGCGCAAATCGTATACCAAAACCCCGGCACCTCGCTGAACCCCAAACGGACGATCGGGCAAACGCTTTCGGTGCCGCTGCAATTCGCCGGGCTGGAGCCTAAGCGCCATACCGCCCGAATGGAGGAACTGCTTGAACGGGTGGATCTGCCGCGCCACTTCATAGCCCGCTATCCGCACGAATTGTCCGGTGGGCAGAAGCAGCGTGTGGCCATCGCCCGTGCCCTTGCTGCAAATCCCAGGCTGATTGTCCTGGACGAGCCGACTTCGGCCCTTGACGTGAGCGTGCAGAAACGCGTGATCGCGTTGCTTGAGGAGTTGCGAGACGATCTTGGCCTGACCTACCTTTTCATCAGTCACGACCTGTCGCTGATGCGGAACTTCTGCTCGCGGATCGCTGTCATGTTGCGCGGCGAGCTTGTGGAACAGGGCCGCCCTGCTGAGGTCTTCGCCAACCCCGAACACCCCTACACCCGCGCTCTGATCGCGGCGATCCCCGTCATAACCGATGCGGAAGAGGCTGCAAAACCGCTTGTGACGCTGGAAGAAAAACAAAGGTTCCTCGTGTCATCGGCCGCATGAGCTGGGCGAAATGGAATTATAAAATTAAGGAGAAGAGAATGGTTCTGAGACTGGGCATCGACGTTGGCGGCACGAATACCGACGCGGTCATCCTACGCGATCGAGAGGTTCTGGCGGGGGTCAAATGCGCCACCACCGAGGACGTGATGAGCGGCATTTCCACTGCCCTCGAAGAAGTCATCGAGAAGGCGGGCGTGGCACGCGATTCCATCAACGTCGCGATGATCGGCACGACCCATTTCACCAATGCGATCATTGAGCGCCGCCACCTTGATCCGGTTGCCGCCATACGGCTTGGCCTTCCCGCCACAGCCTGTCTGCCTCCGATGGTGGATTGGCCCGACGATCTGCGCGAAATGGTGGGGGGCACGGCTACCTCTTGCGTGGCGGCTACGAGTTCGACGGGCGTGAGATCGCCGCGCTGGACGAAGCCGGTCTGGTGGAGATCGCCGCCGAGATCAACGCCAAGGGCATTCGTGCGGCAGCCATTTCTTCGGTCTTCTCGCCCATTAACCGTGACATGGAAGAGCGGGCTCGTGACATCCTGGCCCAGCACTGCCCCGACGTGCCGGTGGTCATGTCAAGCGAGATCGGGCGTATCGGCCTTCTGGAGCGCGAGAGTGCGGCGATCATGAACGCCTCGCTTCTGGGGCTGTCCAGCCGGACGGTGGATGCGTTCGAGCGCGCGCTTGGCGATGCCGGACTGACTTGTCCTTTCTATGTCACGCAAAACGATGGCACGCTGATGGCCGCAGACATGGTGCGGCGCTTCCCGGTGCTGACCTTTGCTTCGGGGCCCACAAACTCGATGCGCGGAGCCGCGTTCCTGACCGGTGTCAAAGAAGCAATCGTCGTCGACATCGGCGGCACGACCTCGGATGTGGGCTCGCTTCACCACGGGTTTCCGCGGCAGGCCTCCACTGTGGTCGACATTGGCGGAGTGCGGACAAACTTCCGCATGCCCGATGTGTTCTCCATCGGTCTTGGCGGTGGCACAAAGGTGACAGGCGACGCTGCGGCGCCGGTCGTCGGACCCCAATCTGTAGGCTACCGCTTGACGAGCGAGGCGCGCGTATTCGGAGGTGACGTTCTAACCACGACCGATATCGCCGTCGCTGCAGGCATGGCGGATATCGGCGATGCGTCGAAGGTGGCCGACCTTGAGCCAGCGATGATCGATGCCGCGCGAGAGCGTATTGGCGAGATGCTGGAAATGGCCGTTGAGCGCAGCCGTATCAGCCCGGACCCGATCCCGGTGATTGCCGTCGGGGGCGGATCAATTCTGGTGCCCGATAAAATCGGCGAACTTGAGGTGCTGCGACCGGAGAACTTCGCCGTGGCCAACGCCGTAGGCGCCGCGATTGCGCAGATCTCGGGCGAGGTCGACCGTATCTACGCGCTTGAGGGCAAGAGCCGCGAAGTCTGTCTTGCCGAAGCCGAGGAAGAGGCCCGCACAAATGCGCTGAACGCAGGAGCAACGGAAGAGACACTGACGGTGATCGAACGCGAGGACGTGCCGCTGGCCTATCTGCCAGGCAACGCCACCCGCATCCATCTCAAGGTTGTCGGTGACATGGGAGGTCTCGATGCGTGATATTTTGAACAAATGTTGGACCCTCACCGAAGAGGATATCGATGCGCTTGAAATTGGTTCGGGAATCCTCGGCACCGGCGGCGGCGGCAACCCCTACACGGGCAAATTGCGTCTGCGAGAAGTGCTGCGTGCCGGGCACAAGCCGCGCATTCTGCCGCTCGAGGCGGTTGCGGACGACGCGAAGGTTGTTCCAATCGGCGGCATCGGCGCACCGTTGGTGTCGTTCGAGAGGCTGAAGGAAGGGCGCGAGGGGCTGCGCTGTCTGCGGTCCCTTGAAGAACGGCTGAGCTTCAAGGCCGACGCGATGGCCTGTGAAGAGATCGGCGGGCAGAACTCCATGGAGCCGCTGGTTACCGGAGCGCTCGCCGGATTGCCGGTCGTGGACGGCGATGGCATGGGACGCGCGTTCCCCGAAATGCAGATGACGACCTACTGCATCTATGGCCATCAATCGACGCCGTCGGTCATGTGCGATCCGCACGGCAATGCCGTGGCATTCGAACATGCGATCACCGAAAAATGGCACGAGCGGATGGCGCGGGCCTGCGTTATCGCTCAGGGCGGCGCCTCGGTTCTTGCTTCGGCGCCCATGTCGGGCGCCTTCGTGAAGAAATACTCGATCCCGCATACCTATACTCAGGCCATCCGTCTCGGGCGTCGCGTGATCGCAGCGCAATCCGCCAATGAGGACCCCATCGCGGCAATTTGTGCCAGTGAAGG
Organism: Sulfitobacter profundi; assembly: GCF_042661425.1. Classification (NCBI taxonomy): domain Bacteria; kingdom Pseudomonadati; phylum Pseudomonadota; class Alphaproteobacteria; order Rhodobacterales; family Roseobacteraceae; genus Sulfitobacter; species Sulfitobacter profundi. The sequence continues at coordinate 202,016 of NZ_JBHSWA010000003.1, read as the reverse complement.
CGGCAAGCGCATCTTTTCGGGCAAGATCTCCGACCTCAAGCGATATTTCGAGCGTGGTTTCAACACGGGCGTTGCCACAATCGACGGGCTGGACGGGGATCGTGGATCGCAGGGCGAGATCACCATCCAGAACGAGTTTCTCGTCTTCCGCCGCGATGGCGAGATGGAGGTTTGCGTTCCCGACCTCGTGGTCGTGCTCGATCTGGACACCGGGTTGCCGCTTGGCACCGAGCTGCTGCGCTACGGACAGCGGATCGCGGTCCTGGCGCTGCCCTGTCATGATTTGCTGCGGACTCCGCAGGCGCTCGAGGTGATCGGTCCGGCGGCTTTCGGGTTCGAGGACCTGATCTACCGGCCGATGGCGGAGGCGGAGTAATGGGATTTCGCGTAAAATCGGAAAATATGGAGGCCATCGCGCTCGGCGGTGCCTTCCTCGGCACCGGGGGAGGGGGCGATCCCTATATCGGCAAAATGATGGCCCGCTCGGCGATGGCCAACGGTGGCGGAGTTGACGTGGTTGATGCCGCCGACGTGCCCGATGATGCGCTTTGCGTTCCTGTCTGCATGATGGGCGCGCCCACGGTGATGCTTGAAAAGCTGCCCAATGGCGATGAGGCGCTGGAAGCGCTCTCTGCGCTTGAGTCCTATCTGGGCAAGAAAGCTGATTACCTGATCTGCATCGAGGCAGGCGGGCTCAACTCGACCATTCCGTTTGCGGTGGCCGCCGCGACGGGCCTGCCACTCATCGATGGAGACGGCATGGGGCGGGCTTTCCCCGAGTTGCAGATGGTCAGCCTGACCTTACACAATATTTCGTCCACGCCGATGGTGCTGGCCGACGAGAAGGGCAACAGCTCCGTCATCAACACTGTCTCCAACGTCTGGACCGAGCGCTTAGCACGCGCCCAGACGATCGAGATGGGCGGCGCAGCCCTTGTGGCCCTCTACCCGATGAGCGGCGCGGACGTGAAACGAGGCCTGCTGCACGGAACGCTGTCGCTCATCCGCGAGCTGGGGCAGACGATCCTGGACGAGAGGCAGGCGAACCGCCATTCGGGTGACGCGTTGATCGCGCGTTGCGGGGGCATAGATCTCTGCACCGCAAGGGTCGTGGACATAGAACGCAAGACCGAAGGCGGTTTCGCACGTGGACGTGCCCGACTGCGGGGGCTCGACGCGGATGCAGGGCGTGAGTTTTTCCTGTCTTTCCAGAACGAGTTTCTTTGTCTTGAGGATGCGGACGGAAAACCCCTCGCGCTGACCCCTGATCTGATTTGCGCGCTCGATGCCGACGGCGGCCTGCCTGTGACGACCGAAAGCCTGCGCTTCGGGCTGGCCATCCGCCTTATCGGGCTCAAAGCCGATCCGCAGTGGCGCAGCCCTGCGGGGCTCGACCTCGCTGGACCAAGCTACTTCGGTTACGAACACGACTTCGTGCCGGTCGAGGACTTGAACCCTATTCGCACGACAACAATGCAACAGGAGGACCCAAAATGAAAAATAGAATTGCCAGTATGGCACTGGCCGGCCTTGTCGCGCTGCCCGCCGCAGCGCAGGAGCCGGTGGCCATCACCGTGAACGCGGTGCAGATTATCGGCACCATCGATCCAGCCAAAATCAACGACTACACGGAATATATGGCCGCGGTGAACCTTTACGATGCGATGACCACGGTCGACGCCACCGGCACCGTTATCCCACAACTGGCCAAAAGCTGGGACATTTCCGACGATAGCCTGACGTATACTTTCCACCTCAAGGAAGATGCGAAGTTTCAGAACGGCGACCCTGTAACGGCTGCAGATGTCGTCTATTCTGTGCAACGCCTGCTGTCGATCAACGAAGGACCGGCTTACCTTTTTCAGACCTGCTGCACGAGAGCTCGGTGACGGCAATCGACGACCACACCGTCGAGTTCGTCCTGAACAAGGTATACGCGCCGTTCATCACGATTACTCCGATCCTGCTTGTGGTCAATGAATCACAGGTCAATAGCACCGACGAGGATGAATGGGGCGAAACGCAACTGGCCGAGACTACTTTGGGCGCCGGCCCCTATAGCCTGTCAAGCTGGGATCGGGGCGCGCAGATGTCGCTTGCGCGGTTCGACGATTATCATGACGGGTGGGAAGGCGACCGGCCAATCGACGATATCCGTATCGTTGTGACCCGCGATGAATCCACCGTCCGCGCCTTGGCCCAGCGGGGCGAGCTGAGCCTTTCCTCCTCTTATCAATCGTCAGAAACGTATGAGAATATTGCCGCCCTCGATGACTACGAGTTGATTGAGGCCGCGACGGCGACGGGGCTTTACATCAAGCTCAACAACCAGCTTGCGCCGACCGATGACATTCATGTGCGCAAGGCCATTGCCATGGCGATGGACTATGCCACCATCCGAGAGGTCATCTATCCCGGTGCGCCAATGCGCGGACCATTGGCGGATGTGTTCGAAGCGGCGATTCCAGAAGGTGCGGCCGAGCCCGTGTTCGATATCGAGGCAGCGTCCGCCGAACTTGCGAAGTCGCCCTATTCGGGGCAGGGGCCAATCGAGATCACCCACACCTATGTGTCAAACACGCCCTTCGAAGAGGAAATCGCACTTCTTTTCAAGGCAACGCTCGATGCAATCGGCTTTGACGTGACGATCCAGCCCGAACCATGGAACCGGATAACTGAACTTGCCACGTCTGTGGAAACCACACCGCATAGTTCACAGATCTTCTACGGGCCAACCTACCCGTCGCCGGATTCGGTGTTCTACGTGCAATACGCATCCGATGCCGCGGGAACCTGGTCGAGCATGGATTGGGTGAACGATGCCGACATCAACGATATGATTGTTCAGTCTCGTGCCGAAACCGACACCGGCGCCCGCAACGCCATCTATCAGGAAATTTATTCGAAACTGGTTGAGGACCAACGGTCAGTCTGGCTTCTCGCGCAGCAGAAGCGGCTCGTCGCACACCGTTGTCTCGAAGGCTACGAATGGGTGCCGATGCAGAGCTGGGACTTTGACTTTTCCCGCTTCCGCTGGACCTGCAAAGACTGATCAAGCCTACCTGACCCTGGCGGATGCGCCAGGGTCATAGGACCGGATCCCGAAAGGGCTCCGATTTCATCAAACGGCAGCTGGATGGCAACTTCTGGCTGTCGTTCTCGTAGATGACCTGGCGGACACTGCGTTCTCTCGGTCGGGGTTCATTAGCTCAGTCTCCTTGTTGGCGCGTTCGTAAAACCTCCCTGCGGGACCTGGCCGCAAAATCCAGGAAGGATGGGTTGGCAGCTGCCAACACTGGTCCAGTGGCTGGCAGGATCGCCGAGCTCGACCCTGCTATTGTCCATGCTGGCGGTTTGGACGATACAGCAGCCGCCCTTCATGATGTACCAGTGGCGAAGGCGCGGCTCGGTCAACGCAAAGCCTTTATGCAGGCACTAATCTCCAGTCAGGCGATCACAGAGTTCGATCGGCCAAGCTCGAAAGCGGTCGGAGAGATAATGGCTTTGTTTCGTGAAGTCCGAAGCAAACTGCAGTAATAAACAGCAACATCAACTTGATTTTTTACGAGGAAGTTCGTATCTTGAGTAAGAAGATTGGATTTAAGGAGGCCAAGCGACGCGTGATAGAAGCTCTGCGCGACAAGACTGTTGATTGTCACTGAGAACTGACCCGGTATTTTCACCGAGATTTGACCCACCCTCAGTTATGCGTCGTGGTTTATGACGCGGTCAATGCTTTGGCCTCCTTTCGTGTTCTCTTTGCAGCCTCAGCGCTGGCCTTGAAGCGGTAGCTGTCGTTTCCGGTTTCGAGAATGTGGCAGCGGTGGGTCAGCCTATCGAGGAGCGCGGTTGTCATCTTTGCATCCCCGAAGACCTGCGCCCATTCTGAGAAGCTGAGGTTTGTGGTGATGATGACGCTGGTGCGCTCGTAGAGCTTGCTGAGTAGATGGAAGAGCAGCGCCCCGCCAGATGAACTGAACGGCAGGTAGCCGAGTTCGTCCAAGATGACCAAGTCGACCTTCGTCAGCATCTCAGCCAGTTTCCCTGCCTTTCCAAGCGCCTTCTCCTGCTCCAGCGCGTTGACCAATTCGACGGTCGAGAAGAAGCGCACCTTACGCCGGTGATGTTCGATGGCTTGGACGCCGATTGCTGTGGCTGTGTGGCTCTTGCCCGTTCCGGGACCGCCGATCAAAACGACATTCTCGGCCGCTTCGATAAACTCGCATCGGTGTAGCTGCCGCACTGTCGCTTCGTTGATCTCACTCGATGCAAAGTCGAAGCCCGTCAGATCCTTGTATGCGGGGAAGCGGGCGACCTTCGTGTGGTAGGCGATGGACCGTACCTCGCGTTCGGCGATCTCGGCCTTGAGCAGCTGTGACAGCATTGGTGTGGCAGCTTCGAACGCTGGCGCGCCCTGGGCGACCAAGTCTTCAATCGCATTTGCCATGCCATAGAGCTTAAGACTGCGCAGCATGATGACGATAGAGGCTCCTGCTGGGTCATGACGCATGGCGCTTCTCCTCAGTCTGTCGCAACCCGTCATAGCGACCGACGTTGGCCTCTGGCGTTGTCTGCAATGCCAGTGCGTCCGGCGCATCGACCTCGGGGTGATCTGTCGGTCTGCGATCAATCAATCGGTGCAGCAAGTTCAGGATATGCGTTTTAGTTGGCACACCCGCTTCCAGCGCCAGCTCCACTGCGCACAGAATGTCTTCCTCATTGTGCTGAAGAACCAATGACAGGACATCAACCATCTCTCGGTCTCCACCCTCCTTGCGCAGCATGTGATCCTGTAGCTGGCGGAAGGCATCCGGCATCTCTGTAAACGGCGCGCCATTGCGAAGGGCCCCGGGTTTACGTTGTATAACAGCGAGATAGTGGTGCCAGTCATAGATGACCTGGCCCGGCTTGCGGTGAGACCGCTCGATGATCCGCGCATGCTCGCAAACCGTTTGCCCTTCAGCGACCACGACCAGCCGTTCGGGATAGACATGCAAACTAACACGTCGGTTCGCAAAGCTGGCGGGAACGCTGTAGCGATTGCGTTCGAACGTGATCAGGCATGTGGGTGACACACGCTTACTGTGTTCGATAAAGCCATCGAATGCCGGCGGCAGTGCCATCAGCGTGGGCTTCTCGGCCTCCCACACGTCTGCGATGGACCCCGGCAAAGCCTTGTGCAGTGTCTCTGTCCAAAGGGCCATACAGCGCTCTTCAAACCATTGGTTCAACTCGTCCAGATCGGCAAAGACCGGCATGACCTGCCACATGCGGTTGCGCGCATCCTGCACGTTCTTCTCAACCTGGCCTTTCTCCCAACCGGCTGCCGGATTACAGAACTCGGGCTCAAACACGTAGTGGCTGGCCATGGCTTTGAAGCGTGCATTGACATCCCGCTGCTTGCCTTTGCCCACACGATCAACGGCGGTCTTCATATTGTCATAGATCCCGCGACCAGGCACACCGCCGAACACGCGGAATGCATGCCAGTGGGCGTCAAACAGCATCTCATGCGTTTGCAGCGGGTAGGCCCGCACCAAGAAAGCCCGGCTGTGTGACAGTTTGATATGCGCGACCTGAAGTTTGACGCGCTCACCGCCAATGTTGGCCCAGTCCTCGCTCCAGTCGAATTGGAAGGCTTCGCCGGGCGCGAACACCAAAGGCACGTAGGTGCCGCGCCCCGTCGTCTGTTCCGCTCGATGCCGATCTTCACGCCATGCCCGGGCGAAAGCTGCTACGCGTTCATAGGAGCCATCATATCCCAGCTTCACCAGATCAGCATGCATTTGCTTCACTGTCCGCCGCTCTTTGCGTGACTTCCGCGTCTGGATTAAAAGCCAGGCTGACAGCCGATCCGCATAGGGATCCAGCTTGCTTGGACGCTTGGGCGTCTTGAACTGCGGTTCCACCGCACCTTCACGCAGATACTTCTTTACCGTGTTCCGAGACAAACCCGTCCGCCGGGCAATCTCCCTGATTGGCATTTTGTCACGCAATGCCCAGCGTCGAATGACACTCAAAAATCCCATGTCGATCACTCCAAATCCCCCCAACCAAAACCGTCGGGGAAGTGTGTTCACATGGGTCAATTCTCAGTGACAATTTATGGGGCTACCGGGTCAGTTCTCAGTGACAATCAACAGTCTACACTACCTGAGCCATGTTGATCGAGGCCATCAGGCTGAGGACGTAACCTTGCGCCGAATCTGCAAGCTCAGCAGCTCGAGGGCCGCAGGGGCGCTAAGCGCCGGACCGAGGACCGTTACCGGGTCAGGATGCGCATCTTGTCGAACGTCTGTTCACAGATGTCGCGGTAGTCGTATTGGATCAAGCTGTCGACGTTTCGTGAGATGATTTGCACCAACATCTCACTGGCCTTCTGCTGATCAACAATATGAAGTAGTATGTCTGCCCAATCACGAGCAGGCAGTGACCAGACCTGCTATCCGATGGCTCCTCGAACCATTGGCCGACGAGTTGAGTGTCCATGTCCATAGCTGTATCCTTTCCAAGCTGCTCTGTTGTACTCGATAAGAAAGTGGGTCTGACGCGAGCAACTCGGAAAAGAATTCGGAAGGGGCGATCCGAGGCAGATGCACGGGTCAGGCGCAGTCGGAGCCGGAAAATACCCTGCGCTCAGCGGGAACCCGAACCTCGAATTCGCCGGTTACGCGACCTACATCATCATTAACGGTCAGGCTGCCATGCCCAGCTTCGGCCATTTCTTTGATGATAAGCAGGTGCTCGCCAGTACCAATTGTCTGCAAACCAACCTTGGCAATGACTATGAGGCGGATGGCACGCTTGATGCCGTGGCCGATGCCCGCCGACCCAGTAGACCAGAATATGGAGGAACACGAATGATCGGCAAATTTATCGCCCCCTCGCTGCGGCGACCGCACTTACGACCACCGCAGCATTCGCACAAAGCTCGGAAGTTGTCCGCCATGGGTTGCAGGATTCCGACTTTCCGATCCTGCAAGCAGTAGAGGTGCCAGCGGATGCCACTTTGGTTTATCTCAGCGGCACCGTTCCTGAGGTCGCTGATAAAACGGCAGAGAAAGGATCACCCGAGTATTTCGGGGATACGACCACTCAGACAGCCAGCGTTCTCGCATCGATTAAAAAGAAGCTCGCCGGACTCGATCTTGATATGGGAGACGTCATCAAAATGCAGGCTTATCTCGTCGCTCCCGAAGGCAGCAATGGGATGGACTTTGAAGGCTTTATGGAGGGCTATACCCAATATTTCGGCACCGAGGAGCAACCCGAATTGCCAACCCGGTCGGTCTTTGCCGTCGCGGGATTGGCGAACCCAGCTTGGCTGGTTGAAATCGAAGTTGTGGCGGTCCGCACCGGCTGATAAGCCCGCGCAGCAGACAATCATCTGATTGTCAGAGCGGTGGCCCAAAGGGGCCACCGCTTTTTCGTTTAGCCTTCTGTGCGATACCAGTCGGCGACGTTCCACAGGTCGCTGTCCCAAGCGTTCAGCTTCACGCCACCAAGCGTGTTACCCTGTGCTGCCACCGCCGCGCGGTTGATTAGCGGCAGCATGGATTTGCTTTCGGTGGTGATAATGTCGTTCAGACGTTTCACCAGACGCGCCCGCTCTTCGAGCTTACTGGTGCGAGAAAGCTCATCAAGAAGCGTGTCATATTCCTCATCGCAGAAGCGGTTGATATTCTCGCCCTGCCACTGTGTTGAGGGCTTTGGCTCATTCCCACAACGGCGCTGCGCAAGATAGGCTTGCGGGTCAGTGCCGTCATAGAGGTTCGCATACATCTCAACGTCGGCATAGAACTTGGGGAATGTGTCGGGGCTGCCGGGATCGCCGCCGAAAAAGACCGACGCGTCGATGTTGCGCAGCTCCACCTTGATGCCGATCTGGTTCCACCAATCCTTGATCAGTGCCTGAAAGTCTTGACGCACGGCGTTGGTAGAGGTCTGAAACACGATCGACAGGCGCATACCGTCTTTCTCGCGTACGCCGTCCCCGTCTTCGTCCAACCAGCCTGCTTCATCCAGAAGTGTCTTCGCAGCTTCCAAATCCTGCGTCATACATTCTGTGTTGTCAGAGCTATAAATCGGCGGCGCGGGGACCAGATTGCAGGTTGGCCGACCTGCCTGACCGTAACCGATTTCGTTGAGCAATTCGCGATCGATTGCCATGCTCATGGCTTGTCGAACACGCCGGTCAGTAAGAAAAGGATGCGGCTCCTGAACCGTGGCGCGCGTTTCCGGGGGCAGGTCCGGAGAAGGGTTCGTCATGTTGATTTCGATCCGCTCGACAAGCGGACCGAACTCAAAAATAGGCTTTCCAGTACCGCCCTGTGCGATTGTTTCCAGCACATCAGGTGCCATCAACAAATCCCACGCGTAATCAAACTCACCGGTTTCCATTACGGCGCGCGCGGCTGAAACGGCGTCTCCACCGCCTTTAAAGTTCAGCTTGGCGAAGGCGGGCTTGCCTGGGTCGCGATAATTGTCGTTTGCAACAAGCTGGATAGAGTCGTTTGGCCGAAAGTCCGTGACCACAAACGGGCCGCTGCCAATCGGATTAAAGTTTTCCTCGGTACAGCCCGGCGCCCGCGCACCGGTGCATTCAGCAAACTGTGCAGCCTGAAGGATGGGCGACGCCGCCCCGACAAAAGGCAGATACGGGTAAGGTTTCGGCTCATCAAAATGAATTGTTATCGTGCGGTCATCAACGACTTCGACATTCTTGACGTCATTAAACTTTGACTGCTGAGCGCAGCCGCCTTCCGGGTTCATACAGTAATCTGCTGTGAATTTTACATCGTCGGCTGTTACAGGCGTGCCATCTGACCACGTCACCCCTTCTTTCAGCTTCCAGGTAATCGCAGTTAAGTCTTCGGTCATGCCGCCGTTCTCGACCGTTGGAATTTCGACAGCCAGTTTCGGCACAAGCTCGCCTTTCTCATCGGCGTTGGCCAAAGGCTCAAGCACCATGCTGGAAGCATCGCGCTCTTTCACACCGCCGGAAAGATAGGGGTTCAAGATTGAAGGCGCTTGCCAGTAGATAATGTTGAGTTGATCATCGCGACCGCGCTCGCCCTCTTGGGCAAACACCATAGATGATGACAGCAAGGTCATCGAGGTTGCTCCGAGCAAATGTGCTATGAACCGCATGGTCTATCCTCTGGTCTGTTCGTGTTTAACGCGAATAATTGCTTAACCAATCAAACAGATTCTTACCGGTTTGCAAGGCTGAGGACTCGCGGTGCCGGATGAGCAGGCATCTTCCAGACAAAGCCGCACCATTACCGAGAACCATTTAAGCCCGAATCCAAGGACACCCTGGGCTCCACTCTAAATCACCGACCGTCTCAAACGCTATTCTGAGGGACAGGGCAAATGGGCAATCAAGCCTGCCCCTAAGGCTTCGGTGGCTGTGAACCGCGCGAAATATTCCCTGACAAGCTGCCCAGATACTGAGCCGATCGACACCTCTGGTTCGGTTGCCGGTCTCTACGCGCATACCAAACGAGTCTAACATACTGAGGGTTAAGCTCACCGCGTGTACTTGTTTCGGCTCGCGCAGGCAGCGCAGTCTGCAAAAAAAGTGGCGACGACCCACCTGGGGTAAAAAGGGAATGGGTCGCCGCAGTTATTCGGTGCTACAGGGAGGATGCACCGGCGTGAATGAACCACAACTGTCATTCACAAATTGCATATACGTGCGCTTTAGGAAAAAGCAATTACGGTGGCAGGTTTCCACCGGTATGCCCCAACATGTAACTCTCTGGGATATGCGAAGAAAGGCGACGACCCCCAAGAGCCAAGGAATGGAACGAAGGCCGCCGCAGTTTACCGCGGCCCATGGAAGTTCAAGCCGAAGTAGAATAAGGCGTCACCCGACACCCTAAAGTTGCTTAGGCTAAAACCATTCACAAGGCAAACAGTTCGAGTAACATCTATTCACCCAGCTTCCGTGTTTTCTACGCTTAAACCGGCATCTACCATTTGCTCCTTGTTCGGAAGATCTCGCAAGCTCTCAAGATCAAACGCGATCAAAAACTGCTCTGTCGTCACAAACGTGTAAGGAGCCCCTCTTTGAGGCGCGCGTGGTCCCGTTCCAATCAAATCGCGCGCATGTAAGCGACCAATTAAATCGCGGCTGATTTCTTTGCCAAAAATATCCTTCAGCCCGTCGCGGGTGATCGGCTGGTGATAAGCAATAGCCGCCAACACCGCGACATCGAATTCATTCAGATTCAGCAGTTGTTCACCAACGTTTGCAGCCGCGCGGATCGCTGGGGCATAAGCAGTTCTTGTGCGCATCATCCAGCCACCCGCCACCTCAGCGACTTCGAACGCGCGTCCGTCCAGAACGGTGGCCAGGTCCTCGATGAGGAGATCGACTGCCGCTCCCTGCCCTACCACCCGCGCCAAATCCGCGCGAGGCACAGGTGAAGCAGAAGCAAAAAGCACTGCTTCGATCCGTCGCATCCATTCCCGCCAGCGCAGCTCGGGTGGAAGATTAGCAAGCTCGCAGTCAAGCTCTGACCCAGATCGATACTTCGCCATCTTATACTCCGTACAGCCGGAACGTGTCGCGGCCAGTGAGTTCGCGCACCACCCCCAGTTCGACAAGCCGGTCGCAAAGCCGCCGCGCAGCGCGAGGCGGCAAGGGCAGCGCCGCTGCTGCGACGGCATCGCGGCTCAAAATCATCTCGACGGCTTTCGCTGCCCCCTTAGCGCGGAGCTTCGGCGCAACCGCCTTCACATGTTCAGCCCGCCGCGTGAGATCGGTAGCAAGGCGTATCGTCTCGACCGCCGAAACAATGATGGCGCGATGACAGGCGAGGCGAAGGTCATCACCTTGTTTGAGCAGGTCCGCACGTTTTAGGCTCGGGGCCAGCAATGGTATAAGATGTTTCCATCCGAGCGACTGAGCGAGGGCCGCCTCCGCTAAGATCAGCGCCGGCACATCGGCACGCGGCGCTTCCCTCAGCACCGTCTCCAGCACCGTTGCGGCCCGGACGACGGGAGTCCCCTGCCCCGTATTCAGCCACGTCGCAATCTGGCCCGGCTCGAAGGTCGGCAAGGCGCGGCCGAGAGCCTTGACCGACACCGGCCGTTCAGTGGCACGCCGCCAAAAAAGTAGATCTCACCCGCCGGTCCGGGTAGGTCGCCGGGGCGCAGCAGATGGAGCAAGTCGCGCAGTTCCCTGGCCCGCTCCGGGCGGCCAGAGAACGTTACACAGGCCTCGGCTGCACGCAGCGCCAAGCGGTCACGCATCAAGGCGTGAGGCACGTCCTCGCGTCCCAACACAAGATGCAGGTGGTTCAGCGCCGCGCCCGACGAAAACGCAACATCTTCAAGGGTTTTAGAACGCACGGAGGTGACCCAGGCGGGCATCCGGGGTAGTGTATCGAGGTCGCTGATGTGATCCGGTTGGGCAAAGGTCATGCCCACAGCCTACAATTGCGCGGCGCTTTATTCCAGATAATACCGAACCAACCGCCTCGCCTTGCGGTTCTTTTCTATGTCCAATAAGTTTACATTATCGGACTTGGTGGAATATGCTGCTACACAGTCTCAAAATCAGCGAATTTTAAGGGGAAAGAATGGACACAGAGATCGAGAAATCGACGTCAACGCCCTCTGACAAACTTGATGCTTGCGTCGGCGAGGGCGATCAAGAGAAAAGTGATAGCATCACCTTGCCCTCGCATGTGGCTGGTTCAGGCACCGTCGATCAGCTGGTAGAAACCGCACGCAGCTATGCAAAGCAGGCGGCCTCTGAGAATACCCTGAAGGCCTATGCGAAAGACTGGGCGCACTTTACCCGCTGGTGCAGACTGAAGGGAACGGACCCTTTGCCGCCTTCACCCGAGATGATCGGGCTCTACCTCGCCAACCTGGCGGCACCCACGGGAAAGGCCCCTGCCCTCTCAGTCTCGACAATCGATCGCCGTCTTTCTGGCCTTGGCTGGAACTACACTCAGCGCGGCTTCACCCTTGATCGTAAGAACCGCCACATCGCCTCCGTGCTTGCCGGGATCAAGCGCAGGCACGCGCGACCGCCGGTTCGGAAAGAAGCAATCATGGCCGACGATATACTCGCTATGGTGGGCAGCCTTCCCTTCGATCTGCGTGGGTTGCGGGACCGCGCGATCCTGCTGTTGGGATACGCGGGGGGTCTGCGCCGATCCGAAATCGTCAGCCTCGACGTGCACAAGGACGACACGCCGGATTCTGGTGGCTGGATTAAGATCTTCGACAAAGGCGCCCTGCTCACGCTCAACGCGAAGACCGGCTGGCGCGAGGTCGAGATTGGCCGCGGCTCCAGCGATCAAACCTGCCCGGTCCAGGCGCTGGAACAATGGCTGCACTTTGCAAAGATCGACTTCGGCCCTGTCTTCGTCGGCACCTCGCGGGATGGCAAGTGCGCATCTGAAACACGCCTGAACGACAAACATGTCGCACGACTGATCAAGCGCACGGTCCTCGACGCCGGCATCCGATCCGAACTGTCCGAAAAAGAGCGCCTGGCGCTGTTTTCCGGCCATTCCTTGCGCGCCGGTCTCGCGAGCTCTGCCGAAGTCGATGAGCGCTACGTCCAAAAGCATCTTGGTCACGCCTCAGCCGAAATGACCCGCCGCTATCAGCGTCGCCGCGACCGGTTCCGCGTAAACCTGACCAAGGCTGCGGGGCTGTAATCTTCGGACCTTCGGCGCGTTTGCCAGAAATGGTCGGTAACATCTCAAGCCGGAAGAGCCGCGTTCGCATGCTTTGGCGCAACGTCTAGGCGGCGAGCCCCTGTCACACCCCGAGCGGCGCAAACAGATCTTCCAGTATCGCCTCGTCCAGCAACGGGCCAGCCTGTCCCCCATCCTTGTCGAACAAGGCGTCGACCAGCGCCTGTTTGCGCGACTGCATGTCAAGTATCTTTTCCTCTACTGTGCCTGCGGCGACCAGACGATGCACGAATACCGGTTTGTCCTGACCTATGCGATGGGTGCGGTCCATGGCCTGACGCTCCACAGCTGGGTTCCACCATGGGTCATAAAGGATCACCGTATCCGCCTCGGTCAAGGTCAGCCCAAGACCACCGGCTTTCAGGCTAAGCAGGAAAACCGGCGCAGTGCCTTTCGCGAAGCTTTCCAGTACATCGGCACGCTTTTGCGTCTGGCCCGTCAACGTCAGATGGGGGATGCCGGCGGCGGCCAGATCCGCTTCGATCAGACGCAGCATTTCAACGAATTGCGAAAACACCAGAACGCGGCGACCCTCGGCCACCAGCTCGGCCAGCAATTCACGCAATCGCGAGCGTTTGGCGCTGTTCGCCACCGCGCGCGCCGCGTCAGTCTTGACCAGCGCCGGGTCGCAGCACACCTGCCGCAGCTTGAGCAGCGCATCGAGCACGGTAATCTGCGCTGCGGCCAGACCACGGGCGCTGATCGCCTCGCGCACCCGGGCATCCATGGTGCTGCGTACGGCTTCATAAAGCGCTTGCTGCGGCTTTGGCAGCTCCACCCGTTCCAGGATTTCGGTCTTAGGAGGAAGTTCGGTTGCGACCTGCTCCTTGGTGCGACGCAGCATGAAGGGGCGCAGCCGACGGTTGAGACGCGATTGTGCGACCGCGTCACCATGCTTTTCGATCGGGGTGCGAAACAGTTTCTGAAACTCTTTTCTATACCCCAGAAGACCCGGATTCACCCAGTCGATCAGTGTCCAAAGGTCTTGCAGCGAGTTTTCCAGCGGCGTGCCGGTCAGCGCCAGCCGCCCCTTGGCAGGAATGTTGCGCAGGCTCTTGGCCATTTGCGACGCAGGGTTCTTGAGGGTTTGCGCTTCGTCCAGGATCACCAGAGGCCACTCTGTCGCTGTCAGCCAGTCTTGATCACGCGCCAGCAACGGATAGGTGGTGACGACCAGATCGGCGCGCAGAGCCTCGTCGCGCAGCGCCGCCCGGCCTGTGCCATGCAGGACCACGAGCCGAATATCCGGTGTGAATTGCGCGGACTGCATCTGCCAGCCATGCAGCAGGCTGGTCGGTACGATCAGAAGCGCCGGGCCAGCTGCTCCTGCTTCGCGACGTGCCTGCAAGAGGGCCAACACCTGAATTGTCTTGCCCAGCCCCATATCATCCGCCAGAACTCCGCCAAAACCGGCTTCGAGCAAGCTGCCCATCCAGGCGGAACCATAGGCCTGATAGGGGCGCAACTGCGCGCGCAATCCCTTTGGTGGAGCAAAACTCTCGGCCTCGGCCAATGCCTTCAGGCTACGAGCCAGCGGAATGATCCCGGCGTTATCGGCGAAGTGTACCGAGCTGCCTGCCAGCGCCTTTTCTGCCAACCGAGCGACATCGGCATCCGACGGGTGCAGCGCGCCCAACTCGGCATAATGCGTCAGCACCAGATGGAGTAGGGGTGCCAGCGGACTGAGGTCCAGGGGGCATAGCCCGCCTTGCCCCGGTTCAGGTAAACCGGCTTATCGGACAGATGCTGCGACAGGACGTCGACATCCGGCACGGCGTCCCATTCGTCACGCACCTGTTCAAGAAAGGCCGCGATCAGGGGCGCGACATCCACTGGCTTGCCGCCGATCTCGGCTTGAAACCCCAGCGAGAACCAGTCGTTGCCGTGGAATGCGTCGCCTGCCTCGGCCTGTGTTGCAACCGTCAGCGCGGCAGCTTCATCGCTCAAACGGAAGGGCCACTTTGATGTTTCAATGATTTCCCAGCCTTCGGTCCGCAACCCGGGCAGCGTCCGGAACGCAAACTCGAGACCATCGCGCGACGACGGGAGGCGCATACTGTTCGCGCCCATCTCCTCCTCAGCGAAGACGAAATCGCATTGCAGCATTCGAGCGCTCGGCAAAAGATAGTCCATTTCGTCAACGGGTATCGCCCCTGCATCCATCAGCCGGATGACGCAAGCAGCTTCCCATTGATGATCGCGCGTCAGCGTTACGACCTCGTTGTTTTCAACGACCCGGGGGTCGGCGTCGCCTTCCCAAACCTCCTGCCCGTCATAGACAAAGCGCAATGTCAGTGTTGGCAGAGTGACAGAAACGCTGTCCCAACGCCTATAGCCGTCACGCGCGCTCTCCGCTCCAAGCGTCAAACGAGCGATGCGTTTATGGGCCGCGCGCCGTCTCTGTCGCGCCACATGCGGCGGCGGCAAGGCCAGTCCAGCGAGCGTGGCGGGCATCTCCGCAGCCAGGGCCGCCGCTTCATCGGGCGCGACTTGGGGAGCGCTCTGGACAAGCTGCAGCGCCTCAATCTGCACCGGCTGTGCCAGCGCCCCGATCTGACCGTGCGCGGTGTTCACCCATAGCGCTGCCCCGTCCAACGCCCGCAACTCCAACTGTATGCCGTCTGCGTCCTCAAACCCCAGGCTCTGACTGCCATCCGCCGCCATGCGCCAGGCCAGTCTGGCCTTTGGACACGCTTCTGACCAGCTCAACTCCGCGTCCGGAGAATTGTCATGGAGGAAGCGACCCGTGTCGCACAAGCGCCGGATCAGGGGCAAAGCATCCTGCCCCTTTGGCTTGAACATACCGGGCAGGCCGTAGCTATAGTGCGTTTCCCACAGTTGGGTCTGCGCCAGCGCAGACAAAAGCTCCAGATCGGTCGGTCGGATGAATTTTGCCACAGCGTTGCTGCGCAGGGCATGCAGCGCATCATAGCGCCGGATCGCCTTGTTCAGGCCCGTGCCAGCAGCATTGATACGGCCCTTGTAAATGTCGATCCTGACTTTTGTTTCATTCGGGATCAGGACATAAAGCAGGCGTTCCTTCACCTTGTCCGGATAGTCCTCGGGACGTGCCTCAGGCGGCACTAGGGCTGTCGGCTGCTGCTTGACACGGGTCAGCCAACCCCGCACCGGTGCTGCCAGTTGCGGGGAGCTGGAATCGCGTTCCGCCGATGTCATCAAAACAGCGACCACGTGCTTGCAATTATGCCCCACCGGGCAAGAGCAAATCCCGTCCACAAAGCTGTTGCTCAGGGTAATCCGCTGTTGGTAGCTTTCCCCGCGCCCATTCAACACGCGCCCGCGGATACTCCCATCCGGCAGAGGCTCGACCGTCGCGACCAGACCGCGATGCGCATAATCTTCACCGCGTTGCAGCGTGCCGACATCAAAATAATCCCTCAACCGTAAGTCCATGCAACACCCCAATGCCCGCCCCGCAGACCCGGCCCACAGGTCTCCCGCATATTCTTCCAGATAGCGGTTTTCCATTGCGCCGCCTATGTGGAACTTACAGAAAAAAGGTGGCACCAACCTCCGAAACGTTATTCTTCTGCCATCAATCGGTCGTTTAGTAACGGCATATGAAATTGCAATCGGCCCCGTTTTCATGCCCCTGATAGGCTATGCCCGCGTTTCCACGGAGGATCAGACCCCCTGCCCCAGTCTGAGGCGCTGCAATCTGCGGGCTGTGCCGAGATCTTTGAAGAGCACGCCTCAGGCGGCAATCGCGCGCGTCCTGTACTCGCGCGTTTGCTCGAACGCGTCCAGAGCGGCGATACGCTGGTCGTTGTGCGGATCGACCGGCTTGCGCGATCCCTGTCGCATCTGCTGGAGGTGATCGAACGTCTGGAGGCCAAGGGAGCTTTCTTCCGCTCGCTGCAGGATCCAATCGACACCGCCTCCCCTCAAGGAAAATTCACATTGCAGGTTCTGGGCGCCGCGGCCGAGTTCGAGCGCGCGCTGATACGTGAGCGCACAAAGGCCGGGCTTGCCTCTGCGCGCGCCAAAGGGCGCGTTGGTGGCAATCCTGGGCTTCGCACCAAAGACCCCGCCGCGCTGCGCAAGGTGCGGCTGGCACGACAGGACGGCTACATGGAGCGCCTGAACGAAACCGCGCAGGATTGGGTGCCCCACGTGCGACGCCTACGGCCGGATATGGCCTGGGAAGATGTTTTGCGAATCATTAATGGCCCCCTGCCCCACGACCGGCACTGGACCCAAAGCCGCCTACTCCGTGCTGTGAAAGCCTATGTCCGCGACGGGTTTCTACCAGATGAAGTGCTTGGCCGCGCCGGACGCCGCGAAACCGATGACCGCCTGCCAGCTATCGTGGCTGCCATCAAAGGCTCGGACCCCGAAATTACACTGCAGGCGATCTGCGACCGGCTAGAATCGATGCGTGAGCGCACCCCTCGAGGCCGTACTAGCTGGCAGCCGTCTTCGGTCAAAATGCTGCTTGAGCGTGCGGAAAAGTTGGGGCTCCTGTGAACACGACACTTGTGTTGGCTTAACGGATTGCCACTAAATCTAGAAAGTGCTTGCACGAATCTGGCTGGTCGGGCAATAGTCTCGAAAAATAACGCGCGGTCACATAAAAAACGCGCCCACGGATCGGGGCAGACATGAGCGAAGCAGAACAAGATCTAGATATCGCCATCGGGCACTACGCGGAACTTCTCGCGTCGAACCTGCATGCTCAGCGCGCTGCGCACTTCCCACCGGATGCAAAGAAGGTGATGCGCACTTTGACCAGCGGCGAAGCTGCTGAGCTCCTTGGCGTCGACCATACCTATCTTCGGAAGCTTCATCGAGAAGGAAAGATCGTTGACGTCGAGACGACGGCGGGAAGTCATCGCCGCTATACGCTCGACGATATCTGGGAAATCCGGCAGACGCTTGAAGGAAACGCAAAAAAGTCTGGAACTTACGTGCCTGGGCGTCGCGACAGTGACGAGCTTCAAGTCATTTCAGTGGTGAACTTCAAGGGCGGGTCCGGCAAAACGACGACGTCTGCTCACCTCGCTCAGCGCTTGGCGCTCAAGGGGTACAGAGTTCTTGCGATCGATCTCGACCCCCAAGCATCTCTTTCGGCTCTTCACGGAATCCAGCCAGAACTCGACCTCATGGAGGGCGGAACCCTCTATGATGCCGTTCGCTATGACGATCCGGTTCCGATCGCCGAAGTGATCCGCAAGACCTACATCCGCAGCCTTGATCTTATCCCGGGCAACCTTGAACTCATGGAGTTCGAGCACGAGACGCCTGCTGCGATCCAGCGAGGCGGAGCAAAGGCGTTCTTCGCGAGAGTTCATGACGCACTCGATAGTGTTGAAGCGAACTACGACGTTGTTGTGATCGACTGTCCGCCGCAACTTGGTTTCTTGACAATGTCAGCACTTTCCGCGTCCTCGGGTGTGCTCGTGACGGTTCACCCGCAGATGCTTGACCTTATGTCGATGTCCCAATTCCTGCGAATGACGGCGGATCTCCTGGGAGTAATCAGGGATGCAGGCGCAAATCTGCGCTTCGATTGGCTTCGCTTCTTGCCAACGCGATACAAAGTCGGCGACGCGCCACAGACCGAAGTCATCGCCTTCATTCGCGGGCTCTTTGGGAGGTCGGTCCTGACCAATCACATGGTTGAGTCGACCGCAATTTCTGATGCCGGCTTGACCAAGCAAACGCTCTACGAAGCTGACAAGAAGGACTTCACGCGTCAGACGTTTGATCGTGCGATCGAATCTATGAATGCAGTGAACGATGAGATCGCTGAAATCATCCAGAACACATGGGGGCGGAATGGCAAGAAAGCCTAAACTTGGCCTGCCGCTGCAGACCCTTCGCAACGCTCCTGACGCTCTTGAAGGGCGCCGACTGCGTGGCGGTGTTTTTGAGATCGATCCGGCGCAGATTGTTACCGAAGGACGGTTGGATGACAGGCTTCAGATTGAAGTTGAGGGCCTGAAGAACTCTATTTCCAAGAACGGTCAGCGTGTGCCTGTCTTGGTCCGCCCACTGGAAGGCGATCGCTACAACCTGATCTATGGCCGCAGACGCTTGGAAGCATGTCGCGAACTCGGTATCAAAGTTCGAGGCATCGTCACAGAGGTTGAAGGTGATCAAGCGCTTCGAGATCAGCTTCTCGAGAACCAAGAGCGTCGTGATCTGAGCTTTATTGAACGTGCGCTTGTAGCGACGGCGCTTCTGGACGGCGACCATTTGGAAGGTGCTGAGCGCACCAATCGTGGTGTCGCCGAAGTCCTTAACCTCCACGAAGCTGGGGTTTCACAGCTCTTGAGTGTCGTTCGGACGGTCGGTGAGGATCTCATCCAGGCAATTGGTGCAGCTCCTGGGATTGGTCGCCCGAGATGGGAAGAGCTCAAAAAGGCTTTGGGTGCCTACGACGGTGATCGGGACCAACTGCTAGCCATAGCTCATGCAGCCAAGTCCGACAGTTCCGGCTCGGTCGATGAGGTTTCTGAGCGTGCGTTTCTCGCAGTTCTGGCAGCTGCGAAGAGCGCAGAAAAGAAAGTAAGCCCATCTAGAAAGGGTGTGCCTGCTTTGGCGATCCCCGGTGTCGGAGCTGCGACGGTCAAGACCGGCCGCCAAGGCAAGCAGCTTAAACTCGATCTGACTACGGATGAACCTGATTTTATCAGCTGGTTGGAGGGCAATGCCCCAAAGCTGATTGCCGAGCTTCATGAGCGCTGGAAGCGTTCAGAAGACTGAGGAAGAGCAACCAACAAGAAGGAGGCACGATACAGGCAAAAAGAAAAAGGCCCCGAGAAGCTAGCTTCACGAGACCTTTGTAAGGTTTCGCACCGGGATCAGCCCGCTACAAAATCTCAGTTTTCGCACTTCTGAATGTAGCGTTCTGGCCCCTACCCCGCAAGCGCAAAGCGATTCGCGGGCCCTAGAATTTTTGTCTTCGTGAACATTTTCATGGAGTACACACCAATTTCGCCGTTTATGCGGCCGATTTCGCACGCTCATTTGCGCGTCATCGAGCGACCCGAGGCATCTGTTCCGGCCAGACCCGTTAACAAGTGGGAACTCCTGCGCGAGCTCTCCAAGGCGCAAGCGGCCTTTGGGGTCTCGGAACGTGATCTGACTGTTTTGCAGGGGCTCCTCAGCTTCTTTCCGGACGATGCGCTTGGCGGGAACGCCGAGATGGTCGTCTTCCCCTCGAACAAGGCAATCTGCGAGCGCCTCAATGGCATGCCGTGCTCAACGATGCGTCGTCACCTCGCGCGTCTCGTCGAGGCTGGCTTGCTCCAGCGGCGCGATAGCCCCAATGGGAAGCGCTACGTCCGCAAGCACGGCGAAGACCGCGTCGCCTTTGGCTTCGATCTTTCCCCGCTCTACTGCCAGTCTGAGGAGATAGCACGGGCCGCAGAGGCCGTACGTGAGGCTGAGGAGCGCGTCAGGCGCCTGAGAGAGGTCGTAAGCCTCATGCGACGCGATCTCGCGGCCCTCGCCGAGTTCGGAGACGAGATGCAGCCAGGCCTAGGCTTCTGGGATCAGCTTCGCGACAAGGCTGCCCTCACAGCCCGCGCGCTTCGCCGCAAGCTTTCAATTGAGGACCTCGCGGCCTATCGAGCCGATCTTGAAGCTCTCCTTGACCAGGCACGCAACATCATTGATGGCCCTGAAACAGAAGAAATGAACACCAATGATGCCCAATCTGAGCGTCACCATCATAATTCAAATAAAGAATCTATAGATTTTGAACCTGCTTTAGAAAAAGAGGGGCGGCGGGTGTGCCAGATGTGGATACGAATGAGCCGGTGGCTGACGTTGATGAACAGGACACAAGACATCTGCCAAAGATCCCGCTCCACCTAGTGATAGCGGCATGCCCCTCGCTTAAGACCTTCTACCAAGGTGAGATCCGGCATTGGCATCAGCTTTTCGATGCGGCGTGCCATGTGCGGCCAGCCATGGGGATCAGTGCGTCTGCATGGGAAGAAGCACAGCGGTTCATGGGTCCGGAGCAAGCGTCGATCGTTGTTGCTGCGATGCTGGAACGCTTCGCCGACATAAGATCGCCTGGTGGATACTTGCGAGCTCTGACTACCAAAGCTGCGGCAGGCGAGTTTTCCTGTGGCCCAATGGTCATGGCATTGATTGGCCGGCGGAACGCGGCTTAACAGCTGTTAAACTCCGATCGCGTGCGGCTGGCATGGCATAACTTAACAGCTGTTAAGTAGGCTCTCGGCACACAAACGGTGTCTGAGAAAGAAAAGTTAGGGGTTGAGGTATGGCGGTATTTGAGATCGTGAAAGTGGCTTTCGCCTTCGTCGCGGCGAAGATCTGATGACGAGGGCATCCCGATCACCATGGTGAAACCTCAGCTGGTGACCATCGCTGCTAGTAGCGCCAAGGCGGCTAGCGAAGAACATACAGATCGTTGCGCTGCAGCCAACCTAGCAGTTGCGCGCCTCCGCGGCCCCTGCCCTTTTCGATGTCTGAGATCTGATGATGAATACCCTCAATAACTGGCTCTACGCTATCCGGCGCCTGCTGACGGCGATTTGGGTCCTGGCCTCGGATATTCGCTTGGCCTTCATCGGTGCTAATGCCTGAGAGGTAGGTTGTGGATGTCTGTTGCATGATATCGTGGCTACGGGCCGTAGCGCACAAGGAGCAGACGATTGATGGTTGCCAAAACCGTTTGACCAAGGGCTCGATCCTCGAACTCCCGCGCGCGGGGAAGGGGACCCCGTAACTTCTCAGTCACTTCGATAATGGCGACATGGCCAGCGAGGCAATCGGCTCCTCAAGCGCAGCAGCTGGTTGCCAGCGTTCCCGCGTTCCGCTGATTTGGTCGTAGTGGACGACGAGGACATCGCAGAACAGCGGTTGCAACTCAATCTCTTGATTTCATGACACCCGAACTCTTCAAAAGAGTGCTTTGATGTTGGCTGCGGAATGATCTGATCCGTCCGATGGCGGAAAACGATTTAATAACAATAGGTTATTGCGTTTTTGGTATTCGCGATGAGAAATCATGCCCATAATAGCCTTCATCGAAATGGCTTCCCTTTCCAGGATGCCGATCCGCTACATCGACGGGAAGCCAAAGGATCAGCACGCTTTACGAAGAAGTTGGCAGTTGCGGGCCGATTGAGCGGTCTGGGCTATCTCGTGAAGAAGAAACCGCCACAGGTCTAGCCGATAGGCCCTGTGGAAGTTCTCATCCCGTCGTGCCAGTACAGTTCGGTGGAGGTTGGGTGTTTCATGGGTTTGGTCCACGAAAAGTAAAAGTGTTCTTCGGGTTTTGTGACTGACGGATGAGGGCCTTTGGGGTCCCTCAGATGGGTCCGGGCCGGGTTCCGGTCTGTCGTTCCTGACGAAGGGCATTCCCATGCAAATAGGTGTCTTGCGCGTGTTACGCACGACCGCTGCCTCGTGGTGGCGACACAAGGAACTACGCCGAACCGGCCAGACGGGCCAGGCACTGCAGCTCGAACGCCAGACCGTCCTGCGTGATCTCGGCTATCTGAAGCAGGCGGCGTCATTGCCAAACGCGCATGTGATCTGCGGGGAGGGTGGGACATTCCTCCATCTCGGTTGGACCACCGTGTCGACCCTCGCGCCGATCGAGCGCTTTCCCTTGGCCGCCCTCGCGGTCGCACGAGGAACGCCGTTCATCGATATCCGATCCGTCACCGATGTCACCGCCTTCGCGAACTTGCCGTGCGTGGCGCGGGACGGATCGGTCGACCCTGACCCTTGCGGTCCTGGCAGGTCCGTCTCGCTGACCACCTACATCGACATGGTCGAAGCCCTCGGTGCCAGGATCGCCAACGATCCGCGCCCCCGCCAGTCAACCTGATCACCATTCCCTCTCACCAACACTCGAAAGGAGGCCAGCCATGGCCCGATCCCGCACGACCAAATTCGATGCCTCCGAGGTCATCACAAACGAAATCATCCGTATCATCGAGCGCGGCGTCCTACCGTGGCGCAAGCCCTGGACAGCAGGTGGCAACTCTCGTCCCCTGCGCGTAGGCGGTGAGCCCTACCAAGGGGTCAACAACTTCCTGCTGACCATGCGAACGGTGATGGCAGGCCACAGCTCGCCTTTCTGGATGACGCTGCCGCAAGCCAATGCGTTGGATGCAAAGGTTCGCAAGGGCGAGAAGTCCTCTGTCGTCGTCTATTACGGTCAAAGCCGGAGAGACGCCGGCGATGAGCATGACCGCAGCGACGGGGATGATCACTCCGAGGAAGCCCGTATCTTCCGCTTCCAGAAATCCTACCGCGTGTTCAATGCCTGCCAGATCGAGGGCTTGCCCGACAGCTTCTTCCCCGATCCGGAGCCCGTGCCCGAGCATCCTCCGTCCGAGCCAATCCCGCACATGCAGGCGTTTTTCGATGCCATCGACATCACGACCGTCTTCACGGGCACGGAGGCGTACTATTTGCCGCCCGTGGACAAGGTCTACATGCCGTCCATCACGCGGTTCCAGGACCCGCGCAATTTCTACGGGGTCTGGGCCCATGAGCTGGCCCATGCCACGAAGGCCCCCATCGACTGAACCGTGATTTCGGGCTCTCGAAGTTCGGCAACACCTCCTACGCGCGCGAGGAGATCGTCGCCGAACTGACCTCGGTGTTTCTTGGGCAGACGCTTGGCTTCACGGCGCATACGCTCGAGATGAACGCCGCCTATCTCCACAACTGGTTGCGCGTCCTTCGGTCTGACAAAGGCGCGATCTTCCGGCACGCCGCCGATGCGCAGCGCGCCTGCGACTACCTGATCGCCATATCCGAGGCGGGCAGGGCAGGGGGCCGCGCCGAGGCGGCTTAACAGACCTATTGCGGCGAAGCGGAAAATGGCAGGTGTGAGCCCATTTCAACCGATGCTGCAGGATGCACAAAAAGGCTCCTCGGCTTCAATGGCTTTATTAAGCTCGGCCGGAGAGAAGCCCGTCGCGCGGCGCACGGCACGTCCCATGTGGGACTGGTCGGAATATCCCGCATCGATTGCGATTTCTGCCAATGGCTGACCTGCTGCATTTCTTGAAATTTCATGGAGCTGTTCGAAGGCCGAAAAGAACGCCAAACTGCGCCGCGTGTGACCGGAGTAACGCATGATCCTGCGTTCAATGCTGCGAACGCTGCGTCCCGACCCCGACAGAGCCGCGCGGGTCGCCAGTGCCTTGGTCCAGTCTGAAATGCGCGCGGCAGGCTGCCAGGTTTTCGGTCGGGCATCACGCCAAGTATTTTCGAGCGTTTCGCAGAACTTGATCCATCCTGCGGTCGCGTCGTCTTCGGTATCAAAGCCCTCCAACGCCTGATCAAAGACGGGTGCTAACGTTGTACACGCGCTATCCCCCGAGGGCAAGCCATGCGTCAGGATAGACCCCGACCGTCAGTGCAACAACATCGCCTTGCGCCCAACTGGACACCGGCACGTCCTGCGGTGGCAGCACCGATTTTTTGGGGAGGATTGGCGTTTCAGCAGCGCCCCGCCAGCTTGTCCTCGCTGGGAGCATGTGAATCGTGCCGTGCTGAACGAGTGTGATCGCAACAAGCGGAGAGGCCGGAAAATGGTTCATCCGGTTCGCGGCCGATAGATCTGCGCCACGCGTATCCCGAAAAATTCCCGCCATGAGGCAGCCCCCAAAGCAGGCGGCGGCAGGAACAGTTTTGAGACCGGCGACACTCCTTGTGACGCAATCATTCTATATTTCGCCGCGCCTCCTGAGGCAACGATGGCCAAAACTGGCAACGAGGACATTAACGTGGTTAAAATCGTCTATTCAGGCCCGCTCGCGCTTCGGCTACGCAGCCTTGCAAAACTCAGTCAGATCGCAATCGCAACGTCGATACGGCATGCGCTCGGGAGGCGTATGGCCGATGATTGGGATGCCAATATGGAAACCGGAATCCGGTTTGTCCGTCATCAATTCACCGCGGCAATGCGCCATCGCGATATCGCGCAGGGGCGCGAACTGTTCGACAGTCTCCAGACGCAGACAGATGATATCTACGAGGTGACCTCTTCGGCGGCACAGGGGATAAGCGGGCGCTGGTATGACCCAAAACACCGTGAGAGCGAGGCGGTTCTGCTCTATTTCCACGGCGGCGGGTATACGTTCAATGGCGGGGTGAGTGGCCGTTTCGCGCAGATGCTTTCTCACCATACCGGCGCCAGATTGTTCGCGCCTGACTACCGCCTGACACCAGAACACCCTCATCCTGCACAGGCCGACGACGCTATCAACGCGTGGAATTTTCTGGCGGCGCAGGTGCCTGCAGAAAAGATCGTCGTGATTGGCGACAGCGCAGGGGGCATATGGCATTGATGCTGCTACAATCGCTCAAGGCTCAGGACAAACCGCAGCCTGCGCTTTGTATCGGGCTTTGCCCATGGACTGATATTGGGGATCGCGGCTCAAGCCTGCAGGGCAACAATCCCACGGATCTGGTTCAAGGCTGGATGGCGCTACAATTCGGCAAATGGCTTGATCCCGATCAGGCGTTTGGGCGCGAAGCCTTGTCTCCGATCTCCCATGACTATAGCGGTCTTGCTCCGCTATATCTGCAAGCCGGAGGGCGCGAGGTCTTGCGGGATATGATCATCGAGTTCGCGCAGGTTCAGAAAGAAAACGGTGCCGACGTGTCGCTCGATCTGTGGCCGGACATGCCGCATGATTTTCAGGCCTACGACAGCATGACGACGTCATCTACAACCGCGCTGACCAGGATCAGACACGCGATCGATACTCATATAGCGGCGGGCGGATCGCTTGCTGGTCTGCAGGATATTACTATCGTGTAAACTGTTTGGTTCTGGCAAGTTTGGACCGGGCTTTCCGCCGCACGGAAAAGAAAAAGCAGGCTTTGGGAAGGGTGTTTCAAACCTCTCAAAGGAGATCCCGATGTCCATGAATGTTCAACCCCAGCCAGACCGTCCGGATCCGACCGTGATCGCGGCGCAGAACGACGCGTTTCGCAAGCTCGCATGCCTTGGAGTGCCGCCCGCGCAACTCATCCAGGGCCGCATGCATGTCACCCGCGCGCTTATGGAGGCCGGCGACGGCTTTATGGCCGAGGCGGTGAAGGCCACCGGTGAGTTTGCCACGTTCGAGCCTGAGAATGATCCCGAGGGCTGGCACGATTTCGGGGCGGTCGAGATCCGGGGCGAGACCGTGTTCTGGAAGATCGATCTCTATGAAGCAGACTCGGATTTCCGCTACGGGGCCGAGACCCCGGACAATCCTGCCACCACCATGCGCGTGCTGACCATCATGCTGGCGCGCGACTGGTAGGGCAGGGGACTCCTCACCCTGACATCTGAGACGATGAAGGCCCGCTGACTCCTCAAAGGGAAAGTGGGCCTTTTGTCGTGGTGATCCCTGAAGCCGGGGATTGGTCACGCGCGTGAGCGCGCGGGCCACACCTCACCCTCCTGGAAGGATATCCCATGACCACAAGCTTTGCTCCCCTTACCGTCGCTATCGGCGATCTCGTCCCGCATCCCGCCAATGTGCGCAGCAACGCGCCGGAAACCTATGACCCCGAAAACATCGCCCATCTGAAGGCCAGTATCGCTGTGCTGGGCCTGCTCCAGCCGCTTCTGGTTCAGAAGCTTGACGGCAAATATGCTGTCCTCGCCGGTGGCCGGCGCCATGCAGCCCTGAAGGAGCTGATCGCTGACAAGGCCAGCAAGGGATTCACGGCGAAAACCAAGGTCGACTGCCGCCTTGTCCCTGAGGAGTGCGACGTCACCACGGCGCTGTCGCTCGCCGAGAACATCACCCAGGCACCGATGAATGCCATCGACGAGTTCGAGGCCTTCGCCCGGATGATGGAGGTCGACGGCCAGACGCCCGAGACGATCGCAAAGACCTTCGGCGCCACGGTGGCGGCCGTGAAAGGCCGGTTGCGCTATGGCCTGATCCACCCCGACATCCGCGCCGCGGCCCGGGGCAAGGTGATCACGCTCGACACGATGAAAGCCTTCGCCGAGCACCCGAGCCAGGAGGCGCAGCGCGAGGTCTTCGAGGCGCTCACAAAAGACGGCGGCTATCTGCAGGCCTACACGGTCCGTCAGGCGCTCAAATCCCGCGGTGTGCAGGTCAGCGATGATATCGGGGCTTTCGTGCGCGCGGACTACGAGGCCCGCGGCGGCGCCGTCGCGGCTGACCTTCTGGAAGAGCATTCCGTGCTGGAGGATGCAGCGCTGGTCGAAACCATCCTGCTCGAGAAGCTCGGTGCCGCCGCCGAAGAGGCCCGCATAAAGCTGGGCTTTGCCTGGGCCGATGCGATGGTCCGCTATGATTACGCGACCATGGCCGACTACGGCCGCGTTTATCCCGGCCCGATCGAGCCTGATGAGGCTGCGCAAAAGCGCATCGATGAGATCACCGCCGAACTCGAGAAACTGCAGCTCGAGATGGAGGATGAGGGGCTCGAGGACGGTGCCTACAACGCGCTTTACGAGCGCGTGGACGCCTTGGAAGAGGAAGCCCGCGACCTGCAGGAGGCCTACAGCGCCGAGGACCTCGCGCGGTCTGGGGTAATCGCGTCCTGGTCGGGCGGGCAGGTGACCCTCCATGTTGGCCTCGTCCGCCCGGAAGACACCGTCAAAAAGGAGGGCGCGCGCGGCTCCTCGGCTAGCCCGACCGGGGAGGAGGCCCCGGACCCGGGCGAAATCACTTATCCATCTTCACTGGCTGAGGACCTCAAGATCGAGCGAGCCATGGCGCTTGGGGCCGCGATGGCGCTGCATCCGGAGGCCACGCTTGATGTGACGCTCTTCAAGCTGGTCAGTGATGTTCTGGCCAGCGGCATGAGTGTCACGCAGGCGATCAAGATCGAGGCCCGCAAGGAATATCGCAGCCACGCCAAGATGGACGAGATCGACGAGACCTCGCTCGAGCAGGTGGCGGCGGCGCATGATGCGCTTGATCTGTCCTGGCTCGATGACGCCCGCGCGCCCGCTGATCAGTTCGCGGCGTTTCGCGCGCTGGAGGCAGGGGAGAAGGCCAAACTTGTCGCCTATGCTACGGCCAGCACCACGCAGTCCTGCTTCGCACGGGATCCTCGGCGCGACAGCCTGATGCATGCGTTCGAGATCGAGATCATGCCCGACATCCGCGCCCACTGGACGCCGAACGCGGCGCTGTTCAACCGCTTCAAGAAGGCCTGGCTCCTGAAGATCCTCGGCGAGGATCTGGGTCTCGCCCAGGAGGCGGTGACGCTGGCCTCGTCGAGCAAGAAGGAGATTGTCGCCTTCTGCGACAAGCTCTTCGCCGAACCCTTCGCCACCCTCACCGACGCGCAGCGCGCTGCCGTGGCCGCCTGGTGCCCGCCGATGATGCAGACCAACGGTGTCGCCTTTGATGAGGCGGAGCCCATCGCGGAATCTCCGGAGCCTGACAGCGAGGTCGCGCAAGCGGCCTGAGCCATCACGCGACCCGCGCGTGGGCCATGCCACCCGCGCGGGTCGACCCTTCCAAACCGAACAGAAAGACATCCCCATGGCTATTCTCAAGTTCTCTGCCTCCGCTGTTGCGGCGCAGATCGCCCATGCACGCGCCTGCAAAACCTTCTTGCCCAACTGGAACGGGCCCGTGGACAGGCCCGCCCTGATCCTCATCGTCGGCAATGGCGTGCATCTGCGCTCAAACGGCATCGATGGCACGACCACCCGTATCGTCACCACCGAGCAGGCCGATCCGTCCTTTGCTTTCGCCGATAGCATGAACCCGTTTCGGGACACCGACTGGATGGCGCAGCGCCGCATGGCGTTTCGTGATCTGACCGGCCAGTTCTACACCGACATCCTGGATGACGTGCAGGTGCTCATCGACCGGGGGCGAGGGGCCATCCGGCTCGCCACCGATGGCCACAGCATCCGCGTCTTCGTGCGCCGGGCCTCGGATTATCTCATCGGCGGAACCTACGAAGTGCCCTCGGGCCTCGGCGGCACCTTCCGGGTTATCCTCAAGGATGCCTGCGATACCTTCGCGATCGTGCAGAACTGCGGCAATTGCGAGGATTTCGACGCCATGCAGCCCTACCGCGTGCCGCTCGATGCGCTGATGGAAATCGATGACCGGAGGGCGGCTTGATGGGATGGCTTTTCTACACCGACCGCCGTATCAAATCCTACGCGGATGAGAAGGCGGAAATTACACGGCTCTGCACCTTCGAGGGCGACACGCGCAAAACTGAACTGGTCAAGGCCTGCAAGGTCGCCTCCACCTGGTATGCTGCTGCAAGGGTCACCAATCGCGACGGCACCCCAGTCGAGGATGCGACCTATGTCACCGATGCGGATGGCTCCATCACTTTCGGAGCTGTCTTCCTTACCCGATACGATGACGGTTGCTGGGGCTACAAGGACATGGAGGAAAGCGCTGGTCCGAACGAGTCGAGCGCTCCCCTTGCGCTGATCGAGCTTCTCTCTGACCTGAAAGACCCGGACAGCTACGCCCAGGACTGGCGCCAGCGCTGCCGGGATTGGGCTGCGATACCGGACTACGAGGAAGGCGACAAGATCAGGCTCGCCACCCCTGTGACGCTCACCGATGGCAGCACCTGCCAGCTCGTCACCGCGACGCACTACAGGCGGGGCCGGCAAAAACGCCGCTGCTACCGCATCGAGGAAACCGGTGGGCTCGTACGCCTGTCGAAGGCCTCGCTTGCGGGCTCAGAGCTGCTCAGCTCCGCAAAGGGCGCGGCCAGTCCTGTGCTGGCGGAATTCCTAGCGGGGCGGGACGCTTAGGGGCGCACTGCGAGTAGTGCGCGCACCGTCTCGATTTCCAGCACCCAGTTGCTGGTCGTTTCGTTGCGCCATCTTATGCAGCGGATGATCCGGTCAAAATCATCCTGAAGGGCGCGCGGAAAAACAGGCTCATGGTGTGCGATTCTGTTGCGGAGCCTCCTCACGGCTTCAATGTCAGACCTTAATTCAGATCGGCGCTGGCTGGCAGCGACACCACGAGGCGCGTCCGGAAACACTGCGTAGAAATGATCGTCCCACAGTCTGCCTTGGTGCCTGTTTGTCAGCATCTTCTCCCAAAACACGAACTTCAGTTCGGCGACGACCTTTCCGGCAGTGGGTTGCTGTGCTGCGCAACCTTCGAGGTCTCGTTTGGGGCTGTATGCCGGACCGCGCGGGTTCGGTAACGAACGGATGAAGCCTTGTGTCCAAGGCCATGTTCCTCCATGGACAGCTTCGATTGCTTCCACGATCGCGTTTCGCAGCGCAACTTCCAAAACATGGAGTGGAACCATGAACGCGGCTGATACTTGAAGATTCCAGTGGTATAGGTGGAGAGCTCGCGTCCTATCATTGCCGGTTTCGCGCAGATAGGTCGCAAACCTAGGTGCGGATAGGACGTTCGGAAGGTGGTGTTCTTCATCAGCCGTGAACGGTGGATACATTGACAGTAAAGACTTTCGGTGCCATATAGAGCGTGAGCTTTGAGATTGCGGGCACTATGCCTCCCCTCATTGCACAAAGAAAGCAAAAGCCCGTCGCATTGCGGCGGGTTTTTCAGTTTTCTAATCCAACTCCGAAAAACCGTTTGATTGGCCGGCCGTAGATTGGATGCCTCTTGGTCTGAGCTCATCATCCCGAAAAGCGAAAGAGGGCTTTTTGTCTTTGGAACTCAGACCCTGATCCAAAGGAAACCCCCATGTCCAAGCCCCGCTCAACGCTCCCCAATCCTGTTGAATCCGACGCTAACCTCACCTCTGCCCTCGCGCAGATCGGCGCGGAGGTCGACAACCAGCCCCTGCGCAGTTCAGCGATCGCGCGTATCATGCGCGAGACGTTCCATGGCAACGATGCCGGCGGTGCCTGGGACTGGCGCATGGCATATGACCTGATGCAGGCCGCGGCTGTTCAGGTGCTGCTGCGTGGGGACGGTGCGGCAGGTGACATCGCCGCTGCAAAGCTCCTTGCCTCACGGCTTCTCACGGAAACGCGCCGGTCAGAGCAGCAGATCCGGCTGCAGCAGTTTTCCACGCCGCTGCCATTCGCGGCGCTGGTCTTGCGGGCCGCGGCGATCCGCAAGGGCGAGACCGTGCTGGAGCCCTCGGCTGGCACCGGTGCCCTGGCTACTTTCGCCGCCCGGGCCGGTGCCACGCTTTTGCTCAACGAGATCGACCCTTTTCGCCAGCGCCTCCTGCGCGCGGTCTTTGGTGGCGATGTGACGGGCCATGACGGCGAGCATATCGACGATCTGCTGCAGACGCCGGTTCTACCCGACGTCGTGGTGATGAATCCGCCCTTCGCCTCCTCGGTCGACCGATCCCGCGACAAGCACATCGCTGCCAAACATCTCATTGCGGCTGCAAAGCGCCTGGCACCAGGTGGGCGCCTGGTGGCGATCATGCCGACGGGGTTCACGCCCGAACGCGATGCCGCGCATTGGTCCCGCGCCTGCGGTCTCCTAACGCCACGATTGGCGCTGACGATGCCGGGGCAGGTCTACCGCAAGCTCGGCACCTCTGTCGAAACCCAGCTGATGGTCTTCGACAAGGTGCAGGAGGGCGGCGAGATGATCCGCGCCACTTTGTGCGATCTGGATGAAGCCTTTCCATTTGTCGATGCCGTGGCCGCAACACGGACCGAGATGAGCCCGGCCCAACGGGTTGAAGCGATCCCTCATGCTCGGCCGACCGTTCGATCATTTGTCCCGCGCAAGACCGCTGCTGCGCCTGTCGCCGCCTCAAAACCTCGGGCCAATGCCGTTGTCCCGCTCACTTTCAAGAGCCTCGATATCCCGCGCGACAACACGCCGATCTCGGACATCTATGCGCGCTACCGTCCGCAGCGGATCGAGATCGCGGGTGCGCAGGAACATCCTACGCCGCTGGTCGAGAGCATCGCCATGGCCTCGGTTGCCCCGCCCATGCCCTCAAATACGGGCCGTGATGGCTTGCGCCTGCCCGCACGGTTGATCGAGGAGGGATACCTCTCCGAGGCGCAGCTCGAGACCATCATCATGGCGCATGATGCCCATGGGCGTGACCTGCCGGGGCGGTTTACCATCGACGAGGACCAGACCAAGCTGACGCCCGCCGATAATGACCCGGATGCACGTGCCTATCGTCTTGGCTATTTCCTCGGCGACGGCACCGGCTGCGGCAAGGGGCGCGAATGCGCGGGGCTCATTCTCGTGAACTGGCTGGCCGGGCGCAGGAAGGCGATCTGGGTCTCCAAATCCGCGACGCTCATCGAGGACGCAATCCGCGACTGGACCGATCTCGGCGGCTCGCCCGCCGACATTCAGCCGCTCTCCAAATGGAAACCGGACCAGCCCATCCCGATGGGCGACGGTATCCTCTTCGTCACCTACGCCACGCTGCGGTCCGCGGGCAAATGCGGCACCACGCGACTGCACCAGACCCTCGACTGGATGGGCGCAGACTTTGAAGGCGTCCTCGCTTTTGATGAGGCCCATGCCATGCAGAACGCGGCAGGGTCCGAGCAGGGCAGGGGGTCAAACCCTCCCAGCAGGGCCTTGCTGGCCTGCGGCTGCAACTGGCAGCACCCCGCGCCCGCGTCTTCTACATCTCGGCCACGGGTGCCACGAGCGTGCACAACCTGGCCTATGCCGCGCGGCTGGGGCTCTGGGGGCAGGGCCCCGAATACCCCTTCCCAAGACGCGAGAGCTTCGTTTCTGCGATGGAAGCCGGCGGTGTCGCTGCCATGGAGGTGGTCGCGCGCGATCTCAAGACGCTCGGGCTCTACACGGCGCGTGCCCTCAGCTTTGATGGGGTGGAATATGACGTGCTCGAACACGCGCTCACCCCGGCCCAGATCGAGATCTACGACGCCTATGCGGGCGCGTTTCGGACGATCCACCACAATCTCGAGGCGGCGCTGACCGCGACTGGGGTCAACGACGCCTCGGGCGAGACCAATGCCTCGGCCGCACGCGCTTCGGCCAAGTCCCGCTTCGAGAGCACGAAGCAGCGGTTTTTCAACCATCTCCTGTTGGGCATGAAAGCCCTAACCATCATCCGTGCCATCGAGCAGGATCTGGTGGCGGGCTATGCTTGCGTCATCCAGGTGGTCTCGACAGGCGAGAGCCTGTTGAAGCGCCGACTTGAGACGATGGACCCGGAGGATGAACTCGTTGAGGGTGCCTTGACGCCGCGTGATTATGTTCTGGGCTACCTCGAACAGGCCTTCCCGATCCATGCGCAAAAGCTGGTCGAGATCGACGGCAACATGGTGGCCGAGCCGTTGCGCGATGAGACTGGCGCGCTGGTCGTCTCGCGCGAGGCGCTCGCTTTGCGTGACGCGGCCATGATGGAGTTGATGACGCTGGCGCCGATCCCCTCGGCCCTCGATCAAATCCTCTGGGCCTTTGGCGACGAGGCTGTCGCGGAGGTCACGGGCCGTTCGATCCGGCCACTCAAGGCCGAAGATGGCCATCTCTTCATCGAGAAGCGCGCCGCCAGCAGCAATTTCTCCGAAACCCAGGCCTTCATGGACGGCGAGAAGGACATCCTGATCTTCTCCGATGCAGGTGGGACGGGCCGGTCCTATCATGCGGCACAGACCGCGAAGAACCAGAAACGGCGGCGGCACTATCTTCTGGAGCCCGGCTGGCGCGCCGACGCGGCCATCCAGGGGCTGGGCCGCACGCATCGCTCGGCCCAGGTCAGTGCGCCCTTCTTCCGGGTCTGCACCTCGGATGTGCATGGCGAGAAGCGTTTCACCTCGACGATCAGCAAACGCCTCGACCAGCTGGGGGCCTTGACCAAGGGCCAACGCGAGACCGGTTCGCAAGGCATGTTCCGCGAGGAGGACAATCTGGAAAGCCCGATCGCGCGGGCGGCATTGCGTGGCTACTACGCCGATCTTGCCGCCGGGCGCGCCGAGGCGATGAGCTATGAGAACTTCACCGACTGGACGGCCCTGCGGCTGATCGACAAGGACGGGGTGCTGCTCGAGGAGCTGCCCCCGATCCAGCGGTTTCTGAACCGGGTTCTGGCCCTTCCCATCCACATGCAGAACGCGCTCTTTGCCGAGTTCATGCGCCGGATTGCCGATCAGACGGAAAGGGCGCGCGCGGCGGGCACGCTCGATCTCGGCGTCGAAACCCTGCGCGGCGAAAAGATCGAACAGGTCTCCACTGAGGATCTCTGGACCTGCCCGAAATCCGGCGCCGTGACGCGGATCATCGGACTTGAGGTGACGGACCCGGTCCATGTCCTGGGCGCCGAAGAGGCCATATCGCGCAATCCGGATAAGCTGCCGATGGTTAATCGCGCCTCCGGCCGCGCGGCGCTCATCTCGGCGCGCCCCATGCAGATGTACGATGAGGATATCGTCACCCTCATGCGCAAGATGGTGCGGCCAAACGGGTCCAGCTATCTGGAGGAGACCCGATTTGAGGCGTCTGCCTGGGAAGACATTGAAAGGCCCGAGTTCACGCAGGTCTGGGATGCCGAGGCCGCGTCCTTGCCAAAAACCACCACGACCAAGCTCTACCTGCTGACCGGGCTGCTGCTGCCGATCTGGAAGGACATTCCGACCACCAATGAGCGCATCTACCGGGTCACGCCCGATGGGGCGACCGCCATGATCGGGCGCACGCTGAGCGAGGAAGGAGCGGCCGCGCTGCGCGCCCGCTTCCTCGTCTCCAATCCGCAAACGCCACAGGATATGCTGACCGCCGCCCTCGGCACCACCGCACCTGTCGATCTGGGCCGGGGCCTGAGCCTGACCCGTCGTCGTGTCGCTGGCGAGATGCGCCTTGAGTTGGGCGGTGCAGATCGAGGCATGATCGACGGCCTCAAGGCTATGGGGTGTTTCACGGAGATCATCGCCTTTCAGTTGCGGGTGTTTCTGCCGCATGGGGACGGGATCGACACGGGAAGCATTCTGGCCCGGATCGTTGGGCATCGAGCCGCTAGAGCTGCAGAACAAGCCGCCTGAAAAGTCAAAGCGGGCTTCCGGTCGGGCGTCGCGGATCGGGATTTGGCCGGTCTGCGCTTCCCGGCCGCGGGCATCCCCATGCCTGCCCAGCCCCCACTTCAGACAAGAGGACAGACCCATGACCAATCCCCAGATCGATTACGCCGCGATGGCGGCTCAGTGGCGCGCGGAGCGCGAAACCACCTTGAAGGCATCCAGAGTGGAGCTGCTCGCGCAACTACGTGCGCTTGGCATCAGCGAGGTCGCTGTCGAATACGAAGGCTATGGCGACTCCGGCAATGTCGAGGATGTGACGGTGCAGCCTGCAGAGGTCAACCTGCCGGAGCCGCTTGTCACAGAAGTTGGCGATTTCGCCTGGTCGCTGGCCTATCACCATCACCCGGGGTTCGAGAACAATGAGGGCGGCTATGGCACGCTGACTTGGGACATAGCACTAGACAGCATCATCCTCGATCACGCGGACCGCTATGTCGAATGTTCGCACAGCTATGACGAGGGGCTGTGAGATGGCCCATCCGCTTCATCATGCCGAAAGCTCTGCCCGGAAATTCGGCGGGGTGCCATCTGACTATCAGTCTGTGCACGATTGGTTTGACGCCTCGAAAGAGCACCTCGCGCTCTTCACGCACCGAGCCATGCGCCACCACGCTCAAGGCCTGTTCGAGGCCGAACGTGTCTTCGGCTTGACCCTGACCAATAGCGCAGGTCGGGACATTCCCGTGCGCTGGATCGGCGAGCAGCATATCCGTGAAGACTGCCAGGGCCGCATTCCGAGCATGGCGGACTGGCTGCGACGGATCCAGCCTGAGCCATGGATGGCCAATGGCCATATCGACCGGCATTCTGGCGATGAGCCCTGCGGCGACCCAAGGGTTGCCTGGGCCTCCGAGGTCGCCGCCGGAAGAACGGTTCTTGGCCTGAAGGATTGGATGGCGGCGCGCGCGATGCAAGCCACGCAAAGCGCCTGACAGGTCTCGGTCGTTTGCCAAACGAATGCCGCACGGAAGCCCGGTTGGAAGATCGGGCTTCTTGCGTCGTTTCCCCACCATTCTTCTTGAGGAGGATCGCATGACACTCGAAGCCATCAAGGCGGCCGTC
The DNA here is from genome assembly GCF_042661425.1 of Sulfitobacter profundi. Lineage (NCBI taxonomy): Bacteria > Pseudomonadati > Pseudomonadota > Alphaproteobacteria > Rhodobacterales > Roseobacteraceae > Sulfitobacter > Sulfitobacter profundi. Next base: position 166,268 of record NZ_JBHSWA010000003.1, on the reverse strand, counting down.
GATGCCGGCCAGACCATGCATTGGGCCAATACCGGCTACGTTGTGCACAAAGACCGGCTCGGTCAGTACCTCATCACCTATGTGCCGAACGGAAGCTGCATCGGTCTGACCGACCGGAGCGGGCACCGGTTGAACGGAAAAGAGGCGGAGTTCTTCATCGCGAGATCGGAGGACGGCGCGGAAAATCCGGGCAGCCAATCAAGACCAAACGGGCAGGGGAGGGGCGTAGCACTAGGAGGCGCGGGGGCATTCCCACTCGGACGGCAGCTCTGACCCGTGGGCGGGGCTGAAAGGAAAGCAAGCTTTCTGGTTTGTGATCCCTCAAGGGGTCGAGAAAGCAATCCCGGATGCGCTGGCAAGAACGTCAGGCACCGGCCAATCCAAGAAGGAACTATCCCATGTTCGCAGGAACCCTCACCCGCAACGTCGAGACCGCAGCCGCTCAGTACACCGGCATGATCCACGGGACGCGCTTTGACGTCGCCATCCAGTTGGAGGCACGGGCCAAGATGTCCGAACGCAGCCCGGATTTTGACGTGACGGCAGTCAACAAATCAGGCCGCAAGGTGCGCATCGGCACGGCCTGGAACGAGACCGGCAATACCAGCGGCAACCCCTACATCTCGATGCAGATCGATGTCGGCTTGGGTCCGTTCCGGGTCAACGCGGTGCAGACGAAAGAAGCGCGCGCGACCCAAAGCGGGGAGTTCGAGATCATCCCGCTGGTCTCGAACGGCCTGATGAAATCCGGCTCGATCTCAGGCGAGCTCACCGCCATGGACGCCGACAACGCGTTCACCGGCTACATCGCCAACATGATGTTCGATCTGGAGTTCACGCTGATCGAGAACAGCTACAAATCCGAGGAGACCCACCCGGATTACCGGATCGAGGTCAGCTCGCCCCGGGGTAAACCAATCCGCGTCGGCTCGGCGTGGATGGCCAAAAGCAGCCGCACGGGCAATGACTACCTGTCGCTGCTGATCAACACGCCTGATGGCGACCTGCGCGTCAACGCCGTGCAGAACGAAGAGCAGCGCGGCGGGCAGACCTTCTCGATCATCCCGTTCATCGACAGCGGTGAGCAGCCGCAGGACGCAGGCGCGGGGCTCTCGCTGGTCGCCTAATCGGCGCGCGAGGGGAGACGATCTGAACCGAAAGGGGAGCCGTGGGACCACGGTTCCCCTTTTGCTGTGCTGGTGTGGTTGAATGAACCCGGCCTACATTGCAGACGTTCGTGTCGCCTGCAGCTAATGCTACCGAAGAGCCCTACTACGACCTTCGTGACCATGCCTCGACCTCTACCCTGAGGTCTTGGCACTCGCTTTACTGAATAGGTTGACATGCAGTATTTGTACTGCATATTTAGCAGGCATGACAGAGGATCAGATAACACTTGTATTCAAAGCGCTGGCGCATACCGAAAGGCGCCGCATCTTGGCGTCGCTTTTGCAGAAGCCCGGTCAGACGCTTTTCGATCTGTGTGTCGCCCCGGATCAGCCGGGCGGCGCACGACATCTGTCCCGTCAAACTGTCTCGCAGCATCTCGACGCCCTCGAACGGGCGGGACTGCTGGAAATTTCGTGGCAGGGGCGAACCAAGATCCACAGGTTTGAGCCGGGTCCGCTGCGCGAGGCCGTGCAACAGGCCCTTGTCCCATTTCTTTAGGAGCGAACGATGATGAAAATCCATGTCACCAGTGTCTTTGTCGACGATCAGGCCCGCGCGCTTGATTTTTACGTCGGAAAGCTGGGCTTCCAGTTGAAGAACGACATTCCGGTGGGCGAGAACCGCTGGCTTACGGTGGTGTCGCCGGAGCAGCCGACTGGCACTGAGCTGCTTCTGGAACCCAGCGATCATCCGGCTGTGAAACCTTACCGGGCAGCGATTGTTGCGGATGGTATTCCCGCCGCCTCCTTTCAGGTCGACAACCTGGCCGACACCTATGATCACCTGACAAAAGGTGGCGTCAGGTTCACGCAGGACCCGGTTGATGCGGGCGATGTCAGAATGGCCGTGCTGGATGATACCTGCGGCAACCTGATCCAGCTGGTAGAGATCAAGGATGCGCAAACCCGCTAACGGGCGCCTGCGGTCGCAGCGGAGCGCCACCACCCGACCCAAGATCGGGTGGTGGCATCAATCCAGTGGCTCAACCCATCTGCTCTTTGCGCAACAGGATCACCGTCCCGGCCGGGTCCGACGTCCAGTGCCCGGTCACATTGGTCAGCGGCTCCAGCTCGTCCCGATTGGGGCTGCCGAGACGCGACAGGGCGGCGTCGGGGTCTTCGTCGAACAGTTCGATCCAGACATCCACCTGGCTCTGATGCGGCACGCGGTCGATCCAAAGGGTCAAGCTGCCGAACTCGAACCCGGTGCTGTTCTCCAGTTCGCGGGCGACCGTCAAGCCGACCTTGTCTCGGTAGAAGGCCACGGTGTCTTCCCAGCGATGCAGGGGAACCTTGATGGCGATGTTTTTTCCCGGCTCCATTTGATGGTTCTCCTCTTTCTATGTTGAATTATTTGTAGAATCCGTCGCGCAAATTGATCCCGTGCTCCAGCCAAGCCTTCATGGCGCAGAGCATCCCGGTCCATCCCTGGCAATTGCCGAAGCAGGAGATCAGGCCGGCCTCGGTTTCGGGCCAGCCGAATTCACTGATCCGCACCAGGGTGCGCCCATCGTCCAGCGGGCGGAACTCCATGGTCACGGTCGTCCATGTGGCGGTCTTTTCGTCCGCCTCCCACTGCAGCACGATCCTCTGATTTGGGACGACCTCCTGCACCAGGACGGGGAAAGCGCCGGGAAAGTCGTGGAAGTCCCAGGTCACCTCGGCCCCGGTTTCCAGCCGCCCCCGTGCCCCGCCCGTGGTGAAATATTTCGACAGGCAGTCAGGAGCGACCACGGCCTCGAAGACCTCTTCGACCGGCTTCGATATGCGTCCTGCCACGGTGAATTTCAGCTCCATGATGCGAATCCTCTTTGCGTTTCGTCAATCATGTTATAAAATCATAACATGTCAATCGAAGATAAATTTGATGCCGTGTTCAAGGCGCTTGGCCATCGAGCGCGGCGGCGGATACTCGACCTGATCAAGGATGGGCCGGAGACCACCGGCGCCCTTTGCGGGAGGCTTACGGATCTCGACCGCTGCACGGTGATGCAGCATCTGTCGGTGTTGGAAAAAGCCGGGCTGGTGGTTGTTGAGCGGCGCGGCCGAGAACGCTGGAACCATCTCGACGCCCTCCCGATCCACGACGTTCAGAACCGCTGGATCGGTCCGTACGCGGCGCATGCGGTCGCGGTTCTCGAGAGTCTGGAGGCGTTTGCAGAGACCGAAGCAGCATCGCCGGACGATGCCGGCACCAGCAGTGATTGAGGGAGAAAGGCAAGTCTGCTTTGTCCGCATCTTACCAGTTCGTTCGTCCCGCAGCGAAGTTCCGCTTTTGACCTCTACAACTGAAACTCAGAATTTCCCTAGTCTTCTTTTGTAACGCAGTTCCAACTTGCCTTCCGGCCTCCCCAGCTCGGCTTCGCGTGTCGCAGGGGAGAACGGCCCTTCGGTCCGTCGCGCATTCGGCCATGCGGCCTCACCGCGGCGTCGCACCCAGGCCCCCGGTTTGCCCGCCTCGCGAGCACGTCCCTCCCCGGCCGCTCCGCCGGATTGCGCTCTGGTCTGTTTTGGCCCGAGGCCAAAACGATCCCGCCGCTCCATCCGTCTCCCGCGTCCGGTCGGGCCGTTTGCCTGCTCGGGTCGGGCAAACCTACCGTCAAAACACACACACATGAGTGCGGAAGCATATCCTCCGGATGGCCCCCAAATCAGCCCGCGTCAAGGATCGCAAAACTTTTCCGCGAGGGCGTAGCCGGTGGCTTGGGGCGGTCCCGTGCGTGAGCGCGCGCATGTGTCGGGTGCTGCGCGCAGAAAACTTTTTCGCCCGGCAAGCCGGCGGCTGCGCCGTCCCTGACCCGGGCAGATTCGGAAACCAGGCATTCGGCCATGCCCCCACACTCACGTGGTGGCCTTGGAACCGAACACTGGAGACCAGACATGGCTTACGACAACGCAAACACCTACGAGACCATTGAACTTTTCGGACTGACCGAGAAGGACGCGCAGCTGCCGATCCCCGAGGATCACGTCCTGACCGACCGCATCATCCGCGAGAGCTTCGAGGCTTTGCTCGGGCAGCTGCGCGGGACCGGGCTTGAAGCCGAAATCGAACCGCTGGCCCATGGGCTCGCGACGATCCTCCAGCGCCGCAAGGTGGCGCTTGGCAAGGAGGTCGACCGCACCGCCGACAAGATCGGCGCGCTGGCAAAATCCCACGACGGATCGGAGATCGCCGAGACCGCGCTCGAAGAGGCGCAGGCGCGCTTTCTGCAGCTGCGCGAGATTGTCGGCGCCATCGAGGTGATGAGCGAGGCTGCGGCGGAATGCTACGAGATCGAGGCGGGCCACGCCTTCATTCCGGCAGCCGGGTCGCGCGCAAGCGTCCGCGCGCAAGAGACCGGGGCGGTCTTCGAGGCACGGCAGCTCCTGGAGCAGCACGACCGCGAAACCGCCGAGAAGTCGAAAGTCGAGGGGTGCCCCTGATCGTCTCAGGAGCCACCGACTGGACAGATGTCGATGTGATCTTCAACACGCTCGACAAGGTTCGCGAACGGATCAAGCAGAACCGCAACCAGGAGATCTTCCTCTGCCACAAGGGTGGCAAGCACGGGGCAGAGATGATTGCGGCTCGGTGGGCCCGGGCACGCGGGATAGCGCAGGCGCGCTTTGATCCTCGCTGGTCCGCGCATGGGCGGGCGGCACCGTTCAAGTGCAACGACGAAATGCTCGACGACAAGTTCGCGGCGACGGGGTTGTCCTCTTCGGCGGCAACGGGGTCGCGCTGAATCTCGGGCAGAAGGCGGAAGCGAAAGGCCTGACGGTCATGCGGGTTGCGGACCCGACGAAGAAGGCGTCGCAGGATTGAAGAGAGGGGTCGCGCTTGGCGCGGCCCTTTCGTCATGTCTCATGGCGCGTGCGATTGGTCATGCGTGATCGGCAGCTCGCGGCGGCCAGCACCGTTATCCCTCTACCCGGTCCGTCAGAGTGCGGCCCATCCGCATCGGTACGGGCTGGGGATGGTACGCACCTCACGCACATCGTCAGCAGCGCAAGACGCGAGGGGTCGAGACGTCGCATATGAGGCTGAACACCTGCACGTCCCTCGGGGCGTGTTTCGGAACATCGCATCCACGCGGGCGGGCTCCGTCAGCACCCCGGCCAGGCTCGGCGGGACGCGGACGCGGATGGTGGCGGCTGCGTGATGGCAAGGGTCATCCGGATCACTCCTTTTTGCTCATAGATGTGGATCGCACGGGGTCGGCCCAATCGTGCCCTGCGCTTGCGCTTCGGCAAGCACAAATACGGCTTCCACGGCTGGCCGCGGACCCTCCGCATTTGCGCTTGCGACCGGGCCTCTTGCCCCCGTGCCGGGTGATCCCCATCGCAACAAGGAGTAACCTAAATGACCAACCACTACGTCGCCACCGTCCCCGTCAAGTTCACCGATACCGATGGCCAGGAGCGCACCCGTTTTCAGCGCGTGGGCGCTATGTTCCGCAACACCCGCAACGGGGACGGCTCGGAGTTTTTCAGCCTCAAGCTCGACTTCCCGGTCGCGGTCTCGGAGTTGGTGATGTTCCCGCCGAGCGCGAAAGATCCCCAGGACTAAATCCTCTGACGAGGATGGGCCGCCCCAGGACGATCTTGGGGCGGCCCGATCCCTGTTCCAGGGATGCCGCGTCCGGCGGTCAGATCGCCCGAGGCGACTTCACGAAGCCGTCGGCCGCTGCGCGTTCAACGGACGCACTCCCCCGAAATGATCAGGCCGCGACAGACCGGCCAGTCAGCCTCAAGGGGGCCATCCACAAAAACCTATCGGCCAGGGCCTCCCGGTTTTTGCGGCAGAGATTTGGCAAGCCAAATCTGGCCCGCCTTGACCCTGACTGTCCGCCCTGTCGGTGGGGTTTGCGCCCGCCCGCGGTTCCGTCCGAACACATGCGTGTTCGTCCAGACCCTCGGGCGGTGCTGGGGAAGGGGACCCATTGGACAGGTGGGTCGCCCGGTGGTGAGGGCGGCAGAGCCGCGTCCCTGCGGGCCGCGGCGTGAAGCGGACACCAAGGCTGCCTGAGACTGAATGCAACGTAAGTATATAATTGACAGCACGGTATATTATCGTAAGGTGGGGGCAGCCTTGGTGGAAGGTGGCAGGAAATAGGGGGTCTTTCTTCCGCATGTCCCGAACAAAACGCCTGACAGAGACGGAGAAGATGCAGATCGTCCGCGAGGCCGCGGAGGGTGTGTCGACGTCCGAGCTGGCTGCGCGGTTCGGTGTTACATCGCGCGCCGTGCGCTACGTCTTGAAAGCTGATGCCGAGCGCCAGACGGATGCCGCCATCCCGGTCTCAGCGATCAGTGTGAAGGTCACGGCTGCGGAGCTTGCGGCGCTCGACGAGGTGCTGGCCGAGGCCGGAATCGAGAGCCGGGCCGAAGGGCTGCGGCGGCTCATTCAGGCTGCGGGCGGCGTGTTTGTCCCGGACGCGCAGATGGCGGCAGAGATGGCGCGCTATCGCGCCTCTCTGCACGAGGTCGGCAATGGGGTCGCGCAGATCGCCAAGCAGATGACGCAGGCCAACCGGCGGGGGCAGGGGGCCGTGGGGGGCACGAGTGCCGAGTTCACCGAATTGCGCCTCGCGCAGATGCGCGGGCTGGCGCGGTTCATTCTGGATTCCGCTGACGAGATCGATCTGCTTCTGCGCCGCCGTCGGGACGCGATGCAGCTGCAGGCCACGGTCGCGCTGAGGGAGTTTGCCCATGCGGCTGAATGATGCCGTCCATGCCGTCACGGGCGAGGTCTTCCGGGATGGCTGGAGCCGCGTCCGGGGCTCGATGCAAGGGCTGCACGTGGCCAAGCAGAGCCAGCTTGTGCGCGCGGCGGCCGGGCACCGTCCGGCGGTCTTCAAGGCGATCCGAGGCGGGGGTACGCATACCAAATCACAGCTCGCAAACCAGCTCGATTACCTCACCACCAAGTCCACCCATATCGTCGACTCGAGCGGGTTTCTGGATGGCAAGACAAAGCTCGAGGCGGGCGACATCAAGGACCTCACAGAGCGCTTTGCCAAGCGGTGGGATGCGGGCTTCAAACCCAAGCTCGGGCAAACCAAGCATTTGCTCATGTCCTTCCCGATCGGCACGCGCGGGGAGGATGTGCGCGACATCGCGACGGATGTGGCGGAGCGGTTCTTCCAGACCGAGGAGGGGCATTTCGACTACATCATCGCGGTGCATGAAGACCGAGATCACCCGCATGCGCATCTGGTGCTGAACCGCCGCTCGCAGGAAGGCGAGTTCTTCTTTCTGGGGCGCAACCATCGCTTCAACTATGACGATTTCCGCCTCGCCATGGTCGAGGAGGCGGAAAAGTATGGCGTGCGCCTGGAGGCCACGCGCCGCGTTGATCGCGGTGTCGTGCATTACCCGGCCCGCACCAGCGAGGTCTATGCCGCGAAAGACGAGGGCCGCGCGCCCCGCGAACGCGAACGCGTGGGGGCCGACCTGACGCGGACGCTGGCGGAGATCGCCAACACCAGAAACGTCTACCATTCGCTTGCCGTGGAGGCCTCCCGGGAGACCTCCGAGGTCCGCGGGGCCCGCGAAGACATTGCCGCGGCACTCTTCCGCGCGGGCGAGGTTCTGGCGCATGGCGGGAAGGTGGACCGAACAGGAGATGTTTATATGGCTGAGGATCAAAGCTTCGAGGATCTCAGAAGCCTCTATGCGGAGAAGCTCGCGCGGGTGCAGGGCATGATCGCCGAGAAGTCTGACGCGGAACGTCCCTTGCTGGAAAAACGCCTCATCGAGATCCAGACGCAGGTCCAGCACATGCAGCCCTTGGGGCTGCGATCATCCACGCTGTCAGAGACCCCTCGGAGGGCGGGATCTATTCCGAAGCCAATATCGACGCCAGCCAGCGCGAGCGTCTGGCCGAGCCCGATCTGAGATCGCGCATTGACGCGGCACTACGGGGCACCGGGATCAGCACATCGGAAGTGGTGGCCCGGATCGAGACGGGCGCCTCAAATGCAGCGCTGGAGCATCAATGGATCGCAGATGATCTCTCCAAGGTGGCCGAGGCGCGCGATCTGAACCTTGAACGCCGCGCCGATCTGGAACAGGCGCGTGACATTCTCAACGATGTGCACGTCGCGCTTGGCACGCTCTTGGAGCGGGAGAACGTGCTGCGCCGGGATGGGGTCATGGAAGCGGAACCGGTCAGCGAGCAGTTCCATTATCATGAGGGCGCGGTGCGGGAGATGGAAGGGACAATCCGTCAGGAGATGCGCGCAGACGGCCTGACTGCGCAGCAGATCGAGGACCGGGACTGGGAGGTTGTCTCACGGGCGGAGCGCCGGATCGAGACCGAGCAGCGCGCGTATCTCGCAGCGCACCCGGACCTGCTTGCACGCCCAGGCGATGTGATCGATCGGTCTGAACCCTACAGGGAAACCATCACCGATGCGGCCCGCGCCAGCGCGATCACCCGCGAGGTCGACCGGATCATGGAGGGACGCGACGTCCGCACGCCCGTTGCAGATGCTGTCACGGATGACTTGCGCGCGCGCTATCCGGACATGCCGTCCCACCTTGCCCGTGGGCTCGGTGCGACCTATGCGGCCGTTGTCGAGATACGCGACACGGAGGCCATCAATCAGGTCCGCCGCGAAACCGAGATGCGCGATGGGCTCGGGTCTGGCATGCACGACGACATCCTCGCAGCCCGCGATGAAACTGCGCCGCAGTCTGACCGTGCCGACCGCCTCGCAGACGAGATTGCGCGTGTTCTGGACCATGAGCGGGCCGGGGAGTTCTCCGCGCCCTTCGAGACGGAGGCGGAGCGGGACGCCTTCCGTGGCGAGATCGCGCGGGTGCTGGACGTTCGCCAACTCGACCGGCTCACATCCGGCGATGCCGATGCGCTGGACAAGGTTCTCGAGGACCGCCTCGACCGGCTCTATGTCGCGAAGGTCTACCTGCAATCGGATGCAGCGACGGCCAACACGGAGGCCTTGCGCCAGGTGGTCGATGATCTTGCCGACACCGAATATGAAAAACACCGCGCGACAGACGTGGATGGCGAGACCGAGCGGGGTCAGGTCCATTGAGCGCCTCCATGGGAAAAGCGCGGATTGCCACGGGCGTCCTGCTTGTGACGCTGGTGACCGGGGCCATGGGCTATACCATCGCCTCGGCGGTGCTGACCTACCAGGATCTCGGCTTCGGGGCCGAGATCGACTTTGCCTATATCGCGCAGAACTACATGGCGATCCTGGATCGCCGCCCGGAGGACGCCCAACTCATCCACCTGATCATCGGCAGCTTTGCCGCTGCCGGCCTGATGCTGAGCCTTGCTCTCTCGGGGTCCGCTCTGACACGCTTTGGCCAGACCCATTGGCAGACCGCGCGCGAGATGAAGGCCAGTGGGTTCTTTGGGGCGCCAGGGACCGGGTTCATCCTCGGCAAGCTGGGGACGCCGGGCTCCCGCGCCAATTACATTTGCTCGAAGGTTTTCCCCCATGCGCTGATCGTGGCCCCCACGGGCCGCGGCAAGACCACGGGCTTTGTCATTCCGAACCTGCTGACATGGCAAGGCTCTGCCGTGACGCTCGACGTGAAGGGCGAGTGTTTCGAGGCAACGGCCCGGCACCGCGCAGCCCAGGGCGACAAGGTCTATCGCTTTGCCCCCACCGATTGGGAGGGCAAGCGCACGCATCGCTACAACCCGCTGCTGCGCATCGCCGAGCTCAAAGATCCCGCGCGCCAGCAGATGGAACTGCAGCTTCTGGCGACGCTCTTCCTGCAAAGCGACAATGACCGGGTGCAGGGCCTCCTCAAGGGCGGGATCGATCTCTTCGTGGCGGCAGGGCTCTTGGCCTTCCAGCGCAAGCGTCCGACCCTGGGCGAGATCTACCGCATCGCGGCCTCGGGCGGGAACAAGCAGAAGGAGTATTTCGCGCGGGGCCACGAGGTCGATAACAGGGCCGCCAAGTTGATCTTCACGCGGTTGGCCTCGACCAACAACGACACGCTGACCTCTTACGTCTCGCTTCTGATGACCTCGGGGCTCGACCAGTGGCAGAACCCGGCGATTGACGAGGCGACGGCGGTGTCGGACTTTGATTTCCGAACGATCCGCAAGAAACCCTTTTCGGTCTACCTCGTGGTCCAGCCGCTGATGGTGAAACCATTGGCACCACTGATCCGGCTCTTCTTCTCCGATCTCCTTTCCGCCATGCAGGACAAGGACCCCGGGCCCGACGAGCCCTGGCCAGTGATGATCATGCTCGACGAGTTCAACCGTCTCGGCAAGATGCCCATCGTGGTCGAGAGCATCGAGACCCTGCGGACCTATCGCGGCCATTTGGCCGTGGTCACCCAAACCATCCCCGCCCTCGATGAAATCTACGGCGAGAACACCCGCCGCGCCCTGCAGGGCAACGCCGGCGTGAAACTCTATCTCACGCCTTCGGATGAAAAGACAGTCGAGGAACTGAGCAAGGCGGTTGGCAAGACCACGAAGACCGTCATCACGCGATCCCAGTCCATCGGCAAAAACCCCTTTGAAGGCCGCAGCCAATCCACGCGGACCGAAGAAAGCTCGTTATTGCCTGAAGATGAGGCGCGCCGTCTGCCGCTCGACGAGATCGTCATGGTCATCGATGCCCAGATGCCGGTCCGGGCAAAGCGGATCCAATATTTTGACGATCGGCTGTTCAAGGCGATCCACGCGGCGCAGACGGGGGAGTTGCCTTTTCCGAAGCCGGGGGAGGTGGGTCGCAAGGCACGCTGCCGCTGAGTGTGCGCGCCATGCCGATGGCGCCGCCGCCGGACGGGCCAAGTGGACCCGAGGCCGATGTAGACGTAGCAGGCCAGCCTAATGATGCTGAACATTCAGGGCAATCTGATGTTGTTCCAAAGAAAACCGCGCCCGTCGTTCAAGCCGTCATCGCCGAGGAACAGCGTCAGATGGAGATGGATTTTGGCAGTCAGGTCGTGGATGCCGAAGTTGCGAGCGTCGTTGATGAGGCGCAAATGCGCTCTGCTGTCGATGGCTTGGATGAAATGGAAGCGATGCTGCGAGAGAACGGTCGTCAAAAGCTGGTTGCTCGATAGGGTGGCGGACATCGCCTGCTTGTCGGGGAGGACGGATTCCGGGCATTTGCAAAGGGTGCGAAAAGGTTCAACGCCATAAGCAGGTGCGGACATTCGGGGCTGGCCGTCGCCAATGGTTGGCGTTCGTGCGAAGACCGAATGGCAAGTGTTTTGCGAACCAGTCAATCGGCTATGTGCTCGACGGCGCTGGTCACCATATAACATCTTGAGGGAAGTTGGCCCAAACTGTATCCATATCGAGACATGGCAAACAACTTGACCGCCGAAAAAGCTCTGATCTTCAGGATTACGCACATCAACAATGTGCCGTGGATCCTCAGGCATGGGCTTCATTGTAAGAATTCCGGAGTGCAAGACCCCAATTTCGTGCGAATTGGGAACCTCGAATTAATTCAGCGTCGGACTGCACGGAATGTACCTGTTGCACCGGGCGGATCGCTATCAGATTACATTCCGTTCTATTTCACGCCATTTTCGATGATGATGTACAACATCAAGACTGGCTACGGAGGAATTCGCCAGTTCCCGAACACGGAGATTGTGATCATGGCGTCCTCACTTCGAGGGCTCGAGGATCGAGGCGTAGCAACGGTGTTTTCAGATCGCCACGCATACCTCCAGACTGCGCAATTCTTCACCTCGCTCGACGACCTCGACAAGGTCGACTGGGGCATCCTGCAGCGTAGAGACTTCAAACGCGACGTCGATGATCCCGAAAAGACGGATCGCTACCAGGCCGAGGCGCTCGTGCACAGGCACTTGCCAGTGGAGCACCTTGCAGGCATAGTCTGCCTGAGCGAGAACGAAAAAGGAACACTTGAACAGCAACGGGAGGAGGTTGGGCTCGATCTCAAGATCGTGGCGCGACCAGGCTGGTATTTCTGATGGTAACTTACACGCAAGGCAATCTTCTGGAAGCTGACGTTGACGCGGTGGTGAACACCGTGAACACGGTCGGAATCATGGGCAAAGGAATTGCCCTCATGTTCAAGGAGCAATTCCCACGAAACTTCGAAGCTTATGCGCGCGCCTGCGATGCAGGCGAAGTGCGTACTGGCAAAATGTTTGTTACCGAGAACAAGGAGCTCTTCGGGCCGCGCTGGATCATCAATTTCCCGACAAAGACCCATTGGCGAGTGAAAACTAAGATTGAATGGGTCGAGGATGGATTGAAGGACCTTGTCCGAGTAATTCGTGAGAAGGGAATTAATTCAATTGCGATCCCTCCACTTGGCTGTGGTAATGGTGGCCTTGACTGGCGCGATGTGCGTCCTCTTATCGAGTCGGCATTGGCGGAACTTGAAGGGGTTAATGCCATCGTCTACGAGCCGACTTCCAAGTATCAGAATGTCGCCAAGCGCACTGGTGTTGAGAAGCTCACCCCGGCACGCGCACTGGTGGCTGAGATGGTACGTCGGTACTCACTCCTTGGGATTGAATGCTCGATTCTTGAGGTGCAGAAATTGGGATGGTTTCTCGAGCGCGGCGTGAAACGGTTCGGGGGTTCGGACGCACTCAAGTTCAGGTTCCAAGCAAACAAGTACGGACCTTATTCGCATAACCTGACGAAGCTGCTCGACAGTCTCGATGGAAGTTATCTCCGGTGCGACAAGCGCCTTGCAGATGCCGATCCCTTGGATCTCATTTGGTTCAACGACGCAAAGTATGATCGAGTGCAAGCCTATCTGAACTCGGGTGAAGGGAAGCAGTTCTCAAGCGTACTGGAATGGGCTTCGGCCACCATCGATGGCTTTGAGTCGCCTCTCGGCATGGAACTTCTGGCGACTGTCGACTGGATGATGCAGCACGACGATATCGAACCGACTGTTGAGGGAGTGATGGAAGGTCTTAAGGACTGGGCTGGCGGGGAAGTCGCTGGACAGCGCAAATTGAAGATCTTCGATCGCCGGTTGGTCGCCATAGCTTTGGGCCAACTTCAGACATCGAACAGGCTGCCTGCCTGTTAATCTTTGAGTTCGTGGGCGGGAAGCACACATGCGGCGATGCCGCGTAGCTTCCGCAGCATCGTTACAACGCGGACATTCGTGGGAGCATCAAATCAACAAACCAATAAAGGAGAGCATTCATGGCACTTAAACCAGGACCGAAGCCGATAGCAAAATCAACCGGGACCCCAGATCAGCGACGCCGTGACAACAAAACCACACCAGGGAACACACCGTCCCTCAAACCTAGCAAATCTAGCAAGCCCCCCGCAAAAAAATGAAAGAGGGTTCTCGTTAATTCGCCCTTCTAACCTCGCAGGCCGATCACTTCCACGTAGGATGGCGGGTCTCGGGACGGAAAGGCCGGTTAATTCTGACTAAGTCTGAACCTTAACGGTCGCAGCCGTTTGGGCATAAGACCGCAAAGCGCTGAGAGCAGTCCCGCGCGTCTGGCGCAGCATCGCGCCAAACTCTGAAACGCAGGGCGGAAAGCGGCCTCATGGCGCCGCGGCATTGCAGCCGCAGCCTAACCGTGAGACCAGCCATTCAGATTGATTGCCGCTGGCAACGGATTCATGACCACCTAACGGGTATAACGTCGACTTCCTCTAAGGGCCTGCAACACAATTGCAGCGACCGCTCGGACGTAGTCGCGCTTGCACCCTACGGCAAGTCACACTGCCGCCGCCCGCGCGCCGTTCTGGCCAACCGCGGGCCAGTCAGCGCCTAACTTTACAGAGACCCGCATTGCGTGGTCTCATTGGGAAGAAAAACTAATTGATCACAGGGACGTAGCGAATGAGTGAGGCACTTCAGAAACTCTTCGAGCATGGCACGAAGTGGGTAAGGGCAGATTTCCACCTGCACACTCAAGCGGATAAGGAATTTCGTTATGACGGCGACGCTGACCGTTTCGTCGCCAGCTATGTCGAGGCGCTTGAAGCTAACGGAACACGCCTTGCCGTCATCACCAACCACAACAAATTTGACTTGGAAGAATTCAAGGCTCTGCGCAAGAGGGCGCGCAAATTCGGTATCGGTGTGCTCCCCGGCGTGGAACTATCCGTCAAGGACGGCGCAAACGGCGTTCACACACTCGTGGTATTTTCCGAAGCTTGGTTGGCCGATGGTCAGGATTACATCAACCAATTTCTTGGCGTAGCGTTTGCTGGGAAGGTTCCCGCGCAATACGAGCAGGAAAACGGACGTAGCAATGATGACCTGATCGAGACGCTCAGAAAACTGGAATCCTACAACCGCGACTTCTTCATTATCTTCGCGCATGTCGAGGCCAATAGTGGCCTGTGGAAGGAGTTAAGCGGCGGGCGAATGGGCGAACTTGCCGCTGAGCCGCTCATTCAAAAATATGCCCTTGGCTTCCAGAAGGTCCGCACCCATGACAAGCAGGATGGCGTTTGCCGCACGAAGGTCAAGCGCTGGTGGGGCGATCACTATCCAGCCGAAGTGGAAGGCTCTGATGCAAAAGAAATTTCTGAAATCGGCAAAGGTAAGAAGGTTTATCTGAAGCTTGGCGATGTTGGTTTCGATGCGGTGAAATTTGCCCTGACTGATCATGCTTTCCGCGTTGCGCCGGATATACCGTCCATAGGCCATTCCCACATCAACGCCGTTCGCTTTGAAGGCGGGTTGCTGGATGGTAGGCGTGTTACCTTCTCTCCGCATCTGAATTGTCTGATTGGCATTCAGGGCAGCGGAAAATCTTCTATCCTGGAAAGCGTGCGCTACGCACTTGATATCCCCTTTGGCGAAAAGGCACAGGACAAGGAATATAAGGATAAGCTCCTGCCCCATGTTCTGAAAAGCGGCGGCAAGGTAATTGTCGAAGCGACCGATCGGCATGGCGGTCGCTATGAGGTAAGGCGCATCTGGGGGCATTTGCCGGATGTTTATGTCGATGGCGTGCTGCGCCCCGGTGTCTCCATTAAGGAGACGATCATCGCCAAGCCGCTTTACTTCGGGCAGAAGGACCTCTCCGCTGCTGGAAAGGGCTTCGGGCACGATCTTGTCGAAAAGCTCATGGGCGATAGCCTAAAGGGTGTGCGGCAAAAGATCGAGGAACGCGCGGGCGAACTAAAGTCGGCTATAGAGAGCTTCAATTCTGTCCGCGGCGATGCGGAGGACAAGCAAGCGCTGGAAGATGAACTCAAGGATGTTGAATTCAACCTGGAGCAATTCGACAAGCATGGCATCAAGGACAAGCTTGAAAAGCAATTGGCCTATAGCGAGGACCTGACCTACTGTCAGGGTATTGACGAGACGGCTGCGGCCTGGCGCAAGACGATTGATGATGCTGCAACCCAGGCCGAAGAAGATTTCAAGCTGATAGAAGTTCATGCCTCCGATCAAAATGCTGATTTCTTCACGCGCTACGCAGCCAAGGTGGAAGAGCTAAAAGGCACGGTTGCGACAGCCAAGGCTCTTGCTGCCACCATCAAGACCAAGTCCGGCGATCTGGATGAACTGCGCCAAGAGCTTGAAGGCGTGCGCGACGGCCTAAAGGAAGAATTTGCCGAGACCGAGCGGGAACTGGTCAAAGCGTTGGACGAACAGGGCGTTACCTCGATCCAGCCGGATGCCTATATCAAGCTTACGCAGCGCAAGCAGGAGCTTGAAGCTGAAATCGCCGAGCTGGCCAAGCGGACGGGAAAGGAAAAAACAAGGCTCGAAGCCGTCTTGATCGCCATGACATCGCTGAATGATGCCTGGCACGATGAATTCAAGTTAATCGCGGCGGCGCTGAAAATCATCAACGAATCGCAAGGATCATTGAGAGTAAATGCAGCGTTCAAGGGAGACCGCAACGCCTTCACGACCCATATCGACGGGTTACTTCGAGGCAATAATCTTCGCAGGGAATATTATAATGCACTTGCAGAGGCTTACTCCGATTTTGGCGAGATTTTCAAAGACCTCGAAAAGGCTTGTGCTCACGCGAAGGGAAAAAGCGAGGACTTCAAAAAGCTCTTCATAGCAAATCTCTACGCACTCATCTCTTATCAGGTGCCTAACAGCTATGCGGTGACGTATCACGGCAAAGCACTTCTGTCGCATTCTCTTGGTCAGCGCGCCTCCGCGATGATGCTCTTCCTGCTTAGCCAGAAGGGGAATGATCTTCTGCTCATCGACCAGCCGGAAGATGATCTTGATAGCCAGACCGTCTACGAGGAGGTGGTCAAGCTGCTTCGGCGGATCAAGCCAAACCAGCAATTCATCTTCGCGACACATAACGCGAATTTTCCGGTGCTTGGCGATGCCGAGACCATCACCACATGCAGCGCCAGCGATGATGATATCGCCATATCGGTTGGCAATATCGACGATAAGTCCTGTCAGTCCAACGTCATTTCCATCATGGAGGGCGGCCCGGAGGCATTTGAGCGCCGCAAGACAATCTATCAAATCTGGAAAGCCCGTGCCGTCTGACCATATCTAAAAGAACACGAAACGCTTCACCACTCTATTCTCGGCTACATTCGCCTCCGGTTTTTGCTGCACTCGGCTGTGAGCGGCCACTTCGGAGGCCCGAATGCAGCGCTGGCACACTTGGCTTTCCCGACTACGCTGCACACCGCCATAGATGATCGGTTCGGTGTAGCCGCAGCACAGCGAAAGTGAACTCGGTGAACGGCCGGACTGGGCCGTCACCGTCGTCCAAGCCGTCCCAGTCTCGCAAGCTGCGCCAGCATTTTTGATCCCGAGTCTGCGGATCCTGTGCCGCCTCCGGAACCCGTCTGCCCCATGCCTTGCCGCGCTGGCATTTGCTGCACGCCCAAGAACTGCCGCGCCCTGAGGGCTGCGTATTCTGCGCCACTGGCCCCGCCGATGAGGTAGCGATTGTAGGCCTGCTGGCTTCCCATGGCGGCGCGGGCAAAGCTGTAGCCGCCGCCGAGACCTCCGGAGAGGGCGGGCATCATGATGTTGCCGGAGATCGCGCGGACGATGAAGGGCGTGGCGATAATGAAGCCCTTGGCCATGAGCACCATCATAAAGAAGGGTATGAGCGCGCCGATGTTGGAAGCCCCTTCCGGATCACCCAACTCGCCTATGAGAGCCGAGGCCACCCCGGTGATGGTCGCGAAGACCCCTGCGACCACGATAGGGTAGATCGCGAAGGAGATAAGCGCGGATAACCAGCGCGCGAAATAATCCTTGGTCACCTCGAAGAGGGTCAGGAAAATCATCACCGGGGCGATCCCGATCAGAAGCGCGATCATCAGTCGGGAGGCCACGAGGATGAAGGCGGCCAACCCGCCGAGGATCGAGAGCAGAAGCACACCGACGATGTCGAGCATGGCGCCAGCCATCCAGTTCAGCTCGGACCCGGCGGCATTCAGGTAATCGCCGAGCTCGGCGATCAGCCGGTCGAATTCTTCAGCGAAAGTTCCAGAAGGCCCCGGGCTGCCGCCGCCGACGGAGGCCACGAGCGCGCCCGCGATACTGTCGATCCCATAGAGAATGGCAGACGAGAAGGCGTTGAACTGCATCCAATTGGTCGCGAATATCCCGATGAGCCCGATCTTGACCGCGAGCCAGAAGGCTGTGTGCCCATCCATGGCCCGATATTGATAGATCATGTTGATGCCGACGAGGATCACCACCAGCGTTGTCCCCAAAACCAGGAGCGTGCCGACCGTTGCCGCAACCGCACCAAACTGGGTTTCGGCAGCGGTGTCGAGATAGGCTTGGGAGGTTTCAACGAAATAGGTGACGACGCTCATCGCGGGGCTGCCTTACCAGTTGCCCGCGGCGTCGCAGATGGCCTGGGCTTCCGGACGGGCGGCGTTGGCGCGGCGGTTGTAGGCGTCCGAGGCTTGCAGCAGTTTCCATCGTTCGTTGTTCGCGTAGCTCTCCCGAAACACGGCCTCGGCCGCGTCCCAAGAGGGGAACCGGGTCGCGCAGTCGCAGTTGCCGATCTCGACGACCTGCTCGAGATTCTGGGCGCGATAGATGTCCTGAACCAGAACCCGATGATAGACTTGGCGCAGGGGGATCTGCTGCATCCAGACGGGCTCGGCGGGCCGGTCAGGACAGACGTCGAAACTGCGATCGAGGGTCGGCACGAGATTGCGCTCAGCAAAGCCGGGTGCCGACGTTAGGCCCAAGACCAGCGCAATCAGTACGAGGGTACAGCCCGCCTGCCTCATGCCGTGGCTCCAGCAGGTGTGGTTTCGCGCTTCAGGAAAACGGTGTGCCCGATATTGGCGAATTCCGAAGTGCTTATCGACACCACCTCCCACCCGTCTGCGCCCTTCTCGTTCAGGCTGGCCTGCATGTCGGAGAGGCTGGTCTTGCGGGTCATGGGAAAGGACAGGATATTGTATTCAAACGTCTTCATGGGGAAGTTCCAATCTCGGTTGCGCCGGGGAGGTAGAATTCGGTGATGCCGCGTTTGCCGTCATGGCGACCGGCCTGGATGATCACATCGATGGAATTTTCGATGTACTGGATCATGTCGGCATAGGTCATCGGGATTTCGGTCTTGAGTGCCGCGATCGCGAGCCGCTGCACGGCGAGTTGCGGGGTTTCGGCATGCAGTGTGGTCATGGACCCGCCATGGCCGGTGTTGATGGCTTCCAGGAAGGTCATGGCCTCCTTGCCGCGCACCTCGCCCAGGATGATCCGGTCGGGGCGCATGCGCAGCGTGGCGGTGAGAAGCACATCGGCGGTCTGGAATTCCGCGTCGCGATTGGCGATGAGGGTCACGGCATTTGGCTGGGTCGGCAGAAGCTCGGCGGCTTCTTCGATGGTGACGATGCGTTCCTCGGCTGGTACGTGAGAGAGGATCTTGCGCGCGGCCACGGTCTTGCCGGTGGAGGTGCCGCCCGAGACGATCATGTTGAGTTTGTTCGCGACGCAGAAGGCGAGCGCATCATCGATCAAACCCGCGGCCACCACGGCGCGCAAGGCGCGCTTTTTTCGACGCGCAGGTCTTCGAGCTTGCGCTCTTTTCCGTAGAGGAAATCGAGCGCAATTCCCTCGAGTGGCAGGCTCGAGAAGAACCGCAAGCTGATCGACATGGCTGACAGCACGGCGGGCGGGGTGATGACCTGCGCGCGGATCGGGCGACCCTTATAGGTGATCGAAACCGAGACGATGGGGCGGTCCTTGCTCATCGTGGTATTGGCAGAGGACGCGATCTGGTTGCCGAGGTCCCTGACCTGAACGCTCGTCAGCCTCTGGTCCAGTGCGCGCATGAAGTGATCGCCCTGGAATTCGCCCCAACAGGTCCCGTCGGGGTTGATGCAGATCTCGATGACATCGTCGCGGGCGGCGGCGTCGATCCGGTCGAGCGAGGTTTCGAGATAGCTCAGCGACATGGGCTCAGAATATCTCCAGATCGCGGTCGACCATGACAGTAACGCGCGCGCCCTGGTCGACATAGATGACGGGGCCGATGGAGAGGTAATCGCCCATGACGCTGTCCGTGGCATCTGCCAGATCATCGCCAACGTCTTCGAGAACGTCGGCGGCAGTCTCATCCTGGACCTCGGAGGCGGCGGCACTAGGTGCCGCGGAGATCAGCGAGATCAGGGCGGCCGACCCGAAACGCTCGGCAAAGCGCGTGTCCACGAAACCGGTGACACCCGAACGGCCAAGTTCATCGCCCCCGAAGGAGCTGATCTGGATAGTTTGATTGTCAGGCAGGATGATCCGGTCCCAGGCGATGGTTACCCGGCGCTGCGCGATATCGACGCCAGCGCGGTAGCGCCCGATGAGACGGGACCCGCGGGGGATCAAGAGGCGCGCGCCATCGACGCTGTAGACATCCTCGGACACTACGGCACGGGTCTGGCCGGGTAGCGAGCTGTCGAGGGCGGTTTCCATGACGGCCTGGATCATTGTGCCCTGAATGATGGTGTTGGAAGGATTGGCGATCACCTCGGCCTGCGTCACCGTGGAGGGCAGCGCACCGTTCAGGACGAAATCCGTCACCTCGCCAAAAGTGCGTTCGGTCAGAGCCGTTTCATTCGCTCCGGAGGCACCACCAAAAGCGATGGTGGGAGAGACGATGCGCCGCTCCTGGAAGGCGCGTTCCTCCGCGGCGCGGCGCTCCAGCTCGGCCATGCGCCGGGCTTCTTCCTCACGGCGCAGTCGCTCTTGCTCACGTGCGCGCAGCTCATCCTCCGTAGGGCCCGTTGGCGCGGGTTGGGGTCGGCTGGCCTCGAGTTGGGCCAGTTCCAGATCCATGCGGAGTTGCTCAAGGCTTCGATCCCGCGCCGTCAGTTCGTCCTGAAATCGTTGCTGTGCTGCTTCCGAGGCGGCTTGTAGCGCCGCGATCTGAGCAGTCAGCGCGTCAATTGCCTCTGCGGCGGCGGTGTCTTCCTCGACAACTGGTTCAGGGGCGTTGCGCAACTCCTCGATCTGGGCCTGCAGGGCGGTGATCTGCGCCAGAAGCTCCGCGTTGGGCTCGAAGGGGTCTGGTCCAGCGAACACAACCTCGGGCTCGGGCGGGGGCAAGGTCTCGATAGCGCCAAAGCCATCCCCTTCGTTTTGGAAGACGTCCGGAGTGGCCGTCGGCAAGGCTTCCTCTTCGTCGGGCTGTGAGAGGAGATAAAGCAGGGCACCACCCGCGCCGATGACGAAGACCACGGCCAGCGCGAGAAGGGGCGACCGGCGCTGCGCCGCTATGGGCGCGCGGGCACTGCCTTTCTCAAGGGCGGCGAGGCGCCTTTCCAGCTCGGTGTTCTCGGTATCGCTCAAGAGGTGGCCTCCGCGGGCGGGATCGCCTCGATGCAGACCACCTCTTCGCCAAGTCGCAGGATCCATTGGCGGTTCACGCCGCTGACGCGGATCACGCCGTCTTCAGGAGTTTGCGTGTTGACCGTGCGCTCGCGGGCTCCCGCGTAGCGGAAGATCGCGGGCACAGGCGCGTTTCTTGGAAACGCGAAATACGTGAACGTCCCGTCATCCCAGATGCGGGTTGGCGTAAACTCGGTCCGCGCGCTGGCACCGTAGTTGTAGTTCGGCGCTTGGGCGGCGATGGCCCGGGTCGGGCGCGCATCGTCCTCCGGATAGCGGAACTGCACCACGTAGAAGGTTGGGCTGCGGACCTCCTGGACGTTGAAGTAGTAGCTGCGGCGGTTGGTATAGACTGTCACATTGGTATGCACCCCGCGCGCCACAGGCTTGATCGCGAAGGCCTGACCGCCCGGGACGCCGTCGATCTCGAAGCCCTCGGTGTCGCCCGCGATGATCGAGCGGATGCTTTCGCCCTCGCCGAACTCGATGGTGGTCACATGGGTGAGCGACACGCTGAGACGGTAGACCTGACCCTCCTGGTAGGTGGCCAAGCGCACTCGGCTGTCGTTGGGACCGCCACGCGGGATGGCTTCGGCAGAGGCGAGGCCGGGCAACAGGGCAATGACAAAAATAAGCGATCTTATAAACAACAACGTCAGTTCTCCAATCTGTCGGAGCGGATGGAATATTCGAGAACGGTGAAGCCGAATGGATTGGTCCAGACCTCATCGATGGAGCGGCGGGTCTCCGGGCGGAACTCGAAGAGAAGCGTCGCAGTGAAGAGGCCGGTCTGGGTGCCGTTAATGGACGTCAGGCGCTTGCGCAGGCGGACCGTCGCGCGGTTGGTTCCGATCCGGTTGATGCTGAGGATTTCCACGTCGAGCCGAGCATTGGGGCCATAGACCGTCGGCGGGTAATTCTCGTTGGCGCTGTTCCAGATCTGGCGCAGCCCGCTCTCGGCAGCTCCGTCCGAGCGACGCAGGACGCTGCGGATGCGCAGATCGTTGTCGAGCTGGTTATAGACCTCCCGGTCGGCCACATAGCGGAACACCTCCGCCTCAATGATCGCCTGGTTGGCGGTGACGGATGTGGCCCCAACGGACGCCTCGGGCAGGGCAAAACCAGTGGCGGGATCATAGGGGACAACGACGGGGGGCGGGTCGACATCGAGGATCGAGACAGCCGCGGCACTCAGACAGCCGATGATACCGAAGACAAGGCCCATCAGGCCAAGGCGTTGCCAGAGCCGTTCGCGGCGTAAAGCACCATAGACCAGTTCTTCCTCGATGATTTCTTGTTCAGTCGCCACCCGTCATGCCCCCACGATTAGTCTGCCCGGAGGTCCGGCAAGGTGAAATCCATGAAGCGCTGCTCTTCGGCGATGGTGGCGGCATCGATCACGCCGCCGGTGCCATCGCCCACGGTCTGGATGGCTTCGAGTTGCCACATGGCGACCAGCGCAATGGCGAGCTCCGCGGTCACGCGCGTGTTGAGATCGATGCTTTCCTTGAGTTCGTCCATGTCGTCGATGAGCCCGACAAGGCGGTCTACCCGCTCGAGCGATTGGCCGGCATCCTCATAGCTGTTCTGGGCGGCGGCTGAGACGAGCGCGCCGGTGGTGGCCTGCGTCGCCACGCGGTTGGCCCCGGGATTGCCGCTTGCGGCCATTTCCGAGAGGGTGTCTTCGTCAAAGCCGAGGTCGGCCAGCACCCGGTCCATCTGGGTTTCGATCTCGCCTGCGCCGGAGCCGGACAGGCCGGAGAAATCCCCGTCTTGATCGCCTCAATCGTGGCGAGGATGTCCCCGAACTCCTGGTCGAGTAGGCCATTGAGTTCGTCTTCCATCTCGGTGCGGATGATTTCTGGAAGCTCGGCGAGGCGGGTGAGGGCCTCGTAGGTTCTTTGCAGCTCCGCGAGTTGGTCCGTGAGCGTGGCAAGCTGTTCGCGGAGCTGCGTCAGCTGCTCGTTCTGCAGGATCTCGTCCTCGATCATCTGCCGGAGCTGCTGGATATTTTGCGTGATGTTCTGGGTGTCGACGACGGGCACGCCTTGCGCGAGGGCAGGGGATAGGGCGTCCAGATGCAGGCCAATCCCAAGCGTTGTGGCCAAGGCCGTCCTCAAGAGCAGATGTCCCATCATTCAATCTCCCTGATCGTAAAATCCATGAACGCGCCTTCGGCCATGCGGGCGCTGGCCTGGGCCAACTCCTCGGCAGAAAGGACGCGGGTGCGTGCCGCCTGAAGCCGGATGCGTGCAGCGACGAGGCGCACGAGTTCGGCGCGGGCATAGGTGTTGAGTGCGATGCTTTCCTGCACGTCTTCAGTCTCGGAAATCCGTTCGACGATGTCGGAAATGCGCAGGGCGGCTTGGCGGATCGCGGCTGGTGAGTTGCTGCCATAAAAGGCCGCCCCATGACCCGTGAGCGAGAGGTTGGCATTGGCGAGAAGCGCCGGATCGATCGTGCCAAGCGCATCGATCCCGCCGATACGGGTCAAATAGTGGTTATAGCGTTCGGGAATGACCTGAACGTAATGCTGGGTTTCGGCAAAGGGCGGCACGCCACCATATTCGAACACTCGGCCCGGCCCCGCGTTATAGGCCGCGAGCGCGTTGATGATGTTGCCATCGAAGGTGTTGAGCTGGGTCGCGAGATACCGCGCGCCGCCATGCACCTGCAGGTAAGGGCTGTCGTAGTATTCCGGGTTGATACCAAGATCGCTGGCGGTGCCGGGCATGATCTGGGTGAGGCCAAAGGCCCCGACCGGCGAACGCGCGCCGATGGTGAAGCGGCTTTCCTGCCAGATCAGCGCTTGTAGCAACGCGCGCCACTGGACGGGCGAGAGCCCTGCGCGGCCAACACCCGCAAAGCCGCTGGTTTCCTGGGCGACGCGGATGATGAGCTGCTCGATGTTCTCGGCGGCGTCGCCGAACATCTGCGCACCGCCGGGATTGGGGTCGATGTCGGCATTGCCATAGACCGCCTCGACTGACCGGGCCGGATCCCCGCTGCCGCTTTCCAGCCCCGAGACCATAGCCGGTAAGCCCTGACCGCCGAAGCTGGTATGGGCATCAAGGATGCGTTGCAGGGTTTCCAGCTGCTCCCGGTCGATCTCGGCAATGAGTTCGCGCACGGCAAGCTTGTCCGCCTGAACGGCCAAGTCAGCCTCGCGGTCGCCGGTCTCGACGATGTCTCGCGCGGTCAGCCCACTGTCGTTGGTCGGCACGCCTTGGGCGAAGCCGAGACCGGGCAGCAGGCAAAACGCGAGGATATGAGGCAGGCTAGACTTCAATGTCGCCCTCCGGGGTGCCAAGGGGCGTGAAGTCACAATCAGGCGCGACGGGTGCCGTGGACGCAAGGAAGGTGAAGCAATTCGCCTGCGGCTCCCGGTACTGGGTGCAGGAGGCCAGTGCGCCGAGCGCGGTGAGAAGAAACAGGGTACGGATCATGAAAGCCTCCAGAAGTCCGAGCGGTCGCGGTAATCGGCGCCGACAAGCGCTTCGCCCTTTTCCATGCCGCCAAGGATGGTGAGATTGGGCCCAAGGGCGCTCAGATCGGCATCGACGACAATGGAGCCCTGATCGTCGCGGATCAGTGCGAGGCGGCTGTTGCTGCCCGTGTTGAGAAGGACGTCGAGTTCCTTCTCCGTGAGGTTCAGCATGGCGTAATCCGCAGGCTGCGCGCGGATATTGGGCAGCAGGATCTGTGTCGGAACGGCTTCGACGATGGTCTTGCCGGTCCGGGTGCGCTCGAGCTGGCTGGCGTATTGCGTCATCATCACGGCGACGGTGTTCTGCTTGCGCGCGGTCACCAGCCAGTTCGACAGCCGTTCGGCGAAATACGCGTTATCGAGGGCCTTCCAGGCCTCGTCGATCACGATGATGGTGGGGTGGCGATCCTCGATCTCACGTTCGACCCGGCGGAAAAGATAGGAGAGAACCGCCATCCGCTCCTTGTCGGCCTCGCTGTCGAGAATGCCGGTCAGATCGAAGCCCACCACATCGCCTTTGAGCGAGAACGTGTCCTCAAGGCTCTGCCCGAAGATCCAGCCATAGCGGCCGTCTTCGGTCCACTCGAGCAGGCGCTGGTGCAGATCGCCGCCATCATCGGTGGACACAAAAAGCGACGCAAAATCCCGCCAGTTCCGCAGGGCCGGATTGGTGGCCTGGGCATTCTGGCGCACGACCTCCTGGATGCGATTGGTCTGCGCCGGGGTCAGGGGCTTGTCAGCGCGGTAGAGCAAGGTGGCAAGCCAGTCCGAGAGCCAGGCGGTGCCGCGGGCATCGGTCTCTGTCCAGAGCGGGTTGAGGCCCGTGGGCTGACCGGCGTTCAGGGACGCGTAGCGCCCGCCATTGGCGCGGACCGCCATCTCCATACCAAGACGGTAATCGAAGACGAAGACCCGGGCGCCCGCGCGACGGGCCTGGGTCATCAAGAAGGCCGAAAGCACAGACTTACCTGACCCGGGCCGCCCCATGATCAGGGTATGGCCGCTGGTGGGTTCTTTATCGGGCGAGCCTTGCTCGTGATAGGAAAACCGGTAGGCGCTCTGCTCCGGCGTGGGCAAATATGTGACGACCCGGCCCCAGGGGGTAAGTGCTGCAGGTTTGCCGAGCTGTGTCCGGTGGAAGGCCGCAAAATCCGCGAAGTTGCGGTTGGTGACGGCGCTGGCGCGGACGCGCTTTGACTGGTTGCCGGGGTGCTGGCTGAGGTAATGCGCCTTGGCCGCGACCCGCTCGCCAATCATCTTCACGCCTTCGGTTGCGGCGGCGTTCACGATTTCGGCGCTGAGCGTCTGCAGCTCTTCGAGCGTGTCGCAAAAGAGCGTCACGACCATGTGATGCTCGCCGAAGCTTTGGCGCTTGGCCTCGAGATCATCGGCGGCGATGTCGAGGGCTTCCAGGAGCGACAGGGCTGCGTCCTGGCTGGCCTGCATCTGGCGCTTTTGCCGCTTGATGCGGCCCGCCATGAGGTTCGAATTGATCGGCGTGAAGGAGTGCGTCACGATCATGTCGACCGGCAGGTTCAGCATGTCGAACATGGTGCAGGAGGTGCCTTCCGAGTATTCTCCGATGGTGAAGCTCTTGCCGTAGCGATGGCCCACGACGCCTTCGGAAAGCTCGAAATGGTCTCCGTGAAACGTCACGCGGGTATTGGCGACGTTGACGGACAAAAAGCCGTAGGTGTTTGCAGGGTAGAGCGGCAGCTCGGTGCCTGTGT
This sequence comes from Sulfitobacter profundi, assembly GCF_042661425.1. Taxonomy (NCBI): domain Bacteria; kingdom Pseudomonadati; phylum Pseudomonadota; class Alphaproteobacteria; order Rhodobacterales; family Roseobacteraceae; genus Sulfitobacter; species Sulfitobacter profundi. The sequence goes on along the minus strand of NZ_JBHSWA010000003.1, from coordinate 140,122 downwards.
TCAGCGCGCCCAGAAACCCCACCAACTCCCCCGATGCAGCCGACAGGAGGCGCGGTTTGAGTTCTGCGAGGCCGGACAGGAAGACGTTCACGGCCTCACCGAGGCGCTGGAGACGCTTGCGGGTCTCTTCCTTCAGCCGGTCCGGCGCGCTGCGGCCGAGATGCGGCAGGAGGCTTTTCGGGGGCGGGCGGTGAATGACGGTGAGCGTCAGGGTCTTGTCGCGCAGCTCGCTGGTCTCGAATTTCGCGCGCCAGCGCCGGTCCACCTCGCCCGCGAAGCTGTCCTCACGGATGGGGTCGAGATCAGGTTTGATGGCCTTGGAGACCTTGTGGACGTAATAGCTGAATTCTGGCCCGAGTTGCGCGACGATGCGAGCAAAAAGCGCCGTCACCTTGTCGAGATAGGCATCGTCCGTCGTGTAGCTGTTGATCCCCTCAAGGCGAATGCAGCGGAAGAGTTCGTTCACCCGGGTCCGCACGGTCTGGTCGTCGACGAGGCTCACATAGGGCAGCATATGCGCAAGCCGGGTCTCGCGCGCATACCAGTCTGGCGTCATTGTGCGGGCATCGAGCGCAGCATCACGGGCGTCATCACGGGGCATAGCTGTCCCCGCCATGGATGGACCTGTTGCGCGTGGGCGGTGTCTCCTGCAGGGCTGTCATCATCACGTCGATGAAACGCGGGTCCCAATCTGCGGCCTTCCAAAGCACCGGGTAGAGAAGGGCCGCGACAGCCAGTACCGCGATGTGCTGGACCCAGACGAACAAGAGCACCGAACCGAAGAGCCAGACCATCGCATACATGATGGGCAGGCCCAGAAGCTTGGGCGGGCGCACGAGGCCGAGGAAGAGAGGCGCGCGCTCAGCCACCGGCGAAGACCGCGGCAACGATGGTGGGGGCAGCCGCAACACCGGCGATCCCGACGAGGACCCAGAGCGCCTGGCGCAGATCGATGATGTTGAAGAACCAGCTCAAGAAAACGCCGAGGACCGCTAGTGTGGCGATGACCACACCAAGAGGTCCGGTCAGCGCATCGACAATGCCCTGCAACAAGCTTTGGATCGGGGAGAGGTCGATGCTCTGTGCTAGGGCGGGCTCGGCAATCACCAGAAATAGCGCCAGCGAGGCGACAAAGAGGTTTGAAAACCAACTTGTTTGGAAAAAGTTGTATCGCCAATGCACTGCCGCGCTGCGTGCTCTCGTGACATTGCCGATAAGTGTTTTGAGGAATGATTTCCAAAAAGGTTGGGACATCATGAATTTGATCCTTCCAATCGGGCGGCCACCGCCATCACGCGGGCCACATGGTTCTGGGTTTCTCGGTAGGGGGAATGCCGCCATATTGGCGCACGGCGTCGGGTCCGGCGTTGTAAGCGGCCAGCGCCAGGCGCGGATCGCCGAACGTCTCGAGCATCATCGCGAGGTAGCGGGCGGAACCGTCGAGGTTCTGCATCGGGTCCTCCGGATTGACGTCGAGATCACGCGCGGTTGCTGGCATCAGTTGACCCAGACCAATGGCGCCCGCGGTTGAGATCGCATCCTGCCGGTAGGCGCTCTCAACCTCGATGTTGGCCCGGTAGAGAGCCAGCCAATCCCTCACGGAGAGCTCCGCGCGGCGCAAACCAGGATGATTGGCATAGCGCAGGGCCGTTGCCTCGATGCCTAAGAGAACGTCCGCGCGGGGCAGGGGTGCTGGCTGGGCGAGTGCCGCAAGCTGCAGCGCGTCAGGTTTGGGCGCTGCTTCCGTCTCACCAAGAATGGCCAAACCATCGGACGCCGATCCCTGACCAACGCCGTCATTGTAGTTCCGGGCAAAACCGCTCTGAGACCGCGACGGGGTCAGAGAGCCGTCGCCCTCCATGACCAGAACGATTTGCGCTGAGGCTGGCGCGGCGACCAGCCAGAGACAGACGAACTTAGTTGCCAGCGCCCTTGTCTGATGGGGCTTTGTCTGGCGGGGCGAGTTTATGCGTACGGCTTGTACCCGCCTCAAGGGGCAGGTCGACATGCGCAAAGCCAAGGCCAATGAAGAATGACACCACGCCAGAGATCGTTTTGAACTCACGGATCTTGATATCGTTGTAGGTCGTCCGCGTGCGGGCGGTGACGAGGAGCTTTTCCACCCCGTCATCAGAGGCAACACGCATGATCCAGACCCCGTAATAGCTGGGGCCTTTCTTGTGTGCCGACTCCTGGCACAGGATTTCTGCGCTATAGCCGCTTTCCACGAGCTCGCGGAACCTAGCTTCCGTAACCACATTTGGTGCTTCTATGTCCCAGTTCATGGCCCGGCTCACGCTTTCTCTAAAGACGCAACACCCGGGCACTCCTACTTGATGCCTAGGGTTACGATAGTATACTGATGACCGCAATAGTATATTATAATTTTCGCGGTATACGTTGATCTGATACCTTTAGGCACGTAACATGCACTCGTTCAAGGATTTAAGCGGCTTTTGCTACCTTCGGTTGCGCATCCTACCTTTGATGCGCACATTCGTTCTGCTGTCGCTCGTCGGTTGTCCGGCGCTCGCCGGTCCATGCATCCCCCGCCTCGGCCATTTGTTCCAAGAGATCCGAAGGTTGCCACGGAATTTATGGACATCCTCCGTCATGACTTCGAACTCTACTTCCGTGACGTACAGGTTATTTTCGCTGCCTCGACGAGGAGCGTGCTCGCGCCTTCGAGGAAGCGCGCGAAGTCAGCGAGGAATATGGGCGCTTCTTGGGCTCGCTTCACCGATAACTTCGGGGCGAAACTTTTGGTCCGAGTCGCGCGGGTTCCGAATTCGATAACTGGACTACGAGCGAAATTCAGCCGAGACCCGTTCGAGCCCCGTCGTCAGCGGCTTAGGGGTCGGGTTTCAACAAGCGAGCCACGCTTCGGCCGGCCGACACAATGTAGGGCGGCATGGACAGCGAATAGTGGCCGCAATTTAGTTCCAATATGCTGGGCTCGGCTCCGGCGTCCTTAAGCCCTTGTATCAGCCGTTCAGAAAGCTCCGGCAGCACCACCTTGTCTCGTTTGGCCAATACCACATTTAATTCGAGATTGTCCCGCGCAAGATGATGCGCATGGTTCACCAAGTTTAGTGGTCCCCAAGCCCTTCTGAGGTCCCCCAATTCGATCACGGGTTGAAGGCTCTCGCAAATCGTTCGCGTTGCGCGCCCGGTCCACACCATGTCAGCAAGACTTCCGGCCGTCAGGAATAGCGCAGCTTTTGAAACAGTTTTGTCATGGGCGGCAATCAACCCGGCAACCCAGGAACCCAGACTCATTCCGAGTACAGAAATCTCTTTATAACCTTGCCCCTTCAGCCATCTAATGAGCTTTCGGCCATCCCATACCGCCTGTCTCACGGATTGAACCGTCCGTCCGAGATTCGGGCTTAGCATGTAGTCGGCATAAACGGCGCCGGGACGGCTACGTTCGAAGTGATACGGCAGTGCTATCTCGACAACCGTAATCCCGCGCCGGGCGAAAAAGTTGGCGATCTGTTGATACCGCGCGCTTGCATTCCAATGGTGAAACACAATCAATGCTTGGTCGAATGACCTGCTTTCTGTTACTTTCGCCCAGACGACATTGTTCTCTGCGACGTCAGTAGAAATTCCTGAAGGAAACTTGACCCACTCTCCTTCGCGTTCGACGACCAAGTCGTTGTTATCTGGTTCATCGAAATAGGTTGGGTCCTCAACAGCCTGTTCTGCAAGTTTACAAAAGGCCTCGATACCTGCCGGACGCCCGGAGCCAGGGAAGGCAAGTTCAGTGTCCAGAGCGAAGTCGGTCGGCCTCTTTACTTCGTCCCCGCGCTCTGCTCGTCGCTCATCCCAATGGTCAAGCCAGCTATGATACACTTTGTTTGTCTCCTTGGTTAGTCGCCCGCCAGGTATCGATGCTTGGATAAATCAGGCCGTAGATTGCAGACAGCAGCCCGATGCACAGCAAGATCGAGAAACCGGCGACCGCACCGATCAGCACGTAGACGATGACCAGCAGGGCGACGCGCGCCAACATGATTCTAAATTCTCTCTGATTTCGACCATGTCCAATGTGCCCTTGCTGACGCAAGGCGGCGTGGACTCGAATGAGCCCATAGAGAAACACAGTGCAGGTCGCCAATACGATCAGCAGGCTGCTATAGTTTGTCGGCATGCTGTATTCGAGCCAGTCGCTTGCCTTCTCATGATTTCCCAAGACTGACAGGAAATCGTTAGCCAACCAACCCGTTATGGTCGATTCACTTGATAGCATAAAAGTGCTTTGGAGCTTCATGCATATGGCAATCAAGAGTCCTAAAATACAGCACCGAAAAATCCCACGCATGATTTTGAGACCGACTTGATTAGGCTGACATTGATATTCTCCATCTACCCACGATTCAGACTTTCGTCCAAGTTCCCAAGAATCGTGCGCTATTGTGAAGAGCAAAATGAGTCCTGCAAAGAAGAGAAAAAATACCACACCCATGTAGAGATAGGCGAACCCGGTGAACGCGACCGCCTCCGGTATTGAAATGACGTGCGGGCGCTCAATCGCCATCCGAGCCCATTCCACCGGGTAGTTGCCGGTATCGCGGGTCAGTAATGGGCCTAAACACCTATCGATCCACTGAAGAACCGTAGCTATAGGTAAACAAACAAGAAAGGCCGCCCAATACGTCACCGAAAAGGTCGCGACTTTTCGCACCCACATGTCGTCATTCGCGATTCCTTCACCTTCAGGACTTAACAGTGACCGCCTTGTACCCCTCCAAAAGACCACTAAGTCCCGCACGAATACGAAGTATAGCGGCATGAGCACCATGAAGAGGAGTGTCCAGTTCGGTGCCCATAAGTACCCAACCTGCTTAATCACACCATTCGCCTGCGGAAAAACAATGCTGTGAATGCCCAAAAAGTAAGAGGAAAATCCAAGGGCCACTGCCCCTGCGAACACCGACGCCGACAAATCCAAAGGGGATCCCCGGTTGAACACGGCCTCCGATGTTCTCGCCAAGCTAAATCCCCGCCTCGGCGAGATAACCTCACCTTTGTGCGCCAGCGGTGACGGAACCACGGTATCAACATCGATTGCCGCGTTCTGAACCGTATCTGGAGGACTATGCGCATCGTGGCCGTCTGGCCCCGCACGCAGCGCTCGCCTCCTGGCTACCAATCGTGTCCGGGCCGCACTTAGCTCCGTCTGCCATTCACTGGTCGCCTTCGGATCATCACACCCAAACACCCTTGCTAGCCATCGAATGTTCTCGGTGCTGATTCCTTTCTCGTTGTCTTGGTACCAAAGCTGCACCGTTCGCAGCTCGATCCCGGACCGGTTGGCTTCGATCTGAGTAATTGCGGTGGCAAGTAGCTCGGCTGTCCACGGCCCCAAGGGTATCCCATCTTTGTCAATAGGCCGACCCGCTCCCGCTGCGCTCAACCGTCTGAACAACTCCTTGAAGTCACTTCCGTCATCCAACGGAGGAACGAAGTATTTTCCATTTTTTATCAAGGACGTACCGTTGTTCGTTTCGTTCTATTTCGCTGGCGTTCGCTTCGTATCGTGATTTCGCGGCTCACGACAGTGCAACTACAGGCAGTGTGATTCGATCGCCATCTACTGGGCCAGAGAATGTCTGACGTGATCGAAATCCTGCTTGGTGGTTGGAAACTGGAATGAAGAAAGCGGTGAGACTGTTGAAAGAAGAAGCAGAGCCCATAGCCCGATTGTTTGGAAATGATCGGGAGCGCACGGTTGGATGGGTATACCTGTGGGATTCCTCTGAGTTGTCGGTGCTCTGGCTGGACGAGCAGGTACCTGCCGGTTCTATCGAGCCGCCGCTTCATCCCGAAGTGCTGGCAGAGGCAAAATCGTCGACACCAGTGAAAGTGATCGAGTACCTCGAAGCGCTTTCGAGTGGCGGCGAGCATACCCAAATTAGCAGGCCTTAATAGTCATCGGAGCAGGTCTTTCAAAAATATACTATTGGCGCAATGAATATAAAATATCTAGAGAGACCGTCAACCTGCCAAAACTGTAGGAGAGTATTCATGCCCAAAGCGCTTACTCGTTTCGTCGTCCTTGTCGCTCTTGGCTCCACGTCTTTCTTCGGAACGGCCGAGCGGGTTAGGGCGCAAACCTATCCGATCGATTGCGCGATTCTCCTCTGTCTTTCAGGGGTTGGCCCGCATCAGTGCCATGCTCACGCGCCCGCGCGGAATTCATTCGAAGAATAACCCCTGGCCAGTAGAGCCTCCATTGCAGATATGGCGTTGTCCGATGAGAGCATCCCATGAACTCAATGGCACTGGTAAAAATGGCGGCCGTATCTTCGACATTCTGTTCGATAGACCGCGTCATCCGCTGCTCCAGACGATTACCGTTGCCCGATCTCAGGAAGTCGGCCTGTCATCGACGGGCGTGTTCCCGGCGGAAAGGGTTGAAACGGGTGATAAGAGCAGTGACTTTTCTATTACGCTTGGTCAAGAACGCGCCGACATCGACATCAGCGGTCCGGAGTTTAACTTCGTGCGCTCGATACGAATCTTTGATGTGCGGAACGCTCGACAATATGAGGCAGGTAGCGAGGGGGACTGCGAGCGGAGCGCGGTCGTTGTACTTGGAACTTATGGCGTTCAAGGAGACTTCTCTTGGCAGCGTTCATCGATCGGAACCTTGCCGAAAGATCATGTGGGGCTGGAGAGGTGGGGCGATAATTGTCCGAGCATCCGCCACCGTTCGGTATTCGTCGAGTGGCGGGATTACGAGGGCAAATATGGCTACGAGCAGGTCAACTACTGAGCCCAGTCGGGAAAAAGCCATTTGTTTTAGATAGGAACTCACGCCGAAGGGCAATTTTCTGAGTGATGTGTATCGGTAGACCTACATCACGCCTTCACGCTCCAAGCGCTTGCGCGCCGCTTTGCGAGCCCGGCGGATTGCTTCCGCTTGTTGACGAGCTTTCTTCTCAGAAGGCTTCTCGAAGTGCTGCTTGAGCTTCATTTCGCGGAAAACGCCTTCGCGTTGAAGCTTTTTCTTTAAAACCCGAAGAGCCTGATCGACATTATTATCGCGGACACTGACCTGCATATGGATAACACCATTATTCATGAACGAGAAATTACTAGAGAACAGGACCATGCTGGTTGCAAGAGCAATTTGTGTATCGAGATGCCTGTGAGACAAGCGCTCGTCCTTCCCTCCGCTTAAATCTTTGCGCTGATAGCATACCGATGCTCACTGTGACGGATCAAAGACCTGCGCCAGCCGAGCTGTCGTGCCTGTGCGCGATGTATTTTACTAAGATCGGTATCGATGCGAATATCCTTGAAGCCTGCCTCGGCCAACAGGAAAGCAACTTGCTGCGCCCGAGCGCCTTGAGCGAAATGAACTTGCGACAGAATTTCCTGATGACGAGAATCCATGTTCTGGGACCGACGTGGAGAAAGCCGAGCCAGGGTGCGCGCAACCCAGCCACGGGTGACGAAATCACCATCGACCAACAGCAGCTGTCCACCCGGAACCAAAACGCGCTTCCATTCTGCGAAGGCCGCAGCCGGATCGACGAGGGTCCATACAAGGTGGCGGGTTACGAGCACATCGAAACTTGCATTGGGCAGCATGGTACGCTCCGCGTCAGCCTGCATAAAAACTGCGGCCGGAACTTTGGCGCGGGCGCGCTCGAGCATGGGCTCGGACCAATCGAGACCTGTTACCGCATAACCAAGATCGTGGCACAGGCGGGCAATCTCTCCCGTTCCGGACGCCAGATCGAGCAGTCGGCGCCCCGCGGCAGGTCCGAGGTGTTTTTGGACAAGCGCCTGCCAAGCTGCTTGTTCTTCACCTTGCCCAATCTTGTGGCCTGGCTCGGCGTCGAAAGTGGCCGCTCTATCCGACCAGTAGTCGCGGATCTCATCGCGTAGATCACGGTTGCTGCCAAGCGGTTGGGTCATAGGTCTGCTCCAAGACGGGTCGATGACTTCCATGTTAAAGACGACAATTTTTGTCAATATTAAAACTTGACGATTTAAGTCGGAATTAATAGGCGATGGGCCAGTTCAAACATAAAGGTCTCCTGATGTCCCTTCGCTACACCTTGAGCGCCGGTGCGCTGTGTCTTTTCTCCGCTCCTGCCTTTGCAGCCCCGATCACCATAACGGATATTGCAGGGCGAGAAGTCACACTCGAAGCACCTGTGGACCGGGTAATTCTCGGCGAAGGGCGGCAAATTTTCTTTGCGGCCGTATTGGACGGCGAAGACCCATTCGAGCGCGTGGTGGGGTGGCGGGACGATTTCCGTGAGGCCGCGCCCGAGAGCTATGAGGCCTATGCTGAAAAATTTCCCGAGATCGCTGATATTCCGACCTTCGGCGGCTTCAAGGATGGCACATTCGATATTGAACAGGCCGTATCCCTGACCCCTGACGTGATGATCATGAACCTCGAAGCCAAGGCGGCTACCGATGAGGCAGGCTATGAGGACAAGCTCGCCAAGGTCGGCATCCCTATCGTTTATGTTGATTTCCGCGAAAAGCCGTTTGAACACACCGCAAAGTCGATGGAAATCATCGGTAAATTGTTTGGCGAAGAAGAGCGTGCCGATGACTTCAACGACTTTTATCAAGAGCAGATCGCCCGTGTCACAGATGTGATCGATGCACAGAACGATCTGGAGCGTCCTTTGGTATTTGTCGAACGGGCAGGGGGCTACTCCGAGGATTGCTGCATGTCATTCGGCAGCGGCAACTTCGGTCGCATGGTCGAACTGGCGGGTGGGGAAAACATGGCTGCCCCGTTCATCCCCGGGACATTTGGTACGGTGAACGCGGAGCAGGTGATCGCCTCCAACCCCGATCAAATCATAGTCACCGGCGGCAATTGGGAGGCCTACGTCCCCGGTGGCGCATGGGTTGGCGTCGGGCCAGGCTCGGACGAGGCGCAGGCCCGTGCGAAGTTGCAGGCTTTGATGGAGCGTCCCGCCTTTACCGGTGTTAAGGCCGTCGAGGCAGGCGAGGTTCACGCGATTTGGCATCAATTTTACAACTCGCCCTATAGCTTTGTCGCCGTCCAACGGCTGGCGACATGGTTGCACCCGGAGTTGTTTGCCGACCCCGACGCGGAGGCAACACTTAAGGAACTTCACGAGCGGTTCCTGCCCGTCGACTACCGTCCTGGATATTGGGTTTCACTGAAGTAACCAGGGCGCGCAGCGCAGCCCTCTTGTCGAATAAGGCAGATCAATGACCAGTATCACATCCGACACTGCGGCACCCGCGTTCGCCTACCGCGGGCTGGTGACGCGACGTATCTTCATTCTGGCTCTGCTGGCCTGTTTGCTGATACTTTCTGTCGCGGTGGACGTATCACTGGGACCGGCGCGTTATTCGGTGGCAGATGTGCTGCGGACCCTCGTCTCTCCAACCGATGCGGATGTGCAGATGCGGGTCGTCGTTTGGGACATTCGGATGCCGATGGCCATGCTCGCGGTGACGGTCGGGGCAAGCCTGTCGCTTGCCGGGGCGCAGATGCAGACCATCCTCGCGAACCCTTTGGCCAGTCCCTTCACGCTCGGCCTTTCGGCAGCAGCCAGTTTTGGCGCGGCGTTGGCGATGGTGTTGGGGGTCGCACTCTTTCCGGCGGCGATTTCCCTGATGGTGCCGATCAATGCCTTTTTGATGGCGATGGCAGCCGCTTTGCTGATCTTTGGATTGTCCACTCTACGGGGCGTGACGGTCGAAACCATTATCCTTCTAGGCATCGCATTGGTCTTCAGCTTCAACGCGGCCTTGGCGTTGTTGCAATATTTTGCCTCGGAGCAAGCTCTATCTGCCGTGGTCTTCTGGACCATGGGCAGCCTCACCAAAGCCACTTGGGGCAAGGTGGCGGTGACGGCGGTGGTCCTCGCGCTCTGTGTGCCGCTCTTTGCTCGCCGGGCATGGGCCCTGACCGCCATTCGACTGGGTGAAGCGCGCGCGGCGGCAATGGGCGTGCCGGTGCGTCGGCTGAGACTGGAAGCTTTGTTTCTCGTTTCGCTCTTGGCGGCCGTGCCGGTTTCCTTCGTCGGCACGATTGGTTTCATCGGCATTGTCGGTCCACATGTGGCACGGCTTCTCTTGGGTGAAGATCAACGGTTCTTCCTGCCTGGAGCGATGTTAGCTGGCGCGCTGATCCTTTCGGCCACATCTGTGCTCTCGAAGGCCTTGCTGCCCGGCGCTGTCCTGCCCATTGGCATTATCACGGCATTGGTGGGCGTTCCCTTCTTTGCCGCTCTTATTCTGACCAAGGGGCGTAAAGCATGGTGACGCTGCAACTTGAAAACCTCGGTGCGCGCTATGGTCGGCACGAGGTCCTCAGCAAGGCAACAACACCGCCAATTCGAGGAGGCAGCTTGACCGCTCTTGTGGGAGCCAATGCGGCTGGTAAGTCCACGCTGTTTCGGCGCATCGCAGGTCAGATGCGGGGGGCAGGAACTGTGCGCCTCAGCAGTGCAGCCGCGGAAGACTTGCGCTACATGCCTCAGGATACGGGGATGAATGCAGCGCTGACGGTCTACGAATCCATCATACTCGCGCTGAAGCAAGGTGGGGGCAGCTGGCGACTTTCAGCTTCCGAGTTGACGGCCGTGAACGACGTCTTGGCCAGATTGGGCATCACCGCACTTGCTGAGCGGCAGTTGCCGGAACTGTCCGGCGGGCAACGTCAGGTTGTGTCGATCGCACAGACGCTGGTGACGCGGCCGCAGGTTATCCTGATGGACGAGCCCACCTCCGCGCTCGACCTTTACCGGCAATACGAGGTATTGGAGGCGTTGCAATCCTATGCCGCTGAAAGCGGAGCTGTGATGATCCTCGCTTTGCATGACCTAAATCAGGTGATGCGGTGCAGCACGACCACCATCGCTTTGGGCGAGGGCAGCATCCTCGCCACCGGTCCGACGCTAGAAATACTCACACCCGCGATGATCCGCCGCCTCTATGGTATCAACAGCCGCGTTGAGCGCTGCTCGCGAGGCTGCGCGATGATGATCGTCGATGGGCCAGCTGAGAGCCAACCGATCACCGTTTGACGGTGCGCCCGGAAAGAAGTCTCAAAAGAGGCAGTTTTCCTCAACGATACGGATCTTTTCGTCATTGGGCTCGCGGCGGTGGCCGGTATCACAGACCGATAAAAAGGCGGGGGTAACTTCGTACGCGCACATAGGGCCATCGATAAACGATCGAACAGCCCATCAGAAAGACGGGCATTGGTAGATATCCATCGCCCATCCATGCACTTTTGCCTTGGAACGGGTAAGCTCTGTCCCTCGCTGAGGCAGCGTGGCCAGCCGCGTATCGTCCAGAGTGTCGAATATCTCCTCATTCAGCAGCTCATCGCGCAGGCTGCCGTTGAACGACCCGATTGAAGGATTGCCTTGAGCAGGACGGCGCCTACGATCTGGCCCCATGTATGTAACCGGGAAACCTCATATCCAGTGCTATAGCCACTTTGCCCGGAAAAGAGAAATACTGATACCTATGTACTTTAGAGGGTCGACGTTAATGCCTATTGATACATATATGGGGCGTATCTGAAATAGAGGCTTGTATGTTTACGAAAAATGACCTGAAGGCAATGTCGCGAAAAGAGCTCGAGAGGCTTCTGTCTGATGTAAAAAAGGCATTGCAGGCGGCTCGAAACAGAGACCAGCGAGAGGCAAGAAAGGCTGCTACTAAAGCGGCCGCAGAGTTTGGATTCTCCCTGGGGGAAATTTCTGAAACGCAACCCTCAGCTCCTCCGAAAAAGCGAGCTAAGGTTAAGAAAGCTTCGAAGCCTTCAATACCAATGTATGCCAATCCAGACGACAAGAAACAGACCTGGACGGGTAAGGGCCGACAGCCGAATTGGTTCCGTAGTCAGATCGAGAGCGGCACTGCGCCCGATGCTATGCGTATCTGACATCCGGGGAGCGACACTGATGGTTAGCTGCGCATTTCAGAATGGTTTTTCCCTGATGCGCAGCTACCTGCATTTCGCCCACCCCCTTTATACCGATCGGCATAAGGCCTCGGGAGAGAAGTCCTCCTTCAGCGTCACGTCTACAAGGCGCCTACAGAATGACCTCATTAGGCCTACAGGATAGCTACAGACGGGTCACAACAAGTACCTCTAAAAAGCAATCTCGTTAACGGTCTACGCTGAGCTTTTGGGTGATCATAGAGCTTTTCAGGTCATCGGAGTGCCCACTCATGTTCCCGAATTTTATTTGAATACTGAGTGGCGCTTGTAAGGCTGTTACCCTAGCGATTACTGCGCAGGGTGTTCTGAGGCGCCCTGGTGTTGTTGCACCTCGGCCGAGGTTGCGCTGAATAAGGATTAAACCCGTGTGGCAAGAAGTCTGGGCAACCATCATCAACGAATTTTCCGATATTCCCGATTTGTCCACCATGACGCGTATAACGCTGCGTTTGGTATTGGCCGCGTTTTTGGGCGGGCTGCTTGGCTATGAACGAGAACTCAAAGCGCGAAGCGCCGGGGTGCGCACCCATATGCTGGTGGCTGTTGGGGCGGCACTCTTCGTGATCGGCCCATTACAGAGTGGCATGCCCACTCCAGACATGTCACGGGTTCTGCAAGGTATCATTCAGGGTATTGGCTTTTTAGGGGCAGGAGCGATCATTATACGCGCAGCAGAACAAAAGGTCCAAGGGCTGACGACTGCTGCAAACATTTGGGCTACCGCTGGGATTGGTATCGTCGCGGGGCTCGGTCTCGAGGCAACTGCGGTCCTAGCGACGGTGATCGTGCTGATCATCCTCGCCGTTATCCCGCGCATCCTACCATCTTCTGCTATTCACAGCGGGGTCCAAGAAGGACGGTAACCCTGTTAACGTTCGGCTTTGCCATGCTCGGTGGGCTAATGCTCCAAAGGACAGTACCCGACGTAATAGGTATTGGGTCTAAATTTGCATAGGACACCCTCAATGCATAATGGCATCCGCCCCGGCTGCAACTGACAACGCGACGAGAACCGTCAGGACTATCGAAGCCAGCCCCATGCCGATACCAGCAAGTACAACAAGTCCATCGCGCTCAACAAAACCAATACCTGAGACGAAAAGTGAAATAGCAGGAAACCACCCGCTGAGCGGTAAAGGAACAAACAGTGCCAAGGCAATTGCTAAGAGAAGCAATCCGATTAGACGCTCAGTTTTGGTTTGGAATACGCCTTGCAGGCGCGGTCGAGTCAGGCGCTCAACGCGTCGGGAAATCGGCCGTAGACGCAGCACAGTATTTCTCAGAGCGGAACGGGACAATGACCGTTTGGCAATCCAAGGCGGCAGCCAAATATAAGAACGCCCGAGCACCAATTGAACACTAAAGAACACCAGGGGGATGGCCGTTACAAGCGTGGCGCCCGGAGGCAGCGGCAACAGGTTAATTAGGGATGAGAGCAGAATGGCCCAACCGAATGACCGCTCCCCCAACTGTTCTAAGAGATGACCAAGGGGTATCGCGTTGCGCGGGCGCTCACTCCGAAGCACGCAAAGCAAATTGAACGATAGAGAACGACTTTTGACGGTCCTTTGCCTTTTCGACAGTGGATAACTGAAGTCGATTGTCACGATTTTCCCAAGCCCCGATGGGGAGGAGTATAGAAAAGTGTCTCTCGGATGGTGGTCATTGGTCTGCCTTTAACTTGGGGGCCCATCTGCCTGGGGTATTGATTGGCAGGTCCCTTCGGAATGCGCCCTGTTCCACTCTTGTAGGGAGCTGAATGGAACTCTATTTGGGTATGAACCTGAGGGAACCAAGAGCCTATGCAATATTCTTATGAACTGAGACCGCATGGGCATTGATCTGATCTACATCGCAGCCGGCCTCGTTTTGCTCTTCGCAGGGGGCGAAGGTCTTGTTCGCGGTAGCGTTGCGATTGCCGAACGGGCCGGACTCTCCAAAATGGTCATTGGCTTGACGATCGTTGGGTTTGGCACATCAGCACCAGAGCTGCTGGTCTCCTTGAAGGCCGCTTTCAGCGGATCCCCCGAAATTGCTCTGGGCAATGTGGTCGGAAGCAATATCGCCAATATCCTACTTATCATCGGGGCTGGGGCCTTGATCATGCCGATCGCCGGTTGGGATAGGTCTGCTGTACGGGAAGCGATGGTAGCGGCCTTGGTCGCTTTCGCGCTGTTTGGCCTGCTCAAAGGAGCGTTTCTAAACCGCCTCGAGGGCGCACTTTTGCTCGCGGTTCTAGCTGTCTACCTCGGTGCGACGTTCTGGATGGAAAAACGCAGCCGGGACTCCCAGATGTTCGAGCATGAGACCGAGGAGTTTGAAAGTTCCGGCATCACCAAAACGAGCGTTGCCACCGTCTTTGTTCTAGGCGGCATCATAGCGCTCGTGGCGGGTGCTAATCTGCTGGTGTCCGGGGCCGGGTCCATCGCGAAAACGTTCGGGGTTTCCGATGCTGTGATTGGTCTGTCCCTCGTAGCCATCGGCACCTCCCTGCCTGAACTGGCCACATCTATCTCTGCGGCCCTCAAAAAACAGTCTGACGTGGTCATAGGCAATGTGATTGGGAGTAATATTTTCAACGTCCTAGCGATCCTTGGGATCACATCCGCAATCGTTCCGATTGAAGTCAGTGAACGGTTCCAGGGGCTTGATATGGTGCTCATGCTACTACTGTCCTGCGGCCTGGCTGTGATCTTGTTTGCAGCCAAGCGCATCGGTCGAGTAGCAGGCTTCCTGTTCATAGCGGGTTATGCAGTTTACATTGGATACCTGTTCCAAAGCGGCGCGATCAGCTAGCCTTCCTGAATATTCCCGGCCGAGGCCGCATGAAGATGTAGCTCAAGCCAGACCGATTAGATGGCCGCTCAATCGCATTCGGTGCTGACCATCGTCTCATCTGGCACCTGCGTGTTGCAGTAGATCCCAGCATCAAGATCAGTGTCGATGAGAATGGCATCTTCGAAGACGGCTGCTTTGAGAACCGCGTTCTCGAATGTTACGTTGATGAGCTTGGCACCGGTAAAACTGGCGCCCGTCAAATCGGCAGAGGCAAACGAAACATTCTCGAGGGTAGCCTGGTCAAACAGCGAAAGGTTGAGACCTGCTTCCGAGAAGTCGACGTCCCTTAATTGAGCTTCGGTCAGGTCAATTCCGGTCAACTTCCGACCTGTGAGGTCCATCTGCTCGAAGGTACAACCGGAACATCTGCCGAGCATGCGCAATTGCTTCTCCTGCTCCGGTTCCTGCCCGATCGCGGAAGTGCCAAAGAGAGAAGCGACAGTCAGAAGCACGCCAAGGCAGCTCGTCGGAAACGCATGATTTTTCAAGAAGTACCACCTAAGCCCATCAGGCCTTTCAAAAGTCAAAAAGCTCGCTCAAAAAGCCTTCGCGACGCTTCTTTTTATAAGGCTTGCCGTGGTCGCGATCTTGTCCCGAACTGCGCAGGGAGGCGACCTCACGGGGGGCAGGTTCGGGATCCGACCGTTCAATGATCTTGTCCAGCTCGCCTCGGTCTAACCAAACCCCACGACATTGAGGGCAGTAGTCAATTTCTACACCGGAGCGGTCTGTCA
This sequence comes from Sulfitobacter profundi, assembly GCF_042661425.1. Classification (NCBI taxonomy): domain Bacteria; kingdom Pseudomonadati; phylum Pseudomonadota; class Alphaproteobacteria; order Rhodobacterales; family Roseobacteraceae; genus Sulfitobacter; species Sulfitobacter profundi. The sequence continues at coordinate 124,573 of NZ_JBHSWA010000003.1, read as the reverse complement.
TCACCAGTTGGGTTCCATCGATCGGACATTGCATAGGTAGCCTCCTGCGTTTTAGCTGAATTGGGGATACTAGCGGCAAATTGCAATCTATCTGCGCTCAAACATTCATGTCATCTGGAGCAACGGTGTCACAAAGGGCTCGATGTCGGAGCTTTCCTTGCCAGGTCAGCTTGCCGTATCCATCTGATCCAACTGCAGCCCTATTGTCATCGTCTCAATTGTATGCGGCGTCCACGCCCCATTGTGAATCTACTTGCGGTCGGGTTTTCGCTTTCGTGAGTGCTCAGAATGAGCTCACTGGGGACTACCGGATGAGCTCATTATGAGGGGATGAGGCCGCAGCGTAGGCCCATGGCATTAAAGCATCGATGTCTTGGTCGAGATGACCGTTGGCGAGCTTGGTGAAGAGGTCGCGCAAGTAGGCATAGGGCTCCACGCCGTTCATCTTGCAGCTGCCGATCAGGCTTGCGAAGCGCGCCCAAGAACGGCCGCCCTCATCGTGGCCAGCAAAAAGCGCGTTGCGGCGGTTCATGGCCGGGCTGCGGATAGCGTTCTCGACAAGGTTGGAGTCCATGTCGACATGGCCATCTTCGAGGAAGAGCTGGAAGCCGTCTTGTCGCCGCAGCATGTAGGCAAGCGCCACACCGAGGTCGGATTTGCGCGAGACGCGCGCGGCCTGAGCGGCCAACCAGGCGAAGAACTGATCCACCAGAGGGCGAGACAATTCTTGGCGGACCGCCCGACGATGCTCAGGCGCTGACCCGCGGATGGCATCCTCGATCTTGTACAGCGCCGCGATGCGCACCAACGCCTCATCGACGATGGGCGAGCCTTTCTGCGGCGTGGCCTTGATCAGCTTGCGCCGCCCATGGGCCCAGCAGAATGCCAGCTTCAATGGCTCACCCCCTTGCGGTTTGGCTTAGCCAGATGGGTATAGCCGCCATAGGCGTCGACTTGGATCGTGCCATTGAAGCCAGTCAGGAGTTCATTGGCGTATTCGCCCTTTCGGCCGGGCCGATAGTGGAACACCACGCCCGGTGGCGCCGGGCCGTTCCAGCCGCGATCGTCGCGCAGCACCGCCCAAAGATAGCCGGTCTTGGTCTTGCCACGTCCGGGGTCCAAAACGGGGGCGGTCGTCTCATCGACATAAAGCCGGGTGCTGCCCTGTTTCAGCAGCACCGCCATTCGGTCCACCACCGGCGCGATCAGCGCACCGGTCCGACCCATCCAGTCGGCGAGGACCGATCGGTCGATCGGCACACCGTGCCGCGCCATGACCACAGCTTGGCGGTTCAGCGGCATGTGCTCGGAATGCTTGGACACGGCGATCTGCGCCAGCAGCGCCTCGGTGGGCCAACTGCCCTCCAGAAGATGCGCCGGAGCTTTCGCCTGCACCACGCCTGCGCGACCTTTGGGACAGGCGTATTTAGGGCGGATTGTGACGATCACCTGATACCGCGCCGGGATGTAATCCAGCCGGTCGACCCGATCCTCGCCGATCTTGACCATGTCGCCACAACCGCAAGGGCAGACGATGCTGTCTGGCTCAATGATGCGCTCGACGCGCGTCAGGTGTTCCGGCAAGGCGCGCGCTTTGCGCTTCTTGCGCGGCGCCTTCTTCTCGGGATTGGCCTCACTGGCCGCAATCTTCGCCTCGACAGCGTCAATCTGTTGCTGGGTCTCGGCGATGGCGGCTTCCAGATCCTCCAGCGCCAGTTCGAGCTGCGCAGTGTCCAACTTCTCGGATTTAGGCCCAAACTTCGCATGTCGGTATTGTCCGACTTGACCTTGCAGCTTCTCGATCAGGGCCTTCAACTCGGTGATGAAGGTGTCCTTTTCGGCGACGACCGCCTGCTCATGCTGGCGGGCCGCACGCTCAACCGCCAGCTCAAACTGCGCGGCCTCGAACGCCTTCACAACTTCGGGCGGAAGGTCTGGAAATAGGCTGAGATCGAAGGGCTGCGACATGTGGATTTATAGCTGTTCCCGCAAGGAAAGCCAATAAAACAAAGCCAAAACAGCCTAATAAATCAACCCGCAGCAACGGGGGCAGCGACCCGCTGCGCAATGATCCGGCGCCAGTCCAAACCTTCAAACAGAGCTTCGTGCTGGGCGCGCGACAGCCGCATTGTCCCGTCCTGAACCTTCGGCCAAGCAAAGCTGCCTTGCTCCAGAACTTTGTAAACCATCACAAGACCTGTTCCATCCCAAACCAAAATCTTCAGCCTGTCACCGCGTTTCGAACGGAACACGATCGTTACCCCCGAATGAGGATCGAGCTTCAGCTCAGTTTGTACGATCAACGCCAACGCCCGATGGCCGCAGCGGAAGTCTACCGGCCGCGTCGCGATCAAGATAGGCTGGCGCTGCCCCGCGACAATCATGTCGATCCTCGCAACGCATGCGCCACCGCTGCTGCTCGCTCCGCCGGAACATCGCCCGGCACCCGCAACACCACATCGGCCCCAATTTCGATCTGTGAGCGATACCTGAACTGCGACTCTTATCGAGCTCAGGGTAGGGGCGTCATCGCATTTCCTCCAACATCTTTTCGCGGAAGACCTCGGCTGGCGTCTTCCATCCGAGGCACTTGCGCGGCGTGTTGTTGAGGCGATCACAGATCACCTTCATATCGTGATCTGTGCATTGCCGGAGGTCGCGTTTGCGGGGCAACCACCTTCGAAGGCGTCGATTTGTGTTCTCGACTGTGCCTTTCTGCCAGGGGCTGGAGGGGTCGCAGAACCACGTCTGGGTTCCGATCTCAGCTTGTAGGTGTGGCCAACTGACAAACTCAGTTCCGCGATCAAAAGTGATGGACCGACGGGCGACGAGGGGAAGATCTTTGAGAGACCTTATGATCTTTCCCATGACCGGCTTGGTGCGCCTGTTCGGGTTTTTCAGGATCACGGTGAAGCGGCTGACGCGCTCAACCAATGAGGTAACGTTGGACTGGCCAAGCTTCTGTTTGAACAGCATTAAATCAGCTTCCCAGTGGCCAAACTGACGGCGATGAGCGACATCATCGGGTCGGAACAGGATACTGACATCGCGGTGGAATTTGGGTTCTCTGCGCCTTCTGGTGCGACGCGGTCTGCGGGCGACACGGTGGGTCGGTAGATACCACCACAGGTCTTCGCGCTGACCTTCCTTGGAATAGATGTAGCGATAGATGGTTTCCTGGCAGACCCTGAGGGAAGCGCGCTCGTGGATCATGCGGTTACTGATCTGCTCTGGTGTCCAACCGTTCTTGATACGCTCAATCACGCGCTTTCGAAGCTCAGGATGTTTGATCAGTTTGCGCTCCCGAGCACGGCGTTCCGCTTGTATCAGGTGCGCAGCTGCACCGTAATAGCCATCGCATCCGGGCATGTTTTCATCCGAGAAATGGTTGCGCTTCAGCTCACGGAATATCGTGGATCTGCAGCGCTTCAGAACGCGCGCCATCTCATCGACGGGGACCTTTGCGTGTCTCCAGCGTTCTATCTTGCGTCGTTCTGTGATACTCAGTTGGCTGTAAACGGCTCCCATACCGATTCCTCTCACTAGATAAACTACTGTTTTCTAACAAGAGTCGTACTTGAGGGTAGCGCGCGCCCCTGGAATCTCAAGACACGTTGCGACGCGTTCCTCTATCTCATTTTCATCAGTTCTTCTCTGAAGGCTTCCGTTGGCGTGCGCCAGCCCAGGCACTTTCTTGGCGTGCCGTTCAAGCGATCGCAAATCGATTTCATGTCTCGATTTGAGAGCGCGGCCACGGGTGCATCGCGTGGTAGATACCGCCGTGCGCGCTTATTCAGATTCTCGACTGCACCCTTTTGCCACGGAGCCTGCGGATCGCAGAACCACGCCTCGGTTCCGATACCGGGCTTCAGCTTGCGCCAGTCGCGGAATTCGATCCCTCGATCAAAGGTGATCGATTTTCGCGCCGGCTGGGGCAGGGGTTCCATCACACTCATCAGCTTGTTCATCAGGTGCGTCGTACTGCGGTCGTTGTTGCGGAACAGAACGGCAAAGCGCGTTTTGCGTTCCACCAGAGAAGCAACATTGGTTTTACCGTGCGCTCTCTCAAAAATCATGAGGTCGCCTTCCCATTCACCAAATGTTTCGCGGGTTTTAACATAGTCAGGCCGCTGGTGAATCGACCGATCTGGTGGGAAAGCAAGGCCTCGAGGTGTTCGCCTGCGTCTTGGTTGCCGCTTCTTACGGCGATGCGGTAGATACCGCGCCAATTCTTCGGACTGGCCATCGGGACCGTAAATGTAGGCATAGATCGTCTCGTGGCTGACACGAAGTTCCTGGCCGTCCAACTGAAGTCGACCCGCGATCTGTTCCGGAGACCAGCCAACTTTGAGCTGTTTGATCACGGCATCTCGCAATTCAATAAACCGTACCAGCTTGCGTCGACGCGCGCGCCGGTCGACGGCGGACCTCTGTGCAGTCACACCGTAGTAACCGCTAAGATTGGGGAGCTCATTATCAATGTATCTGTTTCGCTTGATCTCGCGAAACACGGTCGAACGATGTCTCCCAATCTCAGCTGCAATCTTGTCCACTGACATCTTCGCGTTCAACATGTCTTCAATCGCGCGTCTTTCACGCAATCCTAACTCTGTGTGGGCCATGTCCGTTCTCCTTGCTTTCCAACAAGATAGGGGATTTGTCGCAACCCAGTTTAGAATGTGCCCCCCTACAAGCAAAATCGCCCATAGGGTTAATTATGTTATTTATTTGCGCTAGACCGACGATAGTATTGAGTTGCTTCATTGACGGAGTGGACTAGTCCGTCAACTTGAAACAAAAATCGTAAAGCGCGTGTCCCATTATAGCGCCTCTTGTTGCTGCACGTTTCGGATTCGGGTTGACGGGAGGAAGCCCGTACTCCTCCACCTGCATCATGTCCACCCAGACGGAGCACCTGACGGCGATCGCATCAGTCGCTTGGTCCCGCAGTTCACATTCAAGTCACTTCAGGCGTAATATTTGACGCAGTCGCAACACACACCTGAACCTCGGCGACCTAGCGGTCAAAGTCGGGCGCCATTAGTCGCTGGCCCAGCAGTTTTACACAAGTTATCTTTGTCTCGACGCGGCTCCGGCGGTGGTATCCGCTCCAATTTCGCCAGAGTGGCCGACCCAATTATCTTGATGCGCGGAGTGCCTCGTTCTTTGCGATGGCGCCGGCGGTGGTTGGCTTCAATTCCACGCGGGGGATGGCCGCAGATGCTCCATGATCGACGATGGCGTTATGGCATTTGCGCGTGTCGTAGGCACCATCCGCAGTCACGCTGCCGATCTGCAGGTCAGCTAAAATCCGGTTGAGCAGATGAGGTAGCATCGGTGCATCCCCGGTGTTGCTGCCCGTGATCTCGACTGCTCTGATTTACAGCGTTTGCTCGTTGATACCAATGTGGATATTGCGCCAGACGCGCCGTTTGCGGTCGTCATGCTTGCAGGCATTCCACTCGCCTTCCCCTTCGACCTTGATCCCGGTCGGTGTTGTCACGTTAACTCGCCGAGCTTGCAAGTTGGCATGCCGATCGTTGATCAAGCGACGTTTGCCACGGATTTCCACGCCTCAAATGCTTCTAGCCGATGGTAGCGGATGGTGAGAGCAGCACGAAAGCGGGTTGGTACGGAGAAAGAGTTGCGGGTTGCGGACTGCGTAGAGATGAAGCGCTGAACCCCGCGCCAGAGCCAGTATGACTGGCCCGCGATTTTCACAACGACTTCGTCCAGATGCCGGACATCGCCGGGGCGCGGCTGCCGCCGCCGTAGAACGTGAGCGATCAGGGGGCCGAACTTGACGCTCGATCACGGCTTCGTCCATGTGCCGCTTGCCGTTTGGCCGTGGACGATCCTGCCTGATGCAATCTGCAAAATGTCGACCAAAGCGATTGCCCCACAACCGAACTTTTTCTGGGCTGACGATCACGCCTCGCGCAGCCAACAGATCCTCAACGTCAGCGGTGCTCAACGCAAAGCGATGGTAGGCCCAAACCGCGTAAGCAATGATCTCACGAGGAAAGCGAAAGCCTTTCAGGCGCGGCATAATCGTTGGCATGTTCATAAGTGCGATTTAACCGGGTCACTCAGCCTGAACAACTTGGCAATGCCATGGTAACTTGTTCCATGAATGCTTTCTCCTATCAGTGATGTGACCCACATCACCTTGGCACATTGCGATGCCGTCGGGAGGGGTATCCACCCCATCTGTTCTTGGTAACATTCAACAGATAGGTAGCACCGCATAAAAATAGCGCGGATCCGGGAAAGATCCGCGCCTTGGTCCTCAGGCTGGCGTGCAGGGGAACGCCTGGGGAATTCTGTGATAGAACTTATGGGTCGATTGGGTCGCCAGCTGTGTTCACATTTGCCAGACCCTCGGCCACAACATCCGCGAATGTCGACACCATCGCGACGTAAAATTCAGCTTCAGATGGCTGTACGTTGACATATCCTTCGGCGGCAATCTCATCGCCTGCATAGGCAGAGATCATCACCGGAAAGCTTAGACCGGCATTATCGCCATTAGGGCTAGTGACATCAACAACGCCTTCTAACTGATTGAATTCCTTGCTGTCTGGCAGCATGGTCGAACCGTTCAGTGCGATCTTGCGGATATCAATCTTGATCTGCGGATCGGCGGCATCGCTGCTCATCGGCACGCGCTCGGCCACTTCGGCACGTAGGTCTTCTTCCAGATCAGGGTAGAAATCCATCGCATTGGCCTCTGTCGAAGCCGACACGGAAGATTCAACGTCAATTGCGGATACCATGATTTTTTCATCAGCAAAGGCAGAACCGCTAAGGGCAATGACGCTTACACCTGCGGCGAGGGCGATATTCTTCATATTCGTGTACATGTTGTTCTCCTACGATCTTTTCTTCTCTGCGGCGGGCTAATCCCGCTGCAAGAGGTTCTAATCGAAGAACACCTTAAATGCCCCGGTGGTTCCTGTGCGCGCTGTCAATGGTTGGGCGGAATAGTAAAAACTCCGCCCAAACGGGTCGAGGCAACGCTCATTAACTAGTAAAATCATAAACTTAGCTGCCTCACGTAGCTTCAACGTAAATGCGCTTTTCTATATAGGGGTACGCCGCCGTGCTTTTTTACTGGGCCCGGACCGGCGTTATAAACGCCCAGAACAAGCTCCTCCATGTCGAACGCGCGGCATTGCATCTTGAGGTAGCCCGCCCCGCCTTCAAGATTCTGTGAGGGATCGAATGTGAAACCTTCAGGCAGGTTGACGGCATTTCATAGGTTGTTCTCCAAATGCAGTGTGACGATCGTCCTGGCTACGCGGAATTTTGCTATTGGGCAGTGCAAGTATCCGGACGGAGGAACGTTCCTTTCAAGGTGTATTGCTATGCCTTGACTAGCGCTTTGATCCAGATCAATACCGACGCATTCCATCCCTATGCAAAAAACAACGTGCGGTACGCCTGTACCATGCTGACCTATACTCTTCGTTACTTCTTAAAGAAGTGATTACAGCTTTTACTGATGCGAAAAGATGTTGAACTGGTTTGTCCGTCCATCTTCGCCGGGTATGATGTCCGGAAAAACGCCCTCGGCAACGAAGTGGTCAGGGATTCAGCATCCGGTTTCTATGGTAGAATCCCGCCGGTAAAGAGGCGTTAAATTAAACAGATTTGAAACTCCGATTGTGACCCAGCAGCAGACGTGAACTGGCCCCCATTTCGACCGGGCACCTTGGTTTGACCAAGGAGATGGGGTGGTTGCCGTCCTCCCCAAACGGCATCGTGTTGTGCCAAAATTGTGGCTGGCACAGCCCCAGAATAGAGAGGATGGCGACATGAAGGATACAATGATCGGGATTGACCTGGCGAAGAATGCTTTCCAGGTTCACGTGGCATCGATGGCAGGTCACGTGAAGTGCCGGAAGAAACTGTCACGTGGACAATTCTTCCGATTTATCACGGAGCAACCGCCAGCACTTGTGATACTAGAAGCTTGCGGAAGTGCCCATTACTGGGCCCGCGAACTGGCCAAAGCGGGCCATGATGTAAAACTGATTGCGCCGCAATATGTACGACCCTTCGTCAAACGCCAAAAGAACGATGCTGCAGACGCGGAAGCAATTGTTATTGCTGCGCGCCAGCCAGAGATGCGGTTTGTGCAGCCTAAAACTTCCGAGCAGCAAGCACGGGCTGCTCTATTCCGAGCACGCGAACGTGTGGTTCGTCAGAGGACGGAATTGGTGAACGCACTTCGATCGATGCTTTACGAATACGGCCAAGTCATTCCACTCGGTATTGGTCGCATCAAGCAGATCAAGGCCATGATCGAAGGTGACGAGATCGACCTCCCCGAGCTTGTTCGGGAAGAGTGCCACGATTTGTTAGCTCAGATCGGTGAGCAGACGGCGCGAATTGAGAAGAAAACGAAGAGGCTCACGGAATTATCCCGACATAGTGAGTCCGCGCGGCGGCTTCAGACTATGCCAGGCCTAGGTCCGGTGACTGCGTTGGCTATTGAAGCCTTCGCGCCAGCTATGGAGAACTTCCGCTGTGGTCGCGATTTTGCGGCCTGGCTTGGGCTCGTTCCCCGGCAATTTTCGTCTGGTGGTAGAGAAAGGCTAGGCCGGGTATCGAAAGCTGGTCAGGCTGACATCCGAAGGCTGCTAATCATCGGCGCGATGGCTTGTGTGAATTGGGCTAGCCGTAAACCGCTCAAGTCGGAATCATGGTTGGCGCGCATACTGTCAAGGAAACCACGGATGTTGGTGGCAGTCGCGCTGGCGAACAAGATGGCGCGAACGATCTGGGCTATGCTGACCAAAAACGAAGATTATCGAGATCCGGCCTTGGCTGCGGCTATGTGACATGCCGATGAACTAAAAGCCAAGCCCGGCAAGGAGGTGTGAGAAGTCGATGACCTGAATGGGCGCATGATCGAACAGATCCGGATTGTGGAAACCAGTTTAAGCCAAGGAGCGTCAAGCTCGCCAAGGAGATTTGGACCCAATCCGCGGATCACCATACCGGCCCGCGGTTCCGACCAAAGCCGCAAATTTGAGGCCTGACACAAGACCGAACTCGATCACACGTTTAAAAGTCAGAATGGCTCTTGCACTACGGACGGCAACCACACAAGGCTTAAGGATAGCCTTAAGCACGTGCTTATGTCTGAGATGGAAATCAGTACTGATGGCGGACGCCGTCGACGCTGGTCTGCGGCAGAAAAGCTGCGGATCGTTGAAGAGACCCTCTATGACGGGGACAGCGTTTCCGCTGTTGCCCGCCGTAATGGCGTGGCCCCAAATCTGTTGTATCGTTGGCGTAGATTGATGCTCGAGGGAGGGAGTGTCGCCGTGACAGGGGATGACAGCGTGACCAGCAATAAGGCTGTTCGAGAGATGGAAGCCCGCGTTCGGGAGCTTGAGCGCCAGCTGGGACGCAAAACGCTGGAAGTGGAGATCTTGAAGGAAGCGCTCGACAAGTCCCGCTCAAAAAAACCGGCCTTGCTTGCGCAGTCGCTCAAACCGGGCGGTTCCCGATGAAGGCGGTGGCACAGACGTTAGGCGTATCCCGTTCGAACCTACATGAACGGCAGAGGGGAAACACGGAGCCGCGTCGGAGCTATTATAAAGCTGGTGGCGGAGCGCCCAACCTATGGCTACCGCCGGATCTGTGCAGTGCTGAACCGGGAACCCAAGGCAGAAGGCCTTATCACGGCAAATCATAAACGCGTCTATCGCATTATGAAGGCCAATCACCTGCTGCTGGAGCGATCCGGCTTCGACCGGCCCGAACGCGCCCATGATGGCAAGGTCATCATGATGCGGTCGAACTTGCGCTGGTGCTCTGACGGGCTGGAGTTCACCTGTTGGAATGGCGACATTATCCGCGCGACGTTTCTGCTCGATGCTCATGATCGTGAGATCATTGCCTGGCGGGCCGTCGCCAATGCCGGGATTAGCGGCTCGGACGTGCGTAACATGCTTCTGGAGGCGGTCGAGAAACGCTTCGGCAGCTATCGTGCGCCAGAGGTGGTCGAGGTCTTATCCGACAATGGAAGCGCTTACACAGCAAAGGAAACCCGCATCTTCGCTCGCCAGCTCGGCCTGAAGTCATGCTTCACCCCAGTCGCCAGCCCGCAATCCAACGGCATGTCCGAAGCCTTCGTAAAGACGCTCAAACGCGATTACGTGCGCGTCAATCCACTACCCAATGCCGAAACCGTTTTGAATTTGATAGGAGAATGGATCGAGGACTATAACAACAACCACCCACACAGCGGCCTAAGATGGCGCTCGCCTCGCGAGTTCATCAAGGCCACAACCGAAACCGCTTAGGTGTCCGGTCGAAAGGGGGCCAGTTCACAAACCATGCCTTCATTAAGTACGATACGCTGCCCAGCGGATTTCAAGAAGCAGGTATCTGCGAATAAATTGTTGTTCTTTAACCGAAAAGGCGGACCAGATATTTGCCTCGGCTATCGTTTGCGAATTCAGGGCACTTCTGCTTCAAACGATATAGCGATCCCAACTGCCATAGTGCTCCGCACTGCGCTTTCCGAGCGGCAAGCTGAGCGCGATCAAAGCGATGCCAGAGATTACACCGATTAAGCTGCCCGCGATGGTACCGCCGTCCAAAAACCAAGGCGCCACGATCAGCCACAGCCCAAAGCCGATGTTGAGGAACCGGAGCGGGCGCGCCACTTCGGCCCAAGCGATGACAGCGGTCGTCAGGACCAATGCGCCGACCAAGTGGTCACTGCCCGCAAGTGGCATGGCATTTCCCAAGATCGCGCGTGACAGCATCAGGAACAGACCGATGGCCGCACTCATCCCCAAGGTCCAGGGCACAGTGACCCCCGCGCACTTTGCCGGGCAATCTCGCGAGAGGGTGCATCGAAACTCATCGTGCCGCCCTCACTCGACCCCAGCAGCGCATCGCCCCGGAAAAACGCCCGCCAGAAGGGGCGGCCACGGCGGGTGTTCCAGACCATGAACTGCACCATCGCCACGATTTCGTCCAAAGAGAACGGGATCATGATAAGCATCGCTGCTGCGGCGAGCAGGCAAATCGTGCAATAGGTGCCAATAGCGATGGGCTGGATGATGATGAAATAGATGCTGATCACCCCCAGCGGGCCTACCACAATGCCAAAAAGCGCCACCATCCATGGCATCGTGCGCCAGCGCATACGGCTACCCATAACCCCCATGAGGATCTCGAACATATAGCTCATCGCACCCAAGCCGCCGTCGGCAATCGGCCATGCTTTTGAGACATCCGACGTGACGATATATTCGCTGCCGTTGAGGCCCGAGGGCGAGGTAAAGAACGGCTCCCAAATCCCGTCAACATGCCCCAGCTGATAGGCCGAGAGAATGCGCGACAGCAGGAAACCGACGACCCCGAGCGCGATGATCGGCAGACGTTGGACATAGGTCGAGGGGCAATATGTCCACCCCGGCGGGATGTCTGCGTCGTCCATCATGCCCTCGCGCGACATGCCGGGCATCATCGGGATCAGGATCGTCAGGGCGATCACCAACGCTCCGATCAGCGTGTCATTGGCATAGACCGCCGGGTCCGGCGTCCAGAACACCAAGGGCGCGGCGAGCAGCCAGACCCCAAGCGCCGCGTTCGCCCATTGTGCCCAACCGTTGCCGGGCTTCATCGAAATGAAAGCCAACGCGGTGATGGCCAGACCAGTGAACACATTGTTCCACGCCGTCAGCCAACTGCGCAGTGAGGCCGCCCAAAGTCCGCGATCTTCGGTCACGCGCTGCACGGCCGCGCTGAACTCGGTTTGGTCAAATGTGCCGAACACCGACGGCGCGGTGGCGAGCCAGAGGCCCAGTGCCGCGACCAGCCAATGCACCCAGAGCATCTGGAAATGCATCATACGCATGTGTTTGTCATGTTCGCGCGCAGCGCTTTGCTGTTCGGCGGCACTCTCATCTTTCGCCTCGGCGGCGGCCTTTTCTGCGGCCTGCTCCACCTTGGCCGCAGAGACTCGTGCAGCGTTCAGGCTGTTTTCCTCATACCAGTGATACGGATCGTCTTTCAGCTTTTGCAGCATATGCGGGACGTCTTGACGCAGGCTGTGCTCTGGGGTCCAGCCAAGGTGCTCCTCGGCTTGCGACAGATCGAGTTCGTAGTGATCGCTGGAAATATCCACCATCCAAGCGCGAATGAATGCGTCTTCGCCAAAAATGCGGTTCTCGGCCCATGCCCCCAGTTTCGCGGCGGCGGGTGGGACGTTCCATGTCACCCAATCTTCGCCATGCAACTCGCGCCCGATCAACCGCTGCAAGTCGCCAAAGGGGACCGGCTTAGCTTCGCCCAGCAGCGCGGGGAATACATCCGGGAGAGTTTGGCGGCGGTCGACAATGCGTTCGATGGCTTCGAGCAGATCGTCGAGATGTAAAAACGCCTGACCGCGGGACAAGTCACCGGGATAGACCTTACCACTCAAGCGTTTTTCGTAGATGCGTGCGATTTGATGAGCAAGGAAAGTGGAATGTCCTTCGTCATCATAGATGCCAGCTGGACGCATGAGGACAAGTTTCTCATCCCCCTTTTCTTCCCGCAACATCGCCTCGGTGCGGATTTTCGAAGCGCGGTAGGGCAGTTTTGGATCAAACACTGCGTCCTCATCTATGGGGTCGCCGGGCGTAGTGGGCGCATGCGCGAGCATCGTTGAGGTAAAAATGAACTGCTCCAGCTCGAAGTTTTGCAGCCCTTTCAGCAGCCGCTTACTTCCTCCACCGTCACCGCGTCATAGGCCGGATCGTCTTCGCCACTCAGGTCAAAGAACGCCGCAAGATGGATGCAAGCAGCGATGCGGTCGCCGTAGGCCAACCGCAGCCGCGCCAAGGCTTTATCGACGCTGCCTTGGTCCGTGATGTCGAAACAGATGCACTCAGCTTGATGCGGCGGATGCGGGGGCGAGCTGCGGTCCAACCCGACAACGCGGTATTTCTCGTGCAACCGCTTGACGACCGCCGCGCCCAGATAGCCGCTTGATCCCGTAACGACGACGACTGGCTTATCGGACGCCTCCATGTCCCTCCTCCCATCTTACTTGCGCAGATATTTGACCAATGCCGCGATCACCAGAACCAAGAGCACGATCACCAGAAGCCAGCCGACCCCCATGCCAAACATCATGCCGCCGCCCATCATATCACCGTCCATCATCGCTTTTCTCCTTGCGGTCCCACTTCGGAAATGAGGCTAAAAAGGCTTAACCACCCTCCTTCGCTGGAAGGTTCCAATATAATTCACCCGATTGTCCCCAGAACCGGAAAAGCTTCCAACAGCCACCAAGAGAAGGCGCTGAGTTGGCCGGTCATCATCGCGATCCGCATGAAAACCATGACCGCGCCCGCAACCTGATGGAGCCGCCGCCCAACCGCACCAATCGCCCGCAAGCGCACTGTAACCTGATCGGTAAAAGCGGCCACGATCAGAAACGGCACGCCAAGACCAGCAGAATAGATCGCCAACAGCCAGACCCCTTCCGATACCGTGGTGCTTGCCGCACTTGCCGTCAGGATTGCGCCGAGGATCGGTCCGATACAGGGGGTCCAACCAAAGCCGAAGGCGAGGCCCAGCACATAGGCCGCAACCGGCTGCCCGCCGGGAAGGTCGAGATTGAACCGCAGGTCACGCTCCAGTGTTTGAATGCGCGCAGCCCCCAGCATGAACAACCCAAAGAGGATCACAACCGCGCCCCCGATCAGGTTCAACTCGAACCGCCAGCGCAAGAGCGTCTGCCCCGATGCTGTGGCCGACGCACCGAGCGCCATAAAAATCGTAGAGAACCCCAACACGAGCAGAAGCTCAGCCAAACCGCTTGGCTACGGCTGCGCTCCGCGCGCGTGGCGCCAGTGCGCCCCGCGATATAAGAGACGTAGCCCGGCACCAGAGGCAAGACGCAGGGCGAGACAAATGAGATCGTCCCGGCCAGCAAAGCTGGCGATCACCCCGAGGGAGGAGACATCAAACACCCGGCGCCCCCTTCCCCTTTGATAAGCGCCTGAGGGCACCGAAGTAAGCCGCAGACGGCACGACGAGCCATTGCAACATCGGCGTCAGTCCTGCGTCGATGAACGGGATAACTGGCATGATGTCGCGGTATGCCCAGGCCTCGCGGAACTCAATATTGAGCCATTCGCTAAAAATCGTATAGCCAAGCCCGATCGCAAGCATCGCGCCAAAAACGGGATAGACCCGCGCCTGCGGCCATGCGCCTGTGCCAAAGAAAAACAGTGCGAGCAGAAGGCTGCTCATGGCGATCAGCAGGTCGCCTCCGGTGCAATGAACCACAGCAAAGACGATCTCGCCCCATGTCCCCTCAACCCAAATCGTGTAGAGCGGAATATGGGCAACCTCCCAAAGAAGGTGCCCCAGCAGCGTGAACGACGCGAAGCGGCGCAGGGCGGCGAGCCAATGCGGCCTGTCCAAACTTTGGCTTGTCATTGAAACCACCCCGTTATGCGTTGCCAAAAACCGGGTTCGGCATGGGGCCGCTGGTGCGTTAGCCCGTTGATGTAAAGCACGAGGTTGGTCGGCTCAAAGTCTGCGCCGTGGAATATGCCTACCTGTGCGCCCTCGCGGTTGAGCAAATGCACCATCGGGGCTTCTTCGTTCCGGACACTTACAGGGGCGAAGGCATTCACCGTGTCCCCAAGGCGGTCGGCGTCGGACAACTGGGCAGACGTCCAGTTCTGCTCTGCCGGGGGAGCAGAGGCCGTATCGCGCAGGGTGACAAAGACGACCATCTCGCGCATGGCACTGGCATTGAGCGCGGCAAGCGTTTTGCTGAGTTGTTCCTGCTGCGCGTCACAGGGGCTGCCGCAAGTATCAGGGGCAAAACTAAGCACCGTGATCTTGCCCCTCATTGCATCCAGAGATCCTGTGGCCCCATCTGGCTCCGCCCATTCCACCTCCGGCACCTCTCGCGCCGCAATGGGTTCAAACGCGGCTTCCTTATCCGCCATCGCTTGGTTCAGGTTCGCCCCAGGGTGGTTCGCGAAAGCGGGCGTCACAGTCAGCAGGGTTGCGGTGCATAAGCGCGCGGCCTGCGACGCGCGGCGGGATGGCGATGGAAATTTCTGTGTCATTGGTTTCTCTTTTCTTTCGCGATGCGCATAGAAATTTGTTCAGCCATTTCTTCGGCCGGCTGCGCGCTTTCGAGAAAGACAGCATCGAACCGACCGTCAGGGGCCATCAGGTAAATGTGACCCGCGTGAGCCATGGCGTAGCCGTCAGCCGCGTCCTCGTCCGAGAGTTTCTCATGGTAGACCTTGAAGGCATCCGCAGTCGCAGCCACCTGCGCTTTGTTCCTCGTCAGACCAACCAATTGGGGATGGAAATTTGCAACATAGTCTTTGAGAGACTCAGGCGTGTCGCGCTCTGGGTCCACGGTCACAAACAGCGGAGTGACCTGATCTGCGTCAGTTCCAAGCAAGTCGAGCACGCTGCCCATATAGGCCAACGTGGTTGGGCAGATGTCGGGGCAATGGGTGAAGCCGAAAAATACAAGCTGCCAACGACCTTTGTAATTGTCCTGCGTGACGGTCTGCCCTTCGTGGTTAATTAACGTGAACTCGGAACGAATATCCGCATCGCCGCGATAGACGGCCTGATGCGATGGAATTTGGTCGGGGCGCATCACAGCGAAACCTGCAGCAGCGACGGCGGCGGCAATCGCGGCGGCCCAAAGGGCAATGCGAAGCCGACGGTGGGTCGGGGTGATCTTTGTCATAGTCTGTCTTTCAATCGGGGGTCCGCCCGTCGCTTGGACGGACGAACCAAGAGCATCAGCCTTTTTGATCATCGGAATGATGTGTTTCCATATGCGCGTTCATGGACTGCATCATCTTGTTGCAGTTCTCCATCATCGGCCCCACCTCGGCCATCATCTTCATCATGGGCATCATACCTTCCATGCCCTCCATACCTTTCTTGCCTTTCATGTCAGCCATGTCGCCTTTCATATGGTGGCCCTCGGCCATCGGCATATCGCCCGCTTCGGGTTTTGCCTCCTGCGCCTGCGCGAGAGAGGCGGCAAACATAAAGCCTGTCAGGGCTGCGGTGGTAAGTTTCGCTGTATAAGTCATGTCAGTTCCTTTTGATTGAGGTTCAGTCTGTCGAAGCGTCCGGCCTGGCCGCCGGATCGTTTTTGGCACAGCCAGAGCCGCCGCGCATGCACAGCCTCAAGGCGCACATGGAGGCACAAGGGGCGAGGCTGAGGAGCAAGGGCGCAGCCCCCACGGCGGTCAGCCTCTCCAATTCAGCGCGGCACCTCCGCCGATGGCGGCAAAGCCCGTCAGCATGAGGGTTTGGCGCCGCGCGGGCGTAGGGATCGCGAAGGAGGGCCGGTTTGCTTTTGAGAGTTGGGTCACTATCGGGTTCATCCTTCTGTAATGACGCGTTGGATTTGGGAAATGGCCGCCGGGCTGTCCCACGCGGCGGGGCCGACCTTGCGGGCAACCTCGCGGCCTTGGGGGTCGACCAGCAGTGTCGTGGGCAGGCCGACGACGCCAAAGGCCATCATCCCCCGCAACTGGTCTGCCAAATAAAGGTCGAGATGCGTGATGCCGATCTCTGCATAGAAGGCGCGCACAGCGTCGAACCCGCCCTTGTCGATTGAGAGTGCGAGAACGTGAAACTCCGCCCCGCCCAATCGCGCTTGCAACCTGTCGAGGGTCGGCATTTCATCGCGGCAAGGCGGGCACCATGTCGCCCAGACATTGAGCAATACCGTTCGGCCACGAAAGTCCGCCAAAGTCAGGCTCCGCCCTGCCCCATCCGTGATGGGCGGCGACAGCATCGGCAGGGGTTTTTGATGTTCCACCATGACAGTGCGCGCGGCGGCCGGCGAAGCCCCAAGCGCCAGCGCGCCGCCCAAGAAACCACGCCGCCTCATGCGTTCTGCTCCTGTTGCAAACGCCGCACCACGGGAAGGATATCTTCCTCCAGAGAGCGGCGATTAAACGGACCGACATGTTTGTAAGCGATGCGCCCTTCGGCATCGATCACAAAGGTTTCCGGCACGCCGTAAACGCCCCAGTAAATCGACGCCCGGCCAGAGCTGTCGGCACCGATCCGGCCATAAGGATCGCCAAGTTCCGCAAGGAACCTGCGGGCGGCGGCGGGCTTGTCCTTGAGGTTGATGCCGTGGATCCGCACGCTGTCGGTTTGGCCGCGCAGATCAGCCGTCTTGAGCCCCTTGCCGCGCCCTTCGATGGGTGGCAGATCAAACTCGGAAATGTCCCGGCTAATCATCGTGCTGGGCAGGCCATCGTCGCTGTTAAAAAGCCCCCAGAAGAACGCCGCCGCGATGGCCCCAAAGACCATCGCTGGAAGGGCCGCGATTAGTCGCGACCACCGTAGCTTGCGGACAGGCTGGCTGTCCTTGCTCATGTCCCGCCCTCATCCTTGGCAGTGACTTCGGCCTGAAAGCCGCGCTCCCGCTCGGGCCACGTGCTTTTGATATAGCCGAGGATGGCCGTGATCTCTGCGTCACTCAGAGTCCCGTCGAACACCGGCATGTCACTCTCATAGCCGGGCACGACCGAGGCCAGCCCGTTCTTGGTAATATCAAAAATCTGCTGATCGGCATGGTGCCACGTATGGCCCGTTTCATCATGCGGCGGCGCGGGCATGCGGCCAGTGTCGAGCCGCCTGCGCCAGTCCGGCTGGCCTTCGAGATCGGCGCCCTGGCATGAGGCGCAGTTCTCAGCATAAAGCCCCGCGCCACGCTCGATCATCTCTGCATCCACGGGCACGCCGAGCACGGCGAGCGCCGGGGGCTGTCCTCCTTCCCCCGGCCCAGACAGCGACCGCCGCCGCGCCCGCGATGCCGATAGCGGCGGTCAGACCCAACCGGTTCATGCGGGCCGCCGTAGGTATTTGACCAAGGCCAGCGCGCCCAGCACCAACACCGCCAGCACCAAGAGGAAGAGCACGCCACAGGCGATCATCATTCCGACCGACATCGGCCCATTTATCAAAGTCCCGTTCATCATGTCCATCGTTCCAACCTCATTCATTTGAATACACGGCCACGCCGTCCTCACCGAAGGCGTCCCGCGCTGGCGTCGGCCCATGTGCGCCCCCCATCCCGGCTGCGCATAAGGCCGAAAGGATCAACTGCCGCGAACAAAGTGCCCGGTGTCTCCGGATGGCTGGTGATCGCGGTGATTGATCGCTCCAGCGGAAAGTGCTGGATGTCGCTCGGGGCGGACACGCGCCAAAGCTTGCGCTTTGAAACGGCGATGATTGCATCGCCGTCATAATGAAGGGCGCGGATCGACTCCCCGTTGTCGTTGCAAGGGAGACATGAGGTAGGATCAGCGCAGAACCAACTGCCGCAAGCCCGCCGGACAGCATACGCCTGCGCGATATATCGCGCGGTGGATAAATAGACATAAAGGTCGTTCCCGAAAGTGACGGATAAGGTCGAGCGCGCCGTTGCCCAAAGGCATCAAGCGTCGCGAGACCGGGCCGTCACCCTTCGGTGCGGCCGGTCAACTTAGGGAGGTGGTTCGCGGCGGGTTCGGGTCGGATCCGAGGTTGACCCCAGCGAGGCCAAGATCACCCGGCACAGGCGCGAAGAAACGCTGCACGCTCTCGGGTTGGGACTGAAGCATCTGCGAGGCCACAAAGAGGGGTGCCGTGCAATCAATGTCACACACCACCTCACCCTGATCTTCTTGCAAACAAGCGGTGCAGTTATCGTCCTCTTCCATCGTCGAGGAAGTGCTCAAACCTGACATATGCAAGGACATGTTCGCCGCCGCCAAATCATGCGCCAATACGCCCGTCAAAAGAACGAGCGAAAGGCAGAATGTGGCAAGGCGAAGCAGGATGCGCATGGCTGAGATATAGGAACCCGATGCGGTAGTGTCGATCCCCTCACCAGAAAGTGAGGGTGAGCGATCCGTCGCAGGCCCGCAGATCGGCAAGACACAGCGCAGTGTGTTGAGCCTCAGCGGTCGTGCGACGCCCCATCGCTGTTCTCAGCGTCTTTGCCAGCGCGCGTCGGGCCGCCCTCATGCCCAAACAACGCGGCATCCTGATGGGCATTCGCAGAGGTTTCAAACTCAAGGCTTGAATGGGTGATGCCAAAGTCATCCGCGAGCATTTTCTTGACTGCCTGCTTCACAGCATCAAGGTCCGCCCAATCTTGCCCCTCCAACACGACATGGCAATCAAGCGCCACCTCATGCTCTTGCATCTGCCAAAGATGAACATGGTGCACGTCCCTGACGCCAGCGACCTTGGTCATCGCCTCAACCACAGCGCCCGCATCCATGTCAGGCGGGCTGCCCAGCATCAGCATACGGATCGGACCGCCGATCTCAGTGAGTGCCAGATAGAGGATATAAAGCGCGATACCGATGGTGATCGCCGGATCAACCCAACGCAGATCGTAAAGGATGATGAGCGTACCGCCGAAAATCACCGCGACCGAGGCCAGCGCATCGGACAGATTGTGCAGGAACAGCGCCCTGATATTCACGCTGCCCTTTTGCATCGAGTAGGTCAGCAGCGCCGTCAACGTATCGACGACAAGCGCGACCCCGCCCAGAATGACCACCGTCCAGCCCGCCACCGCAGGCGGATCAATCATGCGCATCCCGCCTTCGTAGATCAGATATATCCCGACAAGAATGAGCGTGGTGTAGTTAATCAAAGCCGCAACAATTTCAATCCGGCCATAACCGAAGGTCATCCGCGCATCTGCCGGACGCCGTGCGATCTTGCGGGCGACAAAGGCAATGACCAATGAGGCCATGTCCGAAAAGTTGTGCAGCGCGTCGGCGATAAGGGCGAGCGACCCTGCAAAGACACCGCCCACGATCTGCGCCACCGTGAGAAGCGCATTCGCCCAGATGGCCAGTGATACTCTGCGATCCCCGCTTCCGGGGTCAATATGGGCGTGATCATGTGCCATGGGTGCTTCCTACCGGTTTGGGGTCCAATCCGCTGCGTTTTAGGCGGCCTCATAGTGTGTGAACACCTCGCTGCTGCCATCACGGGCAATCAGATAGACGTCATATGCGTCGCGTTCGTTCTCCGGTCCCATCCCCGGCACGGCGAGGCCGATGGCATCCGGGCGCTCTGCCAGCAGTTTGCGGATGTCGGCGGGCGGGACGTGACCTTCGATCATATAGCCCTCGATCTTTCCAGTGTGGCAAGAGGCCATACTTTGCGGGATGCCGTTGTCCTGCTTGTATTTGATCAAGAGCGTTCCCAAGCTGCGTTCCGTTCTCACGGCAAAACCCTCGTTCTCCAGAATCTCGATCCACGCCGAACAGCAGCCGCAGTTGGGATCTTTCATCACGTGGATGGCGGGTTTTTCTTCGGCCCATGCCGCAAATGGTGCGGCGGCGACAAAACTTGCGGAACAGGCCAGCAGACTGCGTCGTGTGAGGGTCATGTGAAGTCCTTCCATAGGTTCAAACTGTCGTTTCATTTGTCGTATGTGTTGTAGGGCGGCGGCCAGGTTCGGCCAACCGCTCGGCGGTAGTTGGGCGGAAAAGCAACAACCGCAGGGCGTTGAGCGTCACCAGAACGGTTGCGCCAGTATCCGCCAGAATCGCAATCCAGAGGCCGGTGATGCCAAGCACCGTAGTGACAAGAAACACGGCCTTCAGCCCAAGGGCGATGGCGGATGTTGCCCATCGCTGCGCGGGCAAGGCGGATTTGGCCAGGCACGTCTGTCACCCGATCACGCAGGATCGCCGCATCGGCGGTCTCGAGCGCCACATCGGTGCCGGAGCCCATTGCAACGCCCACATGCGCTGCCGCGAGAGCAAGAGCATCGTTGATGCCGTCGCCGATCATCATGACCTTCGCCTCAGCCGTGAGGTTTTGAATGGCCGCGACCTTATCCTCCGGCATCAGCTCGGCGCGGTGCTCGATGCCCAGCCCTTCGGCGATGACCGCAGCGGTGCAGTGGTTGTCCCCGGTGAGCATCACCGACGAAACCCCCAAGGTGTTCAATTGCGCCACCGCCTCTGCCGCATCGGCACGCGGCTCATCGCGCAGGGCGATGAGACCTTGGGCCACGTCGTTGCGCAGCACAGTCACCACGGTTTTGCCCTGCGCTTCGAGCGTCTCTACTTGGGCGCGCAAAGCCTCTGACAGCGCCCCGCGTTCTGCCGCCAAACGGGGCGAACCAACGCAGATGGTTGCCCCTGCGATCACCGCCTCGGCCCCTTTGCCGGGCAAGGCGCGGGACTGTGTCGCGGCGGCGGCGTCAATTTCGCGTGTCTCAGCCGCGCCGCAAATGGCTTGGCCAAGCGGGTGGCTCGCGCCGTTCTCGACCCCGGCGGCGAGGGCAAGAAGATCAGCTTCATTCCCCACAAGCATCTGCACATCGGTCACCCGCGGCTTGCCGTGCGTCAGCGTTCCGCTCTTGTCAAAGGCCACATGTGTGACCCGCGCCGCCGCCTCGATCACTGCACCGCCCTTCATCAGCAACCCGTTGCGCGCCCCGGTCGACAGGGCCGAGGTGATCGACGCTGGCACCGAGATCACCAGCGCGCAGGGGCAGCCGATCAGCAGCAAAGCCAGCGCCCGATAGACCCATTCGCCCCAAGCGCCCCCGAAGGCGAGCGGCGGCACCACGGCCACCAAAACGGCCATGCCGACCACGGCGGGCATATAGACGCGGCTGAACCGATCGATGAACCGCTCGGTCGGCGCGCGGGCGCTCTCAGCCTCTTCCACCAGCCGCACAATGCGGGCGATAGTGTTGTCCGCAGCCGCCTTGGTAACGCGCACGCGCAACAGGGCTTCTGTGTTGATCGACCCTGCAAAGACATCCGTCCCCGGCTCTTTCAGACGTGGCACGCTCTCCCCGGTCACGGGGCTTTCATCGACGCCCGAAGTGCCGCTGATCACCTCGCCGTCACAGGGCACACGGTCCCCGGGACGCACCTGTACGATCTGGCCAACGCTGAGCGCTTCTGCCGCCACCTCTCGCCTCTTGCTGCCGACCTCGAGCCGCGCCGTTTTCGGCACCAGCTTGGTCAGCGCACGGATGCTGCCCCGCGCCTTCCCGGCAGAGACACCCTCCAGCAATTCGTCCACGGCAAAGAGAAAGACTACCAGCGCGGCCTCTTCCGGCTCTCCGATCACGAGCGCGCCACCGGCGGCGATGGTCATCAGCATTTCGATGGTGAAGGGCATGCCCACCCGCCCCATTGCGAAGGCCCGGCAGGCGACGGGGATAAGCCCGATCAGCGTGGCGATGACAAAGGCCCAGTGGGAAACCTCAGCCGGCAGGACAAGCCGCGATGCCCATGCCGCTGCGAGCAAGGCACCGCTGCCGAGGACCAAGCGGCCCTTCGCGGTTTGATACCAAGCGGGGTCTGCTGTCTCTTCAGGCGCAGGCTCCTGTGGTCCGGCCCCTGCCCCACCGATCACCGCATCGTCCGGTAGGTTGAAACCGCCCTTCGGCCTCTCTGCCTTCACCCCGTTCGGAGAAATGCCGAAACCGATACCGCGCACGGCTTTCTCGATACGCTCGGGCGAAGTCTCGCCCTCATCCAGCGTTAGGCGCAGCCGTTCGGACATCAGCGCGACATCAACATCCGCGACCCCCGGCAAGCGCTCCACCGCGCCGCGCACCTTGGCCGCGCAGGCGCCGCAGTCCATCCCCGTGACGCGCCATTCTCGTTGTGCTGTGCTGCCGTCCGCCATCTCTGCTTCCAATCCAATTCACAGTCAGGAGCAGAGATGCGACCTACAGCAACTGTAGCTTCAAGCGCTTTTTGAGGTTTTTTTAGCCCAGCCAAACGTCAAGAAACAACATAAGCACCAGCCCAATCGCCAAACCGAGCGTCGCCTTGTTCTGATGCCCGCTGCGATGAGTTTCGGGAATGATCTCATGGCTGATGACGAAAAGCATCGCCCCAGCGGCAAAGGCCAGGCCCCATGGCAGCAACGGTTCAGACAGCGCGATGATCCCGGCGCCGAGCAGCCCGCCGATCGGCTCAACCATCCCGGTCAGGGCTGCAATGCCCCAAGCGCGACCTCTGGAATAGCCTTCGCCCAAGAGTGCCACCGCCACAGCGAGCCCTTCGGGCGCGTTTTGCAACCCGATGCCGAGCGCCAGTGGCGTGCCGCCCGATAGTCCATCCGCGCCGAAGCCCACACCAACGGCCAGACCTTCGGGGAAGTTGTGAATCGTGATCGCGATAATAAAAAGCCATACCCGCCGAAGGGAGGCCGCCGCTGGCCCCTCGCGGCCCGTCTTGAAGTGCTCATGCGGCAGAAGCTCGTTCATCAGCGCCACGGCACCCATGCCGAGCAAGATCGCCACACAAACGATTGCGGCAGGCGTGGCCTCGCTGTCATACCGCAGTCCGGCTGCATCCAGCGCCGGGATGATGAGCGAAAAGAAAGACGCCGCCAGCATCACCCCCGCGGCAAACCCCAACGACAGGTCGCGCGTTGCCCGCGACGGGGTGCGCCCAAAGAGCACTGGCACGGCCCCCACGGCGGTCATGGCCCCCGCAGCCAGGCTGCCAAAAAATCCAAGCATCAGGGGTGACATCGTCTCCAAGGGGAAATCCTTCCTCAACATTTGCTATGTGTTGCCGCCGACGACGCATTCTTTCAGGGCCAAAGTCTCAGAACGCAAATCCTTTACCTCAGGCGATGTAGCCTGCCGCGCGGTATCACGCGATAACCGGCGCTTGCCAGCTTCGAGAAATTCCGTCGACCAGCTGTAATGCGGGCTCTCAGCAATACCCTCACGGCGGCATAGCACCGAGATGCTTTCCTCGCCGCACAAGCCGGCCCAATACAATGCGGATCTTCTCTTCAGCTGAATATGTCTGCCGGGTCTCACGGCGGATATTTTTGACCACCTTCTTGGCGGCGTCTTTCGACGTCTGGGGTTCCTTATTCAAATCCTCAAATATATCCCAAGAGTGCTGACGTCAGACACTCTGTGCATCTGGTCTGGCCCAAGTGGGTTTTAGATACAGTCGTCTGTTCGGCGTCGCTGTCTAGTTGAGGTGCCGCTTAA
Source organism: Sulfitobacter profundi (assembly GCF_042661425.1). Lineage (NCBI taxonomy): Bacteria > Pseudomonadati > Pseudomonadota > Alphaproteobacteria > Rhodobacterales > Roseobacteraceae > Sulfitobacter > Sulfitobacter profundi. Next base: position 100,536 of record NZ_JBHSWA010000003.1, on the reverse strand, counting down.
CATTAGCGCATCAGTCCCTCTCACGAGCTATGCTTGAATTTGGGTGACGCGCATCATCAGGCGGCGCGGTTTTCGGTGTCGTTGGTCACTTCGACACCGTCGTTGAATTTGATTCCTTCGATAACCTTTGGCAACTGATTTCTGCCCTTGAGGCGCAGCCATTTTTTCGATGCTGCCTGAATGAGGGTGAAAACCATCAGTTTTGCGGTCTTTTGTGACAGCGCCCCTTTGGTCCTCACCGTTCGGTGCCGAACAGTGGCGAACACGCTTTCAATCGGGTTCGAGGTGCGCAGATGGCCCCAATGCTCGGCTGGGAAGTCGAAGAATGCAAGCATCGCCTCTTCGTCCTTTGTCAGGCAGGCAACACCTTTTGGGTATTTGACGCCATACTTTTCGGAGAAAACTGCCAACGCAGCATCGGCTTCTGCGCGCGTTCCGGCGTGCTGGATGTCGTCCAGATCTGACTTGACCGCCGGGGCCATCTGCTTGGGAAAACAGTTCTGGACGTTCTTTACCTTATGCACCCAACACCGTTGGTGCTTTGTGCCTGGAAACGTTTTGTCCAGTGCGTTCCAGAACCCCATGGCTCCATCCCCAACCGCAATTTCCGGTGCGACGGACAGCCCGCGGCCTTTGATGTCGGTCAGCAACTCATGCCAGCTCTGCGCGCTCTCCCGCAGGCCGACCTGAAAGCCGATCAGCTCTTTCTTGCCCTCCGGTGTCGCGCCGATGATCACCAGCATGCATTCGGCATTTTCCTCCATCCGCGCCTGAAGATAAACGCCGTCCGCCCAAATGTAGACGTAGTGGCGGGCAGACAGATCCCGCCGTGCCCAGGCATCATATTGAACCTGCCATCCGGCAGTCAGACGCGAGATGACGCTTGGCGAGAGGTTGGGCGCATCCGGCCCCATGATGGCCGACAGCGCGTCCTGGAAATCGCCCGTCGATATGCCCTTCAGATAAAGAACAGGCAGCAGCGCGTCCAAGCTGATCGAGCGGCGCGCCCATTTCGGCAGAATGTTCGAGGTAAAGCGGATCTTTTCTGCCCCATCAGAGGACGCCATCCGGTCGCTCACCTTGGGCCGCTGGACATCCAGAGCACCGATCCCCGTCTGAATCTTCCGTTCAGGGCCAAATCCATGCCGCACAATCCGCTGACGCCCGTCTTCCAACTGCTCATCGGCAAAACTGGCGACAAAGGCATCAGCCTCGGCCTTCAGCGCTTCCGCCAGCATCCGACGAGCACCTTGCCGAGCAAGCTCTGTCAGCGGATCGACGATCGTTTCCGATTGGCGAAATGGCAGGATCGTTGTATCTTCCTTCATGGCGTATCGCTCCTTGTGAGGTTCTGGCCGGCTTTGACACCCGCCACGATACGCCGCACTTCAAATCACGCCATCACCCAAATTCCCGCATAGCTCCCATCTCACCACACAGATCCTTGAACAAAAATCTCGTCAGCTTCTTCCCGAAGCGTCGCGCGCTCCGAGGTCCTGCCAGCCAAGGTCGGGGGCTAGACGTTCACCATGCTTCCCGGTCAGTTCCTCCAGACGCTTGCGTATTTCTTTGGCGCCGCGCGCCCGGGCGTAATGAATCGGGCCACCCCGGAAAGGCGCGAACCCGGTGGCAAAGATCATCGCGCCATCAATGGCATCGGCATCCTTCACCACATCCTTCCGCAAACATTCCACACAAGCATTCAGCATCGGCAGGATCAGTCGGTCTGTCAGATCATCGGCGGCATCGTCCAGATCGGAATCCGGATGTGGCGTGCCTTCTGACCAATCATAGAACCCCTGCCCTGCCTTCTTGCCGACGTCGCCCACCTCGACTTTCTCGCGGAGGCGGTCGCTGATGTCGGCCATCGGTTTGTCTAGCGCGCCCTTGAGGCTTTCGGCGACATGCAGGCAAATATCCAGACCCACCTGATCGGCCAAGGTGACAGGCCCCATCGGCATGCCAAAACGGATGGCGGCTGTGTCGATAACCTCCTTGTCCACCCCTTCGTCCATCATCACCATCGCCTCCATCAGGTAAGGCATCAGCGCGCGGTTGACCAGAAAGCCGGGATAGTCGGTAACTTGCACGGGCAGCTTGCCGATCTCGCCACAGAAGGCGGCAAGTCTGCGGGTGACGTCATCAGCGGTGCCGTCATGGCGCACGACCTCGACCAGATCCATTTTGCTGACCGGATTGAAAAAATGCAGCCCGGCAAAGCGCGATGGATCGGGTGCGTCACCCTTCAACTTGGCCAGACGCAAGCTGGAGGTGTTGCTGGCAAGGATCGCCCCCTGCTTCATCTGGCCCTTCAATCTGTTGTAAACCTTCTCTTTCAGATCAGGCGTTTCCGGCACCGCCTCAATAAGCAGATCTGCTTGGGCGACGCCATAGCCACGTGGGTCGGGCATCATGCGATCCAGCGCATTGCGTGTCTCAATAGCGGACAGATGCATCTCCTTGCAGACGGCGCGCGCTTTCTTGACTGCCTCGCCCAGCGGGTCCAGGTCGATATCGCCTAGCGTCACAGTCTTGCCCTTGATGGACGCCCACGCGGCGATCTCGCCACCCATCGCCCCGGCACCGATGACGTGTACATGATCGATGCCGTCCTCGCCCCGGCCTTTATCCTTCATGTCTTGCCGTAGGAAAAACACGCGGCGTAGGTTTTTCGAGGTATCGCTGTCCAGCAACGTGGCGAAACTTTCGATTTCGGCGCGCTGCATGGCGACCCGATCGTCGCCATGTTCTTCCCAGATGTCGATCAACCGGTGTGGCGCAGGATAGTGTTGCTTCGGGGCTTTCTTCTCAGTCTCCTTGCGCATCTGCCGCGCGGCAAGTCTCCGCGCCTGATCAAAGCCCATCGCGCGGGCCCTGAGGCCGGGCGCATCGCGCTCGACATCGCCCGACACGATCGCATCGACCGCCGCCGCTACATGCCGCTCTTGGGTTACCAGATCGGCGATACCCAGCTTGCGGGCCTTGTCGGTATGCGCGGTCTTGCCTGTCAGCATCAGCGTCATCGCCTCGACCGGGTCGATCAACGCAGGCAGGCGGAAAGTCCCGCCCAGACCGGGATGCAGGCCCAGTTGCACCTCGGGAAAACCGAACGACGCGTCATCGACCGCGATGCGCCAATCACAAGCCAATGCCAGTTCGAAACCCGCACCCAATGCAGCGCCGTGCACAACGCAGATCGTGGGACAATCGAGAGCCTCCAATCGGTCCAGCACGTCATGCCCCTGCTTCAGTAACTCGGCCGCCCCGTCAGAGGCCATGTCATCAAAGCCAGTGATGTCGGCTCCGGCGGCAAAGCCCGCCATCTTGGCTGAGCGGATCACGACCGCACCGGGGGTGTCGCTTTCCAGCGTCTCAATGTGACTTTGCAGCCCTTTGATCACGTCCCGGCTGACGGTGTTCACGGACCCGTCGCCCCGGTCTAGCGCCAGCCAGACGATACCGTCCGCCTCGTCACGCAGCCAAGGGCCTTCGCCGCGGTTCACAGGGCCTAGTTCAAGTTTCGTCTCTCCCAGGTGCTCTAGTACGGGTCCTGCCATCATGCCACCTCCAGCAGCATCGCACCGCTCAAGCCGCCGCCGATACACTCGGTGGCGATGCCGCGTTTCGATTCCCTGCGGTGGAGTGCGTTGACCAGGTGCAGCACGATCCGATTGCCGGACGTGCCAACCGGATGGCCAAGGCTGATTGCCCCTCCGTCGATGTTCAGCCGGTCGTGGTCGATACACCCAAAGGCACTCTCCAGCCCGAACATTTCACGACAAAAATCCGCATCGTCCCAAGCGGCAACGCAGGACAGCACTTGAGCGGCGAAAGCCTCATTTAGCTCCCACAAATCCACATCTTCGAGCGCCATGTCGTTGCGCTGCGTCAAGGGCGTCGAGGCCAACACCGGTCCCAGACCCATCACGGACGGGTTCAGACCGGCCCATTCACTATCCACAATCCGCGCGAGCGGCTTCAGCTTATGTTTCTCGACGGCCTCCTCTGAAGCGACGATCACCCAGCTTGCGCCATCTGTAATTTGGCTGGAGTTACCGGCGGTGACCTTGCCGTAGGGTTTCTCAAAAGCGGGCTTGAGTTTGGCCAACCCCTCCAAATCGCTGTCCGGGCGCACGCCATCGTCGTGCTCGTAGGCGTTTCCGCATTTGTCAAAGGCAGGCATGACTTCATCCTTTAGCCAGCCTTCCTTCTGCGCGCGCGCCAAACGGTGATGGCTGACGTTGGCGTATTCGTCGGCGCTCCGCCGCGAAATATTGAACCGATGCGCCAGCACTTCCGCCGTCTGGCCCATATTCAGAGTCGTGATCGGATCTGTCAGTCCGCGCTCCAGTCCGATGACTGGTTTGAAGAACTCCGGTCGCAGCCCGGTCATTGCCTTGGCCTGGGCCAGGGGCCCCTTGGCCTGGGAGATCTGCGCGAACCATTCGACCGCGGATTGTCGCAATACTAGCGGCGCGTGGCTGAGCGCCTCTGCGCCGCCTGCGAGGATCATGTCGTGAGAACCATCCCGGATATAGCGATAAGCCGTGTCGATCGACTGCATGCCCGAACCACAGTTAATTTGCATCGTGAAGGCGACCATTTCGTCACCCAATCCCAACCTCAGGGCAGCCACACGGGCGGGGTTCATCTCATCTTGGATGACATTGACACAGCCCAAGATCACCAAATCGAAGAGCTTTCGGTCAAAGCTCTGCCGCGCAAGCAGAGGCCGTCCCGCCTGCACCGCCAGATCGACGGGTGTGAAAGGACCCGGCTTTCCTTTTGCTTTTAGGAATGGCGTGCGTGCGCCGTCAACAAGGTAGACCCGGCGGTTCATTCTGCTGCCTCCTTTTGCGACTCCTGCGCGTCCAGCCCGGGATAGAGCCCGGCCAGCTGTTCGCGGATAAAATCGTCGACGGCGACCACTTCGTGGACAAGGTCTTCCATCTTCGCGATACGGTCGCGATCCTCTTGGCTGATGGTGCCGCGCTCCAGGCCCTCATCCGGCGTCTGGTCCGCTTCGCGTAGGCGCTTCATCAGCGGTGCGGTGTCCGTCACGGCACCATAGCATTCGTTCAGCAGCACAATGCCGTCCCGGTTACAGCCACTGTACATGCGGCCCACGATCCGGTTGCGCGTGGCGGAGGGTTCATAGATCAGGTCCGACACCTTTTCCGTCAGCGCATCATCTGGCCCCGGCGTGCCGCCGCCCGGCAGCGTCACCGCACGCAGCAGCCATGCCGCCCAGCGGGCCGGGAAGTTCATCAGCACCTCGTCCAGCGCCAACCGCATCCGCGCGAAGCCACGTTCGGCGGCATAATTCACAGCCGGCAGATCGGCCCCCTGCCGCCCTTCGTTCTCCCAGCGTTTCAACGTGGCGCTGAGGATGTAAAGTTCGGATAGAATGTCACCCATCCGACCCGAGATCATCTCCTTCCGCTTCAATTCGCCCCCCATCGTCAGGAATGCCATATCGGCGGTCAAGGCATAGGCCGCAGACCAACGCGCCATCTGGCGATAGTGCCGCTTTACAGCGCCTGCGTCGGGCGCGGGGGCAAAAATGCCACCGGTCCAGGCCCGCCCAAGCGCGCGGAAGAAGGTCTTGGTCGAATGTCCGACATGTTTCCAGAAGTGTTTGTCGAACGCCGTCAGGCTTTCCTCGGGGTCCTCAATATTCAGCGCCTTCATCTCGTCTAGCAGGTGCGGGTGCGCACGGATCGAACCCTGACCGAAGATGATCAGCGACCGGGTAACGATATTGGCCCCCTCCACCGTGATCCCAATGGGCACGGCGCGGTAAAGTGCCTGCAGGTAATTCGATGGACCGTCGATCACTGCCTTGCCGGAATGCACGTCCATCGCGTCATTGATCGCCTCGCGCATCCGGAAGGTTGCGTGGGCCTTCATGATGGCGGAAATCACCGACAGCGACCGCCCTTCATCCAGCCCTGCGCAGGTGAGGTGGCGCGCCGCATCCATCGAATAGCTGTCGGCGGCCAGCCGACCCAGCCGGGTCTGGATGCCGCCGAACTTGCCGATGGGCAGGCCGAATTGCTGGCGAATACGGGAATAGGCTCCGGTGGTGTGCGCACTCAGCGCGATCGCAGCGCAGCCCATTGAGGGTAGCGAGATCCCCGGCCGGCGGCCAGTGCGCTCATCAGCATCATCCAGCCACGCCCGGCATATTCCTCGCCGCCAATGATGTGGTCGAGCGGCACGAACACGTCCTTGCCCGTGGTCGGGCCATTCATGAACATGGTCTGGCTGGGAATGTGGCGCCGTCCGGTTTCGACGCCGGGCAGGTCAGCGGGGATCAGCGCGCAGGTGATGCCGATATCCTCGCCCAAATCCAGATGGCCGTCCGGATCACGCAGATTGAACGCCAGACCCAGCACCGTGCAGACGGGGGCCAGTGTGATATACCGCTTGGCCCAGTTCAGGCGGATGCCCAAAACTTCCTCGTCTTGCCAAGTGCCCATTTCGATCACGCCATCGTCGATCATTGCGCTGGCGTCCGATCCGGCCTCGTCGCTGGTCAGGCCGAAGGCAGGCAATTCGCGTCCGTCGGCCAGACGCGGCAGCCAGTAGTCCTGCTGTGTGTCGGTGCCGAACATGTGCAAAAGTTCGCCCGGCCCAAGCGAATTGGGGACCATCACTGTGACGGCCGCGGCTACCGACCGAGTCGAAATGAAGCGCACAACCTCCGAATGGGCAAAGGCTGAGAACCCCAGTCCGCCAAATTTCTTTGGAATAATCATCCCGAAGAATTTCTTGTCGCGCATGAACTGCCAGACTTCGGGCGACAGATCGGCATCGTGTTCGTTGATCGCCCAGTCATCGATCATGCCGCACAACTCCTGGCAGGGACCGTCGAGGAATGTTTGTTCTTCTTCAGTCAGCTTCGGTGCTTTGACCTTCAACAGCTTGGACCACTCGGGATTGCCAGAAAACAACTCAGCTTCCCACCAGACCTCGCCAGCCTCCAAGGCTTCGGATTCGGTTTCGCTCAATTGGGGCAAGACCTGGCGTGCCCACTTGTGAATGGGTCGGGTGATGTAATTCCGACGGAATGTGGGCATTTTTAAAATAGACCTCCGTACTTTTGGCCCAACGCCTCATTGGGCACCACAGTTCCTTGATTTTTTCTATGTCAACGACCGCGCCAGAGCATTCGGCGCGCCGCGACCTAAGTGTGTAATGTCAGCCCGCGCGGGGCAGACTATGGAATCTTCCGGAAACTGTTGCATAAACAAGAGCGTCGCGTGTAGCCGAGACGTTGATCCACTTTTAAATTGCCAAACCGAAGATCTGGTTAGGAAGCTCGATTTCAATGTGGTTGTTTTTGATGGTTCGAATGGCTTCGATGCCGCGCAGTGTCGAACTTGCTGAACTGAGAGGACGGACTCTCTACCCGTAGCCCAGCAGTCGTTTTAGCGCGGCGTGGTCGCTCGATCCGATTATTTCGCCACTTTCTGGAGATGTGTGTGTTGCTGTCGAACTGAGGATCAGAGCGTTTGTTCTCGTCGTTGATTACCTTCCGATAGGTCGGCTCCTTATTCGTATAAATCGTGACCGGCGGTGAAGCCGGACTTTCTCAATCACTTTGCGCAGAAAGGCTTTTGCCGCCTCTGCATCTCCTCGTGCGGTCAATCTGACGTCGATCATCAGTCCACGTCGTTCACTTGCTCGCCTGAGATACCGCCACTTTAAGGCGACGCTGATATATTTCATCTAATTGCCAATCCCAGCTAATCCTACGCAGCTGTCTGTCGTTGCAGTCGGCCAGCTGAGGTCCAAACTTCCGCACCCAAAGGTAACCCGTCGCGATCACCGATTGCTCCGCATGCAGGCAGCAGATCGATGGTGCCGTGATACGGCAGGGGTTAGCGCAAATACACCCTGACGGTGCAGAAGATTACGATCGCAGAAAAACGGTAGCGCTTGAATGGTACCTGCTGGGAAATTCAATACTCAAGGTTGCTGGAAGCAGACATTTATGCGGGTACGGAACAGAGGTTTTTGCGGTTTTTGATAGGCGCAATATAGCAACAATTTAACATTACCAAATTTGATCAAAAGCCAATGGAGTTGATGTATGTCCGAGGCCTTCAGTGGCCCGGACTTGTATCTCGAACAGCGCATTCAACGCTTTCACTAAGGCCAAGCCTTCCAGAAGTTCGGTGGTGCTGAAATAGTCGAGCAAATGTTCACATTGTCGGCGATGTCCGCTATCCGTCAGAACCTCAGCAGTTTTCAGAATTTTTTAGTGCGCAGTACAAGGCTCCGCTCACGTTGCGTAAACGCCAAATTGGCCTGCTCCAGGAAACTGTCTGTGTTTTGCAAAATCAGATAGAGTAGGCGTTTACATTCGACTACGGCAGCGGTGAAGCTTTCAGTTCTCAGAGACACCTTCGACAGAGTTTCCGGTCCGCCGCACACCGGCTTATCAGTATCAAGAAAACGGGCTGCCTCTCCGACCGTAAGGTAACGGTGCTTGCCAAACTCGAGTGGGATTTCGGTTTGCCCCATGAAAACAGGCGAGAATGGCGCAGAGACCGCGCCGGAAGGGGCGTGCCACAGCATCCTAAGTTGGTTTGATACCGGATTGACTAACGGAACAATCTGACCATATCCAGCGGTATCACCAGTTAGGCGCTCGGTGCGCAAGGCCCAGACCATATCTCGAAACTCAATTCTTGATGGCTTCATGGCTCGAGTTTCGAGTTCATTTTCAACCCAACGTGCGCCAGCCCATACCCCCGCGCCATCGCCGTAGATAGCGTTAAAGTCGAAGTTGCCGTCTACATACCAGCCCATCTCTTTCGCAAAGCTCACGAGGTTCTGTGAATAGATAAAATCCGGGTGATTTTCGCAAGCTATTGGAATCGAACCAATATACCCCGGCCTGCAAGCTCTGATAGCGTCATCACTAAGCCGTTCGGCAGCCCACAGCCCCTTGCCACCTGCGGGTTCGATCATGATCCAAGCCTCTGTAGCGTCCGCAATAACATGCGTGTTGCCGCCGTAGGTACTCTCGCCATATTTCTTGATCATCTTGGCGATGACCTCGACACCTTCTCGCGCGGTCGTGGCTCGCTCCAACACGAACCCAGCTAGATCGCTGTAGCTTGGACCGCTTTGTACTTTTGAAGTCATCTCTATGAGTTCTTTGCGTGACGGCGACCACACGCTGCGCACCGCGACCCCGTGTTCGTTCAGCCCGCCGTTGGTCACAGGCGCGGGTACCCCTTTGTAATGAGAGTAGCTTACCCGGATCTTACGGAAGGACTTCACTACTTGAGGTATGGAGGATCGGACACCGGGCAAGTCAGCTGACGGTGTTACACCCACTTCCACGAGCGCGTCTTCCGGATGGCTTTGCTCAGGAAAAATCTCGAGCCAGTGGCTCGATGGTTCATCGCCGTAGCCAGCCAACCAGGCGTGACCGTCAGCGCTATGATTTTTCCCAATATAGACGCAGTAGCTCAATGAACCCTCAAAATTACGTAAAAAAACACTCAGAATAACCGATGCTGTATAGCTGAGCAAATCGATGATCTTACATGACTATAAAGTACTTGAATTAAAACGAAAAGCCTATTGGCTGGACCCGGTCTAATGTCTGACGGCCCCCGCAAAAAAAAGCGCGGCAAATGGGTCGACGCGCACTTGAGAGTGATGACGCCGCGGCGATCCCGGTTAGGAAGATGACGAACTTGCCTGGCCCACGCCCGTCGCCCTAACGAGGCTCCGATCGGGTCAATCGTCCTGCTGTTGTTCGGAATTTTGATCCGCATCGGAATTGACGGCCGGAACGGTAGTCAGAGGCGTGGGCGTTACCGCGTCACCTGTGTTGTTCTCGCTGGCGCTATCCTCAATGCTCTCTGGATCTGCCCTCATGATTCCCGGCACAGGATCTTCACCATCTGGCGCGTCAGCGTCCGCGCGCCGCCGCTGCCCGTCCGATCCGACAGGCTCTGGCGTAACGGCGCCGTCCGACGGAGCAACCCGCCATACCGTGCTGCCAGCATCATCGGCCACCAGCAATGCACCGGTCCCATCTATACCAACTCCCACTGGCCGACCCCGCGCTTGATCCCCCGACAGGAAATCAGTGACGAAGGCAACCGCCTTCCCAGCCGGCTTTCCGTCTTCAAACGGAATGTAGCTTACCTTGTATCCATTGAAGTGATCGCGGTTCCAACTGCCGTGCTCTCCGACGAACGCACCGTTGGCGGATGGCTCAGGCATCGCGGAGTTCTGTGAAAAGATCATACCTAACGGAGCCACGTGGCTCGACAGAGCGTAATCAGGCGATATCGCCTTTTCGACCATGTCCGGGCGCTTGGGATAGACCCTTTCATCTATATGATCACCGAAATAGCTCCAAGGCCAGCCGTAAAACCCGCCCTCGACAATTGAGGTCATGTAATCGGGGACAAGGTTTGGTCCCAACTCGTCGCGTTCATTGATGACTGCCCAAAGCGTGCCGGTTTCAGGCTCAAAGGTCAATCCATTGGGATTGCGCAGTCCGGAGGCGAATATCTTGCTCGCGCCGGTTCTCCGGTCGACCTGCCAAATCGCCGCACGGCCCTTCTCGGCCTCCATGCCGCGCTCTGCGGCATTGGAATTCGAACCGACGGAAGCATAAAGCACCGTGCCATCCGGGCTTAGCGCCAAATCCTTTGTCCAGTGGTGATTGATCGGCCCCCAGGCAATGGCGTGAGAACCTCTGCCGCTGCGGTGATCTCTGTCGCGCCCAACTCGTAGGGATAGGACAGGATGGCATCGGCGGCCGCCACATAAAGTGTGTTGTCAATCCAGGCCACCCCGAAAGGAGAGTTCAGATCGGTCAGGAGATCGCTACGTTCATCAACTACGCCATCACGATCCGTGTCGCGCAACAGGGTAATCAGGTTGCTGTCCTTCTTCGGCCCACCGCCGCTGCCCTTGGCAAGACTCATCAACCAACCCCGGATATAATCCTTGGGGCGGAGCAATGGCTTCCCTGAGGGGCCTCGCCCCTGCACGACCAAAACATCACCATTTGGAAGGGTATGGACCGTGCGCGGATTCACAAGATCCTTCGCGTAGGCGGCCACGGTGAACCCGTCGGGAACAGTCGGCGCTTCATCCTCCTGCCAGCCGATCACTTCGGCGAGCTTCATATCGGGAAGCAAGGTCATGCGTGGCTCTGGTAACAGCGGGTCCGGGCCAATCTGGCTTGACACGTCAAATCCACCCTCCTGCGCAGCGACGGGCATTGCCACAGTTACCGCTAAGACGGGAACGATCGTTAATTTTATCAGGATTGGAAGAGAGACCCGCACGAGGTCAGTAGCGGAACGATCATTCATGAGGTGATACCCCCGCGCCGCGTTGATGCACCAAACCGTTGCCTAACCAACCCGTAACAAGCATGACCAACACCGTCGCGGCTGAGAGGGACAGCCCCCAAGGAACGACCGCCGTCCAGCCGTCCCCGGCATGTATGAGGCTGTTAACCAGTGCGAGTGCGAGAACCAGGACATTGCCCACAGCATGCACCCAGACAGACGATATCGCACGGATGCGCGCACTGCCGATGAGGTCGATGGAGTCCACGACCGCAGCCAGTCCGCCCATCACCAAACCGACCAGCAACAGCCATGACGAGAAATGTTGCCACATCAGAATGCCAGTTTGCCAATATGCAAAATCCGTTAAGAGGGTTAGCGTGAAGCACACGATGGGAAAGCTGATAAGCATCCCGTGTATGGGACGCCCATTGATGGTAGCTGTGGATCTGGGACCCTGCGAACTCATTCGGTGTAGTTCCTCATTTGGCAATTACTGCCTGTTTATTCGGCCGGGGCAGGCTCTACATCTCTGGAAATGCCATCCTCTGCGGTGGGCACTTCGACCGTGGTTCCATCATCTTCCGGCGCCGTAGCAACTTCCTCGCCCATCCAGTAGACAATAATGCCAATGCCGAAGATCACCACCACGGCCATTCCGATCAATGGCCCGATATGGCGACGTTCCTGCTTTTTGAGATTTGCGTCTGGCGGAGTCATAATGTGCCCCTTCCTTGCGTCATTTCAGTTTTTGTCCATCGTCTCTGTTGTCGACGAAGCACAGGCAAACGGTCCGGAAATTTTCCGTGAACTGACCGCCTACAATACCAACCGCTGGTGTGACGTATTGTTCCAATTCGACGCCGACAGCACGTAGCCTTTTCATCGGACAGGTTCTGCACCGGCATCAAGCTCTAGGGAGAAGGCGAGTCGCACTACCCACAAACACGGCAGGCCAAAATGCCGACTAATAGCGCAAAAGCCACCTCGGCGTGGACGAACACGATGCGCCGTTACTACCCAAAGTTATCGAGCCAGATCACCGCTGACGTGGCGGTTGGGTCGGTCATCGCGCACGGCACCTAACGCGAATGCCATCGTTCTGCCGCAGCAGATGGCACGGCTATGTTGCCGAAGGATTGATTTCCTTTTCGGCGAGCATCGTAAGTTTTTTGTCCGCTGCTTGTTCTTCCGTCAGAATGGCCCGCAGATCTTTCTCATCCTCGCCAAGCCCGAGTTGTTTCGCCCAAGCGGCCAAAGTGCCGTAAACGGCCATCTCATAGTGTTCAATCCGCTGTGCTGAGGCGATGATACCTGCATCCCGTTGATCGCGATCTTCGATCATATCCGCCCATTTGTCGGCTTCTGACAACAGCCGCTCCATGGAGTGATCCTTATGTTCTTCCAAGGATGCCTCATGGCGCCGAAGAATTTCGGTCACGTGCTCAAGATGACCTCGCGTTTCAGATTGGTGGGTCTTCAAAGCCTGCTTCAGGTCAGGATCGCCTGCTTTGGCAATCATATCGGGCAGCGCCCTGATCAGCTGGGCCTCGAAAGACCGTGCCTCCTGCAATTCGGAGATATACATTTCGTTAAAACTGATCACTTGCATCTTTCTCGCTCCTCTTTTCCGTTGTCATCTCTCCCAAGCCTAAACGGCCCACGGGCTTTTGCTCACAAAATGCTTTGATGCATGAGAGAGCTCCTCCTGTCTGGGTTCTTGTGCTAATGTCCCGCGCAAGAGGCTTTCTGATGATTAAAGGCGAAAATTAGACACGGTCCGCCCCATGGTTCTAAAGACACGTCAGATTTCTGTGCGTCGTTCGGATTCAAGGCTGACCTCACTAATAGGCCTTACCATTGAGGCCTGAGGCCCCATCGCGCCCTCCCCTTCAGCCACAGTCAACTCAACGGCCGATCCGACCTTGAGGGCCTCAAACCCGTCGTTCAGCACCGCATTGGGCGCAAAATAGATTTCCTGTCCATCACTCATACGCACGAACCCATACTCTTCGAACATTCGCACGACGATACCGTGGGGCGGACCGGTGAGTGTCTTTATATCCCCGCGCATCTTCTGGGAATGTCCCTCTAACCTTCGCTCCATTGCGTCAAAAGCGTCGCGGATCGCTATATTGGGATCGAAGTGGTCCCGTCGGTCACCTGGATCATTGCTGATTACAATTTCATGCTCCGGCACTCGGACTTCGATCCGCAGATGAAATTCTTTGCCGTGATGTTGACTTCGATGCGGCCGTTCTACGACGATGTGACAGCTGTTGATGCGATCAAAATAGCGGTGCAATTTGTCTACCCGCTCACGGATGCGCGCCTCAAGCGGTTCCGATTTTTCGACGTTGTGCCACGCGATTTCCAAGGGAGTGTCCATTTTTGGTCATGCCTTTTTGCTATGGTCCGACGCTGCGCCATTAACCGTCAGCGTCGGCTCCTGTCTTAGGGAACTAACATTTAGGTTTCCCCGCATTTCAATAGCTAAACTTCCCGCAGCAGTTCTCCGTTCCGTTTAGTCTTTGACAACGGCTGACGCCCGCTGTCGCGGGGTGTCAGCGTCGGGTCACCTGAGGAATAACGGCAAGGATAATCAATACGATAATGGTCGAGAGCACGGCCATCGCTTCAAGACCCAGACCGGCCGCGATCCCTATCCCGGCGGTCGCCCAGATACTGGCAGCAGTAGTTAATCCTTGGATCTTTCGTTCGGCGGTGCGAACAATGATTGCGCCCGCCCCGAGAAAACCGATGCCCTGAACAATTCCCTGCAGAACCCGTGATAGATCGGCGATTTCCATTCCGCTCTGCAACGGTCCGATCACAAAGAGCGCCGCCCCTACTGCCACAAGCATATGTGTTCGCACGCTCGCATTGCGCTCCTTGAGTTCTCGCTCATAGCCCAACATGCCACCCAACAAGGCAGCTAAAGTTAAGCGCAGTGTGATACGGGTTATAGTGGCAATATCTGGTACGTCAGAGAGTTCCTGTGTGACCGCCGACCAGATGTCCTGCCCCACCGTATTACTCCTCTTTAAGTCGACTACCGTCAAAGGATGATCAGCGCGTTCTCTGACCCAAAATATCTCATATAAGCTTTGCTAAAATATCTTGTCTGGATACGTGAACGAATTTGTACAAATGCGGGATTGGGAGAACTGCAGCTCACGTAAAGGCATCGCTAGTTGGCACCAGAATAGTGCCAACTATTTTACCCATTTATTTGAATACCCATCAAAAAAAGCTGCAAGACTAGCTGTCAGTCGTCCAAGACGAAAGTTACGGATAGGTTTACCTTAAATTTCGTAATCTTTCCATCTTCGACCATCACATTCTGATCTTTTATCCAAGCGCTTTTAATTCCGCGCAGCGTCTTTGAGGCGCGCTCAATACCTTGCTTGGCGGCGTCGTCAAAACTGTTCGGTGACGTTGCAGATATCTCTGTTACTCGTGCAATAGTCATACTTTCCTCCTTTAACGTGCTACTACAGTCCAACAGCCCGATTGCCGACATGTTCCAAGTTTAAACGGTGGCCTCTCAATAGCAGCATGATTTTGCCGACTTGACGTTTTGTGGCTTTGACATAGGATAAGCGACTAAAGCTTGCGACCATGGACGGAACGCGCAACCTTCGTCGATCGTTCGACATCCGTCACAGGAGCGCAGATGTTGAAATTGAAAAGAGCCTAAAGCATCCCGCCAGAAACCTGAATCGGGGGATTCCCTTGCGTATCGTTTGATGATTCATATGTGGACGCCGCCTTTGGCAAGGGCTGATTTTGTCGAGGTGCGGGTAATCGGTTGCTTTCATATGTCCGGCCTGTTTATGCGGCTTCGAAAGCGCCGCTGGCCCTGATGGAAATCCGCTGAAGAGGTCCCTAATCAATCTAGCGCGCTTGTGGGGCGCGGTGAATCAGACGGGTTTGGCTCTCCGTTGGCTCGATCGTTACGCATCATTGACTGCCTTTGCCAATTCGGATCGGGTCGCGCGTTTATGCGGCGAGCCCATAAGGTCTATAGGTTTCTCCTCGTGTGAGTATCGCCCATGCGACGCGCGCGAGTTTGTTGGCAAGAGCCACCGAGACAAGCCGGAATGGCTTTTTCTCCAGCAAATTATTGACCCAGTCGGTCATTGGGGTCGGATTGCGCTTCGCGTGTCGCATGACGGCGGTCGCGCCGACCACGAGCAATCGTCGGAGATATCGATCGCCTTGTTTCGAGATGCCACCCAAGCGGGTTTTCCCTCCTGTTGATTGTTGTTGTGGTGTCAATCCGAGCCATGCCGCAAACTGTCTTCCCGAGCGGAATTGCTCTGGGTCTGTAACTGTGGCGGCTATTGCAGTAGCAGTGATCACGCCAATACCTGGGATGGCCGCAAGCCTGCGGCTTGCTTCGTTGCTGACGTGCCAAGCCTTCAGTTCTTCGTCGAGCATCCCGATCTCGTCAGTCAATTCAGCCATGCGCCGGATCAGGATTTCAAGCGCCCGATGCGCAAAAGGTGGTAGTGTTTCATCTGCAAACGCTTTGTCGGCCAGCTTCACGAGATTGGCGATACCGGGGTTTGCGACCAACCCGAACTCGGCCAAATGTGCTCGCAGCGCATTCGCTGCCATGGTCCTCTGGCGCACAATCAGCGCCCGGGTTCTGTGCGCCATCAGAATGCTTTGTTGTTCGATCGTCTTCATGGGAACGAACCGCATCGTGGGCCGCTCTACTGCCTCACAGATTGCCTCAGCATCAATTGCGTCGCTTTTTCCCCTTTTAACGTACCCTTTTACGTATGATGGCGGCATGATCCGAACCTCATGTCCCATAGCTGTCAAGGTGCGCGCCCAATGATGCGCCGTCGCGCAAGCCTCCACACCGATCAGACAGGGCGGCAATTTAGAGAAGAAGGGAATCATCTGCTTTCGATGCAGCTTCTTGATCAGAACTGCATTGCCAGCTTCGTCGACGCCGTGAGCCTGAAAGACGCTTTTCGCCAGATCAAGGCCGATTGTTTTGATATGCATTTCGAACGCTCCTGTTTTGCTGCACTCTCTCTTAGCACCATACCTGGCGCTGCGCTGGCAGCGGCGTCCACATCATCACTCTGTTCGGGAGGATGGATCATGTCAGCACCTTTGCCGGATGCGCTTCGCGCGCGATTTCAGCGATACATTGAAGAAGGTTTGAGCGGTAGAGCAGCGGCGTTGCGCTTGAAGTTATCACCAGCCACGGGTGCTCGTTGGGCGCTTGCTATCCGAAGGAAAGGTCGCGCGGACGCCGCGCCACAGGGGCGACCGAGAGGTAAAGGTAAGCTGGATCCCCATCGCGCTTTGTTTGCCGCGATTATAGCTCAAGATGGCGACGTCACGATGCCCGAATTGAGTGCTGTCTTGTTTGATGCAACGGGAGTGCAAGCGCATCCCAATGCTATCGGAAAGTTCCTGCGCAAGCTGGGCTATACATATAAAAAAGTCATTGGTCGCCACCGAGCGCCGCCGCGCGAAGGTAAGGCGACGACGCGAAGATTGGTTCGCGCACCGAATTCCAGCCGTGATAGAACAACCCGAGCGCGTTGTCTTTCTTGATGAAACGTCAGTGAAGACAAATTTAACCAGGCAGCGGGGATGGGCTCCTTCTGGAGACCGACTTATTATGGACGCCCCGTTTGGCTCATGGGGCACGCAGACCTTCATCGCCGAACTGCGCGCCGATGGGTTGATCGCGCCCTGGGTGATCAAAGGTGCTATGGATGGCCCGGCTTTCGCTGCATACGTTGAAAAGGTACTGGTGCCAGAGCTTTCCCCTGGAAGCGTTGTCATTCTGGACAATCTTGCCACTCATAAGAACGCTGAAGCGGCAAACGTGATGCGGAAGGCAGGATGCTGGTTCCTGTTCTTGCCGCCCTATAGTCCCGACCTCAACCCCATCGAAATGGCGTTCTCTAAGCTCAAAGCGCATCTGCGCCGCATTGGCGCCCGCACCTTCACCGACCTATTCGACGCAATCGCCGAGATCTGCGACCTATACTCACCAGACGAATGCTGGAACTACTTTAAGGCTGCCGGCTATGTCGCAAGTTAAAGGCGGGATGCTTTAGTTGCGACTTCCGCCTGCGAGCATCCGCGAGACTAAGTCACCGTTCGCCGCCGTCCATCTGAAAACTTGTCAAAAATGGCTGACTGAGAGTCACATCAACCATCTAACGAGTCACACCAACCATCTAACCTCTCCATAGCCGAGGTTAGCGCACTGTCCGTCTCAGCGCACCTTGTAACGCCCTAGCGGTCAAGCCTTCATTCGTCTTGAACCCCATACGTGACATTGCTTGAAGTTCCTGCTCGTGCGGCGGAAGCCACAACGACGCAACCAACAACTGCGCTTTGCCTCGCCATGTCGAAGAGAGTTCCTTGAGCTCAGCCAAGGCAGGCAGCAAAACGCGCTCGATATCATCGAAGTCACTGCCGAGCGGGAAAGTTGGAAGCGCCGCACGATGCCCCTCAATCCATGCGCGGACCCGTTGAGGATAGTTCTCGCGGTGGGCTTCCGGGATTTCATGATTATCGGGAAGTTTCCCAACTGTTTTGGCCTGCTCCATCAGTTTGCTCTGGAAACGACTATCGGTGATGTTCAGTAAAGCAGCGATCACCTGCGCGTCGGATAGTCCGCGCAGGTCGGCGGCACCATATTCGGTCACAACCACATCGCGCATGTGACGCGGCACCGTCACGGTGTCTAGGGTCCATCGAATATTGCTACACGGCGTGCCCCCAGACATCCGCCACGCAGGAAGTGTAATTACGGAACGCCCACCCTCCAGTGCAAAGGCTTGTTCAACGAAATTGAACTGCCCGCCGACGCCGCTGACCACCTGCCCGTCATCCAACGTGTCAGACATGACGTCGCCCAAAAGGCTCACTTGCATGGCCCCATTGACGAACCTAGCGTTCACGCGCGCAGCACGTTTCGCCTCCTCATCGCCATAGAGGGAATTGGTGAAACTCACGGGCCGCATCGCGATTTTCGCGCGTTGATCTTCGGGCAAGCATCGCAAGCGTTTGTAAAAATCGCGCGTTTCGACAAAAAAACCTGCATCAATCACGGCGCCATCGACTTCGCGCCTTAAAATCCCAGCCTCGAAAAGTGCTAGTAGCCCGCCAACCAGCATTTCAGTGACAGCGTAAAGGCCCTCACGAAACGGCGCCTCGTGTCGATCCCCTTGCGGGAATGGGCAACCACGTTGGATGGTGTGCATTTTTCCTTCATCGCGGAGTATCAAAGCATGCGCCACAGCGTCGCCGATGCCCCCGATGCCGATCTGCAGCGTCCCCCCGTCTCTGATGAGGCCGCTCACGTGCAGCCCGATCGCATGCGCGGCGTCCTCGACCGGGCGGCGTACTGCCGAAAAAAGATTGTAGTCGGGAGCGCCATGCAGGACGTGATCCGCCTCATTTGCGTTCATTACGGCACCATCGCCCTGCATGAAAGGCATCTCGGGATGCACCTCGAATGCCACTTGGAAATCGACCTTACCCGCGGCGCGAAATGCAAACAGATCGGCGGAAATATCGGTGTTGGACGACAGCGAAAACTGACCACCTTTCTCTGCGACCAGTTGGAGCAGAACATTGGGCTGTCGATCCAACAGAACGTCGCGGGCATGGGTGTAATTCGCTGCGATATAGGCTTGCTGCATTGCGTCCGCCCCCAGCCATCGACCAGCAAACAGGAAAAATTCATTTACCGTGACGTTGCTCGGCAAGGTCCCTTCGCGCAGCATCCTCACATAGAGGGGGCCGGGATAGGCACCGAAAAGTCGGTCGAGCGCTGGCTCAAGAAATCGCTGTTCCATGTCCGATGACAATGGAGGTCGCTCCAGGGTGAGCGCCGTAAAAATAGACAGCTTCCGCTCTGGTACGTTGCGGGCGCCACGTACCAGAGCGTCTACCAGCGTCAGTGGTTTGCCCAAACCTAATGGAAGAGCTAACCTAATCTCGCCGCCTGTAGACTCGTACAGTTGCTGCGCAATGGTATCGGCTTCGTCTTCCCGCTCCATAAATACAGATATCCTGTAGATTGCGTTAGAGGTGCAACCAAGCATCTTGGCGCACCAAAGAATCTTAACCATGGGTGCGAGGTCTCGGTCTCAAATCCTCCCAGCAAGCCCGGGTGGCCTCGCACCCCAAACTTCACCCTCACCTATGTTTCGCCCTTTTTAAACAATCCTCTGCGCAGTGAGGCGACCTCAGTGGAACTTAGATACTTTGACCTCAGAACTCCTATGTACGAAAACCTTTATCTTTGCGAAGAGTTCCTGGCGAGGATCAAGCTGTTGTTTCGTCTTACTTCTTTTTTCCGAGTTCTGCTGCCCCCGGCGAACGAAAGCAATCCGCAAGGAACATTCTCATTCGCGGGCTGTTGTTTTGATATGTGGGGGTGCGAAAGAGGGCGTCGATCATGGCGAGTGCAACGAGAAACCAGACCGCGAAGAAGCTTGTTTGCATCGTAGGCTCCGACGCTTTTCATCAGGAAATGATTGGTCGAATACCTGAGGCAAAAGACTGGCAGTTGGAACAGGTTCTGCACCGTACCGATGTTCAACCTAACGGTACCTTCGATTTTGACACCTTGCTGAATGAAGCCCGGGCAATCATCAGCGGTTTCGATCGCCCGCCGGACGCTATAATTGGCCATCTTGATTTCCCCGTCTCCGCATTGGTGAGTCTTCTGTGCCGTGACCATGGATTGATTGCCGCATCGCCCGAAGCAGTGGCACGCTGCGAGCATAAATACTGGATGCGTCAATATCAGCAGGATGCTCTGCCAGATCACACGCCTCGCGTGGTTGCCATCAATCCTTTCGATCCAGATATCATGCGAAAGCCGCCGCTCCCGTTTCCATTCTGGCTAAAGCCGGTGAAGGGTCATTCATCCATGCTTGGGTATCGCGTACGTGAAACTTCGGAACTAACCCAAGCACTCAGCGCTTGCCGCAGGGCCATTCATAGGTACGGTGAACCGTTCAACGCCTTTCTCAAGCACCTTGATCCGGCAGAACTTCCCACAGACAAAATTGATGGTAATTACGCTGTTGCTGAAGAATTGATCTCGGAAGATCAGCTTTTCACCCTCGAGGGCTATAGGCACAAAGGCGAAACAACGATCTACGGGGCCATCGAAAGCAGGCGGTCCGGGCGCCACATGTCTAGTTTATCAAGCTATTACTACCCCGCCGAGTTGCCCGGGGAAGTGGTTGAAGCAGCGCAACAACAAGTGACCAAGGTGCTCACGCAGGTGGGATTCGACAACGGTCCTTTCAATGTGGAGTTTTTCCATGATCCCGAAACCGGTGCATTAAACCTGCTGGAAATCAACACCCGGCTTTCAAAATCCCATGCTCCGCTTTTTGAAATCGTCGATGGCTGCTCCCATCACAAACAAATCATTGAGTTGGCGCTCGGGCAGACGCCCGACAGGCCTAAGCGTCAGGGCACTAGCCCTATGGCCGCCAAGTTTATGGTCCGCAGCCACGAAGCAAATGGTGTTGTTCACCGCATCCCATGCCAAGAAGAGATCGACAAGCTCCGCGCATTGATGCCCGACCTGAAAGTACAATTGTTAGTCGGTGAGGGCCAGAATCTCTCTGAACTAGTCGATCAGGACAGCTATTCGTTCGAGTTAATGGATGTCTTTCTGGGGGCGAGAGCGCCGATTTCATTGAGGATGCATATAAACGCTGCCGGGACTCGCTGGTGTTCCTGATTAAGCCAATGGACGACGCGGACTAAGCCGCGAACAGGAGGCATTGATGAAGACGATAAGCACATTTCCGAACGAGGTTATCGAGGAAGAAAATGTGTTCATTCCCGTAACCGATGGGATCCGACTAGCCGCCCGAATTTGGCGCCCCAAGGGTTCGGAGAACGCCCCAGTACCGGCGATCCTAGAATACATCCCCTACCGTAAAAGGTTTGGCACGGCTGTTCGCGATGAACACACCCATCCATATCTAGCTGGACACGGCTATGCCTGTATCAGGCTAGACATCCGCGGCAGCGGTGAAAGTGAAGGTGTGCTGACGGATGAGTATTTGCAAAGCGAGTTGGACGACGGTGTGGCCGCACTGCATTGGATCGCCGATCAGCCTTGGTGCGATGGTAATATTGGTATGATGGGAATCTCTTGGGGCGGCTTTAACGGCTTGCAGATTGCCGCGATGCAGCCTGAACCACTAAAAGCCATCGTTACGATGTCTTCAACTGATGATCGTTATTCGGATGATATCCACCACATGGGCGGCTGTTTGCTGGGCGACAATCTATCATGGGCATCGGTAATGTTCTCCTACAACACCATGCCGCCGGATCCCGCGCTGGTCGGCAGTCGCTGGCGCGACATGTGGCTGGAACGCTTAGACAGCTCCGGTCTATGGCTGAAGAATTGGCTGCAACACCAACGGCGCGATGCCTATTGGCGACATGGCTCTGTGCGTGAGGACTATTCTGCCATCAAGGTACCGGTCTTTGCGGTTAGTGGCTGGGCGGATGGTTATACCAATTCTGTTTTCCGGCTCATGGAAAACCTTGACGTTCCCCGCAAGGGGATGGTTGGCCCGTGGGGCCATATCTATCCACATTTCGGCCGTCCGGGCCCAGCCATTGATTTTCTATCCGAGTTGTTGCGTTGGTGGGACCGCTGGCTCAAAGGCAAAGACACCGGCGTGGAGGACGACCCGATGATCACTGCGTGGATGCTGGATAGCGCTCCGCCTAATCCGGAATACGATCATCGCCCGGGCCAGTGGGTCGGAGAAAACATTTGGCCCGCGCCCAATATCACATTCGAACGATTTACGATCGCTGAAGGTCGAAATCTGCGTCCCGAAAAGAAAATACCATCGCAGAAGGAAGAAGAAGTTAATTTGGATGTGCAGTCGCCGGTGACTTTGGGTCTACATTCCGGCAAGTGGTGCTCGTATGCCAATGGTCCCGATCTGGCAAGCGATCAGCGCGCAGACGACGGTGGTGCGTTGGTTTTCCAATCCGATCCATTAACAGAAGATAGGTATATTCTGGGGGCGCCAGAGGTCGAATTGGAGCTGGCCAGTGATTGTCCCGTAGCCATGGTCGCGGTGAGGCTGTCCGACATGCGGCCTGATCATCAAGTAACCCGCATCACATATGGAATGTTGAACCTAACCCACCGTGACAGCCGTGAACATCCTGAAAAGTTGAAACCGGGATGCTTTTATCGAGTCCGAGTGCCAATGTGCTACATTGCGCAGAAGATACCTAAAGGTCACCGCGTACGACTGTCGATCTCGACCGTTTACTGGCCCTTGGCATGGACTCCACCCGCCTCTGTGCGTCTGACGATCCGTACAGAGAAAAGCATGCTGACACTGCCCTGTCGTACTCCCAAAGGCAGCGATGAAGCGCTGGAATTCGGAGCGCCGGTCCAATCACCGGGTCCTTCGGTAACCTCATTGGCACCACCCAGTCACGAATGGGTAACCCATCAGGATCTAGGACGACAATGGACGGAGTTACGCGTCACCGACGACCGAGGGAAGATGCGGCTGGACCGAATTGACCTAACGGTCGGGGCGCGGGCGGTAGAAACCTATGGTGCAAGACCGGGAGATTTCACGTCTGCTACTGGCGAAACGGAATGGTATCGGACCCTGCAACGCGACGGATGGTTGATCGAAACACGCACCCGCACTTGCCTGACGTCAGACCAAGAAAATTTCTATCTCACGGCCGAGTTAGACGCTTGGGAAAACGGGGCGCGGGTGCGATGTCAAAGCTGGAACGAAACGATCCCGCGGGACATGGTTTGACGGTCGTATGAAGAAACGTTCCTTGGCGCCAACCGTTCTCGACCGCAAATTCGTCTCCGAGCCGTTCAATTGTGCTTTGCAGCGCGCGCGCGTCGCATCTAACCCGGACCGACTTACGCTATGTTGACCTTTTTCGGAACTTAATATTCCCGCACGGGTTAGATTGAAAGGCGTTTGGCTGCGACATGCGCAACTCCTGCGCCACCGCTGCGATGCCCATCGCGCCTCATACTTACCAGCCCGGGAGCCTACCATGAGTGAAATCACACGTCGCAATCTCTTGGCTATGATCGGCACTGCCGCGGGCAGTACCGCCATGTATCATGCCATGGCATCAATGGGTTTCGCCGCCCCGTCGGACTATAGCGGTCCGATCAAGCTGGACGGCGATCCGCAGGGCGCAAAGGTGCTGATCCTTGGCGCCGGGCTTGCCGGTCTGACCGCTGCTTATGAAATGCGAGCGGCTGGCTATGAAGTCGAAGTGTTGGAGTTCCGCGAAAAGGCGGGCGGCCGATGCTGGACCCTGCGTTCGGGCGACAGCTACACAGAACTTGGCGGCGCGATCCAAAACGTTGATTTTGCCGAAGGCAACTACATCAACCCCGGCCCGTGGCGGCTTCCGCACAACCACCATGCCGTTCTGGATTATTGCAAGCGGCTCAAGGTGCCGCTGGAGCCATTTATCCAGCTGAACTACAACTCTTACCTTCACAAGTCGGACGCCTATGGCGGCAAGCCACAGCGTTTGAAGGACATCAAGACCGATTACCGGGGCCATATCTCGGAACTGCTGGCCAAGGCCGTGAACCAAGGCAAACTGGATGAGCTGGTCACCGCAGAGGACCGCGAAGTCTTGCTGGAAAGCCTGCGTTCCTTCGGTGTGCTGAATGAGCAGAACGAGTACGTCAAGAGTCTGGAGACCAGCGAATACCGTGGCTATGCCAAACAGCCCGGTGGCGGTGTCGGCGCGGCACCAGAGGCCTCTGACCTGCTTAACCCGCAGGAAGTCTTGCAGTCACGCCTGTGGGAATATCTCGCCACACATGAGACCGTCGACCACCAAGCCCCCATGTTCCAGCCCGTCGGTGGGATGGACGGCATCGCCAAAGGGTTTGAGCGTGAGGTCGGGGATCTCATTACCTATAACGCCAAGGTCGTCTCGCTTCAGCAGGACGAGAATGGCGTGACGGTGACTTGGGAAGACAGCGCCGGCGGTGGCCAGAAAACCAGCAAGGCGGACTACTGCGTTTGCACCATCCCCTTTTCCATCCTCGGTCAGATCGACCATAATCTTTCGGGCGGTTTGGCGAATGCGATCAGTTCGATGTACTACAATGGATCGACCAAATGGGGCCTCGAATTTAAGCGGCGCTTCTGGGAGGAAGACGAGGATATCTATGGCGGGATCAGCTATACCGATCTGGCCATCGGGCAGATCAGCTATCCCTCCACCGGCTATTTCTCAGACGGGCCGGGTGTGCTTTTGGGCGGTTACACATGGCGCGGCGAAAATTCTTACAAGTTCAACGCGATGGAACCTGATGAGCGGCTGGAATGGGCGCTGCGGGAAGGGGCTAAGATTCACCCGCAGTACCGCGATGAATTCAAAACCGGTGTGAGTGTTGCGTGGCACAAGGTGCCATGGGTGCTGGGCTGTTCTGGCATCTGGGAAAACCGCGACGATTACGACGAAGCGATCAAGATCGACAATCGCGTGGTGTGCGCCGGCGAGCATCTTTCCTATCTGCCAGCCTGGCAGGAAGGGGCGATCCTCTCCTCTCTCGATGCGATTTCGCGTCTCCATGACAAAGTAATCAACGGGTGAAGCCATGCGACAGACTTTTATCACAGCCGCGATCGTAGGTATGCTCGGCACGTTGCCGCTCTATGCCCAAGACGATGAAGTAGACACGCGCGCCGCGCAAGAAACTGAAACGGGCGAGACCTCTACCGAGGTCGAAGCACGGCCCCAAGAGCGCGAGATCACCGCCATGGCAGATGGAGGTGAATGGGTTGAGGAATATGTCAGCGAGGATGGCGAGGAATTGTATCAGTCGCTCTGCTCTGGCTGTCATATGGCCGATGGGTCAGGCGCAATCGGAGCCGGGAAATACCCTGAACTCAGCGGGAACCCGAACCTCGAATTCGCCGGTTACGCGACCTACATCATCATTAACGGTCAGGCTGCCATGCCCAGCTTCGGCCATTTCCTTGATGACAAGCAGGTGCTCGCCATTACCGATTATCTGCAAACCAACCTTGGCAATGACTATGAGGCAGATGGCACGCTTGATGCCGTGGCCGATGCCCGTCCCGCCGAACCAGTAGATCAGAATATGGAGGAACACGAATGATCCGCAAATTTATCGCCCCCTCGCCGCGACCACCGCACTTACGGCCACCGCAGCATTCGCGCAAAGTTCGGAGGTTGTCCGCCATGGATTGCCGGATTCCGACTTCCCGATCCTGCAAGCGGTAGAGGTGCCAGCGGATGCCACTTTGGTTTATCTCAGCGGCACCGTCCCTGAGGTCGCCGATGAAACGGCAGAGAAGGGCTCGCCCGAGTATTTCGGGGATACGGCAACCCAAACTGCCAGCGTTCTGGCGTCGATTGAGAAGAAGCTTGCCGGGATTGACCTCGATATGGGCGATGTAATCAAAATGCAGGCCTATCTCGTCGCTCCCAAAGGCAGCGATGGGATGGACTTTGAGGGCTTTATGAAGGGCTATACCCAATATTTCGGCACCGAGGAGCAACCCGAACTGCCGACCCGATCCGTTTTTGAAGTTCCCGGACTCGCTAACCCATCATGGCTGGTTGAAATCGAAGTTGTTGCCGTGCGGTCCGGTTCGTGACGATGCAACCGGGGGGCGGATAGATGCGAACGCAAAATCTTAAACGAGTTTCTAAAGTCTACACCCCCCTAAAGAAATGACCGAATATTTGGGAAGTTTTCAGCGTACGAGGGTTTGTCACTAGAGGGCCCGTTCTTGTTGGCCAAAAGGAGAAAAACATGAAAGTTCTTATCGGAGCTGCAATCTATTTCAGCTTGTCAGCAGCAGCCGTTGCCGCTGCGGAGGTTACTGCAACGGTACATGATCGCGACGGCAAGAGGCTTGGTGCCGTGATGATACAAGATTTACCCTCTGGTGTGGCCTTAGCGACGCTCACCTTAAACAGCTTGCCCGAAGGCGTGCATGGCATTCACCTACATGAAACTGGCGATTGTTCCTCAGAGGATTTTAAATCCGCTGGCGGGCATGTTGCAGGTGATCGCAAACATGGTGTGTTGGTTGACGGCGGCCCCCACCCTGGTGACATGCCAAACTTGACCGTAAAATCCAATGGAGTTGGTGAAATAGAAGTTTTTCTGCCATTTTTATCTGTGCAGAAAGACCTGTTAGATTCAGATGGCTCTGCCTTCGTTATGCACCAAGGCATGGATGATTACGAAAGTCAGCCGGCCGGTGATGCAGGAGACCGGATCGCTTGCGGAGAACTCACTGAACGCACCCAGTAAGCTGGCTAACACGGTCAGACGAGTTGGTTCAGACGCCACCCCACATGAGCACTAAGCACTAAGCACTAAGCACCCGTTTGCGGCACCTGTCTGTGCCCGCAACTTGATCGTGGTTTGAACAGAACATTCTTCTGAATGGTCAGCTGAACAGAATTCCATTCGCACGTTCATCAAAAGGAACTGCTAAATATGTCAAACTTCACCCTCTATTACTGGCCTGTGCCGTTTCGCGGTGAATTCGTCCGTGCGCTTCTCGCCCATGCTGGCGCAACAGTTGACGAGCCTGATAGCGACGCGGTCAGTGCGATGATGGATATGGACCCGCGCGATCAGCCCGTCCCGCACATGGCACCGCCATTGTTGGTAGACAATGCATCTGGCAAAGCGATCGCCGAAATGCCTGCGATCTGCCTCTGGTTAGCCGAGCAATTCAACTTGACTCCAAGCGAGCCGCATCAGAAAGCGCTCGCGCTGAAGGTTATAAACGATGCCAATGACGTCTTGGACGAGATGACGCTCAATGGCGGCAAGACGATGTGGACGACAGAGTCTTGGACACACTTTCTTCCTCGCTTACGTCGCTGGATGAGGATCTGGGAGGCAGCGGTCGTGCAGGATCTTCTTTCTGCAAACCAGAACGAACTCGGTTATATCGCGACCGCAACTCTCTGGGGAACGATGACCGAGCGGTTCCCCCGCTTCGCGCACTTCTTAGCGCGGAGGCACCGAATGTTGCCACACTTGTGGAACAGGCCCGGTCCCAGGGCGCGCTTTCTGCGCAGGCCGAGGAAAGCCGGGAGCGCTTCGGCAACGTCTGGTGCGGCGGAGAAATTGAAAAATCATTAAGGGAAGTCGTTCAAGGCTAATCAGCGCACACAAGCCCATACCTTGAAGAATACGCCCGCCGCAGCGTAGAAGAAGATCGGCTCATCCTGATCTCAGCAAGCTGTATCTGATGCGCGGTTTCCACAAAAAGA
Source organism: Sulfitobacter profundi (assembly GCF_042661425.1). Lineage (NCBI taxonomy): Bacteria > Pseudomonadati > Pseudomonadota > Alphaproteobacteria > Rhodobacterales > Roseobacteraceae > Sulfitobacter > Sulfitobacter profundi. Next base: position 72,862 of record NZ_JBHSWA010000003.1, on the reverse strand, counting down.
CGGTTTTTGCAATTTCGTTCATCGCTGGGGTGTGGATAGAATAAACTCTTCTGCCGTTGGTGGCGTGACACAAGAATGTCGCCGGAGATGTCACCAATTGGCACACCGCGATGCCGTCGGAAGGCGAGTATCCACCCCATCAGTTCTCGGTGACAAAAAGGCTCTTGCCGCTGAAAGTTCCTCGATGGGCAGAGGACCACATCATGATCTGTCAACTCCAACTCGGCCACGGCCGAAGATGCGGCATTTTGTTCCGCCGCACTCTACCCGCAAACGACGATTACCGTTGCGCCAAGAGCGACAATGGCCACCACCGCCCATAATCCCATTTGAAGCCTTGTCATCTGTCCAAGATGCCTCGCAGTTTTGATAATGTCCGACGGAATGGTGTAATTTTGCTCTTCCGCTTCGGCTCGACCGCATTTCCAGGGCGGCGGTTGTCGCCGGTTCCATGGGGATAGTGTCGCAAATAGTGGCGACGGTTTCTAGTGTCATGTAGCGCCGTATGATTGCCGGCTCATTATTCTGCTCTAACATCAGAGCGCCCACCAACCGCGTGAACGCGGCCTTGTTTGGAAAAACACCTGTTCTGGTTTCGTGCTGCCCCCTAGTGCTCGTTTAAGCCGCCTTCCGTTCGGAAACGACAGGGCTTTTCTATTCCAATGTTGGATTACGGCGGCGCGGATTGTAGAACCCGTTAATGTATTCGAAGATCAATCAAACCAAAATACCATACTCACAATCTTAGCAATCGTACGAAGGCTGATCAAAATCGCCAACGGCACCATCAAAACGGCCACCTTGGCTGCTTCAACCCGCCAAAAACCGGGTTCTGCCACAAAGCTTAGCCAGAAGTAATCTCATGGACGCGCTATCTGGCTATGGTGGAACATTTTTCGCGCAGGAATAGTTCTATGTAAGACAATAACTTGCGAACCGAAGTGCATCAACAGTATCGCCACAATCCTCGGCCGACAGTACGGGCAACGCTCTGGCAGATGCGTTCACTTTCGATAAGGTGGGTGAGATGAACAGGCAGCGAACGCATGACCTAATTAACCCGACTGCGGCAGAATCGCAGCCGGTTCTCTCACCCGGCCGTAACTGCTCTGCCATATCAATCGCACACCGTGCGGCGGTACTGATAGATGGTGCGTCTTATTTCGCAGCTTTGGACGCCACCCTGAGAAGCGCTGAACGATCCATTACAATTATCGGCTGGGATTTTGACGCGAGTATTCGTCTTCGTCCTCAGGACGGACCTAATGCGTCTGTGTTGGGGGATCTGCTGCGCGATCTGGTCGAAAAGCGTGAGGACCTCCATGTTCGGGTCCTAATCTGGAGTCTGGCGACTGTTCATACGCCAAGTGCAGCTATGCCGCTCCTTGTCGGATCCGGTTGGGCAGACCATGAGCGTATCCACCTGCATCTTGACACTCATCATCCCCTTTATGCATCTCATCATCAGAAGATTGTTATCGTTGATGACGCAGTGGTTTTTGTCGGTGGAATGGATCTAACGGTTGCACGCTGGGACAAGCCTGAACACTCGTCAGACGAGCCGCTGCGAAAGGATACTGACGGGACACCCTATGAACCGGTCCATGATGTCCAAATGGTTCTGGACGGCCCAGTAGTAAGTGATCTTTGTACTATCGCGCATTCCCGATGGTACGATGCAACAGGGGAAGCGTTGTCAGTCCAGGCTACTAAAGACCGTTGGCCTCGCGCGGTGAAACCTGACTTCGAAAATATCAGTGTTGCGGTTTCCCAGACAAAACCCAAATTAGGCGCTCAGCGTGGTATAGAAGAGGCGGCGCAGCTAACGGACGATTTGTTGGAGGCGGCACGCGAGACGATCTATATTGAGGCGCAGTATTTCACTGGACGGCGCATGGGCAGGATGCTCAAGCGGTTGCTTGCGCAGCCGGAGGGTCCAGAAATCGTGGTCATTTGCACGCTTATCGCCAACGGCATCCTAGAACGCTTCATTATGGGGGCGAACAGGGAGCGGCTGCTGCGTCGACTGAAGGCTGTCGACCGGCACAATCGCCTTCACGTCTATTGCCCCGTAACGGACAACGACGAAAAGCACCGACTGCTCATTCATTCCAAGGTAATGATCATAGACGACCGTTTTCTCCGCATTGGCTCGGCGAACCTCAACAACCGTTCGGTGGGGTTGGACACCGAATGTGATGTGACCGTAATCGCGCAGACGCAGCAAGCTCGCGATACGATCCATCGTATGCGAGACACGCTGTTAGGGGAACATCTGGGTGTTGCACGCGAGGAGCTGCAGCAATCGGCGGCGCGCAAAAGAAATCTGCGTAAGATAATTGACGGGCTGCTGTGCGATGGCAAAAGCCTGCGGCCTGTCAACGTAGGCCCGGGGAAGACACGATCGTTTCCCGGCACATTTCTACTTGATCCCGAACGGCCCCTTCCATTTCTCAACGCGCTTCACAGGCTATGGTCCCGAGTGGCCCGCCGTGACCCAGTACGCGAAAAAAACAACTCGGAAACCCCTAAGACCACCAGCCCAGCACAAAGAGGGATGAGAAAATAGACGAAGCGGAACACGAGAATTGCGCCAATCAGGGCCTGGCCCGGCAACAAGTAGGTCAGCACAGCCTCAATCACGCCAAGCCCGCCTGGCACATGGCTGACGATTGTGGCGACATTTGCGCTGACGTAGGCGGCGACAACAGGAAAGTAACTTATTTCGGCAACGGAAAGAACAGTCTGATGCAGCGCGGCAGCAACGAAGACGAAATTCAGTGGTCCGATTACACACTGCGCCACGGCCAGCCAGAGCTTTGGCATCGCGAGTTTGTGCCCACGAATGTGGATTTCGCCCGTCGCGAAAGCGGCCATCCCGAGATACAGAACTGGACAAGCGAGCGTAACCAGAGCCATCAACATGACAACACCTGGGCTAAGTCCCAAGGCGTTTATCGCAATTTCGGGCGCTACGAGCAGCGCTATGCCCCCGAGGGCGGCAAGCCCGAGTCCAACTGTCGCCCCACAGAAAACGATCAGTTGCGCGACATCAGCGCGACCAAGCCCCCAGCGGGTGTAATAGCGATAGCGGATCGCCCCGCTGGACAACGCTGCCAAGCCCAACGAATGGCCGATCGACAAACTTGCAAAAGACGCGATGGCAACTTTGCGGTAGTCCAATGGACAACCGACATATTGCAACGCCAGCCAGTCAAAACTGGTCAAAGCAAGATAGCTCAGCACCGAAAAGCCCAAGGCAGCAAACAACCGCGCCCAAGAAACCGCCGTCACTGCATCGACGAGGTCAGGCCAATCGTACCGGGACAATGTCTGATAGAGCAGGTAAAGTGCCAGCGCCGCCAAGACGACGGCGATAATATAGCCAAGCCAACGGCGTCTTTTGTACGCTGGTTTACGGTCCTGTTTTTGGGGGCGGTCGTCGGCTGCCAAATGAGGATTTCCTTTTCGCGCTATGGCAACTTAACGCCCCACGCGCAGCTTTCGATCCACAAAGAGCATCTTGGTTTGGTCCGGTCCGCGCGTTCGGCTGGCCGAAACGCCGGGAGTGAACAGGCGTATGGATAATGCCCTCTCACCAACCATCCGCGTCATGACATGGAACATTCATGGTGGCATAGGCCCGGACCGTCGCCGTGATCTGCGGCGCGTGGTGGATTTGGTCCAAAGCCATCAGCCGCACATTATTGCGCTGCAGGAAATTGATTCGCGTCGCCGGACATCGTCCGCACCCGATGCGTTTGATTTTCTAAACAAGGAACTTGGCGGCAACAGCCATGCAACCCGTCTGATCCGCGCCCCGGACGGCGACTATGGCCATGCGGTAATAAGTTGCTGGCCGATGGCAGCGGCGCGCTACCATGACATATCCTACAAGCGGCGCGAGCCGCGCGTGGCGATCGAAACAGTGGTGGATACACCCTATGGCTCTCTGCACGTTGTGGCAGCACATCTTGGTTTGAGTTTCCGTGAAAGACGCCAACAAGCCGAAAAGCTTGTGCAGATCGTCCGGAAGAGTAATGAGTGTTCGGTGCTCATGGGCGATCTGAACGATTGGATTGCCGGAGGTGCGGTGCGGCGGATATTGGACAGACAATTCCCTGGACACAGCCACATGAAGACGTTCCCTGCGTATCGGCCCATTTTCCCGCTGGACCGCATATATTGCCGCCCGAAGTCGATACTGCACCGCTGTCAGACAGATCATGCGGCTCGGCTCGCTTCCGACCATCTTCCAGTTATCGCTGATCTGATCTTGGGAAACTGCCCGTAGCGCAACAAAATTATGGCCAAGGCGCCTGACACCATTGGCAGCGACCGTGTCACTTCCGTCATCCATCTGGTGACCTCTTTTGACTGCAGCGTGGAGGCGCGGCACACTTGTGGAATGCTCACATTGTTGGAATAGTCTGGTCAGCCCTACCGAACAACTTAGCAATGCTGCTTCACGAATTCTCTGGTCAGTGAACAACTTTGCCGAGAAGGAACGTTTCGCGCCATTACCGGGTTTGACCCATGCGCGACACGCTTTCGACCGGCTGGTTTTCGTCAAATTACTTAATCGCGCTCTCAACCCGAAATGCCGGGAGGATACTCCAATGCATGAAAGCAAGCTCTTCACGATCTTCGGCGGCACCGGCTTTCTTGGCAGCCGTGTGGTCCGGCATCTGTTGACGGCCGGTCACCGGGTTCGGGTCGCGGCACGTCACCCGGGCAGCCAGCCGGCGCTCTTGCAAAGCGACCGGGCCGAGGCGGTACGCGCCGACCTGTTCGAGCCCGAGACGCTTCTGGCCGCGCTGAACGGTGCCGATGGTGCGGTCAATGCCACCAGCCTCTACGTCGAAAAGGGCAGTCTAACCTATCACGCTGTGCATGTAGAGGCCGCAGCACGGCTCGCATCGCTGGCAAACCGGGCCGGAGTACTCAGGTTCGTCCAATTGTCCGGGATCGGCTCGAACCCCGATGCCAAAAACAGCTATATTCGTGCCCGCGGTCATGGTGAGACCACTGTGCGGTCGGCGTTGCCGGAGGCAACGATCATTCGTCCTGCGGTCATGTTCGGTGACGGCGATGCCCTGCTTGGAACGATACGGGCTGTGGCGCGGTCGCCGGTCTATCCCCTGTTCGGGGCGGGCGACGTGCGGCTCCAACCAGCCTGGGCAGAGGATGTCGCCCGGGCAATCGGAAAACTGCTTGAGGCCGACACCGGTGCGCCGTGCTACGAGTTGGCAGGTGCAGACACGTTAACCTACCGCGAACTGGTGGAAACGGTGGCCCGTGCGTCGGGACTACGAACCCTACCCGTTCCGGTCCCGTTCGTTATCTGGAAATGCCTCGCCAACATCGCCGAGCGGCTGTCTGGTGCGCCGTTGACCCGCGCGCAGGTCGCGCTGATGCAGACCGACAATGTGGCGTCGGGAGCGTTGCCGGGATTCGCCGATCTCGGCATCACACCGAAAGGCGTCACCGATTATCTCCATGAGTGGCAAGAAAGCAGTATCGCGACCTCGGAACGGTAGCGGATGATCAAACCGAGGGATGCGTTCTGCCGTAGGCGACAGCATGGAGGTACGAAAGCGCACCCAGTATGGCCGAACAGCTTTCTGCTATTATTATCTTGGATGGTGGTGCTCGCCCGTGCAGTTTTACCGAGTTTCGTGTGTCATTAGTTTCCCAGAACTGCAACGTGAGCATCACCACGACTATTCCTGTCGAAGCTGATTTAAAATGTACGCTTTGCAAAGTTGTTCTCTACAAATCTAATGATAAGTGGTAGCGTTAAGCACTGGTGCTATTCATTAAGGGCGGCGCCGGTTAAGAGACGTCGCACGCAGTGCTCTTGCCCCAAACGCGAGAGTACTCAATGCCCAAAGCTTTTTCCTGTCCAATTGGCCAGTCCAATCTTATTTCCACTCTGTCCGCGTCGGATCGCGCGTTGGTCGAGCCGCACCTGAGGCCAGTGAAAATGCATATCGGCATGACGTTGGAGGCACCCGAAACGCCTATCGAATTGGTTTATTTTCCGAAATCTGGCGTGGGATCGACGGTAGCCTTCAGCAAAAACGGTCGGCGCATCGAAACGGGGTTGTTCGGCTATGAAGGTATGTCGGGAACCGCAGCGATACTGCAAACTGGATATACCTCCAATGAGACATTCATGCAGGTCGCCGGGGAAGGCCTGGTGATCGAACCCGACAGGCTTCAGGATCTGATGGAGCAAAGCCCATCATTTCATCGCCATCTGTTGCGATACGTGCAGGCGATGATGACGCAGACTTCGCAAACCGCACTGTCGAACGGGCAGGCCAAACTGGAAGAGCGGCTCGCACGGTGGCTGCTGATGTGTCATGATCGGATCAGTGGCAACGAGATGGACCTGACCCACGAATTTCTGTCGATCATGTTGGGCGTGCGCCGCGCGGGTGTGACCGTGGGCACTCATATGCTTGAGGGTAAGGGACTAATTCGGGCCAATCGCGGGCAGATCATAATTCTTGATCGTGAAGGCTTGGAAGCCGAAGCGCAGGAATCTTACGGCAAGCCGGAAGCAGAATATGCGCGTCTAATCGGTTCTGGCCTGACCAATTCCGAAAGGTCATGAGCTGGGATTTAGATGCCCGTGCTCGCTTCCTTTCGTTTTTGCGGAATGGGCCGGATTCTCGGCTAATGAGTTCAGGAGCCCCGCAACAAAATCGGCAACTAATCTGGGAGCCTGCGGCTTTGCTAAGCGTGGAACGTCCTGAAATTCCAGGTCGATTTCAGATTTCTCAAAACTGGTGAAGAAAACGAAGGGAATTCCAAGAGCTTTGAGCCGTTTTGCAACCGGATAGCTGGCGCCATCCAGCAGTTCGACATTCAACAAGGCAAAATCTAGAGAATTTTCGTCAATCACTTTCAAAGCGCTGACACAAGAACTGGTCATCGCCGATACCGTTAGCCCCGAATTCTCTAATTCAACGGCCAAGTCAGTAGTAACCAGATCATCCTTTTCCGCTAGTAGAACCCTTATTTTTCTCATAATATCACTTCCATACGGGTTGTAGTACCCTTCATTTCACCACCTAATGGCAGGTTTATTTCAACTCCGACGCCGTCATCAATTATGATACGGACCTGTCCCGCCACATCGGCGCACAGCGTCAGGCAGAGATTCTTACAAAAGGAAGCAATAAACTCAGCTAGATTGTCCTCGTAGCCTGACGCGCTAAACTGTCGGCGCCTGTGTGCTATGGCGTTCAGCCGACTCGCCGTCTTCGTCGAAATGCTGCGCGCCGCTGCTAATTTGGCTATTTGATAACTTTCCTGCCGCTTATATCTACTGATATTCTTTATTAAATTCCACCATGACATATCCGTACTTCGATTCAAAATAGAACGATTTTCGCAAAAGATGTAGACACCCTAACGCCAATTTTAGCGTGCTAAATTTCATTCTGCCGCGCACGTGCGAAGTCGTACGTTTCATTCAGCAGAAAACCGCCGATCTGTCAGACAGCACACAATCACTGGGCATTAGTAGGCACATTTTCGATTCACCCGGCTTCGATAAAAAACCTTCGAGGCGAAGAGTGACGGAACTTGATACAGCCTTATCTCGTTTGCCTACTGTAACAATGCGGGTGAGCCTGTGGCGTCGGTGCATTGCCCTCCACTGGCAAGAGCTTCTCAGTCGAGTTCTCAGCCTGCGATAACGGCAATGCAGCAAAGGAGTAATGACATGACATGGAAGAATTCAACGATTTTGACGGTTACAGCATTAGTTCTAGCAGAGCCGCTCTTGGCTCAGCAGAGCGCTCTTGAGGACGCGCCGGTCGTTGCGCTTGGCGACTGGCGTTACGATGACCTCTATACAAACGGTGTAAGTGCCCGAGACCTAATCGACAGGGAAGTGTACGGACAAACCGGTGACGAAATCGGCGACGTAGAAGATATCCTCATCGGTTCGGATGGGCAGGTTCATTCTATCGTTGCGGAGGTCGGTGGCTTCTGGGACATCGGTGATACCCATGTCAGCATTCCCCTCAACAGAGTGGACATGTCGAATGGTCAGATCGTCGTTCCGATTACGGAAGATACCGTTGGCGACTACGGCTTCTGGAACGACGAACCCGTTCAGAACGGTGCAGTCGACTCCGACATTGTCGAAGGCGTAGATGATGAGCCTCTCCCGCGCGCGTGGCGAGCCTCTGAATTGATTGGGGACTATGCTCGGCTTCAGAATGATCAGGGCTATGACGATTACGGATATGTCAGCGACCTGATTCTGCGCGACAATCAGGTCGCTGCCGTGGTTGTTCAACCTCGGACCGAATATGGACCAGGATACCGGGCTTATCCTTACTATGGTTATGATTCCGGCTGGGATGCTGGCAGCCCCAACTACGACATGCCCTATACCGAAGATGATGTCCGCGACACCGAACGTCTCGACTATAATCGCTTCGACAACTCAGTTCAGCGATAATCCATCAGCCCGCTCGTTTCTAACGAGCGGGCTATTTCAGACAAAGACCGAAAGGTAGGCTTCCATGCATAGACACATCATCGCCGCTGCAGTGCTTATCGCAGGCCCTGCCGCCGCTCAGGATGCGGCATCGATTAAAGTCGTCGAAAGCGATAAATACGGTGAATTTCTCGCGACTGAAGCCGGGAGACCAGTCTATCTTTTCACTGCCGACACCCGCGCCGCGGATGGCAAAGCGGCAGAAATTTCCTGCACAACCCCAGAATGCCTGAATGCGTGGCCGTTAGTGGGGGCAGCGGACATGCCCCAGGCCGGGGACGGTGTCGGGGAAGGAATGCTTGGAACAGTGGACTACGAGGGGCAGAAAGTTGTGACTTATCACGGGTGGCCCCTCTATTACTTTACCCGCGATGAAGATGCAGATGCGCCGCAGGGGCAGGATGTCGAATCCTTCGGCGGTGAATGGTATCTAATTACGCCTGACGGAGAAAAAGTTCACGCCGGATGACGGGCATCTTCCAGTTGAACTGATCAAGCCGCGCGCTGTTGTGCCGCCGCAGTCCTTTGTCCACCTCTGCTCCTCCATATTTTTCTCCTCCCAGCTTTTCTCAACGGTGATGGGTGATACTGCGGATCAAGGAACTTAACGCCGCACCCTTGGCGCTTGCGTAATTAAAGTCCTTTGCTGGATCATATCGTTTTGTGAGGAGTTGATAGAATACACAACAGGGGGAGCTCAGAAGCATGACAGGGAACAAACCAGTTGTAGTTGTTACCGGCGCAGCGGGCAACATCGGCAGCAAGCTTAGCAAGGTTCTCGCGCACAAGCATCAAGTGATCGGCCTCGACCTTCCAGCGAACTGTGAAGGGCGGGAAGGATTGATCGGCTGCGACATCACTGATCCGGAATCGACTGCGCGGGCCATAGAGAAATTGTACGAGGCAAAAGCTAACGAACCTATTGCATCAGTCATCCATCTGGCTGCCTACTTCGATTTTAGCGGCGAAGATCGCCCGCAATACGAAGCGGTGAACGAGGAAGGGACGCGCAACCTGCTGCGTGCCTTGCAAGATATCGAGGTCGAACAATTCGTCTATTCGGGAACCATGCTTGTACATCAGGCGGGACGCCCAGGTGAACGGATCACCGAGGATACACCGTTGGCCCCCGGCTGGGCCTATCCGCGATCGAAGGCCCGCACCGAAGAGATTATCCGAGAAGAAGCTGGCGATATACCCACCGTTTTTCTACATCTGGCCGGGCTCTATGACGACGAGACTGCGGTGCCCACGCTGAGCCACCAGATCGCCCGCATCTATGAGCGCAGCTTCAAGGCGCATGTTTATTCAGGAAATACCGATGCCGGGCAAGCATTTATTCATCTCGATGACATGTTGGAGCTTTTCGTTTGCGTGGTAAACCGCCGCACGGAGTTGCAAGCCGGAGAGGTAATTCTCGCGGGTGAGCCAGATACTGTGAGCTATGATGCGCTACAAGAACGCATTGGTGAATTGATCCACGGTGAAAATACCTGGAGAACGTTTGTCCTGCCCCCTCCTGTGGCAAAGTTGGGCGCGAAGCTTGAAACAGAATCCGAGCCGGTGGTGCCCGATACCCTTGATCAAGGGGAAAAGCCCTTCATCCGACCTTTCATGATCGACATGGCAAGCGATCAATACGCGCTCGACATCTCGAAGGCGCGCCAACTGCTGGACTGGGAGCCGGAGCGGCGCGTCATGGACCGGCTGCCGACGCTGATCAAGGCATTGAAGGATAACCCTTTGGGTTGGTACCGCGCCAACGGCATCACGGCGCCGCCCTGGCTTGAAGCGGCAGACGAACGGGTAGATGACCCTGAAGCGTTGCGCGTGCAACACGAGACTAAATATCGCGAACAGCACCGTGCTAACCTCTGGGGCGGCTGGGCCAACGCGGGCCTTGGCCTGTGGTTGCTGACATCCCCGCCTTTGTTGGGCGTACAGGATCCCGGTATGATCATCAGCGACGTGATCTCTGGGCTGCTCCTGTTTGCCTTTGGTATGCTATCGCTGTCTTGGCAGATGCCTTGGGCACGGTTTGGCGCCGCAGTTCTGGGCTGTTGGATCATGTTTGCGCCGCTGGTCTTCTGGACAGACAATGGCGCCGCTTACCTGAATAGCACCCTCGTCGGCATGCTCGCCGTGGCCTTCGCGCTATGCCTGTTGCCGGTGCCGGGGGTTTCGCCGGTGGCCGCACAAACCGGACCGACAATTCCCAAAGGCTGGGATTACTCTCCATCTGACTGGTTCCAACGCCTTCCGGTCATCATGTTGGCGATCGTCGGCCTCCTCGTCTCCCGTTATCTCACAGCCTATCAACTCGAATCCATTGGCGGCGTTTGGGAACCGTTTTTTAGCGGCACCTTGGAAGGGAAGAATGGAACCGAACAGATCATCACCTCATCCGTTTCCGAAGCTTGGCCGGTGCCAGACGCCGGTATCGGTGCGCTGACCTATGCATTGGAAATCATCGTTGGTGCAATAGGCTCGGCGCGGCGGTGGCGCACGATGCCATGGCTCGTAGTGCTCTTCGGCATTATGATCGTGCCGCTCGGCGCAGTGTCGATCTTTTTCATTGTGATCCAGCCTATTGTGATCGGTACCTACTCAACACTGGCTTTGATTGCCGCCGCCGCAATGGTCTGGCAGATCCCCTATTCGCTGGACGAACTGGTCGCGACCTACCAGTTCCTACGACGGCGGCACCGGGCGGGTCAGCCTTGGTTACTCGTGTTTTTTACAGGCGACACCGATGAAGGCCCCGACGACCACCCGCTGGACGATTTTGAACGCAGCCCCCAAGTGATCGTAAAAGACATGGTTTCAGGCGGGATGACCTTTCCTTGGACACTTATGGCATCGCTAGCGCTTGGCCTCGTGCTGATGCTGTCGCCACTGGTTTTCGGATGGGGCAGCGGAACCGCCGCTACGAACCACGTCGTGGGCGCATTGATCATCACCGTGACCGTGGCCGCACTCGCGCCAGTAACTCGGCTGGGACGTTTTATTAACGCGCTGATGGGAATAGTGCTGCTTTTTGCGCCATTGGTCGTCGGAGCCAGCTGGGGTGCCCTGCTTTTTTCCGCCCTCGTCGGCATTGCGCTGATCGCACTCAGCATTCCTCGTGGCACAATCAGGAACACCTATGGCACTTGGGATCGGTTCATTAGGTAGCGCTATGGTTCCATTTGATGATCTGTCTATTGTTATTCTAATCGCGATCTTCTGTGTCGCAGCTGGGTCCGTCTGGTTCTCGGGTGTGCGCCTGTCACGCTATGCCGACGGGATCGCGCGTGAATTCGGGATTGGGCAAGCAGTGCTGGGGGTAGTCCTGCTGGGCGGGATCACCTCGTTACCCGAAATTGCCGTGACGGGCACAGCAGCGATTGGAGGCAATGCGGCGTTGGCGGTCAACAACTTGTTGGGCGGCTTCACAATGCAAGTCACCGTGCTCGCTCTGGCTGACATGGCAATCCGTCGCAACGCCCTAACTGCCACCGTGCCCGATCCCATCGTACTCCTGCAGGGTGTGCTGGGCATCATTCTCATTGCTGTGACGATCACCGGCATCGGCGTGGGCGATATCCCCTTCGCTGGGGCAGGCCTCTGGACATGGGGCATTGCTGCGCTTTTCGTCTATGCCGTACGTATGGTCGCCCGCGCACAGGACAAACCCGGTTGGGAAGTTATAGGCGAACCGCCTTCGCCGGACATCGACGTGGATGACCCGACTGAGAATCTCTCACGCCCTCAACTGTTGGGTGCGACGGCGGCAGTAGCTCTGGTAATTTTGATCATGGGATATTTTCTCTCCACCAGCGGCGAGGCACTGGCAGAACGCACAGGGCTGGGCGACAGTTTTTTCGGCGCGGTATTTATCGCGATCTCGACATCTCTACCCGAAATCAGCACCGTACTCGCTGCAGTCAAGCTGGGACGTCATGTCATGGCGGTCTCGGACATTTTCGGCACCAATTTGTTCGACATTGGCGTGATATTCTTGGTTGATCTATTCTATCCAGGCGGGGCAGTTCTAAACGAGGTTGGAATGTTCTCTATCGTCGCCGGGCTTACAGGCATTCTGGTCACTGCGGTCTATGTGATTGGCCTGATCGAGCGGCGCGATCCGGCTCTGTTCGGCGTCGGACTCGATTCCTATGCGGTTATGACTATCTATATTGGAGGGATCGCGTTGCTGTTCACGCTGCGGTGACGTTTCAGAAAATAGGAGGCTGAGATGACCGACCCCGAAAAACCAGCGCCCGGTGAAGTGGTTCTGCCCGAAATCGGAGAAAATTTGACCCGCAATGAAATCATGGACGTACTAGCGGATGAAGGCTATCCGGCGGGCGGACGGAAAGGCTGGCTGAAGCAGGTTCTGACCCAACTTGCAACGGAGCAGCGCGAAAGCCCGAACGGCACCCGCGCCGAACTGGTGGCCGAGATTACGGATATCCTAAACGAAAACGTCCCGGGAGACCCCAAAGCGGACGATAGCTTGTGAGAGCTTATATTATGGCTCAGCGCGAAATTTCGCTTTTCAGCGACATTCGCTTCAATTCTGAGGGTCGATGTGTGGATCTAAATTTCATACACCGAACGCCATAGCGAGACACATACTCATCGCAACACCAACAAGGAGACACCAATGGAACCGAACCAATTTGAAGAGAAAGTTCATGAGTTGGAAGAAAAAATGACTGAGCGGTCAGGTGAAATCGCACGAACCAAAACTTCAGAAGCTGAACACCAGAGGTTTTTGGTCCTTCAGAAAAAATCGGAAACGCTCCTTGAAGAGGTGAAACATTCAAAGGACGATAAAGAGAAGCACGATTTTATTCAGCAAGCCAATGAATTGCTGCTTGAGCTACGTCAGCGTCCACTTGCGTAAACGAAAATTTAAACTGCGCTCCTATGGCGCCGCAAAGCGCGAGGTCGCACCCGGCATTGATCATTGGTCACACAAGGGGTTCAATAACCGCGCAGAAAGCAGCCGCCTGCCCATACGGAAACGAGAGCGGGTAATACAGGGCTTCCGATCACCGGGTGGATTGCAGCGCTTCGTCTCTATGCATTCCAAAACCCGCAATCGTTTCTCCGTACCTGCCCGCCGTCTTCGTTCCGCTCTCACCATCCGCTACCATCGGATCGAAGCATTAAAAGCGTGGAAATCCGCGGCATATGCCACTTGATCAACGACTGGCATGCCAACTTGAAAACTCGGCGAGTTAACGTGACAACACCACGTGCCATGATATTCACTCATGAATGACCTATGGAGATTGTTGCACAATGATCGACGCTGTCGGCTTCAATGCCGCTTATCTGGCGCTTGGGATCCTAGTGCTTCTCTTTGTTGTGCTCACTTTGGAGAAATTCCCGCCCGAGGTCACTGCGTCGGGGGCGGCGGCCCTATATATCGTGCTGGGACTGGTGCCTCACGATGGGGTGATGAACGTCTTTTCAAACCCGGCCCCCATCACGATCGGGGCCATGTTCATCGTTTCGGGCGCGCTGGTGCGCACCGGCGTTTTGGATGCGCTGGCAAATCTGGTGATCAATCGCGCACAGGATCGCCCCCTGCTGGCCGTGGTGGTGTTCTTGATTTCGGCGGTCGCCGCCTCAGCCTTCATGAACAACACGCCGGTCGTACTGGTTCTCATTCCGGTGGTCATTCGGCTGGCAAACAATTTGCAACTGGCCCCGACGCGGCTGTTGATTCCGCTCTCTTACATGGCGATCCTTGGCGGTACCTGCACGCTGATCGGAACGTCCACAAATATCATTGTGGATGGCATCGCGCGCGAAAACGGGATGGAACCGTTTTCGATCTTCGAGATCGCGCCCGTCGGGCTGACAGCCACGCTGGTCGGAAGCGTATCCCTACTAATTCTCGGACGTTGGCTGCTGCCCCACCGCAAAGCGGATATCGCCGCCGGCGGTGATCGAGAAACCCGGTACCTGTCTGAAATCACGGTTCTTGAGTCCTACCCACATGTCGATGCCCCTCTGGCCAAGATCGCCGATTTTGGCCGCGATGGCGTGCAAGTCAAAGGTGTGAAGCGTGCCGGCAAGATCAACAGGAGCGATCTGGAAGATTACGTTCTGCAAAAGGGGGATGTGGTGATCGTTGTGACCACTACATCCGAGCTGTTAACCTTTGTCGAGAAAGGGGGCTTCGAGCCGGAATGCAGCGCACATCGGATCCCGATCCTGATCCCGATGGGGTGCTATTGACGGCCGAAGCCATTGTAACTCCAAAACGCCGCTCTGTTGGGCGGAGCATTGCCGATCTGGCGCTTGGGCGCAAAGCAGGCGTGCGTGTTTTGGGAGCGTTCCGACATGGGCATATTGCTGGGGCCGATCTGTCGAGCGTGCGCCTGCGCGCTGCCGACAAGCTGCTGCTGGAAGGACCCGCCGACGGCTTCCGATCACTGGCCGAGGTCGGCGACGTGGCATCGATTACCCAGCCATCAGGTCGTGCCTTTCGCCGCAGGCAGGCACCGATCGCTATTATCGCGCTGCTTGGGATTGTGGTTCTCGCGGCGCTGAATGTCATGCCTATCGGCATTCTGGCGCTGGTCGCGGTGGCCGGGATCCTGCTGCTGCGCTGCATCGACAGCGACGAGGCGTGGCAATCTGTCGACGGCTCGATCCTTGTGCTGATCTTTGCGATGCTGATCATCGGGACAGGGCTGGAACACACGGGAGCGGTCCAGCTGATCGTCGATATGCTTACCCCGCTACTGTCCGGGTTGCCGCCTTTCTTGACGTTGTTGGCGGTTTACTTCGTGGCCTCCATTCTAACCGAGAGCGTCACCAACAACGCTGTCGCCGTGGTGTTCACACCCATCGTCATTGCGCTAGCGCCGGAACTGGGCGTCGATGCGCGCCCGCTTGCCGTGGCCGTAATGATCGCCGCGAGCGCCAGCTTTGCAACGCCTATCGGATATCAGACGAACACACTGGTATATGGCGCCGGAAACTACCGGTTCACGGATTTTCTCAAGATAGGCATTCCGATGAACGTCATCGTAGGGCTGACCTCGTCCTTCGCGATCAGCATCTTCTTTCCTCTTTGAAACTGTGGCTGCGGCCATTGCCGGTATTTCCGTTTTTTGCCGAACGCCCTAAAATCGATGATCCGCTAGCCGTCGATGAGCTGTGTGGTTGTCGACGGCCCCATTCCTTCCATTCATCTATTCAAGCGCATCAATGTCCAGAGGCTCGCAACCCGCAAGGTCTGAAATGCCGCAACACGGCAAATGAAGAGCGATCTGGCGCAGGGCAGAGCGGTGCCCCTCCTCAGCTGGCGGGGGATAGGACAGCATGGCCCGCAGATCATGCACGGCAAGTGATTGGCTTTTGATCATCGCCAACATGTGGACCAGATGCTGCATCCGCAGACGCTTCCATTTGTTCTACCGCTGGTGGCTATCCAGCTCATGTGCTTGATCGCGGTCATGACCGACACCGCTCTGGCCGAAGAAAACGCCCGTCTGAAAGCCCGTCTCATCGGGAGGCGGCGCTCGTGGATGCGGTCGAGGCTCAGAGGCGGCTGGAGAGCATCGTCAGCGAGTTGCGCCGGGAGAAGTTCGGGCAGAGACCCGAAAAACTCGACCCGGAGCAGTGCAATCTGCCGCTCGAGGATGTGGAACTGGTCCAGGGCGTTCTGGACGTGCCGCAGGAGAAGGCGCGGCGTGCGCTGAAGGGACAAGATGCTGCTGAGAAAGGCGCCCCCAACCGCAACAGCGGGTTCTGGTCACCCGGCGCGGTGGTCCAAGCGCATGCGCCGGAACTTGTCGCGCCCGGCCGCCACCTTCCATTCTACCGCCAAGAGGAAATCTGCACCCGACAGAGGATCACGCTGGACCGAGCGACGCTCGGCATCTGGGTCGGGCGCGCCTGCCTTCACCTGCGCCCGATCGCCGATCACCTTAAGGAGCTGTCGCGTTGCCCTTTAATCTGAGACGCGACGCGTTTGGCGACAATTTTTGCCCTTAATTGTGAGATACGGCTGTCATGGGGCCCCTGTTTCTCGCGCACCTTTGCGCGATGTGATCAACCGCGGCAAGCAATCGAGGCTCCTTCTCGAAGGCGCGCAAGAGAGCAACCCTTGCATAGTCGTCGATGCTTTTGCTGACGATGGCTGCCTTAGCCAAGGGATGAGATCGAGCGGCGGCGATTGCGGCGAGGCAGAACAGCCTAACTTCCGATCTGGGGTTCTGGACAGCGAACGACGGATCCCCGCGGAAGGTTTTGAGTGACATGGCAAAGGTGACTGCGCGCATTGCGCGCCGAAGTTGCTTGGGGCCGCGCGAGCGCGCGGCGCACTCAAGCATCTCTGCCCCGCGGCGCGCTCGGTATATCAGTTTTCCAGATATTTGTTCCTCACGGAGTTTGCCAAGGGTCTGCACAAGTCTCGTCCCGCAAACTTGGCAGTCAAATGCCCAGGCCCGCCTCCAATGCCTGAGCGAAAGACCCTCTCTGGCGCATTGCATGCAATGCTGGAATGGCATCTGAGCCGTCAGCGAGGCTTCTCGTGGCGTCATTGCCGGAAAGGTCAAAGATCGAACAACATCTGGGTTAACCCGTGCGGCGTTGGCAATCTTCGCCGCCGCAGCCGCGTCGACGTTGAAGTCCAAGGCGGTGCCATGCGCGGTATCGATTCTGAGATGAGCCAGTAGTTCCGCATCATCACAGTAGTTGGCCGCCGCCAGCCGAGACAACCAACCTGACAACAACTCGTCTGGCAGCGGCACGACAGTCTTGGGCAGCGGGTGCGGCTTCACACCCGGGACTTCTGGAGCCGCCGATGGGGGTTCGCATGGCGCGACCAAACCGGCGTCCATTTTGCGATTGCGTCATCGGTGATGCATTCCTCGCCTGTGATAATGGCGTCGATGGAAAGATCCTTGACCAGAGCGAAGATGCGCGAGGTCACCCCACCGGTCAGTGCCAAGACCTGCTTGAGAGATTTGACCTTCAGGTTGGACTTCTTTTCCAGTGGCATGGCAGCAATAAGGGTCTGGATCATGTCCGAGAACTCGGCATCGTCGCGCCAGTTTGGCAGATGATGTTCGTCCAGCCGTCGGGCAAGCTGGATATCACCGCGAATAGCATCGACGGCCTCGCTGACCCCAAGGCAGACCAGTGACACCTCGAGTTCATTGCTGAGATACCGCAGGACATTGAGAAATCGGCGCTGTTCGCGGTGGGTCCCGGCCAAGAGATTGTGGACCTCGTCGATCATGATCATCCGCAGGCCAAGGTCGCGTAAGAGCGCGATGACACGGACTTCGAGGGAAGCCACATTTTGAGCGCGGGCGCTAAGAGCCGTCGCCGGGGCGCCGACGGCGGCCAGGATGTGCAGGTAAAACCGCCGTTCATCAGGTGCGGGCGGCGCTTGCAACAGCAGAAGCGGTGTGCGGGTGATGCCCGACGCCGGATCGTATTCTGGTGCGTACTTGCGCGACAGGTTTCGGGCAATCATCGTCTTTCCGATCCCGGAGGCGCCATGCACAAGAAGCCCAGGCATACGGGTTTGTCGTGGCGCTTCGATCATGCCCTGCAAGCGGTCCAACACCTGTTCCGCCCGAGGAAAGCCGATCCAGATATCCGATTGAATGAGGGCGATCCGGCCGTCTTCTTCAGTTGTCCCTGCCCTCAATTCACCATCTCTCCACCTTGAACAATGGGCGCGATGTATCACCCGTATCGATCGGGCGCAGCCCTTCGGTTGTCGAGACGGCCGAGTTCGTGCCCTTCAATGTCCCTTTTCTTTCACGGGTTCTGCGTTCGGCCTTCGTCAGGCCCCGGCTTTCAGCTTCGATCTGGCGTTGCTGTCGGATCAGCTCAGCCAGCACCAGCTCATTAGACCCGGACTTGCCAAGGGCACGGGCCTTCCTCATCGCTTCGCGATATTCCCAGAGCGAGACGGGCGGAATTTCCAGGTTTCTGTACCGCGCCTCAACATACCGGCCATCGTCCAGTTCGACCCAGATCATTGAGATATCGCGAGGATCGTAGCGAACGACCACCTTTCCATCCCCGCGCCCAATGTGGCCTGCAAGGGCATCGGACCAGTACCTTATCTGGAACAGATGGATGCCGTCACGCCTGATCTTGCGCAGTTCACTCGGCAGGAAGCTCACCTGAAAGGCTTCCATCTCGAAGGGGATGTCGCCTGTCATTTGCTCTGAGAGCGCCTCCCATTTGGCAACGGGCGTGCAGCCAAGACTTGAATGAATGCTGTTGTTGTAACGGCAGATTTCCAGAGCAAACCAGCGATCGAATTCGCTCAACGTCATCGTGGCCTTGCTTTCGGCGTCATAGTCGCCCTTTGCCGCGATCGAGGATTGCGTTGTTCCCGGCAACAGGTGAACGGCCCCCATCATGGTGCCGATCAACCGTTCGATGTGACCACCGAAGTGAGGACTTGCTGGCGGTCGATAGACCAGATCGATCCCCCAATCCGCACAGGCCGACCGAAAGGCGCGCGACCGGAAATCGCGACCGTTATCGACGTGGATGCTGTGCGGTTTGCCCTGTGCCGGCCAAGGAACATCGCACGCCAATTCCGCAAGAAGTTCCTCCTTGAGGGCCACCGCCTGTGTCAGGCAAAGCGCCACTGACAGACGCGAAGGTGCCTCGAGAGAGGTGTAATATCCGGTCACCATCCGCGTTGCGACGTCGATCGCCAGCGTGACCCAAGGCCCAATTGGTTTGCGTTCCAAGCCGTCGACAAGAATGATGTCCGCCGGTGTATGATCAATTTGGACGATCTCCAGTGGCATACTGGCCTTGTTCTCACCTGTGACCGGCGCAAATTTCTGGCGGGCCGCCTTTGCGCCCTCTCGTGCCTTCGCAACTTCGCGGGCATCCATCGCATCCAGACGACGCTGAACCGTTCGCCGTGTCGGCGGTTGCAAGCCCTCCTGCCAGCAAGCGCTGCGGATTTCTGTCACGACGCGCGACAAGCTCGAACGCTCCCGGCGCAAGAAATAGCGGCGAAGGTGCTCCTCGATTACCGCTTCGACTTTGCTGGATATTAACATCGTCCCGGTCGGGCGGCCCCGTTTCCGCGGAGCCAGAGCGCTGGTGCGCCCACCCTCTTCCGCCAACCGTTTTATCCAACGCCAGACCGTCGCCCTGCTGACACCAAGCTCCCAAACGGCGTCATTGATGCCACGTTCCAGGCTGCCAGTCCCATTGAGATATGCCTGAACAAGAGGGCGCAGCACCGCGGCCCTGCGCGCCTCTTCAGCACCAACGGCAACGGAGTCTTCGCCATCATCATTCATCGATATTTGCCGCAAATGTCTGTGAACCCTGTCTCAGGTTTAAGGGCAAAAATATCAGAATTAAAGGCAAAATCTCATATTTAAGGGCAAAGCTCAGCCGTTGATTTCGTTGGATTTCCCATCTCACAATTAAGGGCTACGCGACATCTGGAGCGAGGTAATCCGCGTAATGCAGACCAAATCGCGCCTCTACGACAATATTTCCGCCGGTGTTGCTAACTGGATCGGTGCTGGGTCAGGCATGCGTGGCGTGGGATTTAATTTCTCTGCGTCTGGCAAATACGGCCGTGCGGAGATCTATATCGACCGGGGGATCACGCAGAGAACAAGTATGTCTTCGATCAGCTTCTTGCGCAGCGTAAATCACTGGAGGAGGCATTTGAGGGTTCGCTGGTATGGGAGCGCCTCGATCATCGGCGGGCATGCCGTATCAAGTGTGAGACCGAGGCCGATATGTTCGAACGCAATGACTGGCCTTCCATGATCGAGTTCATGACAGATGCGATGGTGCGCATCGAAAAAGCTTTTCGTGAGCCACTGCAGAAATTGAACGCAGACGTCCGGTCACGCATCTTCGAGGCAGAGAGCGATGGAGACACCCCGTGATCGGCCTAGGCAAAACTGCGAAGAGCGCCGGAAGGCGAGCAAACATCCAACAATATACCATCGATGGAATCTCAAGACACGTTGCGACGCGTTCCTCTATCTCATTTTCATCAGTTCTTCTCTGAAGGCTTCCGTTGGCGTGCGCCAGCCCAGGCACTTTCTTGGCGTGCCGTTCAAGCGATCGCAAATCGATTTCATGTCTCGATTTGAGAGCGCGGCCACGGGTGCATCGCGTGGTAGATACCGCCGTGCGCGCTTATTCAGATTCTCGACTGCACCCTTTTGCCACGGAGCCTGCGGATCGCAGAACCACGCCTCGGTTCCGATACCGGGCTTCAGCTTGCGCCAGTCGCGGAATTCGATCCCTCGATCAAAGGTGATCGATTTTCGCGCCGGCTGGGGCAGGGGTTCCATCACACTCATCAGCTTGTTCATCAGGTGCGTCGTACTGCGGTCGTTGTTGCGGAACAGAACGGCAAAGCGCGTTTTGCGTTCCACCAGAGAAGCAACATTGGTTTTACCGTGCGCTCTCTCAAAAATCATGAGGTCGCCTTCCCATTCACCAAATGTTTCGCGGGTTTTAACATAGTCAGGCCGCTGGTGAATCGACCGATCTGGTGGGAAAGCAAGGCCTCGAGGTGTTCGCCTGCGTCTTGGTTGCCGCTTCTTACGGCGATGCGGTAGATACCGCGCCAATTCTTCGGACTGGCCATCGGGACCGTAAATGTAGGCATAGATCGTCTCGTGGCTGACACGAAGTTCCTGGCCGTCCAACTGAAGTCGACCCGCGATCTGTTCCGGAGACCAGCCAACTTTGAGCTGTTTGATCACGGCATCTCGCAATTCAATAAACCGTACCAGCTTGCGTCGACGCGCGCGCCGGTCGACGGCGGACCTCTGTGCAGTCACACCGTAGTAACCGCTAAGATTGGGGAGCTCATTATCAATGTATCTGTTTCGCTTGATCTCGCGAAACACGGTCGAACGATGTCTCCCAATCTCAGCTGCAATCTTGTCCACTGACATCTTCGCGTTCAACATGTCTTCAATCGCGCGTCTTTCACGCAATCCTAACTCTGTGTGGGCCATGTCCGTTCTCCTTGCTTTCCAGCAAGATAGGGGATTTGTCGCAACCCAGTTTAGAATGTGCCCGAAACAAAATATAAAGGCGCATAATGAAGTTTATGTTAATTATGAAAGTGCTCCTTCAAAAATCCGAGAGTCCATCTTATGTTAAATCTTTAATAAAATCGGCGCTGTTTGAATAGGCAACAAATTTAGAATCAAGTATTCTTCGCACCCACGCCATGGATGATTAGTTCCAGCATTTCATCTGCAATACTCTCTGGGTTAAGCGGCCCTTTCGGATTATACCAGATCGGCATCTGGTTGAAGGCCGAAAAAAGCACATGTGCGAGGCGCTTTGAGTCGCAATCGCGGATAGAACCGTCTTTGATCCCTTCTGCGATAATACTTTCAAGAAAATTCTGACCGTGTATCAGTGTCTGACGCAAATTCTTCTGATTTTCTCCGGTCAGATTGCGCCGCGCTTCGCGCATCAAGGCAGAGCCGAATTCGCTCACAACCATGTTCGCATAGACTCTAAAGAATACGCGGATACGATCAAGCCCGTTACCCTGAACTTCCTGTGCCGATGTGAAGCATAGCTCGACCCGCTCCAGCGAGATGCGGGCGCATTGCATCAGGATATCTTCTTTGTTTTTGGCGTAATAATAAAGCGCGGGCTTGGTGACTGCGAGTGCCGCTGCGATGTCATCCATCGATGTCTGTTTGTATCCGACTGTTGAAAACGAATGCGCGGCCAGATTGAGCATGGCCCGCCGTTTCAGCTTTTGCTGGCCTTTGGCATCTTTGGTTTTTTTGTGCCAATGGATTCTAGTCAAAGCTACTCTTTCAAAACCAACGGGCGGAACCGAAGCACCGCCCGCATTTATCACTGACAGATTAGTAGTCGAGCCCGCGGGCCGCAATAGTCCATTTACCGTCTTCGACTTTTGCCATAATCAGACTTTCGATGCCCTGATGGTCTTCCGGGCCAAAGCTGACCGACTGGCCGCCGATCGGATCAACATAGCTAGTGATCGCGTCGGTTGCGGCCAGAAATCCTTCGGTCGTCAGATCGCGACCAGCAGCTTCGAGCGCCACGGCAATCAGGTCGATGAAAACGTAACCAAGCTGCGCTTGTGGGGCCATCTTTTCACCGTAAATTTCGCTGTAACTCTCCAGGATACGTTTTGCTTCCCCTTCGGAGTCTCCTGCGTTCGCAAAAACAAAAGGCGATACCAGATATAGACCATCCATCGCGCCATCAGCGGCAGTCGCAACTGCATCCATATAGGACACCATTCCAGTCACGAAAGTCGGTTCAAAACCAAGCTTTTTAGATGTTGCAACAACTAGAATTGTATCGCGCACCCCACCCGCCAGAAACACGATATCGCAACCGGCGTTTTTCAATGTGGTTACAGACGAGAGCATATCGGATTCGGTTGCCGAATGCTCCGTTTTGGCCGCGACTTTCATGTCATACTCTGCCAATTGCTGCGTGACGCCAAGCGCCATTGATTCACCAGCTTCATTTGCGAGTTGCGCAATGCAGGGTGTTGAGAAATCACCATTTTCCTTGAAGTATGCAACGCCCGCGCGAAACTGGTCTGTATAGCTGCGAAAAAATGCGTATTTCATCGGATCCAATGGTTCATACATCTCGACCTCGGCCGACATCGGGAACATGTTGGGAATTCCCGCTTCAATTTGTTGCGGCATGATCGCTAGGTTCATCGGTGTGCCAAGCGCGCCAACCATCGCAAAAATCTGGTCGCGGCGCATCAGTTTGTTTGCAACCTGAATCGCGCGGGGCACCTGATATTGCGTGTCCTCGATTATAATCTCAAGCTGGCGACCGTGAATGCCGCCCGCCGCATTGATCTCGTCCACGCGCATGCGCAGGCCATTCGCCTCGGGCACACCCCAGACTGCCAACGGCCCGCTTAGGTCCGTATAGGTGCCAAGCGTGATCATGTCGTCGGTCACGCCCTGCAGCCCCTCGGCCATCGCGCCGGTGGCTGTCATTGCGGTAAACGCAAGTGCTGTTGCTAGTTTCTTCATTGGTCTCTCCCTTTGGTGTTTCAATACATCGTTTCGATCAGGTCTTTGTATTTGCGCTCGATCTCGTTGCGCTTAAGCTTCATCGTCGGAGTCAGCTCGTCGTCTTCGGCTGTCAAAAGTACGTCGATCAGCCGGAATTTCTTTACCTGCTCGACCGGCGCGAAACCGCTGTTCGCCTGTTCCACCTCGCCTTCGATCAAGTCCTGGATTTGGGTGTTTGCGCACAGGGATTTGTAGTTGGAAAACGGGATACGCTTTTCCTGCGCGTATTTTTCAACGTTTTCGTGGTCGATCATGATCAGCACGCTCAGGTATTTGCGCTTGTCCCCGATGATCACCGCATCAGAAATATAGGGCGAGAATTTGAGCTCGTTTTCCAACTGCGAAGGCGTAATGTTCTTGCCGCCTGCGGTGATGATGATGTCCTTCTTGCGGTCCAGAATAGTTAGGTCACCATTGGCATCCATCGTCCCAACATCACCCGTATAGACCCAGCCATCGACCACGGTTTCCGCCGTCTTTTCAGGCTGGTTCAGATAACCCGAAAAATTGCTGGATGAGCGAATGAGGATTTCACCGTCATCGGCCAGTTTCGCTTCGACATTGCGCATTGCCCGGCCGATGGAACCGATCGGTGATCTGCCCGGTATGGTTGCAGTCACAATGCCGGTTTCGGTCTGGCCATATGCCTCTTGTACTGTCACCCCAAGGGCATTGAACCAGCTGAGCAGTCGGGCTGAAATCGGTGCCGCACCCGATACGATCGTATGCGCGCGCGCCAGTCCCAGTTCGACCCTGATATTTCGAAGCACCAGAAAGTCCAGCACCTTATGCCTAAGCCTAAGCATCGTCGGCACAGATTTTCCCGCAGCAATCAATGCCTCCCTGCGTCCAGCCGTTTTCAGGGCTTGGTCATAGGCAAACCGGCCAAATGCGGTGGCATCATTCATCACAAAATTGATACGGGAATAGAATTTTTCCCACACGCGCGGCACCGCAAAGATGAATGTTGGCGCGACTTCCTGAATGTCAGCGGCAAATGTATCGCCGCTTTCCGCGATGTTGATGGTTATGCCGTGACGGATCGGCACGCAGACAGACAGGATCCGTTCGGCCGCGTGACACAGCGGCAGGAACGTCAAAACTTCATCGCCCGGTCCGAGCGGCAATTCGGGGTAATTATCCGATTGCGCTAGAAAGAAGCGGTGCGACATCGCGGCACCTTTGGGAGCACCGGTTGTGCCGGACGTATAGATCAGCGTTGCGATATCTTCGGGATCGCCCGCATCAACGCGGCGCTCAAATTCAACGCTCAGTTCTTCGATTTTAGCGTCCGACAGTGCGAGAAATTCTTCCCAGCCTATGACTTTGTCATGCTGGAAACTGCGCAACCCTTCCATATCAAATACGATAACTTTTTCGAGATGATCAAGCTGGTCCTCCACACCCAGATACTTATCTAGCTGCTCTTCATCCTCAACGAATAGCACCTTCGCTCCGCTATCGTTCAACTGATAGGCAACTTGCTTTTCCTGCAAAGTAGGATATAGCCCGTGAGTCGTGGCCCCGATGCACTGGATGCCAAGGTCGGCAAACACCCACTCCTTGTTGTCTTCACTAATGATCGCGGCCACGTCACCTTCACGGTAGCCCAACGCCATAAGTGAACACCCGACCCTGCGCGCGGATGCGTAATAGTCCAGCCAGCTGAATTCTTTCCAGATGCCGAAATCCTTTTCGCGGATTGCGATTTTGTTGCCGAACTTCTTGCAGTTCTGCCGGAACAGTTTGGAGAACGTGTCACAGCCGTCAATCTGGACCGGCGGCGGCGTCCATCCTGCGGTGGATTGGTCTTGCATTGTGTTCATCGCCACGTCTTTCTTGCTTTCCAGCGGCGGTCGCCGCGCGCACTTTCTGCTTTGATGCCAAGGTAGAATTCGCGAATGTCAGCACTTTTCATGAGAACGTCGCGTTCACCTTCCATAACGATCCGGCCGGTTTCAAGGACGTACCCGAAATCGGCGGCCGGCAGCGCAACACTGGCGTTCTGTTCAACCAGCAACATGGTCACGCCTTCTTCGACGTTGATCCGTTTGATGATCTGGAAAATCTCGGAAATCAGGAGCGGTGACAGGCCCAGCGACGGCTCGTCCAGCAACATCACGCGCGGACGCTGCATAAACGCGCGACCCAAAGCCAACATCTGTTGTTGCCCGCCAGATAGATAGATCGCCTGCTTTTCCAGAAAGGTGCGCAGCACGGGAAACCAGCCCAGCACCTTTTCCAAGTCACGCGCCACTTCATCGCGATCCTTGCGGCAATAGGCACCCATCATCAGGTTGTCCTTGACCGACAAGAGGGAAAACACTTCGCGCCCTTCGGGTGAATGGGCGATGCCGGCGCGCGCGATGACATCTGGGTCAAGCGCGGTGATATCGCGCCCTTCAAATTCCACCTGCCCCTTGAACGGATCAAGCGCGCCGGAGATGGTTTTCAAAATCGTCGTTTTGCCCGCCCCATTGGAGCCCATGACCGTAACGACCGACCCTTCCTTGACCGTCAGGCTGATGCCGCGAATGGCCATCACCCTGCCATACATCGTTTCGACGTTGCTGGCGCGCAGTACCTCGGTCATGCTGCCTGCCCTCCCAGATATGCCGCCTGAACATCGGGATCGCTTTGAACTTCGGATGCGCTGCCGCTTGCAAGAAACCGGCCTTCGTTGATGGCCAGCACCATGTCCGAAACTTTGTTCACCAGTTTCATGTCGTGTTCGATCATAACAACGGTGACACCCAGGACCTCGCGGATATCTTCAATCACAAAAGCAGTATCGTCGGTTTCCTCGCTGGTCAGTCCGCTTGACGGTTCGTCCAGCAACAGGATCTTTGGCTCCGACACCAACGCGCGGGCCATTTCGGTCTTTTTGCGCACGCCATACGGCAAATCCGCAACCCGTGCATGACGGTAGCCTTCGAGATCAAGAAACTCGATTATTTCTTCGGCTTTGCGGCGGTGGGCCAGTTCCTGACGCATCTGCGAACGGGTAAAAAACAGCTCACTCAGAGGCCCGAATTTGCCGTGACGGATGCGCCCGATCAGCAAGTTATCAAGCAATGACGCATGTTCGAACAGTTCGATATTCTGGAACGTCCGCGCAATGCCGTGGTTGATTACCTCATGGGATTTCGCTTTTCGCAGGCTTTTGCCGTTGAACCGGATGTCGCCTTGCGACGGATCGTAAATCCGGCAGATGAGGTTGAACACCGTGCTTTTGCCCGCGCCATTGGGGCCAATGATGGTGAACACCGACCCCGGTTCAACTGAAAAGCTCAAGCCATCCACCGCTTTCAAACCACCAAAGGAAAGCGATACGTTATCTATCTCCAACCCGTTCATCTTAAACGCTCCGTTTTGAGGAATGTCTTCTGACGCTGGAAACTGCGCTTCTTGTACATCGGGAACACGTTGAAATAGTGATGGATCTTGGTCCAGCGTCCATAAAGTCCGTCAGGTTCGAACAGGATGAACCCCAGCAGGATCAGACCGAATGCAAGACTATCGAAACCGCCGGACGTGGCGACTGCACTGGGCAGCACGATCTTGACCCAGCTCAACACGGTTGGCAGCAGCACGATAAAGAACGCCCCAAAAACCGCGCCGTGGATGGTTCCGATCCCGCCGACGACGATCATCAACAGCAGACGGATGGATTCCCCCATTCCGAAGGTTTCCGGCGTGATGTAGAAGAAGGCGTGCGCCAGCAGCCCGCCCGCGAGGCCCGCAAAAACTGCCGAGATGAAGAACGCATATGCCTTGAAGAAGGCCACATTGGTTCCCAACGCCCGCGCCGACACTTCGGAGTCGCGGATCGCAATCATGGCGCGACCCGACCTTGTGCGTGTCAGGTTGCGAACGATCAGGATACAACCCACGAAGATGACAAAATTCAGCAGATAAACTTTCCAGCTTTCGTCGATGGCCAGCCCGAGAATATTGATTTCCGGCACCGAAAGGCCACGATGACCGCCTGTGAAATCGCCCGCACCACCGATGAGCCGTTCGGTCACAATCGCAATCGAAAGCGTGGCAATCGCCAGATACAGCCCGTGCATCTTTCCGCAGATCCGTCCGACGGCCAACCCGACCAGCCCAGCCACCAACGCCGCTATCGGCAGCGACAAAAGCCACGGCACGCTGTAACGGGTCAGCAGGATCGTGTGAGTGTAGGCACCGATTGCGACAAACGCCGCCTGTCCGAAACTCACCTGCCCGGAAAATCCGGTCAGCACCATTAGCCCGAGACCCGCGATAGCATAGATGAATACGAATGAGAGTTCATCCAGAAAATAGCCGTCCAGAAACAGCGGCGCGGCCAGTGCGATCGCGGCAAACAGCAGATACCAGAATGCCTGTCCACGGTCGCGGAAAAGCTGGATGTCCTGAACATAGGATTTGCGAAAAATTACGCGCATGGCTTAGACCTTCTTTGCATAAATTTGGGCCAGCAGGCCTTGCGGACGGATCAACAGCACAAGGAACATGATCAAGTAGGCACCAATTCCTTTGAGGGTCGGGAACATGATATCGAAAAACGGTTCCGTCACACCGATCAGCAAGCAACCGATCACCGCACCGGGGATGGAGCCGAAACCACCGACAATTGCCCCTGCAAATGCCTTGAACCCGATAAAACCCATCTGCGTCGAAACCAACGTCATTGGCCCCAGGAGCAGTCCGGCAATCCCGCCAAAGATCGCGGACATTGCCCAGATCGAGGATGTCAGCCGTTTCACAGGAATACCCATGTAGAACGCTGCTAACTGGTTCAGGGACAACGCCTGCATGGCGACACCCTGCCGAGCGTAACGGAAAAACAGGTACAGCGCGCTGGCGACAACCGCGGTGACAACAATCGACAACACGCTGGTCCAAGAAATGATCACTGGGCCCAGTGTAAGATTGCCATCAACCGGAGCAGGCAACGAATAGTTGCCAAACCCCCAAATTATCCCTGCAACCGCCCTGAGCGCGATACCCAATGCCAGCGTCAGGATAAAGACAGTGAACACCGGCTGGCCCGTCAGGCGCCGCACCACAAGCGCTTCGACGCCGTAGCCGAATGCGCCCATGAAGACCAATGTCAACATCGCACCCAGCCAGTAGGGCATCCCCATCAGCACGATGAACTGATACCCGACAAATGCCCCCAGCATCATGAATTCGCCTTGGGCAAAATTCACCTGCTCAGTCGCCTTATACACAAGCACCAGACCAATCGCGATCAGGCTATAAAGGCACCCTTGTGACAGGCCGACCACAAAAAGCTGCATCGCATCGGCAAAAGACAAGGCAGTCATGCGTTGTTCCCCCAGTGTTCAAGGATTTCATCAAGGCTGATTTCTCCCGCATCTCCGGTCGTCGGTGTGTCGGGTTGTGTTCGCGAGAATCGCGGTGCGGGCGTCGGCATCTCGATGCCACCTACTGTGACAAAGCTGCCCCGGGCGCGATTATGCGCATGATCCGATGCGTCAGCCAGAGAAACCACAGGTGCGAAACACGCGTCGCTGCCTTCCAGAATATCGCACCATTCCTGTTGGGTCGCAGTCAGGAAAATCTCCGTAAGCGCGTCCATCATACTGGCCTGCGCGGTGGGTGCGTATTGATCGGCAAAGCGCGGATCGTCTGTGAGGCCCAGAAGTGCCAGAAGTTCGGCAAAAAATTGCGGTTCGAGACATCCAACGGACACATATTTGCCATCGCCCGTTTCGTAACAACGATACCACGCAACGCCGCCGTTGATAAAATCGCCAGACCGTTTATCAGACCAAGCGCCACATGCGACCAACCCGTGCTGCATGGTCATCAGCAGGTTAACCCCGTCCGTCATGGCCGTATCGACCACCTGCCCCTGCCCCGTGGCGCGCGCATGAGTCAGGGCTGCAAGGATACCAACGTTCAGCATCATCGCGCCGCCGCCCTGATCCGCGATCAGGTTCATCGGTGCAGGTGGCGGGCGGTCCGCATCGCCCAAACCCCAAACCGCACCGGTTATGGCGGCATAATTCATGTCGTGGCCCGCTGCATGTGCCAGCGGCCCTTCCTGTCCCCATCCGGTCAATCGGCCATAGACCAAGGCCGGATTGCGCGCCTGCACCTGTTCCGGACCAAATCCCAGCTTTTCCATTTTGCCCGGCCTGAACCCTTCGATCAGCACCTCGGCACGTTCGATCAACTGCCAGAGCCGGTCGACATCTCTGGCCTTTGTCAGGTCAAGTGTCAGGCTGCGGCGCGAGCGGTTGAACAGATTGTATTTCGCATCAATCGGCAACGGAAATTTCTGACCGGGCCGCGCGATGCGCACCACTTCAGCGCCCAGATCAGCCAGATGCATCGCAGCAAACGGCGCAGGGCCAAGACCTGCCATTTCAACAATGCGTACACCTTTGAGGGGACCTGAGCGTTGCAGCATCGCCCTATCTCGCCTGCAGGCGCGTGGCAGCATCAAGCCGCACGGTTTCGCCGTTCATATATGAATTCTCGATCAGAAAGGCACAGCAATGAGCGAATTCTTCCATCCGGCCGACACGCTTGGGCGCTTCGACAGAGGCTTCGAGGTTTGCGATCACGTTGTCGGGCAGCGACATGACCATCGGCGTGCCGAACAGGCCGGGTGCAATCGCGTTGACGCGAATGCCCTTGGCACCCAGTTCGCGCGCGGCAGGCAGGTTAAGGCCCATCACCCCCGCCTTTGACGACGAATAAGCCGGCTGGCCGATTTGCCCTTCCATCGCAGCACCAGAGGAGACGTTGACAACAACACCGCGCTCTTCGCCGTTTTCGGGTTCATTCAACAACATCCGCTGAACAGCTTTGCTCATTACGTTGAATGTGCCTACAAGATTGATATCAACCGTGCGGCGGAATGTGTCGAGCGACGCGGCCTTGCCGTCACGGTCGATCACTTTCATCGGGCTGACGACCCCGGCGCAGTTGATGCACCCATGCAGCGCACCGAATTTTGAAACCACGGCGTCAACTGCCGCGTCCACGCCTTCATCGTCGGTCACATCGACGTTGCAGAACATTGCGTTTGAAGCACCCAGTTCCTTGACCAGCGCATCGCCAGCGCCCTGCGACATATCGAAAATACCAATCTTGGCACCGCGTGCTCGCAGATATTTCGCCGTCGCCGCGCCAAGACCCGATGCCCCGCCGGTGACGATGATTGTCTTGCCTTCGATTTCCATGACCGCTCCTATTTGAATGCCTGCACGCCGGTAAGCGTCCGTGCGATCAGCAATTTTTGTATTTCTGTAGTCCCGTCCGGGATCGGCCCGATAATGGCCTCGCGCGCCAGCCGTTCGACGATAAAATCGGTGGTGACACCATTGCCACCGTGGATCTGCACTGCTTGGCGCGTTGCGTTCACTGCGATTTCCGTGCCGTACCATTTGGCCATGGCACATTCCTTGTCGCAGCGTTCGCCGCGGTCGATCATGCCAGCGGCACGGAGGGTCAAAAGCCGCGCAGCATCAATCTCTGTGGCCATTACGGCGATCTTGTCTGCGATGAGCTGGTGACCCGCTATCTGCTTGCCGTGCTGGTTGCGTTCCTGCGCATATCTGATCGACTCTTCCAACGCGCGCCGTGCCAGGGAGATTCCCCACATGGCCATGTGAACGCGCGCCCGTTCAAACACCACAAGCGTTTGCTGCAAGCCGCGGCCGACCTCGCCTATCGTGTTTGCAATCGGCACACGCACGTCATCAAGAAAGATCTGTGCCGTGGATTGTGCGTTCAGACCCATTTTTTTGATGTCGCGGGTTTCATAGCCATGCTCTTTGCGATCCACTAGAATATGGGTCAGGCCCTCATCGGTGGCGCAGGTGCATATCAGGAAATCCGAAAAGCGACCATTGGTGATCCAGGTCTTTTCGCCATTGATCACCCAGTCATCGCCGTCCCGCCGCGCTCGGGTTTTGACAGCGGCCACATCGGACCCGACATTTGGTTCCGATATGCCCATCGACGCGGTAATTTCACCGGCAAGCAACGGACCGATATATTTTTTGCGAATCTCATCAGACCCGAGCTTCAGCAGAATCTCACCTGCCACCACGTTGATCAGAATGGGCAGCGCGATATCTATTGCCGTAACACCAACCTCTTCGAACAGCATCAGGTGGGTGGTCCAATCCAGCCCCATACCGCCCGCTTCTTCGGGATGCGGGGCCGATGTCAGACCGAACTCGGCAAGTCGCGTCATGAAACCCTGAATGACTTCTTTTTCGAACGGCGCATCCTTAACCTTCAGGTATTCCGGTTCGATCTGGTCATCCAGAAACCGGCGCAAGGAATCGCAAGCCATTATCTGCTCTTCGGTTTTGAACATCTTTCGCTCCTAGCGCCCGAGAATAAGGATGGAGGCCACGGCCTCTTCGATACCGATCAAACCGCCGCCATTTTCCGCGATGGCGATCCGCGCACCTTCGACCTGTCTAGGTCCACATTCACCGCGCAGTTGCGATACCAGTTCGTAAACCTGGCCCAACCCAGTCGCGCCAATCGGGTGGCCTTTGCATTCCAGCCCGCCCGACGGGTTCACCGGCACCCGCCCGCCGATGGAGGTGTCACCGCGCTCGGATGCAGCACCCCCTTCGCCAAATGGGAACAGCCCAAGGTTTTCGATCTGGATCAACTCACCCACCGCTGTTGCGTCATGCACTTCGGCAACTGATACGTCTTGGGGACCGATACCGGCGATTTCATATGCCCGCCGTGCCGCAATCGCGGTCAGGTGGTTCTCATAATCCTCCGGCGCGCGGTTTGATCCGGTCTGGATCACGCTGGCGCGCACTTCGATGGCACGATCCCGGCTGATCCCGAACTTTTTCAATCCGGCCTCGGTCATCAGAACCGCAGCGGCACCGCCATCGCTCATCGGGGCGCACATTGGCAGGGTCAAAGGATAAGTGATCGGTGGTGCGCTTAATATTTCGTCAACGGTATAAGGCGCGCGGAATTGCGCCTTTTCATTTTCAACCGAATGCATGTGGTTCTTTGCTGCAATCGCAGCAATCTGTTTTTGGGTCGTGCCGAACGTGCGCATATGCGCCAGCCCGAACGCTCCGTAAATCGCCATAAAGACTGAAAACGGCTTGTCCGAAGTGGTGTCATTCGGCACGTCGATGCCTTTGCCCAGCGCCATCAGTTTTTCGGTATTTTCCTCAACGGTGGACACATCCCACGCGCCATC
Organism: Sulfitobacter profundi; assembly: GCF_042661425.1. Classification (NCBI taxonomy): domain Bacteria; kingdom Pseudomonadati; phylum Pseudomonadota; class Alphaproteobacteria; order Rhodobacterales; family Roseobacteraceae; genus Sulfitobacter; species Sulfitobacter profundi. The sequence continues at coordinate 40,041 of NZ_JBHSWA010000003.1, read as the reverse complement.
GAAAAAGCTGAACATCTTAGCTTTGTCACCTGTCCACATTTTTTCGGCCCCAACGGCCAAAGCCACGTCACCCTCGCCTGCTTTGAGAAATTGAGCCGCAAGGTTCAACGCGGTTGACCCGCTGGCACATGCATTTTCGACGTTTACCATCGGGATGCCCTCAAATCCCATCTCGCGCAGGGTGATCTGGCCCGGGATCATCAACTGCGCCTCAAGATGTCGCTGTGTTGTGTTCGCGTAGTAGGCAGCCTGAATGTCATCCTTGCCAATGCCGGCGTCCGCCATCGCGCCATCGACAGCCTCGCAGGTCAGCGACTTTACCGTTGCCCCGTCGAGGCGTCCCATTTTGGTCATCGCGACCCCGGCAATGTAAATTTTTGTCATTTCAATCTCCGCTCATGTGCCGGTGAAAACCGGCTTTCGTTTTTCACCGAATGCGGCAAGTCCTTCGGCCGCATCGTTGGATTTCAGATGTTCGCGCAGCACGGCAAGTTCCTGTTTCAGCGCCTCCACCTGCGTCATTTCGATGGATGCATTGGCTACCCGCTTCATCTGCGACAGGACCAGCGGGCTTTTGGTCGCCAGCAACTGGCTGAACTCGTGCAGCCGCGCTTCAAGCGCGTCATCACCAACCACTTCCTGCACCAGCCCCATGCGCATCAATTCGCGCGCTGGTAGACTTTGGCCCGAAAACAAGAGGTATTTCGCGTTTGCGAGTCCGATCCGGCACGGCAAGACAGCAGCGCCGCCTGCGCCAGGGAACACACCAAAATTCGAATGAGCATCGCCAATTCTGGCGCTCTCGCCCGCAATCAGCACATCGCAACACATCGCGAGTTCCAGCCCGCCCGCAACGGTAATGCCATTCAGCCCGCCGATCACCGGTTTCGGCAAATCACGCAGCGCTTGAAACGTCGCGCCGATAGCGTCAAGAAAATCACCCTTTTGCGTATCGGCATCATCCAGACCAGCGAGGACTTCCTTCAGATTGGCACCGGCGCAAAACGCACGCCCCGCAGCCGTCAGCACAATTGCGCGCACCTGTTTTGCCACAGCGATCTCTCTTATCGCGGCGCGCAGTTCCCCAATGAGGTCGACAGAAAGTGCATTAAGACTGTTGGCCCTGTTCAACGTCAGCCACGCAACCGGACCACGGTATTCGACCAGTACATTCGCTTGAGTCATGCGTGCGTCTTTCTATTTACTTACCAATAAGTAATCAAAAATATATAATCAAATCAAGAACTAATTTACGTTAGGTTACATAGGCTTGTAGGTTGTCGGTTTCTCCCGTCCGATTTGATCGGAGAATCAGCAATCCGGCGACATCAAGATAGTGCGTTCCCCGATGATGCGCGCGACATGAAAAAATGCCTCGCCGCGCGACACCTTGTGTTCAGGACGAACTTTTTGTGCCCAGATCCAGCGAGCCAGTCTGCATCATGCCGCCACAGACATATCCACCATCAACGACCAGTGTTTCACCGTTCACATATCGCGCATCAGGCGAGCCCAGATAGGCAACTGCCGCCGCGATATCCGCAGGGTCGGCCATGTAACCCGCCGGAATCATCGGCAACAGGCGCGCAACCGTTTCTTCGGTATAGGTGCTTTCGGTGAGCGGAGTTGTAATGGCGCCCGGTGCAATCGCGTTTGCCGTGACGCCATGCGCCGCAACTTCAAGCGCAATCTGGCGTGTCAGCCCCACCAAGGCCGCCTTGGACGTGCCGTAAGCCGTGCGCCCGACCCCTGCGCGGATGCCGCTGACCGACGTGATATTGATGATCCTGCCATATCGCTGACGAACCATTTCACGCGCAGCAAGTTGCGCGCACAACATGCTGCCTGTCAGGTTGATAGCCATAACGCGGTTCCAGTCTTCCAAAGGAAAATCGAGGAACGGATTAATCCCGACGATACCCGCATTGTTCACCAGCACATCCACGCATTTGTCCCAGCGTTCCGTCTCGTCAAATGCCGCATTCACCGATGCCGGATCCGACACATCAAGCTTTTGCCCAAGCGCTGTACCACCTGCCGCTTCGATCTGCTTGACCGTATCGGCTATGCCTGTTTCGGCAATATCAGTGACAACAACCCTCGCGCCCAACTCCGCCAGCCGCAAAGCAATCCCCTGTCCGATGCCAGAACCTGCACCGGTGACAAGTGCCACGCCGAAATCGTCACGATCTCTCATTGGTGGTTTTGTCATGCTGTAATCCTTTCATAAAGTGTAACAACCGCCGCACTGCCCAGCCCAACGTTATGCTGGAGGGCAAGCCGCGCATTATCGACCTGCCGGTTCTCTGCCTTTCCACGCAGTTGGTTGGTCAACTCAAAACACTGTGCCAGCCCCGTAGCACCCAGTGGATGCCCCTTTGACAGCAGACCACCAGACGGGTTCGTGACGTATTTCCCGCCAAAGGTGTTGTCGCCATCATCGACCAACTTTTCGCCATCACTTTCGGCACATAGCCCCAGGGCCTCGTAGGAAATCAATTCGTTCTGCGCGAAACAGTCATGCAATTCGATCACGTCGATATCGTCAGGACCCACGCCCGCCTTTTCATAGACCATGCGCGCGGCATCACGGCTCAGCCTGGCGCCAACCACTTCGATCATGTCGCCGGTTTCAGGGTCCAGCAGTTTATCCGTTGTCATTGCCTGCGCGCGGATTTGTACAGTTGTATCAAGGCCCATTTTTTCAGCGAACCCTTTGGACACCACAAGCGCCGCCGCAGCGCCGCAGGTGGGCGGACAAGCCATTGGCCGTGTCATTACACCGGGCCAGATCACCTGCGCACCCATTACATCCTGCGTGGTCATCTCCTTGCGGAAAACCGAGAGTGGGTTGTTCGCGGCATGGCGGCTAGCCTTGGCCCGAATTTTGGCGAATGTCTCCATCTTCGTACCAAATCGTTCCATATGCGCCTTGCCCGCACCGCCGAAATACCGAAGCGTCATCGGCAGATCGACGTCCCCTATCAGCCGGTCCGTGGCGGCATCAAATTCCGCCAGCGGTGACGGGCGATCGGGAAAGACAACACCCAACGCACCGGGGGCCATCTGTTCAAAACCCACCGCCAGCACACATTCTGCCACACCGCTTTCGACAGCCTGCCGTGCGAGGAAAAGCGCTGTTGAACCGCTCGAACAATTGTTGTTCACGTTGATAATCGGGATGCCCGTCATGCCCACGCGGTAAATCACACGCTGCCCGCTTGTGCTGTCGCCGTAAACATAGCTGGCATAGGCCTGTTGCACGTCTTCGAACGCGATACCGGCGTCATCCAGTGCAAGACGGATCGCCACCTCGCCCATCTCGTCGTAAGGTGCCGATGCGCCCGGTTTTGCAAAAGGGATCATGCCGACACCGGCAATAATGGCAGTCATTTTGGGTCTCCTTTTTTATGGTTTTTCGAATTGTGTATCGGGGTCGGTCAGCATCTGGCGCAACTCTGTCTTAAGTATTTTGCCGTAGCTGCTTTTGGGCAGTTCGAGAACAAAGCAATAGGCCTTGGGTCGCTTGAACCGCGCTATGTTATCCAGACAAAAACGGTCCAGCGCCTGTGCGGTCACGCCCGGCTCTGCCACGACAAACGCGATGACTTCCTCGCCCCATTCGGCCTCCTCGCGGCCAACAACATTAGTTTCGACCACGCCGGAATGACGCAGCAGCACCTCTTCGACCTCGCGCGGATAAATATTTGACCCGCCAGAAATGATCACGTCCTTGGACCGGTCCTTGAGCGTCAGGAAACCGTGGGCGTCCACGCTGCCAATGTCGCCGGTATGGAGCCAGCCGTCCCGCAAGGCTGACGCCGTTGCCGTTTCATTGCCCCAGTATCCCGCCATCACCACATCGCCACTGACGATCACTTCGCCCGCGACATCTGGGGGGCATTGTGTGCCTGTTTCATCCACCACACAGACCGTGACGCCGGTGCGTGGAATGCCGACGGATCCCAGCCAACTATCCGGAATTTCCCAGCTCAATATATGCGGTGGTAGATAAGTGATCGTACATGGTGCCTCGCCTTGTCCGTATCCGATCCAGATGCGGTTGCCCAACAGCGCCATCGCCCGGCGCAGGTCTGCGACATAAATCGGCGCACCGCCGCAGAACAACAGATCAAGGTTTTCGATGGCCGCCGTGTCAAGCGCAGGACAGGCCGTCAGACGCGTCAGCATCGTGGGTGCGACAAAAAAAGATGAATGGGGATATTCATGCAGCAACGTCACGATTTCATGCGGATCGAATCCACCGCTTTGCGGCACAACATTCGCCGCGCCCCGCTGCGCAAACGGTAGCATAAACAGCCCTGCCGCATGAGACAGCGGTGCCGGATGCAGCGCCGCCGACATTTCCGTAACCGGACACATATCGGCCAGAAAACTCGTGGTCATGGTCCAGAGGTTGCGGTGGGTCAGTATCGCCCCTTTCGGGCGGCCCGTCGTGCCGCTGGTATAAAAAATCCATGCTGGATCGGTTTGCGCAGCGTGTGCAGGCTGCAAATCCGCTGACGCTTGTAACGCCGCATTATATTCCGGTCCACCGACCGCAATGACTGCTGAAAACCCTTCGACGTCTTCCGGCCGGTCGGTAAAGGCAAGTGCGGCATCACAGTTAGCATGGATATAGGTCACTTCGTTAGGGTGCAGTTTGGCATTCAACGGAACGGCAACACATCCGGCAGTCCAGATGGCAAACAGGATCTCGATATATTCGGGCCGGTTGCCCATGAAGATCAGAACACGGTCACCTTTTACCAGATTGCGCTGTTTCAGCGCAGCGGCCACGCCGCGCTGCGGTCCTGTAATTGGGTGTAGGTGCTGAACGTCGACAACCCCAAGCAGACGGCAGGTCGATCGCAATAGGCGCGCGCGGACTGTGTCAAAATGTACGCGATGTTCATAATTCTGCTCCCTAAATTCTGCGCGCTTGCCCCTGCCAGAACGTATCCCTGATGTCCTTTTTGCGCACTTTCCCAACGGGGCTGCGCGGCAGTTCATCCCAGAAGTCAACCGTTTTGGGGGCCTTTACGCTGCCAAGGTTTTCCTTGCACAATGCAATGATTGCTTCGGGTTCCACCGTTGCATCGGGTTTGAGTTCGATCACCGCCTTGATCGCTTCACCCCATTTTTCGTCAGGCACACCGATCACCGCGCAATCCTGCACGGCAGGATGCGACCAGATCACCTGCTCGACTTCCGAGGGATAAACGTTGAAGCCGCCCGAAATGATCATGTCTTTCTTGCGGTCCACGATATAAAGGTAACCCTCGTCATCCAGATACCCGATGTCGCCGGTATGGTGCCAACCGAACTGGGAAACCTCTGCGGTTGCTTCGGGGTTTTTGTAATACCCCTTCATCACCAGATTTCCGCGCACAACAATTTCACCATGCTCACCACGCGGCATAATGTTACCGTCATCATCCATGATCGCCATCGGTGTCAAAAGTGCGGGCCTGCCGCAACTTGCAAGCCGGTGTTCGCGGGCCGGATCTCCGATAACATTGTGATCCTCTGCCGTCAGCAGCGCGCAGAACATCGGCGATTCTGCTTGTCCGAAACACTGCGCCATGACCGGCCCAAAAATCTTCAGGCATTGGCGCAGCTTGTCAATGGCCATAGGTGCGGCGGCATAAAGAAAGAACCGCAATGACGGAAAGCTACGTTGCGCAACTTCCGGTTGCGACAACAGCATGTAAACGGCGGTCGGCGGCAGGAACAGATGGGTCACTCCCTCGCTTTCAATTGTGTCTAGAACGTTGGCGGCATCAAATCCCGGCAGGATGACGCTGCGCGCACCAGCGGCCATCAACGCAATGGCAAGCACCCCTGACGCGTGGGTCATAGGCGTGATCAGCAAATGCACAGGGTCAGGTCCGGCATCAAAACTGGCATAATAGTTCGCGATTAGCGTGGTCCAGTTCAACTGCGTCAGCATGATCCCCTTGGGCCGCCCCGTTGTCCCACCAGAGGATAAAATTCCGACAAGATCATCAGGGCCAAGCGGCACATCGGGATCGGTTGAAGGGGCCGCGGCCATCCAGTCTTCCAGCCATGGTGCCGCGCCGTCTTGTTTATCCAGACAGATGAATTTTTGTATCTTTGGGCAAAGTTCACGCAATTGTTCCAGCGCCGGTGCAAGATCGCTGTGATAAAACAGAATCTCCACATCATTATGATCCAGGATATACGCGTTTTCTTCTACGCCGTTCTTGGCATTGACGGGAACCCAGATCGTGCCGGCACGAAACAAGCCCAGCATAACTTCAAGGCCGCTCACGCAGTTGGGGCTGTAAACGCCGGCCATCTTGTCGCGTCCGTACCCTTCGGCAGTGATGGCATTGGCGAAACGATATGTGCGTTCCTGAACTTCGCCGTAACTCCGGCCGATTTTAGCATCTTCCAAAGCGATCACGTTAGGGTTGATTGCGACACCCCTGTCGAAGAAATCGATCACACGCATAACGGTTTCCTATCTTGGTTTCCGGGATTTTCCCGCCTTGCCAGTCTGAACTCATACACTGATGAGCTTTTCGATCTCTTCGCGGTTGGCCAGCAAATCTGCTGTCGTGCCGCTCCACTGGACGGTCCCGTTGTCGACAACGTACTGTCGATGGGCCAATTTCATCGGCACGCGCAGGTTCTGTTCAACCAGCAAAAGCGTCATACCTTCTTCGTTGATCCGCCGCATCGAATCGACCAATTCATCAACGATCAGCGGGGCAAGGCCTTCAGTCGGTTCGTCCAGCAGCAACAGTTCCGGATTAGTCAAAAGCGCGCGCGAAATCGCCAGCATTTGCTGTTCGCCGCCCGAAAGCGTGTTTCCCGCCTGTGACGCGCGATCAAGCAGCACCGGAAACATTTCAAAAATCCGGGTTTCGGTCCATGCGCCAGTGCGTCCCATGACGGTTGCGATGCGCAGGTTTTCATGCACTGTCAGATTGTCAAAAATGCGCCTGTCTTCGGGGACATACCCAATGCCCAGACGGCCCAGTTGGTTCGGGAGTCGCGCGGTAACGTCGTCCCCTTTCCAGACTCTGCGCCCTGAAACCGGTTGCTTTAAACCGATGATCGTCTTGAGAATGGTGCTTTTGCCTGCGCCATTGCGCCCGATCAGCGAAACAACTTCGCCCTGTGCGACTTCGATCGACACGCTATGCAACGCCTGCGCCTTGCCATAAGTGACATTGCAGCTTTCCAACGCAAGCAGCTTCATTCCTCTTCTCCCAGATAAGCCGCTCGCACCTCGGCGTTTGCGCGGATTTCTTCAGGGCTGCCAGACGCCAGAATTTGCCCTTGAACCATCACGACCAAAGCACTGGAGACCCGCATTACAACGTCCATGTTGTGTTCGATCAGCAGCACGGTGCGGCCCTTGACGATCCGTTTTATCAGCTCCATCGCAGGCCCGATCTGGTCATGTCCAACACCGGCCAATGGTTCATCGAGCAACAGGACCGATGGGTTGCTCAGCAATGCCAGCCCGACTTCCAATGCGCGTTGATCGCCGTGAGACAAGGTTTCGGCGGGGCGGTGCGCCATCACCGTCAGGCCGATCTCTTCGAGAACGCTTTCGGCCCGTTCCCTGACTGCAGGAAAGCGGCCCGCCGGAAGCCAGAAGGGCTGCAACCTGTACAGATGCGCAAAAGCAGCAAGTTGAAGGTTCTCAAGCACCGACATGCCGGCGAAGATCTTGGTGATCTGGAAACTGCGGCCCAGACCGATGCGGGTCCGTTTATGCACCGACAGGCCCGTTACATCGCGCCCGTCCAGCATCACTTGACCACCGCTTAGCTTGGCATGACCCGAAAGCGCATTCATCAACGTGGTCTTGCCCGCACCGTTAGGTCCGATAATCCCGTAAAGCTGACCCGGCTGGAAGTCGAACGTCACACCGTTGACAGCTTTCAACCCGCTGAAGGAGACCTGAATATCGTTGCAACTCAATGATCCGGCAGTCATTGCATGTCTCCTTCGTCCTGATCACCTTGGAACATTCCGGCAATACCGTTGCGTAGGAAGATGGTGGCAAAAATGAACACCAGACCAAGGATGCCGTACCAATATTGGGTGATTTGGCTCAGTTCTTCTTTCAGTAATTCAAACAAGGCCACGCCAAGAATCGGACCTAGCAATGTGCCTTTGCCGCCCAGCACGGTCATGATCAAAACGTCGCCCGATGTGGACCAATGCAGCATTTGCGGAGAGATGTAGAAGATCAACGATGCCAGCAGGGCTCCTGCAACACCTGCATACGCACCCGAAACGATAAACGCCGATTGGCGCAAGCTATGGACGTTGTATCCGAGTTGCGCGGCGCGCACGTCGTTCGCCTGTACCGCGCGCAATGCCCGCCCGAATGGCGACCCACGCAGCAATGCCATCAGCGCCAGTCCGATCAGGAAAACCGCCACGATAAACCCATAATAGTTGTGGTTGTCGTAGAAATTGATCCCGAACAAGTCAGGCCGCGGCACGCCTGGAATACCGTCCAATCCGCCGGTGATTGCGCGCAGCTTGTTGGACGCAAGGATGTACATCATCTGCGCCAGGGCCAGTGTCAGCAGTGCAAAAAAAGCCCCGAAACCCGAAGCGCAAAAAGCCCCATCAGGTAAGCCAGCACCGCTCCGACAATCGCCGCTGCAAAAAGGCCCGGTATAAAACCGACGCCATAGCTGAGGGTGAGGATTGTGAGCGCATAACCCCCTGCCCCGAACAACGCCGCATGGCCGAATGACAGCATACCTGTCACCCCGAAGACCAGATCAAAGCCGATTGCGAACAAGGCCCAGATCAGGATCAGGCTGACAAGGTTCACCCATTGCTCATCCTGCACAAAAAACGGAACGATAATCATAACTGCGATAATAATGCCCATCAGGGCCTGACCGATAATCCTGCGTGTCATGCCGAACGCCCCTTTGTGCTAAACAAGCCCGCAGGCCGGAACATCAGCGTTCCGATCAACAGGGCAAAGGTAAGTAGTTCGACCCATTCAGTTGCGTAGGTATATCCGGCCGCCCGCGTCATGCCCAACAGCAACGACGCAAGGATTGCGCCGCGAATGTTCCCAAGCCCGCCGATGATCACCACGACAAAACAGTCGATGATAACGCTGAATCCCATGCCCAGTTCGATCGGCACCAACGGTGCGCTAACCACGCCACCAAGAGCCGCAAGATACGCACCAAGCGCAAAGACGCCGGTGCGAACCTGGTTTACATTTACACCGAGTGTCTGAGCCATTTCCGGATCGGAACTGGCGGCGCGAATAATCATGCCCCATTTGCTACGGTCCAGCAGCAAGAACAGTGCCAGAGAAACCGCTGCACCAAAACCGATTACAAAAAGCCGGTATGACGGTATTTGACTGCCAAACATGGAAATCGGTGCCATGAAGATTTCTGGTGTCGGCACTTGCTTATAGTCAAATCCCCAGATCATCTTTGTCGCGTCGTCGATGACCAGAATGAATCCGAAAGTGAGTAAAAGCTGAAAAATGTGGTCGCGGTCATAGACCTGTTTCAGCGCCAAAATTTCGATCAGCGCACCAACACAGGCGACGATCAGCGGCGCAAACAGCAGTCCCAACCAGAACGATCCGGTCATATGAACAATTTGATACCCGACAAACGCGCCAAGCATATAAAGCGCGCCATGGGCAAAGTTGATCACCCCCAACATGCCAAAAATAAGGGTCAAGCCCGCTGCCAGCAGAAACAGCAGAAAGCTGAGACTCAGCCCGATCACGATAATGGACATATTCAGGGTTCCTCAGTTTCACCCCAAAAAAGCGGGCGACGCATGTCGCGAGGGAACAGCGCCGCCCAGTTCAGGGAGGATCGATTAACAGTCGCTAAACAGGCTATTTGCCGAAAACTCTTCGGTGATTTTCATGGTGAGGTCCGGCAATGGTGCCTCGCCCTTCACAACTTCACCCCAAAGACCGACCTGTTTGGCCTGATGGTCACAAGCGCGCATTTCCTTGCGCCCTTCGACCGAATTTTCATAGACCGATGTTTCAAATGCATCGACCCAGGTTTCCACATCCCAGCTGTCAGTCGCTTCGATGACATCCATCCACCAGCGAAGACCGTCAAATGCCTCGCCCGCGAAGGCCGAAGGGTAGTCACCGTTTGCGTCACGGTAGGCCGTCACGAATTCGGCGTTTGCCGGATTGTCGAGCGAGAAGTGATAACGCACGCCGGAGTTCACGCCCAATGCGGCCTCGCCTGTCGCGGCTGCAAAGATTTCATCCTGAAGCACGGGGCCGAACAGCACTTTGTTCTGACCCATCCCAACCTGACCTGCCTGCTTGCAGAAGGTGACGCCGTCATTGCCCGTTGCCACAACCAGAATACCATCGGCGTCCGAACGCGCCATCTTGTCGATGATGACCGAAAAGTCGCGGTTGCCAAGCGGGGCAAAGTCATTCCCGACGATCTCGACACCGGCGGCTTTTGCTTTTGCGGCAAAGTCGTCAAAGGCGCTGCGCGTGGCCTGATAATCAGCCGTGACCGCGTATACTCTCTTGATCCCGCGTTTCTTTACGAATTCAACACACATGTTCATTTCCATGGCCAACGTGTTGGACGTACGGAATGAGTAACGCGCACCGTCCATCTTGGTAATGCTGTCGTCTGCGGAAATCGTGACCAGATGCGGCACCTTGCGCTGTGTGGACAGGCTTTGCAGTGCCAGAGTCGACGCTGAGCTGACCGCGCCAAACATCAATTGCGTGCCTTCCGCCAACAGCCGGCTTGCTTTTTGTACGGCGGGCTGGGGTTTGGTTTCATCGTCTTCCCAGCTGAAGCGGACTTTTTTGCCCAACAATTCGCCACCCCGCATGGCCACGGCAAGTTCCGCGCCTTTGCGCATGTCATTGCCGATCAAGCCGTATGCGCCCGAGAAAGACAGAATGCCCGCAATGTGATAATCTTCGGGCGTTGCGGCCCGCAGAACCATTGGCGCAGGCAAGGTACTGGCCAAAGTTAGCGCCCCGGCGCTGCGTAGAAAATTCCGACGTTTCATAGTTTTCCTCCCGGTTTCACGCCCCAAGAAGTTTCTCCTGCAAGGCGAATGATGCGCTGCCCGGGATAAATCGTTCCCGGAAAAGCAGAATACTATCAGCAAGTTTGGCGGGTTTTATCATACGTCGGATCAGCAATCGGGCGGTAACAAATCATGGATTTGCAAATGGCGCAAAAGTGCATCTGATCGCGACCGTGTCCCTAACCCTCCCCCATCTCTTGCATCAAGCATCGCAGGGTTAGGACTGGCAGGGAATGTCCGAAAACGCCACAAATTTGACATTTTCTGCCAAATCGATATTATTTACCCATCAGTAGAATTTTGAGGTCATCGTCATGAAGGTGGGCTTGCTCCAAAACCTGCGTCTTCCCAAACATAGCATCCAGTTCATGTGTGACGTGCTGATCGAACACGGCATTGATCCTGACCCATTGCTCAAAGAAGCAGGTTTGCAGCTCAGCCTTCTCTCGGATCCATGGGGCACGCTGGACGGTATTCAGGAACTCACATTCCTGCGTGCCTTTTGCCGGAGTACAGCGCATATTGAAGGTGTCGCTTTTGTCACCGGTCTGCGTTACAGCCTGATCTCGTATGGCCCTATCGGGCTTGCCACGCTAGTTTCAGAGAATGTGACAGCGGGGCTGAGGGTTTTCACGCAAATGCAGGGGCTGGGATACGCACTGCTGGCATATGACATCACAGAGGACGATGAAGGTTTTGCAACAGGGTTTGTTGCCGACGACCAGTATGTACCGCCCGATCTTCTGGATTTTGTTCATGAACGGCTGCTTGGGTCCGGCCCGACCTTCTTCCGGGACCTGCGTCAAGAAAACCTGCCCATCCGTCTGATCGAATGCCCGTTGGACCGCCCGAAAGGCTGGATGAACCTAGAAGCGCGCTGGCAAACCGAAATCGTGTATCGCGCACCGCGCAGTTGCATTCACTTTCATCCTGGAACAGGCGCGCTGAAACTGCCGCTGGCGAATGCCCTTCTTGCGGTAAACTATCGTGTTTTGTGCGAGAATATGCTTGAAACCGGCCCCAAGCATACCGGAACAGCAAATTCGGTTTATCAGGTGTTGATGCAGGTGCGCGGCGTTTTTCCCAATGCGCCGGAAGTGGCCGAAACGCTTCATTTGTCAGAACGCTCTTTACATCGAAAACTTGCCAGTCAGTCGATGAGCTATCGCCAGATTATCGATAGCGTGCGCTTGCGCCGCGCACGGGAGCTTCTTGATACATCCGAGTTACCGCTGGCTGAAGTTGCAGATCGCCTCGGTTTTTCGGAAACTGCCAGCCTGTCGCGATTTTTCCGGCGGGTTTCAGGGGATTCGCCGTCCGCATATCGAAAAACCAGCAAAGGGTTATTCGCCAGTTCACGTTAGGATTAGACGACGAGACGCTAACACGACCATATATCAGAACGGAGTGACGCCATGAACAAGTCCGATGACGAAACGCTCACCTTCAAAGAGATGGTCGGGAAATTCGACGTCACCCCCGAACCCTGCGGTATTACGAATATCTCGAACTTCTCAAACCCACGCTACAAGGGCGTGAACGAAGTTATGATCGCAAACAGATCGCGCGGTTCAAGCTGATCTTGCGAGGTCGTCGGTTCGGAATGAAGCTTGAAGATATAAGAGTTTGGTTAGAAATATATAAAAACAGGGGCTCAAGAGCGCAGCTGTCGCGTTGCCCTTTAATCGGTTCTGCCTCACTTTGTGTGGCGCAACTATCCTGAAACTGGAAAATTCAGGAGGTATAGTTGTGAGTTCGAAGAAGCACTGGTCGCCCGGGAGCGATGTTGCCGTTCAAAGCGTTGAGCGAAGTGAAAGAGGCGGGTGGATTGTATCTGGCGTCTTGGCTCCCAACGGCATTTGCCCAGACTGTGGATTGCATTCACGCCGACGTCACGGCTGGCGGCGTCGGCGGCTGCAGGATTATCCCGCGCATGGAGACGAGGTAACGGTTGATCTCGCAATTTGCCGTTGGCGATGTCAGGCACCCGCTTGCCCACGCCGGACATTCTCAGACCAAATCGCCTCGATTGCGCGTCCATTTGCACGTCGTACTTCGCGTGTCGGGGAGATTGTCACCCATCTTGGGCATGCGAGCGGCGGACGGCCAGCCGAGCGGTTGTTGCATCGTTTGGGCCTTGGAGTCAGCGATGACACGGTGCTTAGGCAGCTGAAGAACCGTGCCCAAGACAGTGGCGAGTCGCCGACAGTCATCGGGATCGACGACTGGAGTTGGCGGAAATCGCAAACCTACGGCACGATCATTGTGGATCTGGAGCGTCGCGTGGTGATCGACATTCTTGAGGATCGAGATGTCGTCAGCTGCACCAACTGGCTGAAGCGACACCCCGAGGTGGAAGTGATCAGCAGAGATCGCTGCGGTCTCTACGCCCAGGCAGCACGGCAAGGGGCACCGCAGGCGAAGCAGGTCGCTGACCGGTTCCATATCGTACAAAACCTGCGGCAGGCCATCGAGGAGCAAATGAACCTTCACGGCCGTGCGACCGGCAGGGCGCTGCTGTCCGACGCCGACAACATCACCGCAGCCGGCAGCCTTCTGAAGTCACGCCTGGCGCATAGGACGTCTCGGGAAGAGATTTTCGCCACCATTCATGCGCTCCGAAATCAGGGGCTTTCATGCAGCGAGATCGGGCGGCGAACAGGGTTCCCGCGTCGCAGCATCGCGAAATGGCTGCAGTTCGAGACACCACCGGACCGCAGGCGGGCCGCTTTGAAGCCGACATCGCCGTGGTACTTTGAAGAGTTCCTGAGCCAAAGCTGGAAGGAGGGCATTCGAACTGGCAGCGCCCTGTTCCGTCTGATCCGAGAGCGCGGTTACGAGGGGAGTCAGTCGCATTTGCAGCGTCTGTTGGCGGGCTGGCGAAAAGCAGAACAGCAAGGGAGCGACTCCAAGGTAGAGCACGAAATCCTTAAGCCAGTCCGGGACCCGGAAACGGGGCACGCGATTTCCCCGGTCATCGCAGCCGCGCTGTGCATCAAACCCCGCGGAAAGCTCACCCCGGATCAAGCGCGGAAAGTCGACGCGCTCAAGGCCGGTTCTCCCGCCTTCGCAACGATGCGAAGTCTCGCCATGCGGTTCAACGGTATCCTGCGCAGCCGCCAAGCAGACCCGCTCCCAGCATGGATCGACAACGCGATCGAAACCGATCTGGCGCCCATCGTGCGCTTTGCCCGCACATTGAACCGGGACTTCGATGCAGTCAAAAACGCCATCGAGATGCCATGGAGCAACGGCCAAGCAGAAGGTCAGATCAATCGCCTGAAGACGCTCAAACGCGCCATGTACGGTCGAGCCGGTCCAGAATTGTTGCGGGCGAGAATGCTACCGTTCCGCCACACAGATTGAGGCAGAGCCCAATTAAGGGCTACGCGACAGCAGCCCTTCAAGGGCATTTGGCGCATACACATGTTAGGTTGCCAAATAGCGGAGCCGATACCTCAGACAGCAAAACCGGCCTCAATCCTCACCAGAAGATGCTCTACGCGATCACGACCAAAATGGCTGCTCAGCAGATCTTGGGGTGCATGCATGTTCAATAACGGATGCTGGCGTGACAGCCATTCTTGTGCACGATCTTCAGATTTCAGCACGCGCTTCGCCATCTCAATCAACTGATCTCTAGTCATCGGCGCCCTCCTCTTAACGTCCTAAGATCATGGTGAACCTAACGCTGTCACAGCATGATAACTATAGGCACAAAAATATGAAGTCTCAGGCAGTTTATGACCTTGTGACACCTGAGACAGTCAAGAAGCGCACACTCTCCGCGTCTTCACGGGCAAAGCATGAGTAGGATATGAATGGGCATGATAATTTTTCTGATGCGTATAGGGAATGGATTGGCGCGCTGTTTCATCCAGGGCGCTCTCCTCGCGGAATTTTCCCATGACGCGACGGCATCCAATGAAAACCTCGAATTAGGGGCGGTTCAAGGTGATCACGCCTTCTCGAATGGCGGGCCAAATAAGAATCATACGAAAGGTAATCTTGCAATAAAATGGCTTAGTGAAAGATAAACGTACAATGCATCTAACCTTGGATACCGCCACTTGCATCCAGCTCACCTCAGCACAGTCGCAAACGCTGCATTCTTGACGGTTTTCCAAGTGGATTCTTGCCCACCCGATGCGCCTGCATTTTTTGGCGACCGAATCGACGGAAGCCAAAGTTTGTGTTGTTACCAGCCAGCGAACCTAACAACTTCAGCATCGCTCACCCGTCCTGCCAACGCGTCTTCGACCGCCTGCGCCAAGATCGCTGCGCCGCGCTTGGCCTCAGCCTCGCTCAAGATCAAAGGGGGCGTCAGTTCCAGCACGTTCGAATGCATCCCGACGTAGTAGAACACCGCATCCAGTTGCCAAGCCCGGAACACAGTCTTTCGGGCCAAGTCCGCATCAACCGCGTTGCTATCCGCAGCTATCAGCTCAACGCCGATGGCCAAGCCGCGGCCCCGGATATCGCCAACCTGCGGCAGATGCGCCGTCGCGCTGGCGATCTCGGCCATCAGAACATCGCCCACGCTTTGCGCCCGAGCCGCAAGACCGTTATCTTCAATCGCGGATAAAACCGCCAGCGCCGCTGTAGCGCAGACGGGATTGCCATGGAGCGTCTGCATTGAAAACGCTGTTGTGTGATCCATAATTTCGGCCGGCCCGATCACTGCCGAGATTGGCAGCCCGCCGCCCAGCCCTTTTCCCAGAACCACGATGTCGGGCATAAAATCCTCATGCTCGAAACAATGCAGCCTGCCGGTTCGCGCCAGCCCAACTTTGACCTCGTCGCAGACGGTCAGGATGCCGTAGCGCTCGCAGATTTCTGCCAGACGCTTCAGGAAAGTTGGAGGCGGCACGATCAACCCGCCGTCGGCCTGTATCGGTTCAATAAAGAAACAACCCACGTCCTCTCCGGGGCAAGTGGTGGTAAGCAAATGTTCGATATGCGCCAGCAACGCGGCGCCGCTGGCATCACCCTCAAGGGGCCGAAATGGATCGGGGTAAGGCACCAATGTCAGGCCACCTGATTTCGCGACCCCTCTTGCGCGGTATGTCCGGAAACCGCCATCGAGCCTTGCGTTCCGCCGTGGTAGGCGCCGGAAAACGCCATCATCCGCGTCCGCCCGGTTGCTGCCGGCACCACCCGTGCCACGGTTTCATTGGCATCGCTGCCAGAATGCCCCAGCCAGACCCGTCGCTCCCCCGCCCCCGGGGTCAGCTGCAATAGCCGTTCAGCCAGCGCCACCGCCGGTTCGTTGGTTCCCGACAGGATCGACGCACCCGCTTGATCCGACAGCGCACCATCCACGGCCGCGCGCAGGGCCGGATGACTATGACCAAGACTTACAGCCCCCAGGACGCCGACAGATCAAGCAGCTCGCGGCCGCCCTCCTCAATCAGGGTGCAGCCCGAACCGCCCGTGACAGCCAGCGGAAAAAACCGAAGTTTTTGCAATGCCGACAATGCGGCCCCATCCCGCGCGATCAGGGCGACGTCGGTCATAGGGCCTTCAACTCTTCGAGTAGTTCTTGCGTGGCCACCTGGCGGCAGTACCCCTTAATGGTAGAAATCGAATTATCCTGTCGGGCCTGGCTTTCGGTGGCGCAGGCATCGGTCACTTGGGTTACCAGATAGCCCAGATCACAGGCATCGCGGATCGCACCTTCAACGCATTGATCCGTCAGCAACCCGCAGATCACCAGTTGCTTTACACCCAGATTGCGCAGCACATAGTCGATATGGGTCGAAACAAAGACAGAGGAGGAGGATTTCGGGAACACAATCTCGTCCTCGCCCGGCGCAATCTGATCGATCACTTTGCCATCCCATGAGCCCTTGGCCACGTTGAAGCCGGTGATCTTGTAATCAAGGCTGCGGTCGCGCCCGTCCAGCGTCAGGCTTTCGATCGTGGTGTACATCACTTCGATCTGCTTTTCGCGGAAGGCCTTTTGCAGCGCCTGCATCCGCGGAATCACCTCTTCGAGCTGTTCAAACAGCCAGCCGTGCTTGGCTTGAAATTCTTCCTCAGTCAGGCCGTCGAATTCAGCACCGTCTCGATGAGCCGAAAAATTCTGGACATCCACGTACAAAAGCGCCGATTGCGCCGGAACGAGGGGAACATTGCGTGTCAACGTCATGTTAGACTTCCTTGAGATAGCGGTTAATGGCTGTGCTTAGGGTCTCTGCCCAAGCCGCCCGGCCTTGGGAATCCCTGATCTGGTCATTGCGAATTTCAATTAGCGAATGCGGCAGACCGCTGGCCTCGCCGTGCTGGGGCACGAACCAGTCGGACTCGTCGTCAATCTGATAGGGCTCATTCATGCCGATGGTTAACTCGGGTCGCGCCTCTTGAACCAATCGCGCCAAATGGGTCGAGGCATGGGTCTCGTGTCGGAACAGAAAACCAATTTCCCAAGGACGCGAGGTCTTGCCCAATGTCGGGGTGAAACTGTGGATTGCCAGCACCATCCGGCGCGACGGCTGACGCAGGTATTCCGCAACCTTTTCCTGGAAAGGCTCAAAAATCTCCCGCACCCGAGCGACGCGGGCTGCGTTGTCGAGTGCACGGTTGCCCGGCACCGACACCCCATGGTTGCTTTCCGGGATCGCATCGGGGGCCTCGGGCGGGCGGTTACAGTCGATCACCAAGCGGCTGTAGGATTGCAGCACCGCCGGCGCGTTGAGCGTCTCGGCCATCAGCCGTGTCACCGCTTCGGCACCGATATCCCAGCCCACGTGACTGTCGCGGTCGTCCGCCTTCATACCAAGCCCGTTCAGCGCCTGCGGCACCGCTCGTCCGGCATGTTCGCACACCAGCAGCACCGGATGGTTGCTATCGGGATTGAGCACCGTGACCGGGGCGGGATCATCCGCCCCCAGCAGGGGCCGTGTCGTGTCCAGCGTCATCGTCAAACCTTTACACTTTTAAGGGAAGCCGCCGGGATCAATCCGTTAGGCCTGAACAGCAGGACAAGCACGACGATGCTCAGCCCAATGGGGTCGCGGAATTCCTGCATCGCCGGCGGCAGGAAGGCGGCCAGATAGATCTCGATGAACCCCAACAAGAACCCTCCTGCCACAGCCCCACGAAGGCTGCCGAGCCCGCCAAGGATCGCGGCGATAAAGGCTTTTACCACCGGCAGGAAGCCCATATGCGGTGCCACAGAAGATCGCTGTGAAACCCAAAGCACCGCCGCCACCCCGGCCAGCAGCCCCGACAGGGCAAAGGCGCCCGCGATCACCGTATTGGCGCGGATGCCCATCAGCCGCGCAACGTTGAAATCCTCGGCCGCGGCCCGCATCGCGATGCCGGTCTTTTGCCGCTTCATGAATATATCGAGAAAGATCAGCATCACGATCGTCGCCACGATCGCCGCAATCTTGTTCACCCCGATCACCAACCCACCAAGGGTGATGGAATCCGAAAGCACCTGCGGCAAGATCACCGGTTGCGACCGGGTCGAGATCAGGTTCTGGAACAGCACTTGCAAGATCATCGAAACCGCGAAGCTGGTCACCAGCATCGTCGCGCCGGAACTGTTGCGAACGGGGCGGAAGGCGATCCGCTCCATCAACACTGCGGCGATCATCGCCACCGCAATCGCCAACGGCACAGCCAGCAGGAACGATACACCGGCAATGCCACAATACATCAGCGTATAGCCGGAAATCGTCATCAATTCACCGTGGGCAAAGTTAATCAGCCCCATGATCGAAAAGACCACCGCGAGCCCCAACGCCAGCAGCGCATAGGTGCCGCCCAAGGCGAAGGCATTGACCGTCTGTTGCAAAAGCAAGTCCATCATTCGCCTCCCAGATAGGCAGATTTTAAGGTGTCGGACTGCGCCAGATCGGCGGCACTGCCCGCGGCCACGATCTGGCCATTGGCAAAGACATAGCCGCGGTCAGCCACTTCAAGCGCCATTGCGACGTTCTGTTCGACCACCGCGAGCGTGACGCCCTGCCCGCGCAGCCGTTCTATCAGCTCGAACACCTGCCCGATGATCTTCGGCGCGAGCCCCAGCGAGGGCTCGTCCAGCAACAACAGTTTGGGATTACTCATCAGCGCCCGCCCCACGGCGAGCATCTGTTGCTGCCCTCCCGACAGGGTACCCGCGAACTGGTCGCGGCGTTCGTGCAGAATTGGAAAAAGGTCGTAGACCCGATCCCATGCGGACTTGACCGCCGCCTTGTCGGTGATCGCAAAGGCCCCCATCCGCAAATTTTCCGCTACGCTTAAGGAGCCAAACACCCGCCGCCCCTCAGGCGACAGCGTCATTCCCGCCGGCGCTAGCAATTCCGGCGCCCAATCGGTGATGTCTTTGCCCTTGAAATAAACCGCGCCGCTGGCCACGGGCACCAGCCCCACCAGTGCATTCAAGGTCGAGGATTTGCCCGCACCGTTGGCGCCAAGGAAGGCCACGATCTCGCCTTCCTTGATCTCAAAGTCGATCCCCCGCACCGCTTCAATCGGGCCGTAGCTGACCGCAAGGGACTGGACAGATAGAAGCGATGTCATGGCCATTGACCCTTATTGCATCCGCGGTGCTGGAATCAGCTCAGCGGTCGGGCTCGGCTGGCCCACAAGCTCACGTTCACCATCGGTGACACGGATCAGAGTCACCTCGCGCACTGGCATGCCGTTGGTGCCTTTGTAGGTGATCAGACTGGTCGCGCCGCGCACGTTCTCCAGCTCGGCCAGGGCATCGCGGATGGCAATCGGATCGGTTGTCCCCGCCGCCTTGACCGCCTCGGCGACCACGATCACCAGATCATAGCCCACGGCATTGAACACGGTTTCCGACGGGCTGCCGGTCGCGGCCTCATATTTGGCGTTAAACTCAGCCAGCGGGTTGCCCTCGGTTGCATGTCCGGCAGTGGTGAACACCACCCCCTCGCCGACATCGCCCAACGAAAAGGTCGTCGGGCTGTCGATGCCGTCCGAACCGATCATCTGACTGGTTACGCCCGCCGCGCGCAGTGCCTTGAGCATCGACGGAAAGTCGGGCTCGTAAGATGAGGTCATGATGACATCGGGCTGCGGATCAAGCGCCGCGATCCGGGTCGCAATCGCCGAAAAATCCTGCTGACCGATGGAATGGGTGTCCTGGCCGAGAACCTCGCCGCCCAAAGCCTCGAACACGTCGCTGAAGTATAGCGGCATGGTGGTATACTGGCTGTCTGGCGAATAGATAATATAGGCTGTCTCATGGCCCTGCTCGCGCGCCCATTCGGCGGACACCGTGGCTTGCACGTTGTCGCCGGGGAAGTTGGCAAACATGAAGCCGCCGCCGATCATCGGCAGGGTGGGCGAAGAAGCACAGGTCGAAATCGCTGGAATCTGCGCTGAAGTCACTGTCCCAATCGAGGCCAGCGCCGGGTCGGCGTCACACGGCAGCACGATCACTGACACGCCCTCGTCGGCCAGTTCCTGCACTGCGATGGCGGTCTGCGCTGCATCCGAGCGCACGTCTTTCTCTACCAGTTCGATCTTGATGTTGCCGTTGATCCCGCCTTCGGCGTTGATCTCGTCCACAGCAATATGCACGCCCTCGATCACCGGCCCGTCATAGCCCGCCAATCCGCCAGTCTGAGCGGTTGCCAGCCCAATCTTCAGGGTTTCAGCAAAGGTCGGTCCGGCAAGGGCCGCCGCCACTAAGGTTGATGCAAGTATTGTCTTTTTCATTGAACTTCCTCCAGTTGGTTGCCGTTGTCTTCTTGTTTTGGGCCGAGATAGGCCTCAATTACGGCCGGATCGTTCTGAATCTCTGCCGGGGTCCCTTCGGCGATCTTGTGCCCTTCGTTCAGCACCACCAACCGGTCGCAAAGCTGGTTGATTAGTTTCAGATCGTGATCGACCAGCAAGATCCCCAGCCTGAGATCACGGGTCAGACCGCGCAGGGTTTCCATCAAGTCATCGGTTTCATCGCGGTTCATCCCCGCCGCCGGCTCATCCAGAAACAGCAACGACGGCTCACAAGCCAGCGCGCGGGCAATCTCGACCCGTCGCTGATCGCCATAAGACAGCGTACCCGCATCTGCGTTCGCATGGCGGGTCACGCCCATCCGTTCCAGCGCGGCGCGTGTGCGGGCCTCGGCGTTGTGCCCGCCACGTGTCGACAGTGCCGCCACCAGCACGTTCTGGAACACACTCAAGGTTTCGAACAGTCGGATATTCTGGAAGGTCCGCGCGATGCCATGATCGGCGATGTCTTGCGACGCAAGCCCGGTCAGCGCCTCAGAGCCAAGGTGAACCTCACCCTTGGTCGGCACCAGCACTCCTGACAGCATGTTCATCAGCGTCGTCTTGCCCGATCCGTTCGGCCCGATCAGCCCGGTAATCTCGCCGGGAGTCAGCGTTATATCCACATTATTCACCGCCGTGAGCCCGCCGAACTGCATGGTCATGCCCTTGGCCACCAACGGTTCGGTGCTCGCGTTCTTTGCAATCTTGGATTCTTCCTCAGGCATAGGGCGGTGTGGGAACAGCCGTTCCTCCCATTCCTTCAGGCCCGCCAAACCGTCAGGCTTGCGGAACATCGCGAAAAGAATGATCAGGCCGATGCCAATCTGAGTGGTGCCAAAGACCGCTGGAACCTCAAGCCCGGCCAAGGAGAACCCACTCTCGAACCGGCGAAGAACCTCGGTCACCAGCGTGATCGCCACTGCACCGGTTATTGCCCCAGTAACGGTCGTCATGCCGCCGACAATCAGCATCGCCAGCAACAGGAAGGTATCGGTGAAATAGAATTTCTTGGGGCTGATCGCACCCAGAAAATGCGCGAGCAAAGCGCCTGATAAGGCCATGAGGGCCGCACTCAGCACAAAGGCAAACAGCCGCTCGCGCCGGATCCGAATTCCTACCGCACTGGCAGCAATGGCGTTTTCCCGTCCGGCCCGTAGCCGCAGTCCCGACACTGAATCGCGATACAGCCGCGCTACGATCAACGCCAGCACCACGCCCCCAGCCGCGACCCAAAGCGTGGTGACTGCGGGGATGCCAAAGAACGTTTGCGATCCGCGGGTGACATCGCGCCAGCCAATGGCGACCCCATGCACGATGATCAAAAGCCCCAGCGTCGCGATCACCGCAGCCGACCCTTCTAACTTGCCGATCGCCAGACCGACGACCGCCGCCACCACGCATGTCAGCAAGATCGCGACGATCGTCGCAGAGAAAATCCCCACCTCCGTTGTCGCGAGCCAGGTAGGCAATTTCGGCAGCGTCGCGATCTTAAGTTGCGTCGGAAGCGTCAGCAAAGAGGCCGCGTAGGCTCCGATCGCCATGAACGAGAGATGCCCGAAACTGAGGATGCCGGAATTGCCGCTGTAGACCCCCATGCCGGCAACCGCAATCAGCGCAATGTAGAATACGGTCAGCATCCGCTCACTCGCCGCGCCAATCGACGACGCGATCAGAGTTGCCGCGATAACAAGCACGACAATCCCCAGAACTGAGGCAAATATATGCTTGCGTGGTGCAGTGATCATATCGAATCTCGCAGTTCAATTTCGGCCAGCATAGTGACCGAATTTTTTCAAAGTCAACGATATTACCATCCTTGACAAGACCTTTTCATAAATGCTTCCTTCTCTGAAAAAGGAGAGTCGATGCAAGTTCGCGAACGCATAGAGAAATTGTCGGGCGATCTAACCGCGACTGAGCGCAAGCTTTCGACCGCACTCTTGCTTGACTATCCGTTTGCCGGGTTGGAACCAATCCAGGAACTCGCTCGCGCCACCAACACCTCGCCGCCCACGATCTCACGTTTTGTCAGCAAGCTGGGATTTCACGGCTATCAAGATTTCCAGCGCCATCTGATCGGCGAGCTGAAACAGGGCCAGCGCTCCCCTGTTGACCTACAGGCGTCTAGCGCCCCGATTGAAGGTGCGTTTTTAGAAAATTTTCTCGAGCGGGTTTGCACCCTTGTAAAAAGCGCAAACAAAGCAGTGTCCGAAGCTCAGTTCGCACGCATTGCCGCATTGCTGGCAGACGAGAAACGCAGCATCTTTGTGATCGGCGGACGGATGAGCGACCCGCTAGCGCAATATCTCTCGCGCCACTTACGCCAGATCCGCGCCAAGGTGTTCCATCTGCCTCCCGATCCCGACGTTTGGCCGGAATACTTGTTGCGAATGCGCGCTAAAGACGTGCTCTTCGTGATCGACTTCCGGCGTTACCAGCACAATCTGGCCGCGCTGACGTTTAAGGCTACTCAGGCACGCAATATTCAGATCGTGTTGATGACCGATGAATGGCTCTCACCGATTTCAGCACAGGCCAGCGAAGTCCTCGCCGCCTCAATTGACGTCAGCACCCTGTGGGACAGCTACACCGGTGCCCTGGCACTGCTCGAGGCCCTGTTGACGCGCATCGCGGGCGACAACTGGGACCTCACGAAAAGCCGGATCGAGGAATGGGATTCCTTCCGGTTGGATTTTGGAGTTATCAAAGATGATTAAGACCCCCTGATTTTCGCCGCCACCTCAGACCTGGCCGGCAAAACTCGCGGCAAGGCGTTCCCATTGGCAGACCTTGCCAAACGCGCCAAACGAGGCGTCGGCTGGACCCCGACCAACGTGATGATCACCTGTTTCGATACTATCGCGGAAAGCCCCTTCGGCTCGCTAGGCGATCTGTTGCTGATCCCCGACGAAGAGGCCGGCGTCGAGCTTGATTTCGAAGACGGCGGCCCGGTTGAGCGGATCATGCTGGGCGACATCACGGATCTCGACCGCAAGCCCTGGGATTTCTGTACGCGCTCTTTGCTCAAGACCGCGCTAAAAAGGCTCAAAGATGCGAGCGGCCTCAGGCTCGTCTCCGCGTTTGAGCACGAATTCCAGTTCAAGACGAGCGGCGATCAACCCGGCGGTGCCTTTGGCCATTCGGTGTTCTCCGAACGCCGGGTTTTCGGCGAAACGCTAATGGCCGCGCTCGGTCAAAGCGGACTGGGGGCCGACACCTTCATGAAAGAATACGGTGCCAACCAGTTCGAAGTTACCAATGATCCGGCGCAGGACCACCGCTCCGCCGATCAGGCCGTTATTCTGCGCGAAGTCACGCGGATGACCGCACAACGGTTGGGCGAAGATGTGACTTTCACCCCGATCCGCAATCCTGCGGGCGTTGGCAACGGCGTGCACATCCATCTGAGCTTTCTCGACGACGCCGGCGAGCCGGCCACCTATGACGCCCAGGGCGTCGCTGGAATGTCGCAGGCTACCGGCGCATTCATCGCTGGGGTGCTAAAATACCTCGACAGCATCATCGCACTGACAGCGCCCTCGGACGTGTCCTACCTGCGGCTGACGCCGCACCGTTGGTCCGCCGCCTACAACAACCTGGGCTTCCGTGACCGCGAAGCCTCAGTGCGGATTTGTCCGGTGACGGCGCAGGACAGCTCCAGCGTCGCGCGGCAATATAACTTCGAATACCGCGCCGCCGATGCCACCGCCTCACCGCATCTTGCCCTCGCGGCGATCATCCATGCCGGGGCGCAGGGCATCGAAGATGCCCTGCCCGCGCCGCAGGTCACAGAAGAAGACCTGTCCACCCTCTCCGCCGATGCCTTAGCAGAGCGCGGCTATATACGGCTGCCTGAAACCCTGACTGAAGCTCTGCAAAGATCTGAAGACAATGCAACCGTGCGGGGATGGTTCCCGGCCGACTTCGCCGCTGTCTATACCGCCCACAAACGCGGCGAGCTAGCCGCATTGAGGGTAAAGACACCGCCACCCGCTGTGTCGCCTATGAAGAAGTTTACTAATGAAGCGTACCCCACCGTCAGGCGCTGCATGCCGGAGAACATGTGTCAGCGGTGGCCCAGGGGCGCGTTGTAGGGTGTGATCCGAGCTGCGAGAACGAGCCCATCTTATGATGGGTAGTGCGTTTCGCAAAGTGCGCTACAAATTCGTTTCTCCAATCACTGGGAGTTGAGATTTATGCGTCGGGTCACCGCCGATAGTCGGACACCGCGAAGGCGCAGGCGGTGGCGGACACGCTTGAGGTAGGTGCAACGGTGAACGCTGTCGCAGAGCGATATGGCATTCTTCCGAACCAGCTATCGGCGTGGCGCCGACAGGCCGAACAAGGAAAGCTGTTGCTACTCGCGCCGGATGCGGACGAGCCATTTTGGCCTGACGCCACGACGATATCAATCCGGCGAAACGGATCGCGTCACGTCGATCACCAAGGCTGGCGATGCCAGTGTGCGGGCTGCGCTTTATGAAGCGGCGCATGTGATGCTGGTGAGAACCAACCGGTGGATCCCGCTCAAGGCATGGGTGATGCGCGTTGCCGCTCGACGTGGCGCAAAGCGCGCCAAAATCGCCCTCGCGAGGAAATTGGCCGTCATCATGCATCGGAAGTGGATGGACGGCACAGAGTTTAGAACTGCCTGACAGCCAAGGAACACCAATCCTTCCGCAAGGAAGGCGCCCCTGAAGGGACGTGGTTAGGGAAAAGCCGACAGAAATCCTAACTTGAACCTGAAGCCGCAACGGAGATGGGCTTTCCCGAGCCAAAGCCAACCGCATCATATGAGTGCAATACGCAGATCACGGACAGAAGCATGCACAGCGCCAGACCCGCGCTGATACAGGGCGACTGATATAAGCTCCGCCTCAGATATCAGAACGGCGTGTCGGAAGCGTCACCATTCCGGCTGTTTCGAGGAATTTCAGCAGTTCATATTCCACCGGGGTCATGTGCCGCTCCGTATCCACCAACGAAAATACGTCCACCAGCGGCGGCGACACCGGCACCGGGATCTGCCAGAGTCTCGCACCATAGCGGATCGCGTGTCCCCGGGCCATGCAACCGATGGCGGTGCCGCTTTCGATTAGTTCCGATAGGTCGACGATACCGGTGGCGGCAGCGATGAAGCGGTCGCCGATCCCGTGGCGCACCCGCCATACCGTCAGCGTGGAGAGCGCGCCCGCCATTCGGTCCTCTTCATAGCCGACCACATCCGATGCAGCGAGAATCGCGGGGTCGATCTCCTTCTGGCGGAAAAGCGGGTGTTCGGGGCCGCAATAGACACCGAATTCCAGCGGCTTCAGCGGTTGTGCGCGCAACCGGTGAATCGTCGGATCCACGCGCGTGCAGAACCCAACTGACGACGCGCGCTGCTGCAACGCCTGTGCTACCTCGTGACAGGGGGTAGAGCGAAGCAATAGCGTCACGTCGGGATGCTGGCGGCGAAACTCTTCCAGCAGGGGGTTATGTCGTCCATTTCCAAATGCGAAGACCGGTGTACCACCACCGTTCCCGACAGCGCTCTGCCACCATCGGCAGTCAGATCGTTCAGCCGAACGACGCCGCCGTAAATTTCCAGCACTTCACGATAGACGGCCTCGCCCGCCCGGGTTACGCGGAATGCCTGTCCGCCTCCACGGTCAATCAGCCGCTGGTCCAGCCGTTCCTCCAGCCGGCGCAGAGCTGACGACACCGAAGGCTGCGACACGTTCAACCGCTGCGCAGCGCCGGTGATCGATCGTTCTTGGACGATGACCATGAATGTCAGCAACAGGTTCCAGTCGAGCTGCAGCGCCAGCCGATCAAGGGGAAACTCATGTTTGCTCCGTCGTTCTGTCGGCGAAGTGGCAAAGTGCCATGCGCCCGGGCCCGGGTGTCAGGGCGGGCGGCGGCGTCGTGTCGCACAACCCCTTTTCCGCGATCGGGCAACGAGTGTGAAAGGCACAGCCCTTCGGAACATTAGTAGGGCTGGGGATGTCGCCGCTCAGGCGCATCCGATCAGGTCGCTTGACCGCTTCGGGCACCGGCACGGCTGACAGCAGAGCACGGGTATAGGGGTGAGCGGGCGCGTCGAACACCTGCTCAACCGGTCCTTCCTCGACGATGCGACCCAGATACATCACCGCGACCCTTTCGCACAGGAACCGGATCACGGCCAGATTGTGCGAGATGAAAAGCTGGGTCAGCGACGGCCGGGTGTCGCGCAGATCTTTGAGGATGCCAAGGATCTGCGCTTGTACCGACACATCCAGCGCCGATGTCGGTTCGTCCAGCACCAGAAGATCCGGATCTAGCACCAGTGCGCGGGCGATGCAGACGCGTTGTTTCTGCCCGCCCGACAATTCGTGTGGATAGCGATCATGAAACTGCGCCGGCAGGCCGAGAGAAGTTAACGTTTCCGACACTCGGTCGCGCAGGGTACGACCCCGTAGGTCGGTGTTTAGGATTAGCCCCTCGGACACAGCGCGGCGGATGGTCATACGCGGATTCAGCGACGAATGCGGATCCTGAAAGATGATCTGCGCCTTTTGCCGAAGTTTCCTTAGGTCGCGGGCCGAGACGTCAATCACGTCCATTCCGCCGATCTCGATGTGCCCGGCGGTCGGTTTAACCAGCCGCAGTGCGGTCTTGCCCACGGTCGTCTTTCCCGATCCGCTTTCGCCGACAAGCCCCACAGTCTCGCCTGCGCGCAGGGTCAGCGAAAGCTGTTCAACGGCGCGCACGAGTTGCCCGTTGGCCAGCGGGAAATGAACGTCCAGATCGCGGATCGACAGCATCGCGGGGCCGTCGGGCGGGCGGGTCGTGATCGGCTCAAGCATCGGCGCGGTCCTTCTCGCGGGCAGGGTCGTAGAGGGTGCAGGCGACCCGGTGAGAATAGTCGATTTCGCGCATCGGCACAGGCTTGGCGCAGATCGGTGCCGCATGTGGGCATCGCGCTGCAAACAGGCAGCCCGCCGGTGGGTGCAGGAGGTCCGGGAGGGTGCCGGGGATCGATTCCAATCGGTCCTGCCGGCGGAACGGATGCGGAAGGGCGGCCAGCAGGCCTTTGGTATATGGATGTGCTGGTGCATCGAATATTCGCGCGACCGGCGCATCCTCAACGATCTTGCCAGCATACATGACAGCGATTCGAGAACAGACCTGAGCGACGACCCCCAGGTCATGCGAGATCATGATCATTGTCAGTCCCATATCGGCGACGAGTTCCGCCATCAGATCGAGTATCTGCGCCTGAATTGTCACGTCTAGCGCGGTCGTGGGTTCGTCGGCGATCAACAATTTCGGTTTCGCCGCCAGCGCCATCGCGATCAGCACCCGCTGGCGCATTCCGCCTGACAATTCGTGCGGATAGGCGGCGAATTGGCGATTGGGGTTCGGCAGTTGGACCTTTTCCAGCATGTCTAGCGCGATCGCTTTTGCCTCGTCACGTTTAGTCTGCCCGCCCGACTGTGCGCGGATCGCGTCTACCAGTTGCGTACCGACCCGAAACACCGGATTGAGATAGGTCATCGGATCCTGAAAGATCATCGCTACCTCACGCCCGCGCACCTGTCGCAGAGCGCGATCCGACAGGCCCAGAAGCTCACGCCCCTGAAGTTGCACGGATCCGCCAGTAATGCGTGCGGGCGGCGACGGGACCAGGCCGAAGGCGGCGCGTGTTAGTACCGATTTGCCGCAGCCGGTTTCGCCGACGAGGCCTAGCGCCTCTCCCCGCTGCAGTGACAGGTTCACACCGTCGATGGCATGGTAGGTGCCGTCGAATGTGTCGAAGACCAGCGAGAAATCGCGGATGTCGAGAAGCGGATGGTCGGTCATGCTCTGCTTACCTCTGTCGTGGGTCGAAGACGTCGCGCAACCCGTCGCCCATCAGGTTGAACCCCAGCACCGTCAAATAGATCGCTAGCCCTGGAAAGAATGTGGCCCACCACCAGTCCGGCAGATAGGCCCGCCCGGTCGAGATCATAGCGCCCCATTCGGGATAGGGCGGCTGCGCGCCAAGACCGAGGAACCCGAGTGATGCAGCTCCGAGGATTGCCATGCCCATATCCATCGACGCCTTGACGATGATCGGTGACAGGCAATTCGGCAGAACATGCACGAACACGACCCGCAATGGGCCCGCTCCAAGTGCGCGGGCGGCATCCACGTAGGTTTCGTTGCGCTGACTGAGTGTCTTGGCTTGAACGAGGCGCACGTAACCCGGCCACCAGACCAGCGACAGCGCGATCATCGCGTTGATGATCCCCGGACCGAGCGCACCGACGATGGCAATGGCGAGGATCAGCCCTGGAATGGACAGGAAGATGTCGGTGACCCGCATGATCCCTTCAGATATCCAGCCGCTCGTCATTCCCGCGATCAGCCCGAGCGGCACACCGATCAGGATGGCGATACCAGTCACAGTTACACCGATCTGCAATGTGGTGCGTGCGCCGATCAGCACCCGCGACAGGATGTCGGACCCCACCTGGTCGGTGCCAAACAAGTGTTCGGCTGAAGGCGGTAGCAACTTGGCCCCGAAATCGACCGCGCCGTAGGCGTCCTGCGGATAGGGCGCAAGCCATGGCCCGAAGGCGGCAATGAATAGGAAAACGATCACGATCACGAGGCCCAGCATCGAGGAGAAGCTTCTCGAATAGGTGCGGATCGCCCGGCGTGTCTCGCGGAAACGCATTGGCTCACGGATCGCCACGGGGCCGGATTCTAACGATGCATCGGTCATTGCCGTCTCCTCATATCTGGTTGCGTACGCGCGGATCGAGCAACGCGTACATCAGATCGATCAGCAGGTTGGTCAGCATGAATGCGGCACCGAGGATCAGTGTCACGGCCATGATCGGCTCGAAATCGGAAGAAATGGCGGCCTTGGCGGCATAGAGCCCGATGCCCGGAAAGTCGAACACGCTTTCGACCAGCACGGTGCCACCCAGCATCCATCCGAACCGCAGCCCGATCATCGCCAGCGTCGGCAGGATGGCGTTTTTCAATGCATAGATCGCGATGATCCGGAACGGCCCAATGCCTTGCGCCCGGGCATTCACAACGTAGTCGCGGCCCAACACCTCCAGCATCTCGGCGCGATTGACCCGGATAATCGCTGCCAACGCCGGAAAGCTGAGCGCGGTCGCAGGTAGGACCATGTGCATCAGCGCCGTTCCGGCAGTCGCCGGATCGCCGACTAGTAGCGCGTCGATCGATATC
Source organism: Sulfitobacter profundi (assembly GCF_042661425.1). Classification (NCBI taxonomy): domain Bacteria; kingdom Pseudomonadati; phylum Pseudomonadota; class Alphaproteobacteria; order Rhodobacterales; family Roseobacteraceae; genus Sulfitobacter; species Sulfitobacter profundi. The sequence continues at coordinate 10,002 of NZ_JBHSWA010000003.1, read as the reverse complement.
ATTCCGGTAATCGTAGTCGGCACATCGTCGAAGATTCCGAGCCGCCCGCCAAGCGGGAACAACCCCAGTTCGAGCGATAGATACCATTGCAGCATCAGCCCAAGCCAGAACATCGGCAGGGCGACACCCGAAACGGAAAGGAACCGTATTGCGTGGTCGGGCAGGCGGTTCTGCCAAACCGCTGCTAGCACACCAAATGGCACACCAAGGACCACGGCGATCAAAATCGAGAAGAGGACCAGTTCGATCGTTGCGGGCAGGAATACAGCGATATCCTGCGCAACCGGACGTCCGGTATAGACGGATGTGCCCAGATCGCCCTGTGCGAGTTGCCCAAGATAAAGCCCGAAGCGCACCGGCAATGCGCGGTCAAAACCGCGCTCGACGCGGATTTTCTCGACCATATCCGGTGACGCATCAGGCCCCGCGGCCAGCCGCGCTGGATCGCCCGGCGCGATGTTCGCGACGGTAAACGTAATAACCGCCAGCCCCAGAAGCATGACTACCATCAGGCCTAGTCGTTTAAGGATCAATCGTTGCATTGGCACTACCGGTTGTCGTGTGATTAAGGGCGCCGCCGACTCAGCAGCGCCCTTTCTGCCCACCCCGAAAGGGTCAGGGTTGGATATAGAGAGGGTAGATATCCACCTCGCTGGTCATGCGGATTGGGCTGTCCTCGTATCCCTTGACGTAGGTTTTGTAGGCGAACATGCGCTGACGCATCATACCGAAAATCTCCGGCTGCAGGTCCACAATCCGTTGCTGGATCTCTGCATAGATCGGCGCGCGTTCGTCCCAATCGGACAGTTTGCGGGCTTTTTCGATCATCTCGATCAGTTCGTCGTCCTCAAGGAAGTGCGAGCCATAGTATTTGCCCTGCGAGGACGGATGATACTGGACCGCGACCGCATCCGGGTCGGTCGACACCGGCGTGGTGAAAATACTCATCAGATCAGGGCTTTCGCCCGCGTCAGCCGCGCGTGCAACCATATTCGGCCAAGTCAGCGGTGTCATCTCGAGCTCGATGTTCAGCTCGCGCAGGCTGTTCAGTAGGGCGAGCCCCATCTGGCGCTGTTGTTCCAGACCCTGGACATAAACGTATTCCAGCGTGATCCCACCATCCGGCCACTGCGATTTCGACAGGTATTCGCGGGCCTTTTCCATATCCTTGCGCGGCATATCGATCTCGACCTTGCCCTTGATCGCGTCGGTGAATGCCGATGTCTGCAGCGTCGCGTTACCGTTATAAACCTGCACGAACGTTTCGTAGTCAAACGCGTAGGCGACGGCCTTGCGCAGATTGATGTCCGACATGTATTGCCCTTGGGTATTCATCTTGATCCCAAAGGACGTCAGCGCAGGAGTTGATGACACATTGATGTCGGGCCGCTGGCCGACGATATCGAGCTCTTCCGGCGTCAGGTCGGTCACCATGTCCGCCTCGCCCGAAAGCAGCGCCGCGCGCTGCGACGAGGTTTCGCGGATCAGCCGATAGATAACCCCGCCCATTTTTTCGTCATCATAGGGAAAGCCCTTCCAGTAGTTGGGGTTCCGCTTGAGCCAGTAGGCCGTTCCTTGGTCGAATTTCTCGAGCGTGTAAGGACCGGAGCCAGCCGCATTTTCCGAAAGCCATGCCTTGCCGTAATCTTCATCAGTCACATGCGTCTCGACCTCGGCCGGGTTGACGATAAACCACCATGGCAGAAAGGACAGGAACGGGGCATAAGGCCGGTCCAGCGTGAATTCGACGGTATGTTCGTCCAAGGCCTTGATGTTTTCCGCGCTTAGCACGTCAGACAGCATCCAGGCAGCGCCTTCGTTCAACTTAAGCACCCTCTGGTAGGAGTAGACGACCGCATCTGCCGTTACCGGATCACCGTTGTTGAACCTCGCCTCTGGGGCGAGGTTGAAGGTCCAGACAAGCCCATCATCGGACGTGGTCCAGTCAGTCGCAAGCCACGGTTCCACCTTCGGCGGGTCGCCCGAGTACTTGACCAGGCCGTCATACAACGCCTGGGTCATCATCCGGACGGCGTAGTCATAGGCCTGACCCGGATCTACGTGCGATACAGGCTGGCGGCCGCCGAGAACCATCCAGAACTTGCCATCGCGTTTCTCCACAGCCCCGGCCGGGGCGCTCAATGCGACTCCGAGCGATAGGGCCAGTGCCGAAGTTATCTTCCAGAATTTCATAGTTCATCTCCCCGCTGTCGCCCCGCCCGGAACGGGCGGTGGCAATGCCTCCATCCTTCTGACGGACAGGCTTTGTGCCTTTCCATCAATTCAGATGCGGGAGCAGAGGAAAAGAGTGATTCCTGATAGCGGACATTTGTGAAAACTATGCGCGTGCCGGGAAATTTAGGCTTGCGGGGTGGATTCGATGCCTGCGATGGCATCCCAGCCCGATCCGTCGTCGCGACCGGACTGCGGGATAGGCGCGGCGCATAGGATCCATACGCAATTGCTATTTGCGAACCACCCGGTGGACGAAGGTAATCAGTGCCAAAGGCCAACCGAAGGCCGGCACCTCCTTGCGCGTCCGCGCGGGGCGGCCCGGTGCGAAAGGACACGTGATGACCACTCAGACCCAAAGGGCACCCAGCCAGACAAGCCGGATTCTGTCAGCCGATGACATCGAGGCGCTTGCAGTCGGTGCCTGGATCCTCGGCACCGGCGGCGGCGGCGATCCGTATCACAAGCTGCTGAACATGCGTATCCTCTACGAGGCGGGCCGCGAGGTCACGTTGATCGATCCGATGACGTTGAACGATGACGCGGTGATCGCCGTCGTGTCGAACATGGGCGCCCCTCTGGTCGGGCAGGAACGGCTGGCAGACCCGGAATTCGCGCTGAAACCCGTGCGAATGATGGAAGAGCACATGGGCCGCAAATTCGACGCGATTATGTCGCTCGAGATTGGCGGCGGCAACGGCATGCATCCAATGCAGATAGCGGCGCTGACGGGCTATCCAGTCGTTGATGCCGACACCATGGGCCGCGCCTATCCGGAGGCGCAGATGACGTCGGTGGCGGTGGCGGGCCTGCGTTGCTATCCGCTGACGATGGCCGATATCCGAGATAACGAAATCATAATCCCGCGCGCCGCATCCTGGCGCTGGATGGAGCGGATCAGCCGTAAGGCCTGCACCGAAATCGGATCGGTCGCCGCTACTTGCAAGGCGCCCCGCACCGGAGCCGAGATTAAGCAGCACGGAGTTCTATATTCCGTGTCAAACGCCATCGCACTTGGCAGCAGGGTGATTGAGGCCCGTGCCGCCCATACCGACCCGATCGAGGCGGTTCTGTCGGCTGCCAGCGGCAAGAGGATGTTCCAGGGAAAGGTCGTCGATGTCGATAGGCGCGCCACCGAAGGGTTCCTGCGCGGCAAGGCGGTGATCGAGGGACTGCACGATTTCGCAGGTCACGAGATGGTCGTGCATTTCCAGAATGAGTTTTCGGTCGCCTATCTGAATGGCGAACCGGTGGTGATGACACCTGATCTGATCTGTCTGCTCGACAGCGTTTCAGGGGAGGGGATCGGCACCGATGTCCTGCGCTTTGGCCAGCGGGTCAGCGTGCTGGCTCTGCCGGCACCTGCCGTGTTCCTAACCGACCAGGGAATTGCGGCTGTCGGTCCTCGAGCCTTTGGGTTCGATCTGGATTTCAAATCGGTTTTTGAGGAGTCATGGACATGAAGCGTATCGGTATCGATGTCGGCGGCACGAACACGGATGCGGCCCTTCTGGATGGCGACCGGGTGCTGGCATCGGTTAAGACGTTCACCACCGCCGATGTGACATCGGGCGTACGCACCGCGCTGAACGACCTGCTGGCGCAGGCGGGCGATGCGGCGCAGGACACCATCGCCGTAATGATTGGGACGACCCATTTCACCAATGCGGTCGTCGAGCGGCGCAATCAGGCCGCGCCGCAGCGATCCGCATAGCGCTGCCGGCTTCGGCCAGCCTAGTGCCATTCTGCGATTGGCCGCGCGATCTGGCCGCCAAGGTCAATGGCGGTGTCTATTTGGTCGAGGGCGGGCACGAATACGATGGCCGCCCGCTCGTGCCAATGAATGAACGCGCCGTCGCCGAGGCCGCACGCAAGATCGCTGCGGATGGCATTCCGGCGGTCGCAATCTCAGCTACATTCTCGCCGCTGACCGCGGAATGCGAGGAACGCGCCGCCGAAATCGTCAGGAACGAGGCGCCCGATGTACATGTCACCATGTCCTCGACACTTGGCCGGATCGGCCTGCTGGAACGCGAGAACGTAGCTTTGATGAACGCGTCGTTGATCGGGCTGGCTCGCGAGACGACCCGCGCCTTTGTCGATGCGGTTAGAGACAGCGGGATCGAGGCGCAGCTGTTCATCACCCAGAACGACGGCACCGTGGTTAAAGCCGACGCGGCGCGCGAATATCCTGTGTTCTCATTTGCGTCCGGTCCCACTAACTCGATGCGCGGCGCAGCGTTGTTGGCGGGGATTGAGGACGCGGTGGTCTGCGACGTAGGTGGCACGACCGCGGATGTCGGTTGCCTCGTTAACGGCTTCCCGCGCGAAGCGAACAACGTGGTCGAGGTCGGCGGCGTGCGTACGCTGTTCCGAATGCCGGATCTTCTGTCCGTCGCACTTGGCGGTGGCACAAAGGTGACGCGAGATCCGCTGAGCGTGGGCCCGGAATCGGTCGGCTACCGGCTGGGGCAAGAGGCACTGGTCTTTGGCGGCGAGCAGGTGACCGCGACCGACATCGCCGTCGCGGCGGGGCTGATCGACATCGGTGACAAGTCGCGCGTCGCAGGCTTGTCCGCAGATTTCGTCAGCAGGGCATTGGCGGTGATGCACGACCGGATCGCCGAGGCGGTTGACCGGATGAAGACAGACGCCACCGAGATTCCACTGCTGGCCGCCGGGGGCGGTGCGATGTTAATTCCCGAAACCATGCCCGGCATATCGAAGGTCGTGCATGTCGAGCACAACGGCGTCGCAAATGCGGTCGGTGCCGCGATGGCGCAGATTTCGGGCGAAACCGATCGCATCTATCGCGACATGGAGCGGGACGATGCTATTGCCGCCGCGCGCGCCGATGCAATTGCCGCGGCGATCGAGGCCGGGGCCGACAAGGATCGATCAAGGTAATCGAGGTCGAGGACCTGCCGCTTTCCTACCTGCCAGGCCGGGCGATCCGCACCCGGGTGAGGGTCGTCGGAGATGCCGCCGCACTGAAAGGCACGGTGTCGGCATGACTCGCTCGCTGGTCGGCTTGCTGGTAATAGGGCAGTCGCCGCGCCCCGACCTGCAGGCGCAGTTCGCTCAGGTGATCGGCGATCGGGCCAAGCTGTGCGTCATGGGTGCGCTGGACCATCTGAACGAGGCAGGCATCGCTGCCGTCCCTCCGATTGGGGACGCGGATACGCTTTACACCACGCTGCCCGACGGTCGGTCGGTCTTGATCAGCAAGGCCGCTGTCACCGAAGGCATGGCACAGCGCCTTGCCGACTTAAACGAGATCGGCGCCGCGGTCTCGGTGGTTTGCTGCACCGGCAAGTTCCCCACATTGGCGACGCCGGGCGTGCATTTTGCCTCGGACCTAATGGCCGGGGCGGTCGATGGCTGCCTGCCAGGAAAAGGACGGCTCGGCGTTTTCATTCCGATGGCCGCGCAGGCCGCGGAATGCCGCAATCGCTGGGAGCGGCCGGGTCGAGAATGCGTTACCGTGGCTCTGGCGCCGGACGCAGACGACAACACTATCGCCGCAGCAGCGCGCGAGATGGCCGGACATGCACCCGATCTCGTGGTTCATGACTGTATCAGCTATACGAGCCACGCCCGCGACCTTGCATGCACCATCCATGGCTGTCAGAGCCTATTGGCCGTATCGGTCTGCGCCCGTTTCGCGGCTGAACTTGGCGGGTTATGAACGAGCGGTTCGACAATCTCCGCCATGCCCGCCAGTTGATCGCGGCATGGCGCACCGACTTCAACCATAACCGCCCACACACAAGCCTCGCTAGCCTGACGCCAGCAGAATATGCTAACCGGTCAGAAGAGGGCCAAAACCTGAACAGAGCTAACCTAAATTAGCCGACTCATCGGGGAGCAGGTCAGCGGAAGGCATCGTCAACTTGCGGGGCGTGACCTGAAATCGTACCGACCGACATGACAAAAGCCAAACATTCCGGTGCCTTCAAAGGCCACCGTTTCCCGCCTGAGATCATTGCATATGCGGTTTGGTCTTATTTTCGGTTTTCCTTGAGCCTGCGCGATGTCGAGGATCTACTTGCGGCGCGCGGCATCATCGTGAGCTATGAGACGATCCGGAAGTGGGTTGGCAAATTTGGTACAAAGTATGCCGCGTCCATCCGGCGGGATCGGCCTGCGCCGTCTGATAAATGGCACCTTGATGAAGTGGTCATTCCTGTCCGCGGGCGCAAATTCTGGCTTTGGCGGGCGATCGACAGCAATGGTGACGCTCTTGATATTCTGGTTCAATCTCGGCGTAACACGCGCGCAGCGAAACGCTTTTTCCGCAAGCTATTCAAGCAATATGGGCGACCGCGCGTTGTGATCACGGACAAGCTCGGCAGCTATAGTGCGGCTTTGAAAAACCTCGCGCCTAGCATCGACCACCGCAGGCATAAGGGCTTAAACAACAGATCAGAAGGCTCACATCGACCGACGCGGCGCCGAGAAAAGATTATGGCCCGCTTCAAATCGCCCGGCCAAGCACAGCTCTTTTTGTCTGTCCACGATCAGGTCCAAACCGTATTTCGCCCTCGCCGCCACAAACTGTCCGCCCCTGCCTATCGACAATCTCGCTCAGATGCTCACAGCATTTGGGACGACATCACATATGTGTTGATGGCCGCTTGACCAGGGCGGTGTGGCTCCTTTTCAGCAAGATCCGATAAGTTGACGATGCCATGTCAAGGGGGGTGCGATATGTCCGTCCGGAGTCATGGTTCTCTCCGAGGTCACGGTCATCGCCAGAAAATACTGGCTCTGGCGCGCTGTCGGCGTGAACGGCAGCGTGCTTGATATTCTCGTTCGGCCACAGCGGAATGCCAAAGCTACAAGGCGTTTCCTTGCAAGGCTAATCGCCCGGTTCGGTGAACCTCGTGCCGTGATCACGGACAAATTGCGCAGCTATTTCTAACCGATCTGTGATCTGGCAACAGACGCGGAGCATCGCGCGCACAAGCGCTTTAACAACCCGATGGGAGGATCGCATCGATCGACCCGAAAGCGAGAGAAACTTATGGGGCGGTTTAAGTCACCTAGGCAGGAGCAGAGATTTCTGGCGGCTCTTGACCAGATCAGCACAATCTTTCGTGCCCGCCGCTATCGTCTCTTAGCCACATCGTACCGCCAAGCCGGATCCTTTGCTTTCGACCTTTGGAATGACTACACGCTCGAAATGACCGCCTGACGGGCGTGAGGCAGGTGCCGACCAAACCCTTTCATGGGCGGCACAAGCCGCATTTAAACAGTACCGTCTTTGTAAAGATCGTTTCCAAAAGGCCATCCGCGGAATAGCTAAAGTCGCCGACATTCATCCCTAAAGCTTAACCGCGCGCATTCGCTCTTCGTAGCGATACATGGACTATCTCCAAAAAATCCCAACTTTTCGTCCGCGCTCCCGGGGTTATCAGTGACAATCAACACTACGACATCATTTAGCGAATTGACCTTAGTGATCCCCGTTCGATCATCCGAGGCGAAAGCCGAATGTCGCGCGGCGCACCTTGTGCCTCACCAATTCGCGCGAGCAAAAGACGCGCCGCTGCTCGTCCAAGCCTGCGCCTTGGCTGCGCGATCGCATCAATGCCAGGACCAACAAATGTCATCCAGTCGAGATCATCGAAGCAAATCATCGAAAGGTCACTTGGAACCTGAAGCCCTTTGGCGGAAATCGTGGCCATAGTCCCCACCGACATCAAGCCATCTGCACAAAACAATGCAGTCGGCCGCGGGTTTTTAGTTAATGCCACCAACGCTGCGTTTTGTGCCGCGAGCGCAGAGTGCCCATTCACTGCCAAGATTAAGTTAGGGTCAACCTCCAACCCAAATGCGCGATGCGCCTCTAAATATCCTGCGAGGCGCTGCCAGCTCGTAGAGAGCAGCTGCAGCCCCTCGGGAGGCTGATTTTTAGCAGCTGCTAAGAAGTCCTTCAGCCGGGTTTCATCGGTTGCTAATTCTGCGATAATTCCCACCCGGCGATGGCCTGCCATCAAAAGACGCCTTACAGCATCTCGCGAACTTTGAACGTTTTCCACGGCCACTGTGTCTACGAGCAGTCCCCTTACCTTTCGGTCGATCAGAGCCATTGGCATACCTGCTTTCACGGCTTCACGCAGATGCGGGGAGTCAGCAACGTCACAGGGCGAAACGATCAGCCCATCGACCTGATTTTCTCGAAGCAGTTTGGTCGCTGCAACTTCACGATCAAGCGTCTCGTCGCTGTTGGTGATCAACATACCAAGACCATGGCCTTCCACGACATCCGAAATTCCGCGCAGGACAGCAGCATAAAAGGGGCTAGAAATGTCACCCGCAATGACCCCAATTGTCCGGGTCCGACCTGTGATCAGCCCCGGGCGATTTTGTTTGGCTGGTAGCCAAGCTTCGTCGCAACAGCAAGCACCCGTTCTTTGGTCCCCCCGGCATAGCCATACTTGCCGAGCACACGACTAGCTGTTGCAGTGCTGACGCCCGCCCCTTTCGCGACCTCAACTATGGTGACTTTTCGGGCCTTCATATAATCCTTGCTCGCAAACGATACCGTCTAGCTAATCTAAGTTGACGGACATGCACACGCATTGTCTACATCTCACTCTAAGCGGTGCTTCAAAGCGATCGCGGTAAACAGGTCAAGGTGCCCCCACCGACATTCTTGAACACGGTGATCTCTTCTTCAGTTTGCCGACCAGGGTGGTGACCTTGAACCAATTCGTAGAGATCAGCTTTGATATCCTCCCAAGTGATCACGCCTCCATCTACAGGCCGGGAAAGCTCACCACCCTTTCATCCCATCGCGACAATCGACAAAGAGAGTGCCTCTCGCCATGGCAGCATCATTGGCTTCCCGCATGTCGGGTCGATAGGCGCCAACAAGATCAAGATGCGTACCGGGCTTCAAAAGCTCGCCCTTCACCAGAGGCTCTTGAGCCATAGTCACACAAGAGATGATATCAGCATCTGACACAGCGCTGTCTAAATCATGCGCCACCCTCAGATCCAAATCTGGCATATTAAGCTGTTCTATCAGCGCTTCCGCGCGCTCTTGGGTTCGGTTCCAGACCCGGATTTTCCGCAGCGAGGACGTGCAGCAAGATGCGCTTTCACAACGTGGCGCGAGCCCCCTGCCCCCACCACAAGCAATGTCTCACTGTCTTCACGTGACAAAAGCCGCGCGCCCAAACCGGAATCAGCTGCAGTCTTGCGGAAGGTCATCGCTTCCCCATCAGCCACCAGCTGTGGGGCACCTGTGAAAGGATCAAACAATGCTACAAGCCCCTGAACAGAAGCTTGTGGCGGCTCAAGGGACAGGTTTTCCGGAAACACCCCGACCATTTTAACTGCAATACCTCCGGCGCGCCTCCACCCCACCAGCGTCACAAAGAGATTTTCTCCTCCCCAGGCTCGTCGCAGACCATATGCTCTGCTGTGGGCGGTGCATCTCTATGAGCCGCTTGCAAGGCATCCATCAAATAAGTGTAGTCCAAATTATGGTGAACCGTTTCGGCATCGGCAAAGCGCATTCGGCTCTCCTCAATAGTCATTGAGCTTTTTCATATAGCGCCGCGCTTCCATCATCTCATGTTTACGCAGGTCCGCCAGACGGTAAGCAAAACGCCACAGCGTATCGAAGAACACTAAGGGTGCCAGCGCGCCACGAAACATCTCATCAACACCGGCAAAGTCGAACTTAGTCGCGTCGACCACAAGGATGTTTTCTGGAGAGCCAAAACGTAGCAAGAATGCTTCCGCGCGGTCTTCGAG
>NZ_JBHSWA010000002.1:0-85370 GCF_042661425.1 Sulfitobacter profundi | reverse complement strand
ACGGCAACAATTTTGTCAAAACGATGCTGCGCTTGGGTCGTGAACGGGACAGTTTGACGATTGTTGGGGATCAGATCGGTGGGCCGACAGCAGCAGGGGATATTGCAGCCGCTTGTTTGACAATTACGAACCAGCTTGGACAGCAAGCGAGCAAGGCTGGCACCTATCATTTTAGCGGTGCCCCAGCTGTCAGCTGGGCCGACTTTGCTATTGAGATTTTCAAGCAAGCTGACATAGATTGCGCGGTGACGCGAATACCTTCAAGGGACTATCCGACCCCGGCGGTTCGGCCGCTGAACTCCCAACTAGATTGTTCCACCACCACAGCGTGCTTCGGTATTGCGCGTCCTGATTGGCGTGTGGGACTGGATCGAGTGCTAAAAGACTTAGGGGGCAGCCTGACAAGTAAGCCTCACAGAGAAGACTGATACGAGGTTCAATTTGGGACCAATAAACTGTCGAGATAAGGGTATATCTACAATGAAGACACGCAAAGGTATCATTCTGGCTGGCGGCTCTGGCACCAGACTCTACCCGGTTACCTTGGGGATATCCAAGCAGATTCTGCCAATCTATGATAAGCCCATGATTTATTATCCGCTTTCCGTTCTGATGCTGGCGGGAATCCGAGAGATCGCGGTAATCACGACGCCGCAGGACCAAGAACAGTTTAAGCGTACTTTGAGCGATGGCAGCCAGTGGGGTATCAACCTGACCTACATCGAACAGCCCAGCCCTGACGGGCTCGCACAGGCCTATATTCTAGCCGAGGATTTTCTCGCTGGCGCTGCCAGCGCGATGGTGTTGGGGGACAATGTCTTTTTTGGCCATGGGCTCCCGAAGTTGTTGGAAGAGGCCAATTTTAATAGCAGTGGCGGCACTGTCTTTGGTTATCGCGTAGCGGACCCAGAGCGCTATGGTGTGGTTGACTTTGACGCTGACGGGAAAGTGCGTGGGATCACCGAAAAACCTAAGGTACCACAGTCAAACTATGCGGTGACAGGTCTCTATTTTCTTGATGGTACAGCATCTGTCCGGGCGAGAGGAGTGAGCCCTTCATCGCGAGGCGAACTGGAAATAACGTCGCTACTGGAAAGCTATCTTCACGATGGCGAGCTTAATGTGCAGCAAATGGGGCGCGGTTATGCTTGGCTCGACACCGGCACTCATGACAGCCTGTTGGATGCGGGCAACTTCGTACGCACTTTGGAAAAACGCCAAGGATTGCAAACTGGCAGTCCGGACGAGGTCGCGTATTCTCAGGGTTGGATATCCTCGGAGACTTTGCGCGAGCGTGGCATGCGGTACCATAAAAATTCATACGGGCGGCACTTGGTAGAGTTGCTAGAAGGGTAATCCTTGAGCTCCCCCTCCCCCGGCCCTGGCCACGAAATTTCGACACTGCCGATGTGGATGCCTCATCCTCATCGGCCTGCTTTGTGGTAAGCTGTCAATGGCGTAGTTACCTTTTGTCAAAGGTTTACAGCCGCAGGTCTGACAGCTCCTTGGGGAAGGCTGCTTTTAAATCAAAAAGAAGACCGCCTTGTTTCAACAGTGCACGTAGAGGTTCGCTCCCTGCCGAGATAGTATTGCTATGTGGGACTGCGAGGATCAACGCATCATAGGTCCCTTTAGGAGCTTGGATCAGTCGGATGCCATACTCATGATCAACTTCATCTGGATCGGCCCAAGAATCTGAAATATCAACTTCCATCCCCCATTCTTGAAGCGCTGTCGCAAGCTCAAATACCTTGGTGTTGCGGATATCAGGACAATTTTCTTTGAACGTCACTCCTTGGATTAGAACGCGGGCATTAAGAATCTGATGACCCGCTTTTGTCATGGCGCGCACGAGACGGTTTGCGCTTTCTCGTGCCATGCCATTGTTGATTTCACGGCCAATGCGGATGAGGTCGGGGATGTGCCCCGCCGCCGTCGCACGGTGCATCAAATAATAAGGATCGACCCCAATACAGTGCCCCCCACCAAGCCGGGTGTATAGCGTACGAAGTTCCACTTCGTCGCGGCGGCATCAAGCACCTCATTGGTGTCGAGGCCTAATCGCGAAAAGATAATTGATAATTCATTGATCAAGGCGATATTCAAATCTCGTTGGGTATTTTCAATTATCTTGGCCGCCTCCGCGACTTTGATTGAAGAGGCACAATAGGTCCCAGCGGAAATAATGCGCTTATAGAGGTCATCGACAAATCGGGCGGCTTGAGGAGTGGATCCAGAGGTGACCTTAAGGATCATAGGCAATGGTCTAGACTTGTCTCCAGGGTTAATCCGCTCGGGACTATAGCCCGCATAGAAGTCTCGGTTAAGCGTCAGACCAGATAGTTTTTCAAGGACGGGGATACAATCTTCTTCGGTGGCGCCCGGGTAGACAGTCGATTCATAGATCACCACATCGCCTCGCTTAAGCACGTGGCCGATAGTTTCTGATACCTTGAGGAGAGGCAGCAGATCGGGCTGATGATTAATATCAATTGGTGTCGGAACAGCGACAATATAAACGTTACAATCTGAAATATCGTCGAGCCGAGCGCTAAAGTGTAGACCCTTTGCCGCAGCCAGTTCCTCAGAAGTCACCTCTCTAGTGAGATCTACGTTCTTTGAAAGCATCGCAACGCGCTCTTCGTGCACGTCGAAACCAATGGTGGGAAAGACCTTGGAAAATTCTAAAGCGAGTGGAAGTCCAACATATCCTAGTCCCAGCACGGCTATTTTCACAGCATCTGGATCCGGTAGGCTCTCTGTGTTGGCGGATAAATTAGTCATCGTGTTTTCCTGTTTGTACGAACTTGGGAATTCGGCTGAAGCTGCAGATTTACAGGTCTCGCTGTGGCCATACTATTATTTCCATTGGTCTTGAGTTTGCGTCCGCTACCTTCATTTTAGGTTCAAGAGTTCTACTACGCATCGATCGAAAGCCCCTAGAGAAGGCTCAAGTTCTCGATGCGCGTGGATCCAGCTCTGCAATGCGCGACCCTCCGCGTGGCAGTTGCCAATTTTTGCGATCCGATCTTCGAGCGCAGCTTGCCAAGCAGAGGGGGTGTTTTTCACGAGATACACGCCCTCGACGGAGGCAAAACTAGAAAACACCTGTGTATCCGAGGCAAGCACTGGAAGGCCTAACGCTCCCTGCTCTAAGATTTTTAGATCTGATTTCTGGTTGTTAAACGGTGAATCCATCAAGGGCGCGATAGCGAAATCGAGGTCGGACCTCTGCTCGGCGAGGAAGTGAATAAATTCGGGATAATTGCGCGCAGAGTCGGGCGGGTCGGTCCGCTCGACCCATTCTGGTAACGGCAATTCACACACACCTATTAAGCGCAACCGGAACTCTGGCGTACGCATCGCAACTCCTTCCACCGCCGATAGTATCATCTTTAGATCTTCGGCATGAGTAAAGGAGCCCATGTAGAGCGCCCGTATCATCCCATCTGAGCGGCGAGTGCTAATTGGCAGTGACCAGATCGCCCGGGAGAGTAGGTTTGGTGCAACCTCTACTCGATCGTGAATCCGCCGCACCCTCCCAGCTAAGGATTCGGTTGAAGTGATTAGCCCTGCAGCCTGTTTGGCGAAACGCTCCAATCCTTGTGCTGCAGCCGCGTAACGTCCTTTTGGATCCTTGTCTGTCGGGACGTCAAACAGATCGTCATCAAGTTCAACTACATAGGGAACACCTGTTTTTTTAAAAGTCTCTAAGAATTCTTCTATCCAATGATTGGGGATAGCATTTCGTTGAATAATGACGCCATCTACTCGACCTGCATGCAGTGCTGCCATCAAGTTATCGGGCCGCATTCGTATATATACGACGTCACGGTCGAGCTCATTACGAGTGCGTTCCCACACCCGAATATGTGAGGAAGCATTTCCTCGGGTAAAATTTACGTTTGATTGCGGAACCACCACTGCGATCTTGGGTCGCGGTGTGGAGGCTTCGGCCACCACCCGGTCGATGCGTAGTTTCCCCGCCCTGTGGGTGGTAGCGACGCGGTAAACATCAAGATATTGGGCAGCCATCCAATTGGTGGTAAGACCTTTGCCTGGGCCGTTGCGCCAGCGAATGGCCGAATCCACCTTGGTCCGAAGTTCTTCCGGCCGGGCACCAATTTCGATTAGGGATGTGCGTAAGGTAGGGATATCTGTATGATCGATTACCCAACCTGCGCCGGATTCGCGCACGCGCCCTCCAACAGTGGGGAAATCAAATACCGCGACTGGCAGTCCCGCCATCCACATTTCGGTGAGTGTATGACAGAAAGTTTCTTCGCAGATTGTAAATACTGCGCCAAAATGCGGGCGGATCTCCTGCACTTTGCTGAGGAAGCTATCGCGTGTGTAAGGATCGTGAAGCACAATGCCGGGCTGTTCCACCGCCTTAGTCATTCTGCCTAACACGTGAAACTCGATTCGCTCTCCTTGATCAAGTCTGGCAATTTCTTTAATAATATCGCTACCCTTATTAAATCCAATATTTCCGGGTACGAGGATACGGATTGGAGCATTAGTAGCTTGTGGCTCGGCGGCAACATTGCCAATAAAAGGAAAATTTCGGCCATGCGGGATCACGAAGAACCTATCTCGCGGTAGCAAGGGCAAGTGGGTCAGTATTCGATCCCGCACCGCCTTTGACGTGGTAACAAAAGCGTCGCAGGCTTCAAGCGCTTCGGCAAAACGAGTTCGCCAAACTCCGATCCAATCAAAGTCAACTTTTGGCATCATTTTGGCTGGCCAAAGTACTTGATCGCAGCTTCCGCCTACCTGCGTACAGGCCCCGCCACAGAAGACACCTTCTTTTACTAGATTGACCGAAGGACATAGCGTGTAGAAATCGTGAAATGAGAAAACTGAAGGAATTCCTAGCTTTCTGACGATGTGTGGTAGGTTAAGGCTGTGCCATAGTAAATGCCGTATATGCACAAGCTCGATATCATAGTGTAACAGCCAAGCCTCGACGATCTCGTCGTATTCTTGCGAGATATGAGTCAGGGGTGTTAATGGCCGATTGAGCTGCTGTATTACTACACTTTCTAATTCTCCGTCGGCCATGTGGCTAAGTTCGAGTACGTCGCCGCTGCAGCGCAATGCCCAGCAATCGTAATCTTGAGCAAGAGCCCCCATCAAATCTTTGTTGGTCTGCGGCGTGCCACCAGACTGGGTCGAAAACACAAAAAGTGCGCGAGGCTTCACTGATTCTGCACGAGTACAGTCTTTTAGCGCCTGACGAGCTTGCATGCGGCTGAATCTGATTGCTTCGTCTTCGTGAAAAGCTCGTGTGGCAAGCTTATATTCAGGGTAGCGACCGGCTAACACTTCAGCCCCCTGCCTAGCGTTTGCGTCTTTGGTTTCGCCAAAGCTCTTGGAGCGATCGTGAAAGACATAGGTTCTGTCGTCGATGAGATTCTTCCATCCGGCCCGCAGGGCCCGCATGCAAAAATCGTTTTCTTCCCCATAGCCGCGTGGAAAGGCTTCGGCGTCAAGACCGCCGAACTTGTTGAGAGCGGCGCGCCGGATCAACATGCAAAATCCATTGCCCGTAGGCACTTCTGGGTAGCGTCCCACTTGGCGACGACGAAAAGCACGTGCATAAACTTCTTCAGAGATGCTGGGCGGCAAATCGTTCTCGTTGCCAATATCAGGCGCGGAAAAAGCTCCCGCCCTGTCTGACATAGCAGTGACCGTGGCCACATTCGGCGTCGAGCGCGCCGCTGCTAACATTGAGGGGAGCCAATTCGATGTGACACGCGCATCACTGTTGAGCATAATGATGTCATTATCCCCTGATAGCTCAAAACCCCTGTTTATGGTTCGAGTGAAACCTAGGTTCTCAAGATTGCGCTCAATCCGAAACTGCGGATCGTCGCACACGGTTTCTAAGAATTGCTCAATGCGCGGATCAGGAGATGCGTCGTCGATCAGCAGAATCGGTGTCTCCCGCGGGGTATAGCGGCGCAGTCGTTCGATGCATATTTTGAGGTCTTCAAAGGCATTGTAGATTGGTACGATAACAGTGGTAGTGGACAGTTGTGTATCGCAATACTGCAGCACGGCACGGGGGCGCACGCCTGCTTGACCTCGACCTCTATAGAACAAGCGGTCCCATGCGAAGGTCTAAGTGAGACTTCGTGCACGCCGGGACCCAGCCACTCTAAAGGCAACTTAGTCTGGATCCCGCCTAATCCCCCAGACACGTTTTTACGCCGCAGATCTCCACGCGATCTGTCGTTATATACTTTTTTGTAGAACTCCCCGTTGATCAGCAAATCTATTTCGAAGACCATCGTCTTATCATTGGTGTCGACGGCCCAAGCGAACATCTCATAATCCTCCGACACGTAGTCGATACGAACCTTTTGGTATGTTTGAGGCTCAGGGAGAATTGCATTTTCTAATTTCGGCGGCGCCGTCCAGGTTCCCTCAAGAATACGATTTCCTGTAATAGCGTCTACTACCTCTACTACGATGGTCTCAACGTCCATACATAAGTCAGATGGAATACGCAGGTCGAAGCCAAACCGGCCGTCTCCGATGCCAGCATCTAGGAGATCTTTGCGGAATATGTCGGCAACGATTCTGCGCCCAAGCCTTGTGCCGTTGACGCTGACATTGAGAATCTGAGGCTCGGCACGATCGCGAGGCGCCACCCAGCCGACCACACGGTTCGCATTGATCAGATCGATATGGCCTTCCTGCATAGCACCTTCTTCCCGAAATCCAGCGCGCGATCTAAGTTTAAGTTTCATAAGAAGGGGACCTTTGCCTTGCGTAAATTGTGCCGAAGGAAACGAACGCGCCTTCGCCATACGGCGGGTTTCAGCCTGAAACTATTCCGGGCTATTTATTCTGAGTGGTGCCGGCATTGCTTTACCCTTGTGTAGAGACTTGCCTGGAGATTTTTTCCGGAGAGACACTGCTACGGTGTGCAGCACTTTTGAGCCTTCAATCTAGGTTGCCTCTTATACACGTTAAGGGCTGGCAACAATGCCTTAGCGTGGTATATTAGATGAACTTGTTTTCCGTGATCAGTCGCACACCGCTCCTTAATGGTGATCTGTGCTGCCCCTTTCGACAAGCGCCCAATGTTCCGATCTATAATGATAACTTTACAGGCTCAGCGCCGCAATGGTGTTGAGTGTCGCCGAGAACTGACCCTAGCAAGATTCAACCACAATATGTGGGTTATTCTCGCGCATAAACATCTTCATATCGGATAATATCATCTTCGCCCAAATAGCTGCCAGTCTGAACTTCAATTAATACCATAGGGACCTTGCCCGGATTTTCCATCCGGTGCGTTGCCCCTAGCGGGATGTAGAGGGACTCATTTTCTGAGATCAGCCGTATATTCTCGTTAACGGTAACTCGCGCGGTCCCCTCGACCACAATCCAATGCTCAGACCTATGATGATGACTTTGTAGACTCAGCGCCGCCCCGGGATTAACCACGATCCGCTTGACTTGGAACCGCCCGCCGGTCACCAAGCTTTCATACCAGCCCCAGGGCCGGTAGTCGCGGGGTAACTGTACTGCTTGGCTGACCTTACGCTTCTTCAACGCAGCCACGGCTTCCTTTACCTGCTGCGCCTGGGATTTATGCACCACCAGGACCGCATCGTTCATTGCCACAGCAATGATATCGTTCAGACCAATGCCCACCAATTCCAGCCCCTCACTTTCCGACCGCAGCAGAGTGTCACTGCAGTCAATTGCCGTGGCCCGTGGGGTACAGACATTGCCTTGCGCATCAGGACCACTTTGAAGCCAGACCGCATCCCAGCTCCCGAGATCAGACCACCCCTCAGCAAAGGGCATGACAGCCAGATTGTCTGCCTTTTCCATGATGGCATAATCGATCGAGATATTTTCAACCTGAGCCCAGGCGTCTGGAGCCAGTCGAGTGAACCCCAGATCATGGCTGGCAGCGTCGACTGCGAGCGTAACGGCCTTAACCAGTTCCGGGGCATGGCGATGGTAGGCCTTCAAAATAGCTTCCGCTGTGAAGAGGAAAACACCCGCGTTCCACAAGAATGTTCCCGCCGCCAGCATCTTTTTGGCCTTTGCTTCATCGGGCTTTTCAACAAAACGGGCTAAGGTTTGCGGTTCTACAGCCGTTGGGTGCCCTCCAGGCGCCAGCTCTAAATACCCATAGCCAATCTCCGCGCGGTCGGGAGTGATACCAAAGGTTACCAGATCTCCTGCTTGGGCGCGTGGCATCGCCGCCTGAACTGTGGCTCGAAAAGCTTCCGGATTGTTAATCACGTGGTCCGAAGGAGCTACCAACATCAGCGCATTTGGATTGCGTTCAGCCACCCATAGCGCGGCTGCCAGCACTGCAGGCGCGGTATTGCGTCCCTCAGGTTCGATCAAAATGCCTTGGGGCGACTGCTCGATCTGTGCAAGTTGCTCGGACACGATAAAACGAAACGGCTCTCCCGTCAGGATCACCGGGGCGGCAAAGCCCTCACCCGACAGTCGTCTCGCGGAGGTCTGAAACAGACTCTCTTCTCCCATCAATGCTGCAAATTGTTTGGGATAGGATTTACGGGATAACGGCCAGAGCCGTGTGCCCGATCCGCCGCTAAGAATGATGGGATGAATCATTGTGGATGCTTACCTTTACTATCGCGCAGCTTGTGCGAAACTTATAGGGGTTATTGGTGCTGCCCCGTATAGCAAACCTTGAAAAGATCAGCCTCGCGTTTGAGGGGGGAGAAAGAATTTCATCTTTGATTATAGTGAGTAGACCAGTCGTAAAGGAGATGAAAGTGAAGCTGACAACCTAATGTTGAACCTGATTAAATCTCTCACAAGGCGGCACAAGCGCAATGTCATGCTGGCAGTGGATAGCATGTCGGTCATCCTCGCGGCCATTATTGTCTTCATGCTTCTTGAATTTCCTGGTGGCTTTCTGATGGCCCTTGGCGGATATGTGCCGATTTTACCCTACCTCGTGATTGTAACAGCTATTTGCTCAATCTGGCTGGGTGTCTGCACAGTTTCACTGAATGCCTTTGACAAGACTGCCGTTGGCATTACGGCCGCCTTGGCTCTGGTCCTTAGCGTCACCTCTTGGATTGCGACAGGCCTTTCCCGGCTTGATCTACCGATTGGGTTGCATGTGATGCTCGGCGTTATTTTCTTTGCACTAGTGGTGATCTCACGCGCTGCAATGTTGCGAGCTGTATTGGCGATCTACCGCCACAGCGCAGCGAGCTGCCGCGTGCTGATTTATGGTGCGGGAACTACTGGGACACAGCTGGTTTCGGCGCTGCGGAGCCATGAGACCATAGAGCCAATCGCCTTCATTGATGACAATGCGGCCTTGCAAGGCCTTAGGGTTGCCCATCTTCAGGTTCATTCTTCGGTGAAGCTCAAAGCGCTAGTGCAAGAAAAGCAGATTGACCGCGTATTGCTGGCAATGCCGTCACTGAGCGTACCAAAACAGGCACAGATCGCCCGCCAAATTGAGAAAATGGGTCTGGAAGTACAGGCCCTGCCTTCCTTTGCTCAGCTTGTCGGCGAAGAGGCGTTAGTGGAACAGCTGACCCCCTCTCACCGCACCGTTTTCTCAACCGGGACGAGGTGTCGCGAGGTATCGGCGATGCCGCGGCTTGCTACAAGGACAAGGTGGTTTTCATCTCGGGCGCCGGGGGTCAATTGGCTCGGAGCTTTGCCGCCAGATCCTAGAGTGCCGACCTTCCAAGCTGATCTTGTTCGAGTTGAGCGAACTTGCCCTCTATACCATCCATATGGAGCTGGGCCAGCTTGTAGAAGGCTCGGGAATCGAAGTGGTGCCGATACTGGGTTCGGTCACTGATGCCCGGCAGATGCAGAGGGTTCTGACAGGTCACGATGTTAATGTAGTCTTGCATGCCGCCGCCTATAAACATGTGTCATTGGTGGAGACAAATCCGTTGGCGGGCCTAGTAAACAACGTACTGGGTACACAAACGCTGGCCGAACAGTCCGTCAAAGTAGGGGTGGAGAGGTTTATTTTAATATCTTCCGATAAGGCTGTGCGCCCTACCAATGTCATGGGTGGTTCTAAGCGGCTGGCCGAGCTGGTGATCCAAAATATGGCACGCAAGAACACAGGCACGAGGAATACGATCTTCTCAATGGTGCGTTTTGGCAACGTGTTAGGATCGTCGGGTTCAGTTGTGCCGCTGTTCCAAGAGCAGCTGAGCAGGGGGGCCTCTGACGGTGACTGACCGTAGTGTAAACCGTTACTTCATGACCATTCAGGAAGCTGTGCGGCTGGTTTTGCAGGCCGGTGCTTTCGCGCAGGGGGAGGTCTTCGTACTCGATATGGGTAAACCAGTATCTATTCTCCAATTAGCGCGGCAAGTGGTGGAGGCTTCCGGATATACTGTGCGGGACGACGCCACTCCCGATGGCGATATCATGATTGAAATCATTGGTTTGCGTCCGGGTGAAAAGATGACCGAAGAACTGACACTTTGTAATGAGTTGATTGGCACCACGCATCCCAAGATTTTTTCGGCCCGAGAAGGCGGACTAAAGGAGTTTGAAGTCGCCGCTGCTTTACGTGACTTGCGCGAGGCGCTCATCGCCAGTGACGAAGACAAAGCGCGCGGCGTAGTGGGTCGATGGGTTGAGAGCCCTCTTCCAACACAAGTTACGCAATGACTGCGCAGGCTCTGCGGATACATAGATCTCCTTTGCTGCAGCCATTGTTGTCCATAGCCGGAAAGATAGGACACCGAACGAGCCTGTTGTTGCGGATAGGAACTATTAGGGCAATGGTGTTCTCGTTATGCGGTTTCTGGAAAAGGTTAACCCAGAGCGCGGTAGCGCTGCTCTAGGGTCAGGATGCATTGATTTCGCTCGCACAGCATGATTCACCGCTCGGAAAATGGAGCAGTGATATGAGCGATCTTTTCTGGCTGACCGACGCGCAGATGGCCCGTCTGGCTCCCTTCTTTCCCAAGTCACACGGGAAGCCCCGGGTAGATGACAAGAGGGTGCTGAGCGGGATTATCTTCATCAATCGCAATGGCTTGCGGTGGCGCGATGCGCCTGCTGCCTATGGTCCTCACAAGACGCTCTACAGCCGGTGGAAGCGTTGGAGCGAGAAGGGGATCTTCGCGCGGATGATGGCCGGGCTGGCGGCAGAACACGGCGAGAAGACGACCGTGATGATCGACGCGACGTATCTTAAAGCCCACCGAACGGCGACCAGTATGGCCGCCAAAAAGGGGCGTGGTCGCCTGATCGGTCGAACCAAAGGCGGCATGAACACCAAGCTGCACGCCATCTGCGACAGTCAGGGACGACCGATCGACCTGTTCGTCACCGCCGGACAGGTCAGTGATTACATCGGCGCACGGGCCCTGCTGAGCGGCCTGCCAAAGGTCAAATGGCTACTCGGGGATCGCGGCTATGATGCCGATTGGTTCAGAGAAGCGTTGCAGGACAAGGGCATACGCGCCTGCATCCCAGGCCGAAAGAAGCGCAAGACGCCGGTCAAATACGACAAGCGGAGATACAAGCGGCGCAATCGCATTGAGATCATGTTCGGAAGACTCAAGGACTGGAGGCGTGTGGCCACCCGATATGACCGATGCCCGAAGGTCTTCCTTTCGGCCATCGCCCTCGCCGCCCTCGTCATCTACTGGCTATGAATCCTGACCCTAATGGCATTGGCAATTAGTTCTTTCAACGATAGCGATCTGCCATTGCTGGAAATACGTGAAAGCGCCCGTCGCGCTCATAGGTGCCAATTAAACAGCTGATCACACCAATCCTCAACGCGCAGAGCCGTAATTTCGCCCCTTTGAGCATGGACGGCTGCTTTCAGACGAAAACCTCTTGCCAGAACACCCTAGCCAAAAACTCTAGTTTTTGTCGTCTTTTTAAGCTTCAATCTGTATGTCTTCAAAAAGCGCCAAAAACAGGGTGACAGAATGAGATGCGGATATGCGAGGGTTTCGACGGCTGATCAGAGGCACGACCTACAAGTCGACGCTCTCCAGCAGAGAGGATGCGAGGAGATCGTCCAGGAGGTGATGAGTGGTGCCAAATCACTGGCGAAACGGGATGCCCTACTTTCTCGGCTGGTCGAGGGTGACGAACTCGTGGTTTGGCGCCTAGACAGGCTCGGCCGGTCGACACTCGATGTGTTGGAGCAGCTCGAGGATCTCCAGCATCGCGGGATCCGGTTCGTTACCCTCGAGGGAAACTTCGACACCGGCACCCCAATGGGAAAAACGATGTTAACCATCATGGCGAGCCTGGCTGAACTCGAGCGGGAAACGTTGCGGGAGCGGGTGAAGAGCGGACTCGAGGCCGCCCGACGCCGTGGTGCAGAACTCGGCCGTCGCAGATCACTCAATGCCAGTCAACGCGAGCAGATCGTCACTTGGAGAGCTGAAGGCCAATCCTGGAGGCAGATTCAGCAGTTATTCGGAGGGCCCAACGCCATCTCGATCCGGACTCTTCAGAGAGCTACCGGAGCGCAGTAAATGTATCTCCTAAGCTCCCTGCCCTACTGGGAAAAATAAAGGGGTTCCCGCATATTGCAGTGGTCTAACAAGCAGACGGGACTGTTGCGTTAATCGACTACGGCCCGCAAGGATGCCGACATTGGAGACAGGGCTATGCAGGGGCGGGGTCGAACAGTCCCTCGATGAACGCGATCTCGACCGTAACTCTTGGTTGTCTGTGATGGACGTGACCGCGTTTGATCGTTCGTATTGTCTCGAGCCCGCTTAAGGTCGCCTTGGCGGATCGTAAGGATCGAAAGCTCTGACGGTATCCAAGGATCCGTTTCATAGCCGCGTGATCGCTCTCGATGAGGTTGTTGCGCAACTTCTTGTCGATATGCCGGATGCTGTCGAAATGTGGGTCATACCGGCGATTGATCTCGCGGATGACACGTCGATAGGTCGGGGCTTTATCGGTGACGATAGTGACCGGGCGATGGAGCCTTACACGCTCAATCGCTTTGTTAAGGAAGGCCTTGGCTGCCTTGGCATCCCGCCGAGCGGTCAGGCGGAAGTCAATCATCTGTTCGTTTGCATCGACAGCCCTCCACAGATAGCGCCACTTGCCGCCGACACGGATGTAGGTCTCATCGACATGCCAGTCGACGCTGGCCCGGCGTAGATGCTTTTCCGCTCGCTTGGTCAGCTCGGGGCCAAACTTCTGGACCCAGCTATACACGGTTGATCGGTCGACTATCGTGCCGCGCTCTTCCAGAAGATCGACAACATCTTGGTAAGACAGGGGATATCGCAGATACCAGCGCACGGCACACAGTATGATCTCACGTGGAAAGCGGTGATGCTTGAACGGCGATTTGCGCGGCATGTTGAACTCACAAATCACAATCCCCCTAAGAACTGCAATTAACGCAACAGCCCCATTCGATCAGCCTGAACCAAGAGCTCTCTGACCCGGCGATCACATTGCCTGAGCTTTAATCGTCTCCTCGAGGCTCCCTAGCTCGCTCAAAGTTTCTGTTATTTTGGTTATACCTATTTACCCAGTTAAACAGGTTTATCCTCTACCCGATACTAACTTTCCAGCGAAAAAAAGAAATTTCAGTTTAATCGATTTAACTTGAAAAATCGAAGCAACAAGTTATTTTCGTTATTTCAGTTTACCCATATAATCAGCAACATGAAAATAACCATCTACAACATGAAGGGCTCAGCGGGGAAAACCCCGCTTGCCGTGAACATCGCGCTTGACCGGGAATACGCCTTGGCGACCAACGAGCCCTACAACCTCTTGGACACCATCCTGCCCGAAGAGCGGCTTTTCTCACTACAACCCGATGAAGAGTTTCCGGACTTTCCTGAAGGAATAGACGTGGTGTTTGACCTAGCCGGTCTTATGTCGCGCGATGCACGGCCTAGTATTGTATCAGCGGTCTCACAGTCCGATGTGGTGTTGGTACCCATCTACAATGAGCTAAAGTGCATTCATGCCGGGATACACACAATCAACGAGCTTCTGCTCTACAACAAGAACATCGTCGTTGTGGCGACGAAGCTGGTGAAGCGGAAGGGTGAAGCCTTCAAGGATTGGGCTGACAGTGAGGACGCAAAGAATATCAAAGCCGTCGTGGATCATGCGATAGGGCAGGGGATAACGGTCCTTCCACTCAAGTTCTCACGCGTGTTTGATACCATCTTTGAACAAGAGCTTTCTATCCGTCAGATGATGGAGAAAGACGCCCTTGCACGCTATACTTATCGGGACGTGGCAGCACAGTTCGACATCTTACTTTCTTACCTTGAGCAGCATTATGCCTAAGAAAAATGACCTTTCCATATTCAAAAAAGTTGAATCGGGTAATTCGGTTAAACCGAGTGAACCTAAATCCATACTCGCGCCCAAAACTGTTGGGCGAAAACCGAAAAGTGCTGAAGATAAAGAGTCTGAGATTGTAGCGATCAAGTTCACCAAAGCTGAGCTTGCGAAGCTCGAAGAAAAGGCGGGCCTCGTTCCGAAGTCCACCTACCTCAAACATATCCTACGAAGCAAAACCGATATTTTCGATTGAATCGATTAAACTTGTATTTCGGTTTAACCTATTTAACCAGTTATTTTAGTTGTTCTTTAATCTCATTAATTTGCGCTTTTATGATATCCGGCTCCTGAGAGCCGTTTTTTTGTGCCCAAGCGGCAGGGGAGGGGAGGGTGAGCCCACGCGCTTCCCAAAATTTCTTGATATCTAGGAAGGTCAAACGATCTTTCCAACCATCCTTTTTGAAGGCGTTCACGTATATGCTGCTTCCTAGGCTGAGTTGAAACTTTGCTGTAACTGCCTCTCTCTCGCCCTCAGAGAGCAGCTGGAAGGCTTCTTCGATGATTTCCGCTGTATGCCAGCGGTATGCGGTTTCCGCCTCTCTCTGTGCCGTTTTGAGCGCTTCGAGCTTACGCTCTAGCTTCTCGCGGGTTTGTTTTGCGCTTTGCGCTACACTTTGAGCCTTCTTTTTCACCGCGTTTTCGTTGTGATAATCTTCCTCGATAGCCGACTTGAGGAACCCCGCCTTGGATGACTTAATTTTGCCTCTTGCGGCCTCATTACCGGCTAGGTCCAACTTATCGAAGATATACTCTTCATCATACTCAATCACCCAGGCGCGGGCGAGAGTTTTGGAGATTCCCTGCGCTAACAACGCTTTATATGCACTTCGGTCAGTAATCTCATCCTCAGTATCCATGCCGACCAAAGACTGTTGAGCATTCGGTCTCACGATGAAACGCAGGCCGGTGACCATTCGACCTTTCATGCGTGTTTCCATCTCAATTTGGATGTTTGAGAGCTTATTCACTTCCTTCATCGCAGGTTGGATCACGTTGCGATTGAGGGCTTTGAACGGCTTGTAACTGGGCATCATATCTACCGCCATGAGCTTGCGGAACACTTCGATATCCCACCAAGCGGTGTGACCAATCCCTTCAAAACGATAGCAGTTTTCATAGAGCACCAACGCATGGGCGCTGTTCATCTCACGCAAAACGCTCAGATTGATTTTAGAGTACACATCAGGGTGATAGAGTTTTTCGGCCAAAGCACGTTCATAACGATAGGTGCAGGTTCCGCCTTTGATCTTTGCGTATGGAAGCAGCACCATCGCTTCCCAAGATCGTTCGCCATCCTCTTCAAGCACGTCAAACTCCACAACAGTCTCCATGAGACCCTTGAGAGCTCCCTTGAGGTAGCCGATATTCTTGCTATCGAAACCTATCATCTCACAGAGCACTGAAGCGCTGATATGATGCTCTTTCCCGGTGAGAAGTTGGTCATAGGCATTGTAGAGCAGAGCATTGACAAGCTTCCTCTGAAGCAGCGAAAGTTTCGCACCGATATGAATCGCTGCCACGTGCTTCTTCAGTATCTGATTGTTTTTATTAGGTCTTTTTAGTTCACTTCTCATGGTGTAAATTCTAAACGATATCTTTACACCATTCTATCGCTTTTTTCTAAGAACGCAGGTTTTTCTATGTTGGTCAGCAGAGAGGACCGACAGAAACAAGTAAGCTGCCCCATAAACGTACACCTGAAGGAAGCCTCTCACCCCATAAACATACACCTGAGCGAGATCACTCCGCTCGAAAGCCGCTTTGTTTTTTGAAGAAAATGAAGGGGTTATGTCAGTGACCCCATAAACATACACCTTCACCCCACAAATATACACCTATCGGCGGCAAACATCATTTTTTTGGCTTACTTATCAGGGTTTTAAGGGTCAGGCATGGTGACCCCATAAACATACACCCAAAGCCCCATATTTATACACCTGTCGCCCCACAAACATACACCTCAGGGAGCGAAAAAACCCATAAACATACACCTGTTGCCCCATAAACATACACCTAAAACCCCGCAACGTCTTGTTTAAAAACCGTTATTTATCTCCTAAACGTATTAAACGTTGTTCTATTAAACATATTAAACAACAACAGGGAGTCTTTCGGCACCCTGCGGTTTGGTTGATGTTTTCTGTTTTTAAAAATAAAAAATATGGAAGGGAACTGTCTCACCGAGTAACCACGCGTTAAGTTTGCGGCTGTAGATTTACTCACCATTCACGATCCAATTCCCGTGCGATCCGGTCCAGATCAACCAAACCGCCCTTTGCAGACGAAAATTCCCGGCTTCTGCAAGCTCTTCACGAAACCTCTCCATCAGGGACTGTTGCGTTAATCGACTACGGCCCGCAAGGATGCCGACATTGGAGACAGGGCTATGCAGGGGCGGGGTCGAACAGTCCCTCGATGAACGCGATCTCGCCCGTAACTCTTGGTTGTCTGTGATGGACGTGACCGCGTTTGATCGTTCGTATTGTCTCGAGCCCACTTAAGGTCGCCTTGGCGGATCGTAAGGATCGAAAGCTCTGACGGTATCCAAGGATCCGTTTCATAGCCGCGTGATCGCTCTCGATGAGGTTGTTGCGCAACTTCTTGTCGATATGCCGGATGCTGTCGAAATGTGGGTCATACCGGCGATTGATCTCGCGGATGACACGTCGAAATTCCTAAAGTCAAATGACAACACCCGGACCGAGCTAAAGCAGGCAGAATTTCAAGTGATCAACCTTTTCTTGGGGTTCAAATTTGTCAACCATCTGGAACATTTGAGCTATCAGCAATATTTATTTGTTTATCTAAAAAACCGATCTGATACGAAAATCAGGAGAGCCATATGTTCCAACAGCTAGCGCGCCGCCATGACTGTAAGCACATCCAAAAATCCTTGGATCGGCAGGAACGTCTTGCTCATAATCGCATCGATTTTAATCATGACACCTCTGCTGCCTTCGCGGTCAATGAACTCGCTGACCAATACTCGCCAGACTTTGACCTGACCTGTTGGTCTATCAACGAAGGGGAACAGTTTTATTCTCCGATCTTCTTGCCTGAGCCACTAGAGGTCACAGGCAACAGCGTTCTATTTCAGTCAGACATCACTACATCCATGATTGAAAACAACACGTTTGAGTGTGTCGTAACCGGCAGTGGCTCAAAAGAGCATGCAATTGTTGTCTTTCATCATTGGTACGCCCGGAACCGATACCCGAAATTTGCGAAATTCTTCGCATCGAAGGGAATAACAGTCGTCGAGGCAACGCTTCCGTACCACTTTGGTCGTGGCAGCAGTGACTCTGCCGAAGACAATTTTTTGAGCGCGGATATCGGACGCACTGTTCGGGCAATGAGGCAAGCCGTGGTGGATGGCCGTAAAATCGTTGGCTGGCTTCATGAGCTTGGCTTTGCGAAGATATCTGTCGTGGGCATGTGTATCGGTGGCACCGTTGCCGGTTTGATCGCCGCGCAAGACGAGAAGGTCGACAAAGCCGTTCTAATGGTGACGCCAATGAGTCCTGCCGATCTTGTCTGGACCGCCGAGACCATGAAACCGCTTCGGGAACGTATCGAACCCAACATGTCTCTAGAGGAGCTGAGAGCTGCCTGGAGCATCATCAGCCTGAACATGCACACGTTTGGTCTCACCCGCCGGGGGCTGGAAAAGATGGTCATCCTGGGTGAAGAGGACACTATCGCGCGCCCGGAAAGGTCAGAATGGATGATAAAGTTTTTACAAGAAACCGGACACTCACCCGAGCTTCTACGGCTTGGCTGTGGACATTCATCCATCGGAGTCTTTCCGTACAATCTGGTTGCGGCCTGGAAGGTTCTGCATTTCTTGAAGGAATGGCCAACATGGCAAGAGCTATGGGATGCGCGCCTTTTGATAGGTGGTATTGACTTGACCGAAGGACCACGGAAATACAGATTTTTTGATCACTGGAGATCTTGAGGGACGAACAGCCCCTTGAACTCGGGATCAACATAGTAGCGCAGCTTTTGCGCGACGGCGGTGGCGTGGCCCTGCACGCGCAGGAGCTGGTTTTCCGGGCGGAGCTGCATGATTTCATCGGGGGTGAGCAGATCGCGGCCCGTGATGTTGTTCGAGAAGCTGGGGCTATCACCCGGCTTGAAGCTGTCGGTCTGGAACCCGGCAGTTTCTTGTCCCATCATCTGGCTCAGCCACTTGGCCGTCTCAAAGTCATTCACCCCGAAGACCTGCTGCACCCCGGCATTGGCAATGAAGGTGCCCGCACGTTCGCCGTAGAGGTCCTTGAGCTGGCTCATGTCCTGCAGGATCGGCCAGAGCTGCAAGCCATAGCCTGCCATAAGCCCCATGGCGCGCTCCACGGCCTCCAGACGGCCCAGAGCAGCAAACTCATCCAGCAGGAACAGCGTGGGCGTCCTGAGGCGCTGTGTGTCCCCCTGAGCGCCTGCAGGGCCACTGAGAGGCTTCACGGACGCCTCGGCATCCCGTGCAATGTCCTGAAGGGCCTGAGACACCAGAAGGCGCAGCCAGCGGCTGTAAGCATCCATTCGGTTAGGTGGCAGCACCAAGAACACCGAGGTGATACGGTGGCGCAGATCGGAGAAGTGGAAATCCGACCGCGCCGTGACCTTGGCAATGCGCGGGCTGTCCAGGAAATGCGTGTGCCGCTGTGCGTTCGACAGGACCGAGGCGGCTTCCCGATCCGCTTTGCCAAGGAAGCGGTTGGCGGCGCGGGCGATAAGCCCACCCGCCGCATCGCTGTCCTGCATCAGCTCCAGCAGCGCGCGCAGCTTTTCCGGGGGCAGGGTGAGATATTCCCGGACGGTGGCGAGAGACCGGCGGTCGCGATCCTCGTGGCAGACGCAGAACATGATCAGACCGCCGAGGATGGCCTTGGCCTCCTCGTTCCAATGCGCTTCCGTGACCTGTCCCGGCGGGTCCATGACCAGCGCCTCTGTCAGGGAGGCTGCATCCTCGCCCAGATCAAGGCTGTCCGGTGTCAGCCGGTCGAGCGGGTTGTAGGCAGCAGACGGCATCCCGGAGACTTCGAAGGGATCGAGGACATGGACCGTTCCGAACCGCCGCCGGGCTTCCCCCGCGATCCGGGCATTCTCGCCCTTGGGATCGATGACCAGCACCGAGCGCTCCGCCGCCAGCAGGTTCGGGATGACGGTGCCGACGCCTTTCCCGGCCCGTGTCGGGGCGAGGGTGATCAGATGGGCGGGGCCGTTGTAGCGCAGCAGCCGCCCGGTGTGCGGGTTGCGCCCGATCAGGAGGCCGTCATTCCCCTGGAGCTTCTTCAGCTCCTTGCGGCTGGCGAAGCGGGCCGAGCCGTGGCTGTCGCCGGTCAGCCCGAAGAAGGCATCGGCCCCGGAGGTCTTGCGCCAATACTGGAACCCGAAGACAGCGCCGATGAGGACAGGCGGCGCGATGATGACCCATTCCCAGGCAGAGTGACCAAGCGGAGGTCCGAAGGCTGTCATGGCCACGACGCCCCCGATGATGAACCCGATCATCGCACCGAACAGAACAGCGCCGATCATCCAGCCCAACAGGATGGGGGTGAAGATCATCCGACCGAAGAACCGGAACAGGCCGTCAAAGAGGCGGATCACGCCCCGCATCAGGACGGCGTGTCCGGGTCAGAGCTGGACGGGGCAGGGGAGGCAGTACCAGAGGGGCCACCCAGTCCGCGAAGGCCTTGCGGTCCTGTTCACGGGCGAGGTTGCGGATCAGCCGGTCGAGCATGGTGGCGGCACCGGAATCCCGTTCCGCCAGATCGAGGAGCGCGCCGCCCAGGATCACCTTGCGCCGCGTATCCAGCTTGCGCTGTTTGGTGGCTTCCCGGTTCTTCAGCGCCTGAAGACGGGCCTTGGCCTGGGCGTAGCGTTTCTCGGCGCGCTCAAGTTCTGTTTCTGCCAATGCGCGTCTCCATCTTTGAAAAGAGCAGGTGGACAGGTTGGTCTTGTCAGATCGAGCGATAGCGCTTACCCGTAGGCCTGTAAAGGACAAGGGCGCACTTATGCAAACTCTTCACCTACGGTTCCGAGATTTGCGTGCGATCTCTCTGGGGCAAAGCCCCGGCCGATGGCCATCCCCTTCGCTGCGTGCCGCCGCGACATGGAAGGGCGCGCTGCCCCTTCCAAACCATCCCAGCCCAACCTCAGCGGTTGGATCGCGTCCCGCAAGGTTACGCCAGCGTTTAGCCCGATGCCCCACGGTGGGGGCCGGTCTGCCGCTGGCGTCTCCTTGCGGGAGGTTCGTGTCGTCGGACCTGACGGTGCCAACACGAACCGGGTTTGCCCCCGGCAAACCGCCAGTGATCTGTCCCCATATCCCGCCCCCCATGAGGCTGGGGATCTGGAGGCAGATCACTGGCAAGCCCGTGCCTCAGAGGTGTGTTGCACCCCTTCAACCGGGCTGTCTTTTCCCCTCGGACCGCGCCGGTTACGGGCGCACTCTTGCGAAGAAAAGACGGCTGATCCGGTGGCCAATATCGGGACACCGGCACGGATCAGCTCCGGCGCGTGGGCGCGTTTGCATCACAGGCGAGGGGAGGGCGCATGGCCAGCTACCACCTCTCCGTGAAGACGATCAAACGCAGTGCCGGGCGCTCCGCCACGGCGGCAGCGGCCTACCGTGTCGGAGAGCGCATCGAGTGCCAGCGCGAAGGCCGCGTCCACGATTACACCCGCAAGCAGGGGATCGAGGAGACCTTCATTCTGACGCCCAAGGACGCGCCGGACTGGGCCTCGGACCGGTCCCGCCTCTGGAACGAGGTCGAGGCCAGCGAGACCCGCCGCAACTCCGTCACCGCCCGCGAATGGGAGCTGGCCCTGCCGTCCGAGATCAGCGCCGAGGACCGCTCGCAGATCACCCGCGACTTCGCCCAAAAGCTGGTCAGCCGCTACGGCGTGGCCGTCGATGTGGCGATCCATGCGCCCCACCGCGAAGGTGATCAGCGCAATCACCACGCCCATGTTCTGACGTCCACCCGCAAGCTGGAAGCCGGGGGCTTTACCGCCAAAACCCGCGTGCTCGATTCCGCCAAGACCGGCGGCGTGGAGATCGAGCAGATGCGCGGCCTCTGGGCCGAGTTGCAGAACCGCGCGCTGGAGCGTGTCGGCAAAGTGGAGCGTGTCGATCACCGGTCGCTTGAGAAGCAGCGCAAGACGGCGCTGGATCGTGGCGACAAGCTGGCGGCTGAGGAGCTGGACCGCGACCCCGAGCTGAAGCTGGGGCCCGCGGCCAATTCCATGGAGCGGCGGGCGAAAGCTGTGGCCGAGCGTCAGGGCCGGGAATACGTTCCCGTCACCGAGCGCGGGGCCGTGGTCCATGCCGCCCGCCAGGCGCGCGCCGCTTTCCGCGAAATGCGTGAGCGGCTGGATATCGTGCGGGAGACCTATAGCATCGAGCGCGAGGCGGGGCAGGGGCGTGTCTCTGCCGGTCTGGCCGCACTCAGGGCTGCGACTTCGAAAGAACGCGGCGAACGCAACCCGGAGGATTTCGGGGAGCGTCTGGCGCAGGTCGTGGGCCGGTCACGGGATCAGGACGACACGCCGAAGCCGGAAGGCCGCAATTACGCGCGAGAGCGGCTGAAGGAGATCATGGAGAAGGACGCCGGGCGCGACGGCCAGGCGGCGGTTCACAAGCTGGACGGTCACAGCGAGTATGATCTGGGCGAGGACACAAGCCGCGAGGCGCGCAAGCCGTCCGTCAACGAGCGGCTGAAGGATGTGCTGAACAAACCGCGCGAGCGGCTAGAAATTGAGGACGAGCGCGACCAGGAGAAGGATCAGGAGGTCGAGAAGGATAGGGATATCGACCGTGATCCAGGTCTCAGTCACTGACGAGGCGATGAGAGGTCGTTTCCCCATTCTTCATGGGAATGCTCGCCTGAGAGAACCCGACACCAACAAGGAATGAAATCACGCCGGTTGCCGTCTTGAATTCGCGCATCCTGATCGCATTCTGCGTCATGCGCGTTCTGGCAGTGACAAGGATTTTCTCCTGCCCATCACTCCCAACCGTCCGCATGATCCACAGGCCGTACCAGCTTGGTCCCTTGCGTTCAGGATCGGCTTTGCACAGCACTTCGACCGTGTGTCCCTCCTCAGCAAGTGCCCGAAGGCCTTGTTCGGTGGTGACGTTTAGTTCGAGGTCAATCGTCTGGTTCATCGCGCATACCAACAGAAACAATGATGGTCGTCTTGTGCCTGAATCTAACGAAGGCATCAATCGTATATTATCGAGTTAGATGTGGCTCGATAGAGTTCAGTGATCCCGGCGCACGCCGGTCTCGCTTTGAGCGATAGACAGGGCAGGGGTTCGACGGGCTGACACCCACTCACCCCGGTCCTGACAGGTTCCAAATCCTGTTGATCCGCCTGCCATCCCGGCAGGTCCGAGAAAACCGGCAAGCGCCGCCCTTGGCGTCGGTTCCGGTCGAGAATTCCGGTTCCTCCCACGCGCAGGCGCGCGGTTCCCTCCCAAATTCACGCCCTCCACCCGGTTGTCACGGCCCCGCCAGGCCGCAGGACGGGCTTTGCCCTTACCTACTCTGCCCTTCGGACTGCATGGGCATTCCAAAGATCAGAACAGGAAGGCCCGCCCATTGGCGGAAAGGGGAGCAGACCCGGACCGCGTCACGCGAAGGAGGGTCACAAATGACCGCAGAGAAGTTTGACGTTTATTCCCATGTCACCAATCAGATCATCGCGCAGATCGAGGCGGGAACGCCGCCTTGGCGCAAGCCGTGGACCGGCGGCGGGGGAGGGGTCAGCCTGCCGGAACGGTTCAACGGCGAGGCCTATCGGGGCATCAACATCCTGATGCTTTGGGCAACCGCGATGGCCAAGGATTACAGCTCAGCCCGCTGGATGACGTTCAATCAGGCCAAGCAGCTTGGGGGTCATGTCCGTAAGGGCGAGAAATCCGCAACCGTGGTGAAATACGGCACCGTCGAGCGCGAGGACGAGAACGGCGAAGAACGCCAGATCCCCTATGCCAAGGCCTACCGCGTGTTCAACGCCGACCAGATCGAGGGCTTGCCCGCTGAATTCTACATCCTGCCCGATCCGCCCCGTGATCTTGGCACCGTAGCCGACCCCGAGCTGGAGGCGTTATTTGCTGCGACCGGTGCGCAGATCGACGTGACTGAGGAGCCGCGCGCCTATTACAACATCAAGACCGACTGCATCCACATGCCGCCGATTGGTACGTTCTATCGGGCCTCAGGGTATTACGGCACCTTGGCGCATGAGCTGACCCACTGGACAGGGGCGACAAAGCGGCTGGACCGTTTGGAGCGGTTCAGTGATCGCAAGGCCTATGCGTTCGAAGAGCTGGTCGCGGAAATCGGAAACTGCATGCTTTGCGCGCAAATCGGGGTGGAGCCTGAATTTGATCAGAGCGCGGCTTATGTCGAAGGATGGCTTGAGGCTATGCAGGAAGACAGCCGCGCGATTTTCTGCGCCGCGTCCGAGGCGCAGAAGGCAGTGGATTACATCATGGACCGCACCGCGCAGGCCGACCGGATGGCCGCAGAGTAAACGCTCGTTCCGCCGAAATGATCAAGGCCCCCATCAGTAGGCGGGGTGCGTTTGCGTTATGGCGCGATCCTAGTGGCATCCCGCCGAGCGGTCAGGCGGAAGTCAATCATCTGTTCGTTTGCATCGACAGCCCTCCACAGATAGCGCCACTTGCCGCCGACACGGATGTAGGTCTCATCGACATGCCAGTCGACGCTGGCCCGGCGTAGATGCTTTTCCGTTCGCTTGGTCAGCTCGGGGCCAAACTTCTGGACCCAGCTATACACGGTTGATCGGTCGACTATCGTGCCGCGCTCTTCCAGAAGATCGACAACATCTTGGTAAGACAGGGGATATCGCAGATACCAGCGCACGGCACACAGTATGATCTCACGTGGAAAGCGGTGATGCTTGAACGGCGATTTGCGCGGCATGTTCGAACTCACAAATCACAATCCCCCTAAGAACTGCAATTAACGCAACAGCCCCCGTCTGGGGGCCTACAGAATGGCCGCAGTATCGACGACGTCGCTTCAGAATATCAGCACATCCTCTGCGAGGTCCGACAGGCTATCCAACGATTCCAGTCTCAGGGCATTTCCGCCGCCAAAGTCGAACACCACCTGCCCACCAACGATATTGGCGAAGTTATCCACGACCTGCTGGGCTGTCAGTCCTGCCACGGAAGTGATCTCCGAGGCTTGGATCGCGATACGGTCAGTATGGGCATGGTTGAAGTCCTCCACCACATCATTGCCGCCGTTGAACACAAAGGTATCATTATGGCTGCCCCCACGGAGGGTGTCGTTACCAGCCCCCATCCAAACGATCCGCATGGGCTCCACCATTGAGGTAATCATCCCCCGCCCGACCAAAGAGCTGATCAGATCCTTCACGGCCAAACAGCCGATTGTCGCTAAGATCTCCATAAATCACATCTGCAAAAGACCCGCCTGCCAGATCCTCGATGGAATCATAGCTGTCGCCCGCCGCCTCACCGGTATTGTTGCCGCTGTTCATGAGATCCAACACAAGCGCCGTTAGGCTTTCGGAATACTGTGCCCTGTCGCGATGAACGCCTCCGATCAGCATATCAGCCCCCACACCACCGAACAACACGTCATCGCCAATGCCACCCTCCAGCGTATCAACACCACGTCGCCCAAAGATGTAATCTACATTGGCCATCCCTTGGATCTGGTTATCGCCAAATGTGCCTCGCAGGTTATCAAACCCTTGCGAGCCAATCAGGTTCTCAATGCTGTCATATGTATCGCCCTCAGCGATGTTGGTGTTGATGTCGGCAAACATCAGATCAACCCGGAGCGATCCCCGAGAGCCTGTGTAGTCCACTGTGTCGATACCAGCGCCGCCAATCAGGGAATCAGCGCCCGCACCCCCGCGCAAAATGTTGTCGCCAGCATTGCCGATCAATGTGTCATCACCGGATCCGCCAGTGGCATTTTCGATCTCCACCCCCGCAGCAATCGTAAAACCTCCCGCAATCCCTGTAGCGCGCGACAAGTATCCGCCACCACCTTCTTCCCCGAGCAACGTTGCTGCCCGCAGATCAATAAAGACATCCTGTGTCCCGACATACCGCACCACGTCAATGCCCCCGGTATCCCAGATGGCATGCCAGTGCGTTCCCGCGCCGTTGGTTCTGTCAAGGGCATAGACATTATTGCCCGATGCCGTAGTTGTGTTAGCCCCATAGGCCTGTTGGAGCAGCGCGATATCCAGCGCCATTGGTCCGGCCTCAGCCCCGTACACGTAATCAAAGGATGTGCCAGTCCCCGCCTCGCCAAGATTAAAGCCACGGTTATAAGACATCGTAGTATAGACGCCTTGATTCAACCCGTCTTGGCCGTAGGTGTTAAACGGCGCGCTCACCCCCGGCATGATCTCGGAGGAGCCACCCGTATCATGCGGATGCGCCAATCCAAGGCCATGCAAGACTTCATGTGCGATGGTTTGATATCCCAGCCCCCGCTTCCAGTGTGCCGCCGGATGAGCGGTCCCACTCGGAACCATTGAAAACACCCAGGCCACTGAGCAATCCATTTCCCGGCGGATAGAATAGACCCAGCAGCCCGGATTCCATTTCGTTGGTATCCAAGATCATGCGGAAATCGGCACCGGAAGGTGCGTTTGCAAATGTGAAGGTTAGGTTGCTCACCGCCTCGATCTCGTCAAAGGCTGCGCGAAAGCGGGCGACTTCATAGGCATTGAAACCTTCGGCGATGAACCCACCCTCCGAGAATCCGGCCGTGCCAAAATAAACGGTCACATTATTATTGGAGACGCGTGTACCCCAATTGATCGTATCAAGCGGGTCATATGCCTCAGGCTGCACCTCAGTCACTTCGATCTGATAGGTTCCAGTGTTGCTTCCATATGCCCCAGCCTCGATATAATATAGACCGTTGGAGGGAACGGTGAACGTGATCAGGGAATCAAGGCCCGCGCCACCATCATCGTTGGCAGCCAGCTCTGTGCCACTCGCATTGCGCAGCCGTAGGTAGGGGTCAGTTAATCCCACGCCGTTCTGCGAAATCTGCACGGTTTGCCCCTCTGTTAGAGTCACGGCGAACCAATCGCGATCGTTGGCTGTTTCGATATCACCAGTGGCGGTGCCATCCACTGTCACTTCCCCAGTCGTAGCCGGGCTTGCAGGGAAATCATCCCCCGACGCGATTTCGGAAGTAACAGAGCTCAGCCGTCCCAAATCGTCCTCTGGACCAGTTATGACATTGGCAAAAGCTGTTGAGGGCATTGTGCTGCTCCTAAAACAAATGAACGTTACTCTATTAATGCCTATTTTACCTTAAAGCTAAACCCACGAAGTAAAGTCTTCCTGAGCTGTTTCCAATGTTCGACCAGGGCGAGAGATCCATTTCTACAGCAAGGCTATGGATTCTATGTAAAAACCGTTTAATTATACACATATGCTCACCAAAACCCCTTTACTGACCATAGCGCTTTGCACTTTTAACGGGGCGGCTTATCTACGGGAGCAATTGGACAGCTATCTGGTTCAGAATCATACACATTGGCAGCTTTGGGTCAGTGATGACGGCTCCAATGATGCCACTCTCGACATTCTACAGGAGTTTGATCGCCGCCATGGCAATCGGCATCCGGTGCGCGTAATCAAGGGTCCAGGACAAGGCGTGGCCACAAATTTTATGTCGCTGCTCTGTCATCCTGAATTCCCCACCGGTCCGGTGGCACTGTCAGATCAAGACGATGTCTGGCTTGATCACAAACTCACCCGCGCGATAGCACAAATCCAAGACTATGAGGGGCTGGTGATTTACGGCGCGCAGAGCCTCCATGTGGATAACACACTCCGGGCGATCGGTCGCTCCAGAACCTTAGGAAGCCGCCCGAGCTTCGGCAATGCGCTGGTGCAGAATGTAATCAGCGGCCACAGCTGCGTGCTCTCTGCTGAGGCATTGGAGCTGGTGCGCCGCGCTGGAGTGCCAATGGGCGTCCCTTATCACGACTGGTGGCTTTACCTGTTGATTTCAGGCGCCGGTGGGCAGGTTATAGTTGATGATGCCACTGCCCTCCTTTACCGTCAGCATGACAGCAACTTGATGGGTGCCCATCGTGGGCAGCGCGCCAGAATTACCCGCGCTCGTCAGGTGTTGAGGTCGGAATATGGAAACTGGGTGGGCGCCAATGCCGCCGCGCTAGCAACCCGCGCGCAGCTACTCGACCCAATGGCACGACAGATACTTGAAAATTTCCGGGAACCTGCAGCCGGCCCCACCCGCATTGCGCAGCTGCGTCGTTTGGGCATCGCACGGCAGGGACGCCTTGGCACCGCATGTCTATATGCCGCTGCTGCTTTAGGACGGCTCTGAAGCACTAGCCTTTAGCCATATTTCCATTGTGGTGATCAATGGCCTCGTTCACATCATCATAATAGTAAAGCTTCCCATTTTCGAGCACCGCGCCCGCGTCACACATCTCACGGATCTGACCCATGCCATGCGAGACCACCACGGCACCTGCATGTTCCATCCGCGCACGAAACACCTCGCCACTTTTCTTGCGAAACGCCGCGTCCCCCACGGAAGTCACTTCATCCACGAGATAGGTATCAAAGGGTACGGCCATGGAAACCCCAAAGGCCAGCCGTGACTTCATACCCGAAGAATAGGTGCGAAATGGCAAGTTGAAATGTCCACCCAAATTGGCAAAATCACCCACAAAGTCGATCATTTCCTCCGTATCGACCCCATAAATCCGAGCGATAAACCTCGCATTCTGCGCGCCCGTCAATTCTCCATGAAACGATCCAGCGAACCCTACCGGCCAAGAGATCGTACCGTGCGAGATAATCTGACCTTCGGTCGGATCCATAGTACCGGCAATCATCTTAAGGAGGGTCGATTTACCAGCACCATTGCGCCCCAGAAGCCCAACTGCGCGTCCGGCGGGAAACACCAGATTGATATTGTCGGCCACCACCTTGCGTTGGCCACGGATGAAAAATCGTTTGGTAAGGTCGCGAAACTCAATCATATTCACGCCTCAGCGCCGGTCTTTCAGAGAATAAAATACCAACAGAAGGATCGCCCAAGACACAAAGAGGAACAGCACAAGCAGAGACAAGATTACCTCACGCTGAGGATATTGTGCGCGTTGTGCATGTGTTGGTTCGATATGTGCAGCTAGATAGCGGCTTTGGCGGCGTGCTTCAGCAAGACTGGCATCGCGAGTAGCCAAGGCCGAGACGTAAGTTTTTTCGGCAAACTCCCTATCCACGACAAGGCGCTCGTATTCGCCGACAAGAGTAGAAAACAACTCTTGGTCTGTGACGGCCCCACCACTAATGCCGCGTTTGCGGCGTTCCTCCTCGATGCGCTTCTCGATCACTGCAACTCGACGCTGTGCTTGTCCGACCCGTGGGTCGTTAGACTGAGTGGTCTCATCGAGCAAATCCAGTTCGATCAGGGACTCGGCTAATTGTTGTTGCAAAGTGCCCAGCAGACTCGCTTGGGTCTGCAAATCCACCGTCGGATCAACCATTCGGTTCTTATTTCGGAACACTGTCACCGCTTCTCTCGCGGTCTTCAATCGCTCTACCGCCTCGTCCAGATCAATCCGCGCATAGCGCACCGCATCCTCGCGGGCGATAGCGCTCAGCTCATTGATCATGTTTGAGCTCTCGCGAAAAATGCTGGTGGCAATAGCCTCAGCATCGTCGGGATCAAAAGCCAACACACGGATTTCAATCAACCCACTGCCGCTATCATAATAGATCTTTACCATCCGGATCCAATAGTCGACCAGGTCCTCTATTGTGCCCGAAGGATTATAGGCAAATACCGGGTCATACTCTGGCCGTGACCAAATACTTTCTAGGTCCAACTCATCGTTCAACAGCGCAACCAGCTTCTGGCTCTGGATATACTCATACAGGATGTCGGTGTCAGAAGAACTGGACCCAGACAGTTCGGTGATCCCGCCCAGGAGCTCCACCGCCGAACTGACTTCTTCCGAGCGCACTGAGAATGCCACTGTAGAAGCATATTGATCCGTAGCAATTGACCACAAGTAAAAAGCTGCTGCCGACGCGGGCACAAGAACCATCGCCACGAAGCTCATAAGGATGCCTACGTGTCGTGAGCGCACCCGAGCACGGCGCACTGGCGCGCGCACGGGTGCATCGTAGGGGGGCCATTTGTAGGTTTTTCGGCTGGGTCTCTTGTCCCCGAGGCGTTGGTGGCAGCAGGTTGTGTCAATCCGTAGTTCCCAACCGGTTAGGCATTTTCAGCAGTCTTACAAACCCTGCCCTTTGAATACCAGTGCAATGGCCTGTATGAACCACGACTAACCCTTCAGCACTAAGGCCTGCCATGCTGCCCACCTTCCCTTCAGCCCAACCGTCCGCCACCGGCGTGGTACGAGGGCGGCGCTTTGCCAGCCTGCGCACAATCACCGCCCTCATGCTGCGTGAAATGGTTACCACCTATGGCCGCTCGCCGGGGGATATCTCTGGGCTGTACTGGAACCGGCGGCAGGGATCGCCTTGCTGACCCTAATCTTTTCGACTGGCTTTCAATCTCCGGCCTTGGGAACCAATTTTCCGATTTTCTATGCAACGGGGATGGTTCCTTTCCTGATGTTCAATGATATATCCGGAAAGCTGGCGATGTCGCTGCTGTTCTCAAAGCCCTTATTGGCCTACCCGGCAGTGACATATCTGGATGCAATCATCGCGCGCTTCTTGGTCAACATGCTGACACAAGTCCTGGTGGCCTATATAACGCTCGGAGGAATCCTGTTGGCTTTCGACACTCGGTTGCTGCCCGATTACACAACCGTTGTCGCCGCCTTTAGCTTTACAGCGCTGCTGGCCTTGGGGGTTGGCACGATGAATTGCTATCTTTTTACTCGGTTTCCAGTCTGGCAGCGGATCTGGTCCATCCTGATGCGGCCGATGTTTATTATTTCGTGCATCTTCTTCCTATTTGAAACCATCCCCCAGCCTTACCGCGATATCCTGTGGTATAACCCCTTGGTGCATATCGTCGGGCTGGTGCGCCGCGGCTTTTATGCCAACTATGACGCTAGTTACGTATCGATCTTATATCTGCTAGGGTTGGCGTTGGCGCTGTTTATGGCGGGGCTTCTGCTGCTGCGGCGCCAACACCGCACTTTGCTGAACGATGGGTAGAAGAGGTATGAGCGTACAATAGGGCCCGTGGCATCACCGATCTTCACCTAAGGCCCAATCCTTTGGCAGGGTCGCGGCCATCAACTCCGTATCTAAGCTGGCGAACTTAGCTAGTTTCGCGGCAGAAGAATCGCGTTCAAACAGCGCCAAGAGTTTGGGCCAACGCGCTTCTCCCGCGGCATGGCCACCTGTATTGTGAAAGCTCCGTGCCACATTAATCTGCTGCCCCAGCCGCGCAGCGATATCGGTCTCCAATGTTGTAAGTCCAGTAGTGGTGTAAAGACCATCAAGCTGTGCCATCCCCTCACGGGCCCGTGCCATCATTTCAGCCGCGTTCAACCCTGCAAGACCACGCCGCCCACGCATTTTACGTGTGGCGAAGTAGGCGCAATAAAAGTTGTCGTAATGGTCGCGCACAAAGTTCTGCCAAGCGGCATCTCCGCCAAAAAAATAATTGTCCGCAGACATTTCGAGAATCCGGCGTTTACCGAGGTTTTCAGGACGCTGCAGAGCCGCCGGGCTCAGCGCTTGGGCTTCCTTGAGCAGATAAAGGTAGAACGACGCGATCCGTTCACGCGGCTCACGCAGCACTGAAAAAACAAACCGGTCCTGGGGCAAATTCCCGAGTTCATCCCAGTCAATATGCCCAGAGTAAAGTCTGTATCCTGCTGGCATCTGCGGCCCGTTTGGCGCTTGGGTATGGGTGCGCACTGGGCTGACATGCTCTACGCCTCCAACCGCTTTCACCAGAGCGTTGTGGATGGTCTGACCGGCGGTCTTTGGAATATGCAGAAAAACGACGGTTGTCACATTTCATCCTTGGATAGGTCCACCAAAGTGGGTTCAAAGTGAGGCTCTTTCTCCTGCATGGCGAATACGCCCATGATGAAGTCAAGCGGTTTTGAGGGCTGCAGATGGTCTAGTTGCCAAGGCGCGTACCGCCACCACGCACAGCGCAACATCGGCGAAATGAGATTGGACGGCAATCGGGACTTCTTGATGACTGCTGGGTTACCCGCCACGACCGCGTAGGGAGGCACATCGCGCGCCACAACAGAATGCGCCGCCACGACTGCCCCATCGCCAATCGTCACTCCAGCCTTGATCATCGCGCCATGGCCAATCCAGACGTCATTGCCAATGGTGGTAATCTTCACCTTGGTTGGTGGGCCTTCGTTCGGAAAACGATAGCTGTGGTAATTCTCTGCCCCTTCAAAGCCGTTATCAAGGTCAAACAAGCGGTCATGCAGATAGAATGCGGGGCTGGTTGATGCCCAGGTCAGTGGGTGATCTTGGCGTCCGATCTGTACATTCTCACCAAACGAACAATACCGCCCAATCCGTGCTGCAAAACAATACCCCGACACTTGATAAGAAAAAGCCCCCAGATGAATGGAGTGCTCATATTCGGTCCACTTCAGACTCGACGGGGCCTCGAGCTTGGTATTTGCCGGTAAGTTTACCGACTTGGACATACCCCGATTCAGTACTTCAATGCCTTTGCCGTGCAGCTTACTTATGGGAACGGAAATCTTACTCATCATTAGCTTTCTAGTTTTGTGGCAAAATAAAATCGAGAACTTTGGTTACGTCCTCACACACCACTTCAAGAGGGATCGTACCACCCTTCCCGCTGCGTGCCGCTTCTGCGGCCACCGCCTCCGCTTGCGCCCCCAGATCAAAGCACCAGACTGGTAACCCAGTGGCGATCGCCTCATGGGTCGCATAGGAAAACGTTTCGGGCCAGATTGAAGGGATCAGCCATTGGCTGATGCCGTACTGCTTAACGATTCCAGGAATATCTTCCAACTGATAACTGCCATGCACCTGTGCCGGACGGCTTAACACGTAGGCTGGGTCAATTTTCCCGATCACCACCAGTCGCGCCTGCTCGCTGCGTGCCAGTTCGCGGCTAAGGGACTGCAGCAGGCCCGCCCCTTTCTGTATGCCGATGTTGCCCAACACTCCAATCACCGGCACTCCGTCGTGGGTTTTGCCTGGAGAAACATTAGGCACCGGATGCAATATTTCATGTGGCTGGATGCGGATGAAATTGGCAACCTGCGGATATGCACTGGCCACTATATTGGCGCTGTCATTCGAAAAGACAGTCAGATGATCTGCCGTCTGCATCATCTCCCCCAAGCAGCCCGCCAATCGGCCAGCGACAGAGTGGGCCCTTGGGGTAAGGTGAACTGATGCGCTTCATCCTGAGGCCCCTCGACCTCCGGCAGACCCCGAAACACTCCATCGGCGTCCAGCAGCGTGTAGGATGGACTGAGCGGTAGGAAGTCGTGAAACAACACTTCTAATGAATGTGCATCCCCGGTGGCCAACTCGGTTAGAATGGCCGGAATCTCTACCGGGTTGCGGGCCCCCACGCCACAGGAGTAGACCACATGGCGCGCGGGAAGCTGGGCCAGCAGCTGCTGAATCAACGCCGTGTCATCGGTTTCGCCGCGCAACACACCTCCCAAGCTGTGCAGTTCGATCTGCCATTTCTGTGCGCCTCCTACCCGCAGTACTACCGCGGCAGCATCCTCGGCATCGCCTAATTCGGTTCTGATCCGCTGTGCCAAATAATGCTCAGCACCGCCGCCGAGGTCGTGCGCCAGATAAACGGGCACCGGTGCCTGACGTAGCCCGGCCCAAGCCAGCCCTAATGCCAGTCGCGTTGCATTCAGCGGATCGCGGCGAATGAAATCTTGAACGGACTGGTCATAATCAGGATAGCGTCCCGAGATGATCTTATTGTTGGCATGCACCAGTTTGAGCTTCTCTGCGCTCCCAAAAGAGCTACCGCCCCGATGTTCCACGAAAAGTCCCGCCTGCCCCACATGCCGCCCCCCATGTCGTTCGTTTACGCGGCGGCACCAATCGACTTCTTCACCATAGCCGCGACCAAAGACTGTATCGAACTGGGGTTCCAGCTGCAGATAATTAATGTTCATAGCCATGCAAAAACCAACTCCAGTAGGTGCTTCGGCCAATGTAAAAGTTGGATTAAGTCGTGCCGCAACTTGATCTAGTGCATCCCCCTGCCCCGGCGCCAGATCACTCCGTCGCCCCATGGTAGGTACGTTAAAAATCTCGGCATCATTGGACATCGGAGTGACGCTGGCAACGCTTTCAGTTCTTAAAATAGGTCCGATCAATCGACTGGCCCAGTCCTTAGG
Source organism: Sulfitobacter profundi (assembly GCF_042661425.1). Taxonomy (NCBI): domain Bacteria; kingdom Pseudomonadati; phylum Pseudomonadota; class Alphaproteobacteria; order Rhodobacterales; family Roseobacteraceae; genus Sulfitobacter; species Sulfitobacter profundi. Next base: position 51,620 of record NZ_JBHSWA010000002.1, on the reverse strand, counting down.
CACAAATGCATCGGCATTGAGTAGGACCACATGGTTCCCATAGGTCATTGCCGCGTTGAAGGCCGCATTCACTGATCGAATGAACCCGAGATTTTCTTGGTTTTCTATAATCCGGACCCGTTCAGCAGTCTCTTCTGTAAGCCCTGAGTGCCAGTGGCGTAGAAAAGGACGTACCCGCTCATCTGGCGAAGCATCCTCAATCAAAATTATTCTATAAGGCAGGTCGGTGTAATCGACTACCCGCTGGAGCACCTCTTCCAAGAGATCAAAGGCATTGTAGACGGGCAGGATGATAGTAATCTCGCAGTCTTGATGTAAGTGCGCCTGTGGCAGATCGGGCTTTGCGAACAACTCCGAGGGCACTAGCTGCGTAAGTGTGTGTTCGTTTAAACCCAAGATATGTTTAATCCGGCGGCGCGCATCGGGATCGCTACGGCGATACCAACTGGCCGCAGCGGGCAGAGCGCGCAAAATATCCCACAAGAAGGATAGCGCCAAACGGTGCTTCATTCCGGACAATTCTCGCGCAGTAAAATCAGGTAGAGCATAAACGTATTGTGCATCTGCATGCCTGACCCAGAACATCTTGGGGCCGGGCGTTAGCGGAAGATCAAGTAAGAACCCAAGGCTGGCATGATTGTTCTCGCCGCGCGCTTGGTTCACATCGCCGCGCACCAAAAAGGAGCAGCCTGTGTTCGTTCGGTGCCACACACAAGCCCAACCATTTCGGTATGGGCCCATCCCTCAATCACCAAACGGCCGCGCCTTAGGCAAATCTGTTCTAGGAATCCAAACACCGTCCCATCGGTATCGATGAGTTCAAACCCACGCCGCTTCAGCGTGCCATGCTGGGTAGCATAACGCTTAAATAATTGTATCAGCCTTGCCAGCAAAGTTACTTCCACTTCAGGATATTAAATTTGGCCCCTTGAAGTCATTGACTTACAACCACTCCGGCACCTGTTTGCCAAGTGCTTGTGTCATACCTTTGCCCGACAAATCCAGTCGACAATCGGCATGTCATTGCCCAGCTACACCGGATTTTAGGCGGCGCGTTTGAGGGAACCTTCTTCTATAAAGTTCTTAACCCCCGAAGCTATGGTCGACCCTGAACAGGTCCCTCTCAACAAACCGTCTTTTGTAGAACCCAATAAAAGCAGCGTCAGTCCTCTTTGGAACCTCGCTAGCCCAGGCCCGCCATTCCTGCTCAAGGACACGCACGTCCCAACCAGGCGCCACTACCCGCGTCCGGTCATAGGTATCGGGTTTCAACGACTTCCCTTCAATCAATGTGTATCTTAAGTATCTCAACGTAGGATACTTCGCCCATACAATGTTCAAATGTTTCGCGCGCGAAACATATTCAGATAACCCTTTAATAATGATACATTATTGATAATGTATCATGGATATTTTCACCTCCCATGAACCACTTGACTAGGGTCAGGATGCATTGATTTCGCGCGCACAGCATGATTCACCGCTCGGAAAATGGAGCAGTGATATGAGCGATCTTTTCTGGCTGACCGACGCGCAGATGGCGCGTCTGGCGCCCTTCTTTCCCAAGTCACACGGGAAGCCCCGGGTAGATGACAAGAGGGTGCTGATCGGGATTATCTTCATCAATCGCAATGGCTTGCGGTGGCGCGATGCGCCTGCTGCCTATGGTCCTCACAAGACGCTCTACAGCCGGTGGAAGCGGTGGAGCGAGAAGGGCATCTTCGCGCGGATGATGGCCGGGCTGGCGGCAGAACACGGCGAGAAGACGACCGTGATGATCGACGCGACGTATCTCAAAGCCCGCCGAACGGCGACCAGTATGGCCGCCAAAAAGGGGGCGTGGTCGCCTGATCGGTCGAACCAAGGGCGGCATGAACACCAAGCTGCACGCCATCTGCGACAGTCAGGGACGACCGATCGACCTGTTCGTCACCGCCGGACAGGTCAGTGATTACATCGGCGCACGGGCCCTGCTGAGCAGCCTGCCAAAGGTCAAATGGCTACTCGGGGATCGCGGCTATGATGCTGACTGGTTCAGAGAAGCGTTGCAGGACAAGGGGATACGCGCCTGCATCCCAGGCCGAAAAAAGCGCAAGACGCTGGTCAAATACGACAAGCGGAGATACAAGCGGCGCAATCGCATCGAGATCATGTTCGGAAGACTCAAGGACTGGCGGCGTGTGGCCACCCGATATGACCGATGCCCGAAGGTCTTCCTTTCGGCCATCGCCCTCGCCGCCCTCGTCATCTACTGGTTATGAATCCTGACCCTAGGCAGCCGACTCATAAAACTCGATCCACAGCCTGACCGATGCCAATTTGATCATCGACAAGAAATTGCGTGACGTTTTCTCGTATCGGGTTGCGATACGGCGGAACGAGGCTTTCAGCCTGCCAAAGAAACGCTCGATTTTGTTGCGCTCGCGGTAGATTTCAGCATCAAATTCGGCGGGTAGTTTGCGGTTGGTCTTGGGAAGGATCACGTCGATAGCGACCTGTTCCCAGATCAAGCCTCTGGTCCAGTCAGCGTCATATGCTTTGTCCGCGAGCACATGTTGGCCAGGTTACAAATTGCCCAGTAGCGTCTTGCACGGCGGCGCGTCATGAGCTTGGCCGGGTGTCAATTCATATCGGATCGGCAGCCCACCCTGATTGGTAAGCGCATGTATTTTCGTGCCTAATCCGCCCCGTGAGCGACCTAAACAGCGGCGCGGGTCTTTTTTAGAGTCGTGGCGGAATGATGCGCGCGCACGCTAGTCCTGTCGACCATCACTGTGTCGTCGGCGATGGCGTCCATGATCCGGTCCCAGTGGCCCGCGTAGCTCCACCGGTTGAAGCGATTATAGACCGTTGTCGCTGGGCAGATCGGCCCAAGGGATGCCGGTGCGCAGGACGTAGAAAGTGCCGTTGATCACGCGGCGGTCATCAACCCGCTTCTTGCCGCGCGTTTTGTTAGGCAAGACGGATTGATGAATTCCCATTCCAGATCGCCCATGTCTGATCGCGCCACTTGCATCCTCCCCCCGTTGTTTGGACGAAATGAATCACAAACCTATGCCCATAAACAAGAATTAATAGGTGTGCTGCCTAGCTGGGCGATGGGCTGACATTCAACGCTACGCTATCGAGTGGCTTCGTGGCGATCCCACATCTGCTCAATCGACAGCCCTTGTGTCTTAACGAAGCGGGCTGACATCTGCGCAAGCAATTGATAGTGGACTCTGGGAAAACCGCTTTCTGCAGTAGGCAGGGCGTGGCGATAGATAAGGAACCACACATGCTGGAAATTGAGCCAACCACCCTACCGGGAGTGGTGCTAATAACACCGCGTCGCTTTGGGGATGCCCGAGGCTTTTTCAGTGAAAGCTGGAACCGAGGCCGCATGTCCAAGGCGGGGCTTGATTTCGATTTTGTACAAGACAACCTCTCGCTGAGCCGTGAGGTCGGCACTGTTAGGGGATTACATTTCCAATCGCCTCCCCACGCCCAAACTAAGCTGGTACGTTGTGGTCGGGGATCTCTGTTTGACGTGGCGGTGGATGTGCGACGGGGAGCCCAACCTATGGACAGTGGACTGGTTATGAGTTGACCGCCGAGAATGGACGGCAATTGCTGGTACCTGCAGGCTTTCTACATGGCTTTGTCACTCGTGAACCGGACACCGAAATCATTTACAAATGCACTGATTATTACGCTCCAGACTCTGATGGCGCGATCCGTTTCGACGATCCCGACATTGGCATCGATTGGGGGTTAGGTACGCAGGCGCCAATCTTATCGGAAAAAGACGCTGCAGCACCCCTGCTGCGAAACTTTGAAAGCCCGTTTGTGTTCGAAGGTACCGAATGACCAAGATTTTGATTACCGGCGGGGCAGGCTTTATCGGCTCTGCAGTGGTGAGGCTTGCTGTGGCGCGCGGCCACGAGGTGATTAACCTCGACGCCCTGACTTATGCTGCGTGCTTGGACAACGTCGCCAGCGTGGCAGAGGCACCGAACTATACGTTCGTAAAGGCTGATATCCGTGATCGCGCGGCGATGGATAAGGTTTTCGTTGATCACGCTCCCCAAGCAGTGATGCATCTGGCAGCGGAATCCCATGTTGACCGGTCGATTGATGGTCCGGGGGACTTCATCGAAACTAATATCACCGGCACCTACAACATGCTGGAAGCAGCGCGCAGCTACTGGCAGACCAAAGGAAAACCTAAAGATTTCCGCTTCCATCATATTTCTACAGATGAGGTCTTCGGCTCGCTTGGGTCCGACGGGAAATTCACTGAAGAAACTCCGTATGATCCTCGCAGCCCTTATTCAGCCTCCAAGGCTGCCAGCGACCACTTGGTGCGGGCGTGGGCAGAAACCTATGGCTTACCAGTGGTTCTAACCAACTGCTCCAACAACTATGGTGTTTTCCATTTTCCAGAAAAACTGGTACCTGTGGTGATCCTAAACGCATTGGCGGGCAAGCCGCTACCGATCTATGGAACCGGGGGCAATGTGCGGGACTGGCTTTATGTTGAAGACCACGCTGATGCGCTGCTACTGGTCTTGGAAAAAGGGGTGCTTGGGCGTTCCTATAACATCGGTGGGGAGAACGAGCGCACTAACCTGGAATTGGTTCACATGCTGTGCAGTATCCTTGATAGATTACGCCCGGCCGACAAACCCTATGCAGATTTGATCGAATTTGTGACCGACCGCCCTGGCCATGATGCGCGTTATGCCATTGATCCCACCCGTATCCGCGAGGAACTGGGCTGGCGCCCTTCTGTTACAGTTGAGGAGGGATTAGAGAAGACTGTGCGCTGGTATCTGGACAACGAAGATTGGTGGAGCCAGCTGCTAGATCGTAGCGACGTGGGTGTTCGTTTGGGCAAAGTATAGGCTGTGCTGTTAGCCTTTAGAAGGATAAAAGACATGAAGGCTAACCCTGATATTGATACCCTTCTGGCAAAGGATTGGGGCGATCTCAATAAGTTAGAGCGCCAGACATTGACCGATCATTTCAGCCACCACGCCCACGAAAAAGAGTTCAATTGGGATTGGTCGTCGATCAACTATAATCGAATAGCGCTGATCAATTATATCACAGCCCGCATCCCCAATTGTGCTTATCTGGAAATTGGCTGTGACTTGAACCAGTTGTTTGATTCAATCCCACTGGCCGACAAGACCGGCGTTGACCCCGCTCGCGGGGGTACGCACCGGCAAACATCAGATGAATTCTTTGCCAGCAACACAAAAAAATTTGACGTCATCTGGATCGATGGGCTTCACGAATATACTCAGGTTCATCGGGACATCGTACATTCGATAGCTGCATTGAAACCCGGCGGGTTTATTGCTCTGCACGACATGCTGCCCACTAGTTGGCTGTTTGAACATATGCCTCGCATAAGCGGACGGTGGAACGGGGATGTATGGAAGGTTGCGCCGGAACTGATGGTTACTGAAGGCATTGATTTCAAAATTGTTCAGATAGATCATGGATGTGGCATCCTTCAGGTAACTGAGAGCGCTGCTGTCCTTGTCGATTTGTCTGACATGGTCGGAAGAGAAAGCTTTGCTTACTACAGCGAGCGCGTACAGCGATTTCCGCTGATCACATGGGCTCAGGCAATAGCTTGGATTGATGATGCCTTGGAGAGGTCCTTATGACAATTCTTGTATTTGGAAAGACTGGCCAAGTCGCCACAGAGCTGCGGCAGCAGGCAAATGTTGTCGCGATTGGGCGCGACGAGGTTGATCTGACAAATCCGTCTGCCTGCATGGAGGCGGTAAAGGCTCATGCGCCAAGCGCTGTGATCAACGCCGCCGCGTACACAGCCGTAGACCACGCCGAGAACGAAGAGGCACAGGCATTGTTGGTGAATGGCGACGCCCCCGCGGCAATGGCGCAAGTCTGTGCCGCGCGAGACATACCATTTCTAACCATCTCAACAGATTACGTTTTTGACGGCCAGGGGGAGACACCATGGAAACCTGATGACGCACCTGGCCCATTGGGAGCTTACGGGCGCACAAAGTTGGTGGGGGAGGATGCGGTCCGGACAACAGGCGGGCGCTTTGCTATCCTGCGTACATCTTGGGTGTTTTCCTCCCACGGCAACAATTTTGTCAAAACGATGCTGCGCTTGGGTCGTGAACGGGACAGTTTGACGATTGTTGGGGATCAGATCGGTGGGCCGACAGCAGCAGGGGATATTGCAGCCGCTTGTTTGACAATTACGAACCAGCTTGGACAGCAAGCGAGCAAGGCTGGCACCTATCATTTTAGCGGTGCCCCAGCTGTCAGCTGGGCCGACTTTGCTATTGAGATTTTCAAGCAAGCTGACATAGATTGCGCGGTGACGCGAATACCTTCAAGGGACTATCCGACCCCGGCGGTTCGGCCGCTGAACTCCCAACTAGATTGTTCCACCACCACAGCGTGCTTCGGTATTGCGCGTCCTGATTGGCGTGTGGGACTGGATCGAGTGCTAAAAGACTTAGGGGGCAGCCTGACAAGTAAGCCTCACAGAGAAGACTGATACGAGGTTCAATTTGGGACCAATAAACTGTCGAGATAAGGGTATATCTACAATGAAGACACGCAAAGGTATCATTCTGGCTGGCGGCTCTGGCACCAGACTCTACCCGGTTACCTTGGGGATATCCAAGCAGATTCTGCCAATCTATGATAAGCCCATGATTTATTATCCGCTTTCCGTTCTGATGCTGGCGGGAATCCGAGAGATCGCGGTAATCACGACGCCGCAGGACCAAGAACAGTTTAAGCGTACTTTGAGCGATGGCAGCCAGTGGGGTATCAACCTGACCTACATCGAACAGCCCAGCCCTGACGGGCTCGCACAGGCCTATATTCTAGCCGAGGATTTTCTCGCTGGCGCTGCCAGCGCGATGGTGTTGGGGGACAATGTCTTTTTTGGCCATGGGCTCCCGAAGTTGTTGGAAGAGGCCAATTTTAATAGCAGTGGCGGCACTGTCTTTGGTTATCGCGTAGCGGACCCAGAGCGCTATGGTGTGGTTGACTTTGACGCTGACGGGAAAGTGCGTGGGATCACCGAAAAACCTAAGGTACCACAGTCAAACTATGCGGTGACAGGTCTCTATTTTCTTGATGGTACAGCATCTGTCCGGGCGAGAGGAGTGAGCCCTTCATCGCGAGGCGAACTGGAAATAACGTCGCTACTGGAAAGCTATCTTCACGATGGCGAGCTTAATGTGCAGCAAATGGGGCGCGGTTATGCTTGGCTCGACACCGGCACTCATGACAGCCTGTTGGATGCGGGCAACTTCGTACGCACTTTGGAAAAACGCCAAGGATTGCAAACTGGCAGTCCGGACGAGGTCGCGTATTCTCAGGGTTGGATATCCTCGGAGACTTTGCGCGAGCGTGGCATGCGGTACCATAAAAATTCATACGGGCGGCACTTGGTAGAGTTGCTAGAAGGGTAATCCTTGAGCTCCCCCTCCCCCGGCCCTGGCCACGAAATTTCGACACTGCCGATGTGGATGCCTCATCCTCATCGGCCTGCTTTGTGGTAAGCTGTCAATGGCGTAGTTACCTTTTGTCAAAGGTTTACAGCCGCAGGTCTGACAGCTCCTTGGGGAAGGCTGCTTTTAAATCAAAAAGAAGACCGCCTTGTTTCAACAGTGCACGTAGAGGTTCGCTCCCTGCCGAGATAGTATTGCTATGTGGGACTGCGAGGATCAACGCATCATAGGTCCCTTTAGGAGCTTGGATCAGTCGGATGCCATACTCATGATCAACTTCATCTGGATCGGCCCAAGAATCTGAAATATCAACTTCCATCCCCCATTCTTGAAGCGCTGTCGCAAGCTCAAATACCTTGGTGTTGCGGATATCAGGACAATTTTCTTTGAACGTCACTCCTTGGATTAGAACGCGGGCATTAAGAATCTGATGACCCGCTTTTGTCATGGCGCGCACGAGACGGTTTGCGCTTTCTCGTGCCATGCCATTGTTGATTTCACGGCCAATGCGGATGAGGTCGGGGATGTGCCCCGCCGCCGTCGCACGGTGCATCAAATAATAAGGATCGACCCCAATACAGTGCCCCCCACCAAGCCGGGTGTATAGCGTACGAAGTTCCACTTCGTCGCGGCGGCATCAAGCACCTCATTGGTGTCGAGGCCTAATCGCGAAAAGATAATTGATAATTCATTGATCAAGGCGATATTCAAATCTCGTTGGGTATTTTCAATTATCTTGGCCGCCTCCGCGACTTTGATTGAAGAGGCACAATAGGTCCCAGCGGAAATAATGCGCTTATAGAGGTCATCGACAAATCGGGCGGCTTGAGGAGTGGATCCAGAGGTGACCTTAAGGATCATAGGCAATGGTCTAGACTTGTCTCCAGGGTTAATCCGCTCGGGACTATAGCCCGCATAGAAGTCTCGGTTAAGCGTCAGACCAGATAGTTTTTCAAGGACGGGGATACAATCTTCTTCGGTGGCGCCCGGGTAGACAGTCGATTCATAGATCACCACATCGCCTCGCTTAAGCACGTGGCCGATAGTTTCTGATACCTTGAGGAGAGGCAGCAGATCGGGCTGATGATTAATATCAATTGGTGTCGGAACAGCGACAATATAAACGTTACAATCTGAAATATCGTCGAGCCGAGCGCTAAAGTGTAGACCCTTTGCCGCAGCCAGTTCCTCAGAAGTCACCTCTCTAGTGAGATCTACGTTCTTTGAAAGCATCGCAACGCGCTCTTCGTGCACGTCGAAACCAATGGTGGGAAAGACCTTGGAAAATTCTAAAGCGAGTGGAAGTCCAACATATCCTAGTCCCAGCACGGCTATTTTCACAGCATCTGGATCCGGTAGGCTCTCTGTGTTGGCGGATAAATTAGTCATCGTGTTTTCCTGTTTGTACGAACTTGGGAATTCGGCTGAAGCTGCAGATTTACAGGTCTCGCTGTGGCCATACTATTATTTCCATTGGTCTTGAGTTTGCGTCCGCTACCTTCATTTTAGGTTCAAGAGTTCTACTACGCATCGATCGAAAGCCCCTAGAGAAGGCTCAAGTTCTCGATGCGCGTGGATCCAGCTCTGCAATGCGCGACCCTCCGCGTGGCAGTTGCCAATTTTTGCGATCCGATCTTCGAGCGCAGCTTGCCAAGCAGAGGGGTGTTTTTCACGAGATACACGCCCTCGACGGAGGCAAAACTAGAAAACACCTGTGTATCCGAGGCAAGCACTGGAAGGCCTAACGCTCCCTGCTCTAAGATTTTTAGATCTGATTTCTGGTTGTTAAACGGTGAATCCATCAAGGGCGCGATAGCGAAATCGAGGTCGGACCTCTGCTCGGCGAGGAAGTGAATAAATTCGGGATAATTGCGCGCAGAGTCGGGCGGGTCGGTCCGCTCGACCCATTCTGGTAACGGCAATTCACACACACCTATTAAGCGCAACCGGAACTCTGGCGTACGCATCGCAACTCCTTCCACCGCCGATAGTATCATCTTTAGATCTTCGGCATGAGTAAAGGAGCCCATGTAGAGCGCCCGTATCATCCCATCTGAGCGGCGAGTGCTAATTGGCAGTGACCAGATCGCCCGGGAGAGTAGGTTTGGTGCAACCTCTACTCGATCGTGAATCCGCCGCACCCTCCCAGCTAAGGATTCGGTTGAAGTGATTAGCCCTGCAGCCTGTTTGGCGAAACGCTCCAATCCTTGTGCTGCAGCCGCGTAACGTCCTTTTGGATCCTTGTCTGTCGGGACGTCAAACAGATCGTCATCAAGTTCAACTACATAGGGAACACCTGTTTTTTTAAAAGTCTCTAAGAATTCTTCTATCCAATGATTGGGGATAGCATTTCGTTGAATAATGACGCCATCTACTCGACCTGCATGCAGTGCTGCCATCAAGTTATCGGGCCGCATTCGTATATATACGACGTCACGGTCGAGCTCATTACGAGTGCGTTCCCACACCCGAATATGTGAGGAAGCATTTCCTCGGGTAAAATTTACGTTTGATTGCGGAACCACCACTGCGATCTTGGGTCGCGGTGTGGAGGCTTCGGCCACCACCCGGTCGATGCGTAGTTTCCCCGCCCTGTGGGTGGTAGCGACGCGGTAAACATCAAGATATTGGGCAGCCATCCAATTGGTGGTAAGACCTTTGCCTGGGCCGTTGCGCCAGCGAATGGCCGAATCCACCTTGGTCCGAAGTTCTTCCGGCCGGGCACCAATTTCGATTAGGGATGTGCGTAAGGTAGGGATATCTGTATGATCGATTACCCAACCTGCGCCGGATTCGCGCACGCGCCCTCCAACAGTGGGGAAATCAAATACCGCGACTGGCAGTCCCGCCATCCACATTTCGGTGAGTGTATGACAGAAAGTTTCTTCGCAGATTGTAAATACTGCGCCAAAATGCGGGCGGATCTCCTGCACTTTGCTGAGGAAGCTATCGCGTGTGTAAGGATCGTGAAGCACAATGCCGGGCTGTTCCACCGCCTTAGTCATTCTGCCTAACACGTGAAACTCGATTCGCTCTCCTTGATCAAGTCTGGCAATTTCTTTAATAATATCGCTACCCTTATTAAATCCAATATTTCCGGGTACGAGGATACGGATTGGAGCATTAGTAGCTTGTGGCTCGGCGGCAACATTGCCAATAAAAGGAAAATTTCGGCCATGCGGGATCACGAAGAACCTATCTCGCGGTAGCAAGGGCAAGTGGGTCAGTATTCGATCCCGCACCGCCTTTGACGTGGTAACAAAAGCGTCGCAGGCTTCAAGCGCTTCGGCAAAACGAGTTCGCCAAACTCCGATCCAATCAAAGTCAACTTTTGGCATCATTTTGGCTGGCCAAAGTACTTGATCGCAGCTTCCGCCTACCTGCGTACAGGCCCCGCCACAGAAGACACCTTCTTTTACTAGATTGACCGAAGGACATAGCGTGTAGAAATCGTGAAATGAGAAAACTGAAGGAATTCCTAGCTTTCTGACGATGTGTGGTAGGTTAAGGCTGTGCCATAGTAAATGCCGTATATGCACAAGCTCGATATCATAGTGTAACAGCCAAGCCTCGACGATCTCGTCGTATTCTTGCGAGATATGAGTCAGGGGTGTTAATGGCCGATTGAGCTGCTGTATTACTACACTTTCTAATTCTCCGTCGGCCATGTGGCTAAGTTCGAGTACGTCGCCGCTGCAGCGCAATGCCCAGCAATCGTAATCTTGAGCAAGAGCCCCCATCAAATCTTTGTTGGTCTGCGGCGTGCCACCAGACTGGGTCGAAAACACAAAAAGTGCGCGAGGCTTCACTGATTCTGCACGAGTACAGTCTTTTAGCGCCTGACGAGCTTGCATGCGGCTGAATCTGATTGCTTCGTCTTCGTGAAAAGCTCGTGTGGCAAGCTTATATTCAGGGTAGCGACCGGCTAACACTTCAGCCCCCTGCCTAGCGTTTGCGTCTTTGGTTTCGCCAAAGCTCTTGGAGCGATCGTGAAAGACATAGGTTCTGTCGTCGATGAGATTCTTCCATCCGGCCCGCAGGGCCCGCATGCAAAAATCGTTTTCTTCCCCATAGCCGCGTGGAAAGGCTTCGGCGTCAAGACCGCCGAACTTGTTGAGAGCGGCGCGCCGGATCAACATGCAAAATCCATTGCCCGTAGGCACTTCTGGGTAGCGTCCCACTTGGCGACGACGAAAAGCACGTGCATAAACTTCTTCAGAGATGCTGGGCGGCAAATCGTTCTCGTTGCCAATATCAGGCGCGGAAAAAGCTCCCGCCCTGTCTGACATAGCAGTGACCGTGGCCACATTCGGCGTCGAGCGCGCCGCTGCTAACATTGAGGGGAGCCAATTCGATGTGACACGCGCATCACTGTTGAGCATAATGATGTCATTATCCCCTGATAGCTCAAAACCCCTGTTTATGGTTCGAGTGAAACCTAGGTTCTCAAGATTGCGCTCAATCCGAAACTGCGGATCGTCGCACACGGTTTCTAAGAATTGCTCAATGCGCGGATCAGGAGATGCGTCGTCGATCAGCAGAATCGGTGTCTCCCGCGGGGTATAGCGGCGCAGTCGTTCGATGCATATTTTGAGGTCTTCAAAGGCATTGTAGATTGGTACGATAACAGTGGTAGTGGACAGTTGTGTATCGCAATACTGCAGCACGGCACGGGGGCGCACGCCTGCTTGACCTCGACCTCTATAGAACAAGCGGTCCCATGCGAAGGTCTAAGTGAGACTTCGTGCACGCCGGGACCCAGCCACTCTAAAGGCAACTTAGTCTGGATCCCGCCTAATCCCCCAGACACGTTTTTACGCCGCAGATCTCCACGCGATCTGTCGTTATATACTTTTTTGTAGAACTCCCCGTTGATCAGCAAATCTATTTCGAAGACCATCGTCTTATCATTGGTGTCGACGGCCCAAGCGAACATCTCATAATCCTCCGACACGTAGTCGATACGAACCTTTTGGTATGTTTGAGGCTCAGGGAGAATTGCATTTTCTAATTTCGGCGGCGCCGTCCAGGTTCCCTCAAGAATACGATTTCCTGTAATAGCGTCTACTACCTCTACTACGATGGTCTCAACGTCCATACATAAGTCAGATGGAATACGCAGGTCGAAGCCAAACCGGCCGTCTCCGATGCCAGCATCTAGGAGATCTTTGCGGAATATGTCGGCAACGATTCTGCGCCCAAGCCTTGTGCCGTTGACGCTGACATTGAGAATCTGAGGCTCGGCACGATCGCGAGGCGCCACCCAGCCGACCACACGGTTCGCATTGATCAGATCGATATGGCCTTCCTGCATAGCACCTTCTTCCCGAAATCCAGCGCGCGATCTAAGTTTAAGTTTCATAAGAAGGGGACCTTTGCCTTGCGTAAATTGTGCCGAAGGAAACGAACGCGCCTTCGCCATACGGCGGGTTTCAGCCTGAAACTATTCCGGGCTATTTATTCTGAGTGGTGCCGGCATTGCTTTACCCTTGTGTAGAGACTTGCCTGGAGATTTTTTCCGGAGAGACACTGCTACGGTGTGCAGCACTTTTGAGCCTTCAATCTAGGTTGCCTCTTATACACGTTAAGGGCTGGCAACAATGCCTTAGCGTGGTATATTAGATGAACTTGTTTTCCGTGATCAGTCGCACACCGCTCCTTAATGGTGATCTGTGCTGCCCCTTTCGACAAGCGCCCAATGTTCCGATCTATAATGATAACTTTACAGGCTCAGCGCCGCAATGGTGTTGAGTGTCGCCGAGAACTGACCCTAGCAAGATTCAACCACAATATGTGGGTTATTCTCGCGCATAAACATCTTCATATCGGATAATATCATCTTCGCCCAAATAGCTGCCAGTCTGAACTTCAATTAATACCATAGGGACCTTGCCCGGATTTTCCATCCGGTGCGTTGCCCCTAGCGGGATGTAGAGGGACTCATTTTCTGAGATCAGCCGTATATTCTCGTTAACGGTAACTCGCGCGGTCCCCTCGACCACAATCCAATGCTCAGACCTATGATGATGACTTTGTAGACTCAGCGCCGCCCCGGGATTAACCACGATCCGCTTGACTTGGAACCGCCCGCCGGTCACCAAGCTTTCATACCAGCCCCAGGGCCGGTAGTCGCGGGGTAACTGTACTGCTTGGCTGACCTTACGCTTCTTCAACGCAGCCACGGCTTCCTTTACCTGCTGCGCCTGGGATTTATGCACCACCAGGACCGCATCGTTCATTGCCACAGCAATGATATCGTTCAGACCAATGCCCACCAATTCCAGCCCCTCACTTTCCGACCGCAGCAGAGTGTCACTGCAGTCAATTGCCGTGGCCCGTGGGGTACAGACATTGCCTTGCGCATCAGGACCACTTTGAAGCCAGACCGCATCCCAGCTCCCGAGATCAGACCACCCCTCAGCAAAGGGCATGACAGCCAGATTGTCTGCCTTTTCCATGATGGCATAATCGATCGAGATATTTTCAACCTGAGCCCAGGCGTCTGGAGCCAGTCGAGTGAACCCCAGATCATGGCTGGCAGCGTCGACTGCGAGCGTAACGGCCTTAACCAGTTCCGGGGCATGGCGATGGTAGGCCTTCAAAATAGCTTCCGCTGTGAAGAGGAAAACACCCGCGTTCCACAAGAATGTTCCCGCCGCCAGCATCTTTTTGGCCTTTGCTTCATCGGGCTTTTCAACAAAACGGGCTAAGGTTTGCGGTTCTACAGCCGTTGGGTGCCCTCCAGGCGCCAGCTCTAAATACCCATAGCCAATCTCCGCGCGGTCGGGAGTGATACCAAAGGTTACCAGATCTCCTGCTTGGGCGCGTGGCATCGCCGCCTGAACTGTGGCTCGAAAAGCTTCCGGATTGTTAATCACGTGGTCCGAAGGAGCTACCAACATCAGCGCATTTGGATTGCGTTCAGCCACCCATAGCGCGGCTGCCAGCACTGCAGGCGCGGTATTGCGTCCCTCAGGTTCGATCAAAATGCCTTGGGGCGACTGCTCGATCTGTGCAAGTTGCTCGGACACGATAAAACGAAACGGCTCTCCCGTCAGGATCACCGGGGCGGCAAAGCCCTCACCCGACAGTCGTCTCGCGGAGGTCTGAAACAGACTCTCTTCTCCCATCAATGCTGCAAATTGTTTGGGATAGGATTTACGGGATAACGGCCAGAGCCGTGTGCCCGATCCGCCGCTAAGAATGATGGGATGAATCATTGTGGATGCTTACCTTTACTATCGCGCAGCTTGTGCGAAACTTATAGGGGTTATTGGTGCTGCCCCGTATAGCAAACCTTGAAAAGATCAGCCTCGCGTTTGAGGGGGGAGAAAGAATTTCATCTTTGATTATAGTGAGTAGACCAGTCGTAAAGGAGATGAAAGTGAAGCTGACAACCTAATGTTGAACCTGATTAAATCTCTCACAAGGCGGCACAAGCGCAATGTCATGCTGGCAGTGGATAGCATGTCGGTCATCCTCGCGGCCATTATTGTCTTCATGCTTCTTGAATTTCCTGGTGGCTTTCTGATGGCCCTTGGCGGATATGTGCCGATTTTACCCTACCTCGTGATTGTAACAGCTATTTGCTCAATCTGGCTGGGTGTCTGCACAGTTTCACTGAATGCCTTTGACAAGACTGCCGTTGGCATTACGGCCGCCTTGGCTCTGGTCCTTAGCGTCACCTCTTGGATTGCGACAGGCCTTTCCCGGCTTGATCTACCGATTGGGTTGCATGTGATGCTCGGCGTTATTTTCTTTGCACTAGTGGTGATCTCACGCGCTGCAATGTTGCGAGCTGTATTGGCGATCTACCGCCACAGCGCAGCGAGCTGCCGCGTGCTGATTTATGGTGCGGGAACTACTGGGACACAGCTGGTTTCGGCGCTGCGGAGCCATGAGACCATAGAGCCAATCGCCTTCATTGATGACAATGCGGCCTTGCAAGGCCTTAGGGTTGCCCATCTTCAGGTTCATTCTTCGGTGAAGCTCAAAGCGCTAGTGCAAGAAAAGCAGATTGACCGCGTATTGCTGGCAATGCCGTCACTGAGCGTACCAAAACAGGCACAGATCGCCCGCCAAATTGAGAAAATGGGTCTGGAAGTACAGGCCCTGCCTTCCTTTGCTCAGCTTGTCGGCGAAGAGGCGTTAGTGGAACAGCTGACCCCCTCTCACCGCACCGTTTTCTCAACCGGGACGAGGTGTCGCGAGGTATCGGCGATGCCGCGGCTTGCTACAAGGACAAGGTGGTTTTCATCTCGGGCGCCGGGGGTCAATTGGCTCGGAGCTTTGCCGCCAGATCCTAGAGTGCCGACCTTCCAAGCTGATCTTGTTCGAGTTGAGCGAACTTGCCCTCTATACCATCCATATGGAGCTGGGCCAGCTTGTAGAAGGCTCGGGAATCGAAGTGGTGCCGATACTGGGTTCGGTCACTGATGCCCGGCAGATGCAGAGGGTTCTGACAGGTCACGATGTTAATGTAGTCTTGCATGCCGCCGCCTATAAACATGTGTCATTGGTGGAGACAAATCCGTTGGCGGGCCTAGTAAACAACGTACTGGGTACACAAACGCTGGCCGAACAGTCCGTCAAAGTAGGGGTGGAGAGGTTTATTTTAATATCTTCCGATAAGGCTGTGCGCCCTACCAATGTCATGGGTGGTTCTAAGCGGCTGGCCGAGCTGGTGATCCAAAATATGGCACGCAAGAACACAGGCACGAGGAATACGATCTTCTCAATGGTGCGTTTTGGCAACGTGTTAGGATCGTCGGGTTCAGTTGTGCCGCTGTTCCAAGAGCAGCTGAGCAGGGGGGCCTCTGACGGTGACTGACCGTAGTGTAAACCGTTACTTCATGACCATTCAGGAAGCTGTGCGGCTGGTTTTGCAGGCCGGTGCTTTCGCGCAGGGGGGAGGTCTTCGTACTCGATATGGGTAAACCAGTATCTATTCTCCAATTAGCGCGGCAAGTGGTGGAGGCTTCCGGATATACTGTGCGGGACGACGCCACTCCCGATGGCGATATCATGATTGAAATCATTGGTTTGCGTCCGGGTGAAAAGATGACCGAAGAACTGACACTTTGTAATGAGTTGATTGGCACCACGCATCCCAAGATTTTTTCGGCCCGAGAAGGCGGACTAAAGGAGTTTGAAGTCGCCGCTGCTTTACGTGACTTGCGCGAGGCGCTCATCGCCAGTGACGAAGACAAAGCGCGCGGCGTAGTGGGTCGATGGGTTGAGAGCCCTCTTCCAACACAAGTTACGCAATGACTGCGCAGGCTCTGCGGATACATAGATCTCCTTTGCTGCAGCCATTGTTGTCCATAGCCGGAAAGATAGGACACCGAACGAGCCTGTTGTTGCGGATAGGAACTATTAGGGCAATGGTGTTCTCGTTATGCGGTTTCTGGAAAAGGTTAACCCAGAGCGCGGTAGCGCTGCTCTAGGGTCAGGATGCATTGATTTCGCTCGCACAGCATGATTCACCGCTCGGAAAATGGAGCAGTGATATGAGCGATCTTTTCTGGCTGACCGACGCGCAGATGGCCCGTCTGGCTCCCTTCTTTCCCAAGTCACACGGGAAGCCCCGGGTAGATGACAAGAGGGTGCTGAGCGGGATTATCTTCATCAATCGCAATGGCTTGCGGTGGCGCGATGCGCCTGCTGCCTATGGTCCTCACAAGACGCTCTACAGCCGGTGGAAGCGTTGGAGCGAGAAGGGGATCTTCGCGCGGATGATGGCCGGGCTGGCGGCAGAACACGGCGAGAAGACGACCGTGATGATCGACGCGACGTATCTTAAAGCCCACCGAACGGCGACCAGTATGGCCGCCAAAAAGGGGCGTGGTCGCCTGATCGGTCGAACCAAAGGCGGCATGAACACCAAGCTGCACGCCATCTGCGACAGTCAGGGACGACCGATCGACCTGTTCGTCACCGCCGGACAGGTCAGTGATTACATCGGCGCACGGGCCCTGCTGAGCGGCCTGCCAAAGGTCAAATGGCTACTCGGGGATCGCGGCTATGATGCCGATTGGTTCAGAGAAGCGTTGCAGGACAAGGGCATACGCGCCTGCATCCCAGGCCGAAAGAAGCGCAAGACGCCGGTCAAATACGACAAGCGGAGATACAAGCGGCGCAATCGCATTGAGATCATGTTCGGAAGACTCAAGGACTGGAGGCGTGTGGCCACCCGATATGACCGATGCCCGAAGGTCTTCCTTTCGGCCATCGCCCTCGCCGCCCTCGTCATCTACTGGCTATGAATCCTGACCCTAATGGCATTGGCAATTAGTTCTTTCAACGATAGCGATCTGCCATTGCTGGAAATACGTGAAAGCGCCCGTCGCGCTCATAGGTGCCAATTAAACAGCTGATCACACCAATCCTCAACGCGCAGAGCCGTAATTTCGCCCCTTTGAGCATGGACGGCTGCTTTCAGACGAAAACCTCTTGCCAGAACACCCTAGCCAAAAACTCTAGTTTTTGTCGTCTTTTTAAGCTTCAATCTGTATGTCTTCAAAAAGCGCCAAAAACAGGGTGACAGAATGAGATGCGGATATGCGAGGGTTTCGACGGCTGATCAGAGGCACGACCTACAAGTCGACGCTCTCCAGCAGAGAGGATGCGAGGAGATCGTCCAGGAGGTGATGAGTGGTGCCAAATCACTGGCGAAACGGGATGCCCTACTTTCTCGGCTGGTCGAGGGTGACGAACTCGTGGTTTGGCGCCTAGACAGGCTCGGCCGGTCGACACTCGATGTGTTGGAGCAGCTCGAGGATCTCCAGCATCGCGGGATCCGGTTCGTTACCCTCGAGGGAAACTTCGACACCGGCACCCCAATGGGAAAAACGATGTTAACCATCATGGCGAGCCTGGCTGAACTCGAGCGGGAAACGTTGCGGGAGCGGGTGAAGAGCGGACTCGAGGCCGCCCGACGCCGTGGTGCAGAACTCGGCCGTCGCAGATCACTCAATGCCAGTCAACGCGAGCAGATCGTCACTTGGAGAGCTGAAGGCCAATCCTGGAGGCAGATTCAGCAGTTATTCGGAGGGCCCAACGCCATCTCGATCCGGACTCTTCAGAGAGCTACCGGAGCGCAGTAAATGTATCTCCTAAGCTCCCTGCCCTACTGGGAAAAATAAAGGGGTTCCCGCATATTGCAGTGGTCTAACAAGCAGACGGGACTGTTGCGTTAATCGACTACGGCCCGCAAGGATGCCGACATTGGAGACAGGGCTATGCAGGGGCGGGGTCGAACAGTCCCTCGATGAACGCGATCTCGACCGTAACTCTTGGTTGTCTGTGATGGACGTGACCGCGTTTGATCGTTCGTATTGTCTCGAGCCCGCTTAAGGTCGCCTTGGCGGATCGTAAGGATCGAAAGCTCTGACGGTATCCAAGGATCCGTTTCATAGCCGCGTGATCGCTCTCGATGAGGTTGTTGCGCAACTTCTTGTCGATATGCCGGATGCTGTCGAAATGTGGGTCATACCGGCGATTGATCTCGCGGATGACACGTCGATAGGTCGGGGCTTTATCGGTGACGATAGTGACCGGGCGATGGAGCCTTACACGCTCAATCGCTTTGTTAAGGAAGGCCTTGGCTGCCTTGGCATCCCGCCGAGCGGTCAGGCGGAAGTCAATCATCTGTTCGTTTGCATCGACAGCCCTCCACAGATAGCGCCACTTGCCGCCGACACGGATGTAGGTCTCATCGACATGCCAGTCGACGCTGGCCCGGCGTAGATGCTTTTCCGCTCGCTTGGTCAGCTCGGGGCCAAACTTCTGGACCCAGCTATACACGGTTGATCGGTCGACTATCGTGCCGCGCTCTTCCAGAAGATCGACAACATCTTGGTAAGACAGGGGATATCGCAGATACCAGCGCACGGCACACAGTATGATCTCACGTGGAAAGCGGTGATGCTTGAACGGCGATTTGCGCGGCATGTTGAACTCACAAATCACAATCCCCCTAAGAACTGCAATTAACGCAACAGCCCCATTCGATCAGCCTGAACCAAGAGCTCTCTGACCCGGCGATCACATTGCCTGAGCTTTAATCGTCTCCTCGAGGCTCCCTAGCTCGCTCAAAGTTTCTGTTATTTTGGTTATACCTATTTACCCAGTTAAACAGGTTTATCCTCTACCCGATACTAACTTTCCAGCGAAAAAAAGAAATTTCAGTTTAATCGATTTAACTTGAAAAATCGAAGCAACAAGTTATTTTCGTTATTTCAGTTTACCCATATAATCAGCAACATGAAAATAACCATCTACAACATGAAGGGCTCAGCGGGGAAAACCCCGCTTGCCGTGAACATCGCGCTTGACCGGGAATACGCCTTGGCGACCAACGAGCCCTACAACCTCTTGGACACCATCCTGCCCGAAGAGCGGCTTTTCTCACTACAACCCGATGAAGAGTTTCCGGACTTTCCTGAAGGAATAGACGTGGTGTTTGACCTAGCCGGTCTTATGTCGCGCGATGCACGGCCTAGTATTGTATCAGCGGTCTCACAGTCCGATGTGGTGTTGGTACCCATCTACAATGAGCTAAAGTGCATTCATGCCGGGATACACACAATCAACGAGCTTCTGCTCTACAACAAGAACATCGTCGTTGTGGCGACGAAGCTGGTGAAGCGGAAGGGTGAAGCCTTCAAGGATTGGGCTGACAGTGAGGACGCAAAGAATATCAAAGCCGTCGTGGATCATGCGATAGGGCAGGGGATAACGGTCCTTCCACTCAAGTTCTCACGCGTGTTTGATACCATCTTTGAACAAGAGCTTTCTATCCGTCAGATGATGGAGAAAGACGCCCTTGCACGCTATACTTATCGGGACGTGGCAGCACAGTTCGACATCTTACTTTCTTACCTTGAGCAGCATTATGCCTAAGAAAAATGACCTTTCCATATTCAAAAAAGTTGAATCGGGTAATTCGGTTAAACCGAGTGAACCTAAATCCATACTCGCGCCCAAAACTGTTGGGCGAAAACCGAAAAGTGCTGAAGATAAAGAGTCTGAGATTGTAGCGATCAAGTTCACCAAAGCTGAGCTTGCGAAGCTCGAAGAAAAGGCGGGCCTCGTTCCGAAGTCCACCTACCTCAAACATATCCTACGAAGCAAAACCGATATTTTCGATTGAATCGATTAAACTTGTATTTCGGTTTAACCTATTTAACCAGTTATTTTAGTTGTTCTTTAATCTCATTAATTTGCGCTTTTATGATATCCGGCTCCTGAGAGCCGTTTTTTTGTGCCCAAGCGGCAGGGGAGGGGAGGGTGAGCCCACGCGCTTCCCAAAATTTCTTGATATCTAGGAAGGTCAAACGATCTTTCCAACCATCCTTTTTGAAGGCGTTCACGTATATGCTGCTTCCTAGGCTGAGTTGAAACTTTGCTGTAACTGCCTCTCTCTCGCCCTCAGAGAGCAGCTGGAAGGCTTCTTCGATGATTTCCGCTGTATGCCAGCGGTATGCGGTTTCCGCCTCTCTCTGTGCCGTTTTGAGCGCTTCGAGCTTACGCTCTAGCTTCTCGCGGGTTTGTTTTGCGCTTTGCGCTACACTTTGAGCCTTCTTTTTCACCGCGTTTTCGTTGTGATAATCTTCCTCGATAGCCGACTTGAGGAACCCCGCCTTGGATGACTTAATTTTGCCTCTTGCGGCCTCATTACCGGCTAGGTCCAACTTATCGAAGATATACTCTTCATCATACTCAATCACCCAGGCGCGGGCGAGAGTTTTGGAGATTCCCTGCGCTAACAACGCTTTATATGCACTTCGGTCAGTAATCTCATCCTCAGTATCCATGCCGACCAAAGACTGTTGAGCATTCGGTCTCACGATGAAACGCAGGCCGGTGACCATTCGACCTTTCATGCGTGTTTCCATCTCAATTTGGATGTTTGAGAGCTTATTCACTTCCTTCATCGCAGGTTGGATCACGTTGCGATTGAGGGCTTTGAACGGCTTGTAACTGGGCATCATATCTACCGCCATGAGCTTGCGGAACACTTCGATATCCCACCAAGCGGTGTGACCAATCCCTTCAAAACGATAGCAGTTTTCATAGAGCACCAACGCATGGGCGCTGTTCATCTCACGCAAAACGCTCAGATTGATTTT
Source organism: Sulfitobacter profundi (assembly GCF_042661425.1). Taxonomy (NCBI): domain Bacteria; kingdom Pseudomonadati; phylum Pseudomonadota; class Alphaproteobacteria; order Rhodobacterales; family Roseobacteraceae; genus Sulfitobacter; species Sulfitobacter profundi. Next base: position 29,989 of record NZ_JBHSWA010000002.1, on the reverse strand, counting down.
AGAGTACACATCAGGGTGATAGAGTTTTTCGGCCAAAGCACGTTCATAACGATAGGTGCAGGTTCCGCCTTTGATCTTTGCGTATGGAAGCAGCACCATCGCTTCCCAAGATCGTTCGCCATCCTCTTCAAGCACGTCAAACTCCACAACAGTCTCCATGAGACCCTTGAGAGCTCCCTTGAGGTAGCCGATATTCTTGCTATCGAAACCTATCATCTCACAGAGCACTGAAGCGCTGATATGATGCTCTTTCCCGGTGAGAAGTTGGTCATAGGCATTGTAGAGCAGAGCATTGACAAGCTTCCTCTGAAGCAGCGAAAGTTTCGCACCGATATGAATCGCTGCCACGTGCTTCTTCAGTATCTGATTGTTTTTATTAGGTCTTTTTAGTTCACTTCTCATGGTGTAAATTCTAAACGATATCTTTACACCATTCTATCGCTTTTTCTAAGAACGCAGGTTTTTCTATGTTGGTCAGCAGAGAGGACCGACAGAAACAAGTAAGCTGCCCCATAAACGTACACCTGAAGGAAGCCTCTCACCCCATAAACATACACCTGAGCGAGATCACTCCGCTCGAAAGCCGCTTTGTTTTTTGAAGAAAATGAAGGGGTTATGTCAGTGACCCCATAAACATACACCTTCACCCCACAAATATACACCTATCGGCGGCAAACATCATTTTTTTGGCTTACTTATCAGGGTTTTAAGGGTCAGGCATGGTGACCCCATAAACATACACCCAAAGCCCCATATTTATACACCTGTCGCCCCACAAACATACACCTCAGGGAGCGAAAAAACCCATAAACATACACCTGTTGCCCCATAAACATACACCTAAAACCCCGCAACGTCTTGTTTAAAAACCGTTATTTATCTCCTAAACGTATTAAACGTTGTTCTATTAAACATATTAAACAACAACAGGGAGTCTTTCGGCACCCTGCGGTTTGGTTGATGTTTTCTGTTTTTAAAAATAAAAAATATGGAAGGGAACTGTCTCACCGAGTAACCACGCGTTAAGTTTGCGGCTGTAGATTTACTCACCATTCACGATCCAATTCCCGTGCGATCCGGTCCAGATCAACCAAACCGCCCTTTGCAGACGAAAATTCCCGGCTTCTGCAAGCTCTTCACGAAACCTCTCCATCAGGGACTGTTGCGTTAATCGACTACGGCCCGCAAGGATGCCGACATTGGAGACAGGGCTATGCAGGGGCGGGGTCGAACAGTCCCTCGATGAACGCGATCTCGCCCGTAACTCTTGGTTGTCTGTGATGGACGTGACCGCGTTTGATCGTTCGTATTGTCTCGAGCCCACTTAAGGTCGCCTTGGCGGATCGTAAGGATCGAAAGCTCTGACGGTATCCAAGGATCCGTTTCATAGCCGCGTGATCGCTCTCGATGAGGTTGTTGCGCAACTTCTTGTCGATATGCCGGATGCTGTCGAAATGTGGGTCATACCGGCGATTGATCTCGCGGATGACACGTCGAAATTCCTAAAGTCAAATGACAACACCCGGACCGAGCTAAAGCAGGCAGAATTTCAAGTGATCAACCTTTTCTTGGGGTTCAAATTTGTCAACCATCTGGAACATTTGAGCTATCAGCAATATTTATTTGTTTATCTAAAAAACCGATCTGATACGAAAATCAGGAGAGCCATATGTTCCAACAGCTAGCGCGCCGCCATGACTGTAAGCACATCCAAAAATCCTTGGATCGGCAGGAACGTCTTGCTCATAATCGCATCGATTTTAATCATGACACCTCTGCTGCCTTCGCGGTCAATGAACTCGCTGACCAATACTCGCCAGACTTTGACCTGACCTGTTGGTCTATCAACGAAGGGGAACAGTTTTATTCTCCGATCTTCTTGCCTGAGCCACTAGAGGTCACAGGCAACAGCGTTCTATTTCAGTCAGACATCACTACATCCATGATTGAAAACAACACGTTTGAGTGTGTCGTAACCGGCAGTGGCTCAAAAGAGCATGCAATTGTTGTCTTTCATCATTGGTACGCCCGGAACCGATACCCGAAATTTGCGAAATTCTTCGCATCGAAGGGAATAACAGTCGTCGAGGCAACGCTTCCGTACCACTTTGGTCGTGGCAGCAGTGACTCTGCCGAAGACAATTTTTTGAGCGCGGATATCGGACGCACTGTTCGGGCAATGAGGCAAGCCGTGGTGGATGGCCGTAAAATCGTTGGCTGGCTTCATGAGCTTGGCTTTGCGAAGATATCTGTCGTGGGCATGTGTATCGGTGGCACCGTTGCCGGTTTGATCGCCGCGCAAGACGAGAAGGTCGACAAAGCCGTTCTAATGGTGACGCCAATGAGTCCTGCCGATCTTGTCTGGACCGCCGAGACCATGAAACCGCTTCGGGAACGTATCGAACCCAACATGTCTCTAGAGGAGCTGAGAGCTGCCTGGAGCATCATCAGCCTGAACATGCACACGTTTGGTCTCACCCGCCGGGGGCTGGAAAAGATGGTCATCCTGGGTGAAGAGGACACTATCGCGCGCCCGGAAAGGTCAGAATGGATGATAAAGTTTTTACAAGAAACCGGACACTCACCCGAGCTTCTACGGCTTGGCTGTGGACATTCATCCATCGGAGTCTTTCCGTACAATCTGGTTGCGGCCTGGAAGGTTCTGCATTTCTTGAAGGAATGGCCAACATGGCAAGAGCTATGGGATGCGCGCCTTTTGATAGGTGGTATTGACTTGACCGAAGGACCACGGAAATACAGATTTTTTGATCACTGGAGATCTTGAGGGACGAACAGCCCCTTGAACTCGGGATCAACATAGTAGCGCAGCTTTTGCGCGACGGCGGTGGCGTGGCCCTGCACGCGCAGGAGCTGGTTTTCCGGGCGGAGCTGCATGATTTCATCGGGGGTGAGCAGATCGCGGCCCGTGATGTTGTTCGAGAAGCTGGGGCTATCACCCGGCTTGAAGCTGTCGGTCTGGAACCCGGCAGTTTCTTGTCCCATCATCTGGCTCAGCCACTTGGCCGTCTCAAAGTCATTCACCCCGAAGACCTGCTGCACCCCGGCATTGGCAATGAAGGTGCCCGCACGTTCGCCGTAGAGGTCCTTGAGCTGGCTCATGTCCTGCAGGATCGGCCAGAGCTGCAAGCCATAGCCTGCCATAAGCCCCATGGCGCGCTCCACGGCCTCCAGACGGCCCAGAGCAGCAAACTCATCCAGCAGGAACAGCGTGGGCGTCCTGAGGCGCTGTGTGTCCCCCTGAGCGCCTGCAGGGCCACTGAGAGGCTTCACGGACGCCTCGGCATCCCGTGCAATGTCCTGAAGGGCCTGAGACACCAGAAGGCGCAGCCAGCGGCTGTAAGCATCCATTCGGTTAGGTGGCAGCACCAAGAACACCGAGGTGATACGGTGGCGCAGATCGGAGAAGTGGAAATCCGACCGCGCCGTGACCTTGGCAATGCGCGGGCTGTCCAGGAAATGCGTGTGCCGCTGTGCGTTCGACAGGACCGAGGCGGCTTCCCGATCCGCTTTGCCAAGGAAGCGGTTGGCGGCGCGGGCGATAAGCCCACCCGCCGCATCGCTGTCCTGCATCAGCTCCAGCAGCGCGCGCAGCTTTTCCGGGGGCAGGGTGAGATATTCCCGGACGGTGGCGAGAGACCGGCGGTCGCGATCCTCGTGGCAGACGCAGAACATGATCAGACCGCCGAGGATGGCCTTGGCCTCCTCGTTCCAATGCGCTTCCGTGACCTGTCCCGGCGGGTCCATGACCAGCGCCTCTGTCAGGGAGGCTGCATCCTCGCCCAGATCAAGGCTGTCCGGTGTCAGCCGGTCGAGCGGGTTGTAGGCAGCAGACGGCATCCCGGAGACTTCGAAGGGATCGAGGACATGGACCGTTCCGAACCGCCGCCGGGCTTCCCCGCGATCCGGGCATTCTCGCCCTTGGGATCGATGACCAGCACCGAGCGCTCCGCCGCCAGCAGGTTCGGGATGACGGTGCCGACGCCTTTCCCGGCCCGTGTCGGGGCGAGGGTGATCAGATGGGCGGGGCCGTTGTAGCGCAGCAGCCGCCCGGTGTGCGGGTTGCGCCCGATCAGGAGGCCGTCATTCCCCTGGAGCTTCTTCAGCTCCTTGCGGCTGGCGAAGCGGGCCGAGCCGTGGCTGTCGCCGGTCAGCCCGAAGAAGGCATCGGCCCCGGAGGTCTTGCGCCAATACTGGAACCCGAAGACAGCGCCGATGAGGACAGGCGGCGCGATGATGACCCATTCCCAGGCAGAGTGACCAAGCGGAGGTCCGAAGGCTGTCATGGCCACGACGCCCCCGATGATGAACCCGATCATCGCACCGAACAGAACAGCGCCGATCATCCAGCCCAACAGGATGGGGGTGAAGATCATCCGACCGAAGAACCGGAACAGGCCGTCAAAGAGGCGGATCACGCCCCGCATCAGGACGGCGTGTCCGGGTCAGAGCTGGACGGGGCAGGGGAGGCAGTACCAGAGGGGCCACCCAGTCCGCGAAGGCCTTGCGGTCCTGTTCACGGGCGAGGTTGCGGATCAGCCGGTCGAGCATGGTGGCGGCACCGGAATCCCGTTCCGCCAGATCGAGGAGCGCGCCGCCCAGGATCACCTTGCGCCGCGTATCCAGCTTGCGCTGTTTGGTGGCTTCCCGGTTCTTCAGCGCCTGAAGACGGGCCTTGGCCTGGGCGTAGCGTTTCTCGGCGCGCTCAAGTTCTGTTTCTGCCAATGCGCGTCTCCATCTTTGAAAAGAGCAGGTGGACAGGTTGGTCTTGTCAGATCGAGCGATAGCGCTTACCCGTAGGCCTGTAAAGGACAAGGGCGCACTTATGCAAACTCTTCACCTACGGTTCCGAGATTTGCGTGCGATCTCTCTGGGGCAAAGCCCCGGCCGATGGCCATCCCCTTCGCTGCGTGCCGCCGCGACATGGAAGGGCGCGCTGCCCCTTCCAAACCATCCCAGCCCAACCTCAGCGGTTGGATCGCGTCCCGCAAGGTTACGCCAGCGTTTAGCCCGATGCCCCACGGTGGGGGCCGGTCTGCCGCTGGCGTCTCCCTTGCGGGAGGTTCGTGTCGTCGGACCTGACGGTGCCAACACGAACCGGGTTTGCCCCCGGCAAACCGCCAGTGATCTGTCCCCATATCCCGCCCCCCATGAGGCTGGGGATCTGGAGGCAGATCACTGGCAAGCCCGTGCCTCAGAGGTGTGTTGCACCCCTTCAACCGGGCTGTCTTTTCCCCTCGGACCGCGCCGGTTACGGGCGCACTCTTGCGAAGAAAAGACGGCTGATCCGGTGGCCAATATCGGGACACCGGCACGGATCAGCTCCGGCGCGTGGGCGCGTTTGCATCACAGGCGAGGGGAGGGCGCATGGCCAGCTACCACCTCTCCGTGAAGACGATCAAACGCAGTGCCGGGCGCTCCGCCACGGCGGCAGCGGCCTACCGTGTCGGAGAGCGCATCGAGTGCCAGCGCGAAGGCCGCGTCCACGATTACACCCGCAAGCAGGGGATCGAGGAGACCTTCATTCTGACGCCCAAGGACGCGCCGGACTGGGCCTCGGACCGGTCCCGCCTCTGGAACGAGGTCGAGGCCAGCGAGACCCGCCGCAACTCCGTCACCGCCCGCGAATGGGAGCTGGCCCTGCCGTCCGAGATCAGCGCCGAGGACCGCTCGCAGATCACCCGCGACTTCGCCCAAAAGCTGGTCAGCCGCTACGGCGTGGCCGTCGATGTGGCGATCCATGCGCCCCACCGCGAAGGTGATCAGCGCAATCACCACGCCCATGTTCTGACGTCCACCCGCAAGCTGGAAGCCGGGGGCTTTACCGCCAAAACCCGCGTGCTCGATTCCGCCAAGACCGGCGGCGTGGAGATCGAGCAGATGCGCGGCCTCTGGGCCGAGTTGCAGAACCGCGCGCTGGAGCGTGTCGGCAAAGTGGAGCGTGTCGATCACCGGTCGCTTGAGAAGCAGCGCAAGACGGCGCTGGATCGTGGCGACAAGCTGGCGGCTGAGGAGCTGGACCGCGACCCCGAGCTGAAGCTGGGGCCCGCGGCCAATTCCATGGAGCGGCGGGCGAAAGCTGTGGCCGAGCGTCAGGGCCGGGAATACGTTCCCGTCACCGAGCGCGGGGCCGTGGTCCATGCCGCCCGCCAGGCGCGCGCCGCTTTCCGCGAAATGCGTGAGCGGCTGGATATCGTGCGGGAGACCTATAGCATCGAGCGCGAGGCGGGGCAGGGGCGTGTCTCTGCCGGTCTGGCCGCACTCAGGGCTGCGACTTCGAAAGAACGCGGCGAACGCAACCCGGAGGATTTCGGGGAGCGTCTGGCGCAGGTCGTGGGCCGGTCACGGGATCAGGACGACACGCCGAAGCCGGAAGGCCGCAATTACGCGCGAGAGCGGCTGAAGGAGATCATGGAGAAGGACGCCGGGCGCGACGGCCAGGCGGCGGTTCACAAGCTGGACGGTCACAGCGAGTATGATCTGGGCGAGGACACAAGCCGCGAGGCGCGCAAGCCGTCCGTCAACGAGCGGCTGAAGGATGTGCTGAACAAACCGCGCGAGCGGCTAGAAATTGAGGACGAGCGCGACCAGGAGAAGGATCAGGAGGTCGAGAAGGATAGGGATATCGACCGTGATCCAGGTCTCAGTCACTGACGAGGCGATGAGAGGTCGTTTCCCCATTCTTCATGGGAATGCTCGCCTGAGAGAACCCGACACCAACAAGGAATGAAATCACGCCGGTTGCCGTCTTGAATTCGCGCATCCTGATCGCATTCTGCGTCATGCGCGTTCTGGCAGTGACAAGGATTTTCTCCTGCCCATCACTCCCAACCGTCCGCATGATCCACAGGCCGTACCAGCTTGGTCCCTTGCGTTCAGGATCGGCTTTGCACAGCACTTCGACCGTGTGTCCCTCCTCAGCAAGTGCCCGAAGGCCTTGTTCGGTGGTGACGTTTAGTTCGAGGTCAATCGTCTGGTTCATCGCGCATACCAACAGAAACAATGATGGTCGTCTTGTGCCTGAATCTAACGAAGGCATCAATCGTATATTATCGAGTTAGATGTGGCTCGATAGAGTTCAGTGATCCCGGCGCACGCCGGTCTCGCTTTGAGCGATAGACAGGGCAGGGGTTCGACGGGCTGACACCCACTCACCCCGGTCCTGACAGGTTCCAAATCCTGTTGATCCGCCTGCCATCCCGGCAGGTCCGAGAAAACCGGCAAGCGCCGCCCTTGGCGTCGGTTCCGGTCGAGAATTCCGGTTCCTCCCACGCGCAGGCGCGCGGTTCCCTCCCAAATTCACGCCCTCCACCCGGTTGTCACGGCCCCGCCAGGCCGCAGGACGGGCTTTGCCCTTACCTACTCTGCCCTTCGGACTGCATGGGCATTCCAAAGATCAGAACAGGAAGGCCCGCCCATTGGCGGAAAGGGGAGCAGACCCGGACCGCGTCACGCGAAGGAGGGTCACAAATGACCGCAGAGAAGTTTGACGTTTATTCCCATGTCACCAATCAGATCATCGCGCAGATCGAGGCGGGAACGCCGCCTTGGCGCAAGCCGTGGACCGGCGGCGGGGGAGGGGTCAGCCTGCCGGAACGGTTCAACGGCGAGGCCTATCGGGGCATCAACATCCTGATGCTTTGGGCAACCGCGATGGCCAAGGATTACAGCTCAGCCCGCTGGATGACGTTCAATCAGGCCAAGCAGCTTGGGGGTCATGTCCGTAAGGGCGAGAAATCCGCAACCGTGGTGAAATACGGCACCGTCGAGCGCGAGGACGAGAACGGCGAAGAACGCCAGATCCCCTATGCCAAGGCCTACCGCGTGTTCAACGCCGACCAGATCGAGGGCTTGCCCGCTGAATTCTACATCCTGCCCGATCCGCCCCGTGATCTTGGCACCGTAGCCGACCCCGAGCTGGAGGCGTTATTTGCTGCGACCGGTGCGCAGATCGACGTGACTGAGGAGCCGCGCGCCTATTACAACATCAAGACCGACTGCATCCACATGCCGCCGATTGGTACGTTCTATCGGGCCTCAGGGTATTACGGCACCTTGGCGCATGAGCTGACCCACTGGACAGGGGCGACAAAGCGGCTGGACCGTTTGGAGCGGTTCAGTGATCGCAAGGCCTATGCGTTCGAAGAGCTGGTCGCGGAAATCGGAAACTGCATGCTTTGCGCGCAAATCGGGGTGGAGCCTGAATTTGATCAGAGCGCGGCTTATGTCGAAGGATGGCTTGAGGCTATGCAGGAAGACAGCCGCGCGATTTTCTGCGCCGCGTCCGAGGCGCAGAAGGCAGTGGATTACATCATGGACCGCACCGCGCAGGCCGACCGGATGGCCGCAGAGTAAACGCTCGTTCCGCCGAAATGATCAAGGCCCCCATCAGTAGGCGGGGTGCGTTTGCGTTATGGCGCGATCCTAGTGGCATCCCGCCGAGCGGTCAGGCGGAAGTCAATCATCTGTTCGTTTGCATCGACAGCCCTCCACAGATAGCGCCACTTGCCGCCGACACGGATGTAGGTCTCATCGACATGCCAGTCGACGCTGGCCCGGCGTAGATGCTTTTCCGTTCGCTTGGTCAGCTCGGGGCCAAACTTCTGGACCCAGCTATACACGGTTGATCGGTCGACTATCGTGCCGCGCTCTTCCAGAAGATCGACAACATCTTGGTAAGACAGGGGATATCGCAGATACCAGCGCACGGCACACAGTATGATCTCACGTGGAAAGCGGTGATGCTTGAACGGCGATTTGCGCGGCATGTTCGAACTCACAAATCACAATCCCCCTAAGAACTGCAATTAACGCAACAGCCCCCGTCTGGGGGCCTACAGAATGGCCGCAGTATCGACGACGTCGCTTCAGAATATCAGCACATCCTCTGCGAGGTCCGACAGGCTATCCAACGATTCCAGTCTCAGGGCATTTCCGCCGCCAAAGTCGAACACCACCTGCCCACCAACGATATTGGCGAAGTTATCCACGACCTGCTGGGCTGTCAGTCCTGCCACGGAAGTGATCTCCGAGGCTTGGATCGCGATACGGTCAGTATGGGCATGGTTGAAGTCCTCCACCACATCATTGCCGCCGTTGAACACAAAGGTATCATTATGGCTGCCCCCACGGAGGGTGTCGTTACCAGCCCCCCATCCAAACGATCCGCATGGGCTCCACCATTGAGGTAATCATCCCCCGCCCGACCAAAGAGCTGATCAGATCCTTCACGGCCAAACAGCCGATTGTCGCTAAGATCTCCATAAATCACATCTGCAAAAGACCCGCCTGCCAGATCCTCGATGGAATCATAGCTGTCGCCCGCCGCCTCACCGGTATTGTTGCCGCTGTTCATGAGATCCAACACAAGCGCCGTTAGGCTTTCGGAATACTGTGCCCTGTCGCGATGAACGCCTCCGATCAGCATATCAGCCCCCACACCACCGAACAACACGTCATCGCCAATGCCACCCTCCAGCGTATCAACACCACGTCGCCCAAAGATGTAATCTACATTGGCCATCCCTTGGATCTGGTTATCGCCAAATGTGCCTCGCAGGTTATCAAACCCTTGCGAGCCAATCAGGTTCTCAATGCTGTCATATGTATCGCCCTCAGCGATGTTGGTGTTGATGTCGGCAAACATCAGATCAACCCGGAGCGATCCCCGAGAGCCTGTGTAGTCCACTGTGTCGATACCAGCGCCGCCAATCAGGGAATCAGCGCCCGCACCCCCGCGCAAAATGTTGTCGCCAGCATTGCCGATCAATGTGTCATCACCGGATCCGCCAGTGGCATTTTCGATCTCCACCCCCGCAGCAATCGTAAAACCTCCCGCAATCCCTGTAGCGCGCGACAAGTATCCGCCACCACCTTCTTCCCCGAGCAACGTTGCTGCCCGCAGATCAATAAAGACATCCTGTGTCCCGACATACCGCACCACGTCAATGCCCCCGGTATCCCAGATGGCATGCCAGTGCGTTCCCGCGCCGTTGGTTCTGTCAAGGGCATAGACATTATTGCCCGATGCCGTAGTTGTGTTAGCCCCATAGGCCTGTTGGAGCAGCGCGATATCCAGCGCCATTGGTCCGGCCTCAGCCCCGTACACGTAATCAAAGGATGTGCCAGTCCCCGCCTCGCCAAGATTAAAGCCACGGTTATAAGACATCGTAGTATAGACGCCTTGATTCAACCCGTCTTGGCCGTAGGTGTTAAACGGCGCGCTCACCCCCGGCATGATCTCGGAGGAGCCACCCGTATCATGCGGATGCGCCAATCCAAGGCCATGCAAGACTTCATGTGCGATGGTTTGATATCCCAGCCCCCGCTTCCAGTGTGCCGCCGGATGAGCGGTCCCACTCGGAACCATTGAAAACACCCAGGCCACTGAGCAATCCATTTCCCGGCGGATAGAATAGACCCAGCAGCCCGGATTCCATTTCGTTGGTATCCAAGATCATGCGGAAATCGGCACCGGAAGGTGCGTTTGCAAATGTGAAGGTTAGGTTGCTCACCGCCTCGATCTCGTCAAAGGCTGCGCGAAAGCGGGCGACTTCATAGGCATTGAAACCTTCGGCGATGAACCCACCCTCCGAGAATCCGGCCGTGCCAAAATAAACGGTCACATTATTATTGGAGACGCGTGTACCCCAATTGATCGTATCAAGCGGGTCATATGCCTCAGGCTGCACCTCAGTCACTTCGATCTGATAGGTTCCAGTGTTGCTTCCATATGCCCCAGCCTCGATATAATATAGACCGTTGGAGGGAACGGTGAACGTGATCAGGGAATCAAGGCCCGCGCCACCATCATCGTTGGCAGCCAGCTCTGTGCCACTCGCATTGCGCAGCCGTAGGTAGGGGTCAGTTAATCCCACGCCGTTCTGCGAAATCTGCACGGTTTGCCCCTCTGTTAGAGTCACGGCGAACCAATCGCGATCGTTGGCTGTTTCGATATCACCAGTGGCGGTGCCATCCACTGTCACTTCCCCAGTCGTAGCCGGGCTTGCAGGGAAATCATCCCCCGACGCGATTTCGGAAGTAACAGAGCTCAGCCGTCCCAAATCGTCCTCTGGACCAGTTATGACATTGGCAAAAGCTGTTGAGGGCATTGTGCTGCTCCTAAAACAAATGAACGTTACTCTATTAATGCCTATTTTACCTTAAAGCTAAACCCACGAAGTAAAGTCTTCCTGAGCTGTTTCCAATGTTCGACCAGGGCGAGAGATCCATTTCTACAGCAAGGCTATGGATTCTATGTAAAAACCGTTTAATTATACACATATGCTCACCAAAACCCCTTTACTGACCATAGCGCTTTGCACTTTTAACGGGGCGGCTTATCTACGGGAGCAATTGGACAGCTATCTGGTTCAGAATCATACACATTGGCAGCTTTGGGTCAGTGATGACGGCTCCAATGATGCCACTCTCGACATTCTACAGGAGTTTGATCGCCGCCATGGCAATCGGCATCCGGTGCGCGTAATCAAGGGTCCAGGACAAGGCGTGGCCACAAATTTTATGTCGCTGCTCTGTCATCCTGAATTCCCCACCGGTCCGGTGGCACTGTCAGATCAAGACGATGTCTGGCTTGATCACAAACTCACCCGCGCGATAGCACAAATCCAAGACTATGAGGGGCTGGTGATTTACGGCGCGCAGAGCCTCCATGTGGATAACACACTCCGGGCGATCGGTCGCTCCAGAACCTTAGGAAGCCGCCCGAGCTTCGGCAATGCGCTGGTGCAGAATGTAATCAGCGGCCACAGCTGCGTGCTCTCTGCTGAGGCATTGGAGCTGGTGCGCCGCGCTGGAGTGCCAATGGGCGTCCCTTATCACGACTGGTGGCTTTACCTGTTGATTTCAGGCGCCGGTGGGCAGGTTATAGTTGATGATGCCACTGCCCTCCTTTACCGTCAGCATGACAGCAACTTGATGGGTGCCCATCGTGGGCAGCGCGCCAGAATTACCCGCGCTCGTCAGGTGTTGAGGTCGGAATATGGAAACTGGGTGGGCGCCAATGCCGCCGCGCTAGCAACCCGCGCGCAGCTACTCGACCCAATGGCACGACAGATACTTGAAAATTTCCGGGAACCTGCAGCCGGCCCCACCCGCATTGCGCAGCTGCGTCGTTTGGGCATCGCACGGCAGGGACGCCTTGGCACCGCATGTCTATATGCCGCTGCTGCTTTAGGACGGCTCTGAAGCACTAGCCTTTAGCCATATTTCCATTGTGGTGATCAATGGCCTCGTTCACATCATCATAATAGTAAAGCTTCCCATTTTCGAGCACCGCGCCCGCGTCACACATCTCACGGATCTGACCCATGCCATGCGAGACCACCACGGCACCTGCATGTTCCATCCGCGCACGAAACACCTCGCCACTTTTCTTGCGAAACGCCGCGTCCCCCACGGAAGTCACTTCATCCACGAGATAGGTATCAAAGGGTACGGCCATGGAAACCCCAAAGGCCAGCCGTGACTTCATACCCGAAGAATAGGTGCGAAATGGCAAGTTGAAATGTCCACCCAAATTGGCAAAATCACCCACAAAGTCGATCATTTCCTCCGTATCGACCCCATAAATCCGAGCGATAAACCTCGCATTCTGCGCGCCCGTCAATTCTCCATGAAACGATCCAGCGAACCCTACCGGCCAAGAGATCGTACCGTGCGAGATAATCTGACCTTCGGTCGGATCCATAGTACCGGCAATCATCTTAAGGAGGGTCGATTTACCAGCACCATTGCGCCCCAGAAGCCCAACTGCGCGTCCGGCGGGAAACACCAGATTGATATTGTCGGCCACCACCTTGCGTTGGCCACGGATGAAAAATCGTTTGGTAAGGTCGCGAAACTCAATCATATTCACGCCTCAGCGCCGGTCTTTCAGAGAATAAAATACCAACAGAAGGATCGCCCAAGACACAAAGAGGAACAGCACAAGCAGAGACAAGATTACCTCACGCTGAGGATATTGTGCGCGTTGTGCATGTGTTGGTTCGATATGTGCAGCTAGATAGCGGCTTTGGCGGCGTGCTTCAGCAAGACTGGCATCGCGAGTAGCCAAGGCCGAGACGTAAGTTTTTTCGGCAAACTCCCTATCCACGACAAGGCGCTCGTATTCGCCGACAAGAGTAGAAAACAACTCTTGGTCTGTGACGGCCCCACCACTAATGCCGCGTTTGCGGCGTTCCTCCTCGATGCGCTTCTCGATCACTGCAACTCGACGCTGTGCTTGTCCGACCCGTGGGTCGTTAGACTGAGTGGTCTCATCGAGCAAATCCAGTTCGATCAGGGACTCGGCTAATTGTTGTTGCAAAGTGCCCAGCAGACTCGCTTGGGTCTGCAAATCCACCGTCGGATCAACCATTCGGTTCTTATTTCGGAACACTGTCACCGCTTCTCTCGCGGTCTTCAATCGCTCTACCGCCTCGTCCAGATCAATCCGCGCATAGCGCACCGCATCCTCGCGGGCGATAGCGCTCAGCTCATTGATCATGTTTGAGCTCTCGCGAAAAATGCTGGTGGCAATAGCCTCAGCATCGTCGGGATCAAAAGCCAACACACGGATTTCAATCAACCCACTGCCGCTATCATAATAGATCTTTACCATCCGGATCCAATAGTCGACCAGGTCCTCTATTGTGCCCGAAGGATTATAGGCAAATACCGGGTCATACTCTGGCCGTGACCAAATACTTTCTAGGTCCAACTCATCGTTCAACAGCGCAACCAGCTTCTGGCTCTGGATATACTCATACAGGATGTCGGTGTCAGAAGAACTGGACCCAGACAGTTCGGTGATCCCGCCCAGGAGCTCCACCGCCGAACTGACTTCTTCCGAGCGCACTGAGAATGCCACTGTAGAAGCATATTGATCCGTAGCAATTGACCACAAGTAAAAAGCTGCTGCCGACGCGGGCACAAGAACCATCGCCACGAAGCTCATAAGGATGCCTACGTGTCGTGAGCGCACCCGAGCACGGCGCACTGGCGCGCGCACGGGTGCATCGTAGGGGGGCCATTTGTAGGTTTTTCGGCTGGGTCTCTTGTCCCCGAGGCGTTGGTGGCAGCAGGTTGTGTCAATCCGTAGTTCCCAACCGGTTAGGCATTTTCAGCAGTCTTACAAACCCTGCCCTTTGAATACCAGTGCAATGGCCTGTATGAACCACGACTAACCCTTCAGCACTAAGGCCTGCCATGCTGCCCACCTTCCCTTCAGCCCAACCGTCCGCCACCGGCGTGGTACGAGGGCGGCGCTTTGCCAGCCTGCGCACAATCACCGCCCTCATGCTGCGTGAAATGGTTACCACCTATGGCCGCTCGCCGGGGGATATCTCTGGGCTGTACTGGAACCGGCGGCAGGGATCGCCTTGCTGACCCTAATCTTTTCGACTGGCTTTCAATCTCCGGCCTTGGGAACCAATTTTCCGATTTTCTATGCAACGGGGATGGTTCCTTTCCTGATGTTCAATGATATATCCGGAAAGCTGGCGATGTCGCTGCTGTTCTCAAAGCCCTTATTGGCCTACCCGGCAGTGACATATCTGGATGCAATCATCGCGCGCTTCTTGGTCAACATGCTGACACAAGTCCTGGTGGCCTATATAACGCTCGGAGGAATCCTGTTGGCTTTCGACACTCGGTTGCTGCCCGATTACACAACCGTTGTCGCCGCCTTTAGCTTTACAGCGCTGCTGGCCTTGGGGGTTGGCACGATGAATTGCTATCTTTTTACTCGGTTTCCAGTCTGGCAGCGGATCTGGTCCATCCTGATGCGGCCGATGTTTATTATTTCGTGCATCTTCTTCCTATTTGAAACCATCCCCCAGCCTTACCGCGATATCCTGTGGTATAACCCCTTGGTGCATATCGTCGGGCTGGTGCGCCGCGGCTTTTATGCCAACTATGACGCTAGTTACGTATCGATCTTATATCTGCTAGGGTTGGCGTTGGCGCTGTTTATGGCGGGGCTTCTGCTGCTGCGGCGCCAACACCGCACTTTGCTGAACGATGGGTAGAAGAGGTATGAGCGTACAATAGGGCCCGTGGCATCACCGATCTTCACCTAAGGCCCAATCCTTTGGCAGGGTCGCGGCCATCAACTCCGTATCTAAGCTGGCGAACTTAGCTAGTTTCGCGGCAGAAGAATCGCGTTCAAACAGCGCCAAGAGTTTGGGCCAACGCGCTTCTCCCGCGGCATGGCCACCTGTATTGTGAAAGCTCCGTGCCACATTAATCTGCTGCCCCAGCCGCGCAGCGATATCGGTCTCCAATGTTGTAAGTCCAGTAGTGGTGTAAAGACCATCAAGCTGTGCCATCCCCTCACGGGCCCGTGCCATCATTTCAGCCGCGTTCAACCCTGCAAGACCACGCCGCCCACGCATTTTACGTGTGGCGAAGTAGGCGCAATAAAAGTTGTCGTAATGGTCGCGCACAAAGTTCTGCCAAGCGGCATCTCCGCCAAAAAAATAATTGTCCGCAGACATTTCGAGAATCCGGCGTTTACCGAGGTTTTCAGGACGCTGCAGAGCCGCCGGGCTCAGCGCTTGGGCTTCCTTGAGCAGATAAAGGTAGAACGACGCGATCCGTTCACGCGGCTCACGCAGCACTGAAAAAACAAACCGGTCCTGGGGCAAATTCCCGAGTTCATCCCAGTCAATATGCCCAGAGTAAAGTCTGTATCCTGCTGGCATCTGCGGCCCGTTTGGCGCTTGGGTATGGGTGCGCACTGGGCTGACATGCTCTACGCCTCCAACCGCTTTCACCAGAGCGTTGTGGATGGTCTGACCGGCGGTCTTTGGAATATGCAGAAAAACGACGGTTGTCACATTTCATCCTTGGATAGGTCCACCAAAGTGGGTTCAAAGTGAGGCTCTTTCTCCTGCATGGCGAATACGCCCATGATGAAGTCAAGCGGTTTTGAGGGCTGCAGATGGTCTAGTTGCCAAGGCGCGTACCGCCACCACGCACAGCGCAACATCGGCGAAATGAGATTGGACGGCAATCGGGACTTCTTGATGACTGCTGGGTTACCCGCCACGACCGCGTAGGGAGGCACATCGCGCGCCACAACAGAATGCGCCGCCACGACTGCCCCATCGCCAATCGTCACTCCAGCCTTGATCATCGCGCCATGGCCAATCCAGACGTCATTGCCAATGGTGGTAATCTTCACCTTGGTTGGTGGGCCTTCGTTCGGAAAACGATAGCTGTGGTAATTCTCTGCCCCTTCAAAGCCGTTATCAAGGTCAAACAAGCGGTCATGCAGATAGAATGCGGGGCTGGTTGATGCCCAGGTCAGTGGGTGATCTTGGCGTCCGATCTGTACATTCTCACCAAACGAACAATACCGCCCAATCCGTGCTGCAAAACAATACCCCGACACTTGATAAGAAAAAGCCCCCAGATGAATGGAGTGCTCATATTCGGTCCACTTCAGACTCGACGGGGCCTCGAGCTTGGTATTTGCCGGTAAGTTTACCGACTTGGACATACCCCGATTCAGTACTTCAATGCCTTTGCCGTGCAGCTTACTTATGGGAACGGAAATCTTACTCATCATTAGCTTTCTAGTTTTGTGGCAAAATAAAATCGAGAACTTTGGTTACGTCCTCACACACCACTTCAAGAGGGATCGTACCACCCTTCCCGCTGCGTGCCGCTTCTGCGGCCACCGCCTCCGCTTGCGCCCCCAGATCAAAGCACCAGACTGGTAACCCAGTGGCGATCGCCTCATGGGTCGCATAGGAAAACGTTTCGGGCCAGATTGAAGGGATCAGCCATTGGCTGATGCCGTACTGCTTAACGATTCCAGGAATATCTTCCAACTGATAACTGCCATGCACCTGTGCCGGACGGCTTAACACGTAGGCTGGGTCAATTTTCCCGATCACCACCAGTCGCGCCTGCTCGCTGCGTGCCAGTTCGCGGCTAAGGGACTGCAGCAGGCCCGCCCCTTTCTGTATGCCGATGTTGCCCAACACTCCAATCACCGGCACTCCGTCGTGGGTTTTGCCTGGAGAAACATTAGGCACCGGATGCAATATTTCATGTGGCTGGATGCGGATGAAATTGGCAACCTGCGGATATGCACTGGCCACTATATTGGCGCTGTCATTCGAAAAGACAGTCAGATGATCTGCCGTCTGCATCATCTCCCCCAAGCAGCCCGCCAATCGGCCAGCGACAGAGTGGGCCCTTGGGGTAAGGTGAACTGATGCGCTTCATCCTGAGGCCCCTCGACCTCCGGCAGACCCCGAAACACTCCATCGGCGTCCAGCAGCGTGTAGGATGGACTGAGCGGTAGGAAGTCGTGAAACAACACTTCTAATGAATGTGCATCCCCGGTGGCCAACTCGGTTAGAATGGCCGGAATCTCTACCGGGTTGCGGGCCCCCACGCCACAGGAGTAGACCACATGGCGCGCGGGAAGCTGGGCCAGCAGCTGCTGAATCAACGCCGTGTCATCGGTTTCGCCGCGCAACACACCTCCCAAGCTGTGCAGTTCGATCTGCCATTTCTGTGCGCCTCCTACCCGCAGTACTACCGCGGCAGCATCCTCGGCATCGCCTAATTCGGTTCTGATCCGCTGTGCCAAATAATGCTCAGCACCGCCGCCGAGGTCGTGCGCCAGATAAACGGGCACCGGTGCCTGACGTAGCCCGGCCCAAGCCAGCCCTAATGCCAGTCGCGTTGCATTCAGCGGATCGCGGCGAATGAAATCTTGAACGGACTGGTCATAATCAGGATAGCGTCCCGAGATGATCTTATTGTTGGCATGCACCAGTTTGAGCTTCTCTGCGCTCCCAAAAGAGCTACCGCCCCGATGTTCCACGAAAAGTCCCGCCTGCCCCACATGCCGCCCCCCATGTCGTTCGTTTACGCGGCGGCACCAATCGACTTCTTCACCATAGCCGCGACCAAAGACTGTATCGAACTGGGGTTCCAGCTGCAGATAATTAATGTTCATAGCCATGCAAAAACCAACTCCAGTAGGTGCTTCGGCCAATGTAAAAGTTGGATTAAGTCGTGCCGCAACTTGATCTAGTGCATCCCCCTGCCCCGGCGCCAGATCACTCCGTCGCCCCATGGTAGGTACGTTAAAAATCTCGGCATCATTGGACATCGGAGTGACGCTGGCAACGCTTTCAGTTCTTAAAATAGGTCCGATCAATCGACTGGCCCAGTCCTTAGGCACAAATGCATCGGCATTGAGTAGGACCACATGGTTCCCATAGGTCATTGCCGCGTTGAAGGCCGCATTCACTGATCGAATGAACCCGAGATTTTCTTGGTTTTCTATAATCCGGACCCGTTCAGCAGTCTCTTCTGTAAGCCCTGAGTGCCAGTGGCGTAGAAAAGGACGTACCCGCTCATCTGGCGAAGCATCCTCAATCAAAATTATTCTATAAGGCAGGTCGGTGTAATCGACTACCCGCTGGAGCACCTCTTCCAAGAGATCAAAGGCATTGTAGACGGGCAGGATGATAGTAATCTCGCAGTCTTGATGTAAGTGCGCCTGTGGCAGATCGGGCTTTGCGAACAACTCCGAGGGCACTAGCTGCGTAAGTGTGTGTTCGTTTAAACCCAAGATATGTTTAATCCGGCGGCGCGCATCGGGATCGCTACGGCGATACCAACTGGCCGCAGCGGGCAGAGCGCGCAAAATATCCCACAAGAAGGATAGCGCCAAACGGTGCTTCATTCCGGACAATTCTCGCGCAGTAAAATCAGGTAGAGCATAAACGTATTGTGCATCTGCATGCCTGACCCAGAACATCTTGGGGCCGGGCGTTAGCGGAAGATCAAGTAAGAACCCAAGGCTGGCATGATTGTTCTCGCCGCGCGCTTGGTTCACATCGCCGCGCACCAAAAAGGAGCAGCCTGTGTTCGTTCGGTGCCACACACAAGCCCAACCATTTCGGTATGGGCCCATCCCTCAATCACCAAACGGCCGCGCCTTAGGCAAATCTGTTCTAGGAATCCAAACACCGTCCCATCGGTATCGATGAGTTCAAACCCACGCCGCTTCAGCGTGCCATGCTGGGTAGCATAACGCTTAAATAATTGTATCAGCCTTGCCAGCAAAGTTACTTCCACTTCAGGATATTAAATTTGGCCCCTTGAAGTCATTGACTTACAACCACTCCGGCACCTGTTTGCCAAGTGCTTGTGTCATACCTTTGCCCGACAAATCCAGTCGACAATCGGCATGTCATTGCCCAGCTACACCGGATTTTAGGCGGCGCGTTTGAGGGAACCTTCTTCTATAAAGTTCTTAACCCCCGAAGCTATGGTCGACCCTGAACAGGTCCCTCTCAACAAACCGTCTTTTGTAGAACCCAATAAAAGCAGCGTCAGTCCTCTTTGGAACCTCGCTAGCCCAGGCCCGCCATTCCTGCTCAAGGACACGCACGTCCCAACCAGGCGCCACTACCCGCGTCCGGTCATAGGTATCGGGTTTCAACGACTTCCCTTCAATCAATGTGTATCTTAAGTATCTCAACGTAGGATACTTCGCCCATACAATGTTCAAATGTTTCGCGCGCGAAACATATTCAGATAACCCTTTAATAATGATACATTATTGATAATGTATCATGGATATTTTCACCTCCCATGAACCACTTGACTAGGGTCAGGATGCATTGATTTCGCGCGCACAGCATGATTCACCGCTCGGAAAATGGAGCAGTGATATGAGCGATCTTTTCTGGCTGACCGACGCGCAGATGGCGCGTCTGGCGCCCTTCTTTCCCAAGTCACACGGGAAGCCCCGGGTAGATGACAAGAGGGTGCTGATCGGGATTATCTTCATCAATCGCAATGGCTTGCGGTGGCGCGATGCGCCTGCTGCCTATGGTCCTCACAAGACGCTCTACAGCCGGTGGAAGCGGTGGAGCGAGAAGGGCATCTTCGCGCGGATGATGGCCGGGCTGGCGGCAGAACACGGCGAGAAGACGACCGTGATGATCGACGCGACGTATCTCAAAGCCCGCCGAACGGCGACCAGTATGGCCGCCAAAAAGGGGGCGTGGTCGCCTGATCGGTCGAACCAAGGGCGGCATGAACACCAAGCTGCACGCCATCTGCGACAGTCAGGGACGACCGATCGACCTGTTCGTCACCGCCGGACAGGTCAGTGATTACATCGGCGCACGGGCCCTGCTGAGCAGCCTGCCAAAGGTCAAATGGCTACTCGGGGATCGCGGCTATGATGCTGACTGGTTCAGAGAAGCGTTGCAGGACAAGGGGATACGCGCCTGCATCCCAGGCCGAAAAAAGCGCAAGACGCTGGTCAAATACGACAAGCGGAGATACAAGCGGCGCAATCGCATCGAGATCATGTTCGGAAGACTCAAGGACTGGCGGCGTGTGGCCACCCGATATGACCGATGCCCGAAGGTCTTCCTTTCGGCCATCGCCCTCGCCGCCCTCGTCATCTACTGGTTATGAATCCTGACCCTAGGCAGCCGACTCATAAAACTCGATCCACAGCCTGACCGATGCCAATTTGATCATCGACAAGAAATTGCGTGACGTTTTCTCGTATCGGGTTGCGATACGGCGGAACGAGGCTTTCAGCCTGCCAAAGAAACGCTCGATTTTGTTGCGCTCGCGGTAGATTTCAGCATCAAATTCGGCGGGTAGTTTGCGGTTGGTCTTGGGAAGGATCACGTCGATAGCGACCTGTTCCCAGATCAAGCCTCTGGTCCAGTCAGCGTCATATGCTTTGTCCGCGAGCACATGTTGGCCAGGTTACAAATTGCCCAGTAGCGTCTTGCACGGCGGCGCGTCATGAGCTTGGCCGGGTGTCAATTCATATCGGATCGGCAGCCCACCCTGATTGGTAAGCGCATGTATTTTCGTGCCTAATCCGCCCCGTGAGCGACCTAAACAGCGGCGCGGGTCTTTTTTAGAGTCGTGGCGGAATGATGCGCGCGCACGCTAGTCCTGTCGACCATCACTGTGTCGTCGGCGATGGCGTCCATGATCCGGTCCCAGTGGCCCGCGTAGCTCCACCGGTTGAAGCGATTATAGACCGTTGTCGCTGGGCAGATCGGCCCAAGGGATGCCGGTGCGCAGGACGTAGAAAGTGCCGTTGATCACGCGGCGGTCATCAACCCGCTTCTTGCCGCGCGTTTTGTTAGGCAAGACGGATTGATGAATTCCCATTCCAGATCGCCCATGTCTGATCGCGCCACTTGCATCCTCCCCCCGTTGTTTGGACGAAATGAATCACAAACCTATGCCCATAAACAAGAATTAATAGGTGTGCTGCCTAGCTGGGCGATGGGCTGACATTCAACGCTACGCTATCGAGTGGCTTCGTGGCGATCCCACATCTGCTCAATCGACAGCCCTTGTGTCTTAACGAAGCGGGCTGACATCTGCGCAAGCAATTGATAGTGGACTCTGGGAAAACCGCTTTCTGCAGTAGGCAGGGCGTGGCGATAGATAAGGAACCACACATGCTGGAAATTGAGCCAACCACCCTACCGGGAGTGGTGCTAATAACACCGCGTCGCTTTGGGGATGCCCGAGGCTTTTTCAGTGAAAGCTGGAACCGAGGCCGCATGTCCAAGGCGGGGCTTGATTTCGATTTTGTACAAGACAACCTCTCGCTGAGCCGTGAGGTCGGCACTGTTAGGGGATTACATTTCCAATCGCCTCCCCACGCCCAAACTAAGCTGGTACGTTGTGGTCGGGGATCTCTGTTTGACGTGGCGGTGGATGTGCGACGGGGGAGCCCAACCTATGGACAGTGGACTGGTTATGAGTTGACCGCCGAGAATGGACGGCAATTGCTGGTACCTGCAGGCTTTCTACATGGCTTTGTCACTCGTGAACCGGACACCGAAATCATTTACAAATGCACTGATTATTACGCTCCAGACTCTGATGGCGCGATCCGTTTCGACGATCCCGACATTGGCATCGATTGGGGGTTAGGTACGCAGGCGCCAATCTTATCGGAAAAAGACGCTGCAGCACCCCTGCTGCGAAACTTTGAAAGCCCGTTTGTGTTCGAAGGTACCGAATGACCAAGATTTTGATTACCGGCGGGGCAGGCTTTATCGGCTCTGCAGTGGTGAGGCTTGCTGTGGCGCGCGGCCACGAGGTGATTAACCTCGACGCCCTGACTTATGCTGCGTGCTTGGACAACGTCGCCAGCGTGGCAGAGGCACCGAACTATACGTTCGTAAAGGCTGATATCCGTGATCGCGCGGCGATGGATAAGGTTTTCGTTGATCACGCTCCCCAAGCAGTGATGCATCTGGCAGCGGAATCCCATGTTGACCGGTCGATTGATGGTCCGGGGGACTTCATCGAAACTAATATCACCGGCACCTACAACATGCTGGAAGCAGCGCGCAGCTACTGGCAGACCAAAGGAAAACCTAAAGATTTCCGCTTCCATCATATTTCTACAGATGAGGTCTTCGGCTCGCTTGGGTCCGACGGGAAATTCACTGAAGAAACTCCGTATGATCCTCGCAGCCCTTATTCAGCCTCCAAGGCTGCCAGCGACCACTTGGTGCGGGCGTGGGCAGAAACCTATGGCTTACCAGTGGTTCTAACCAACTGCTCCAACAACTATGGTGTTTTCCATTTTCCAGAAAAACTGGTACCTGTGGTGATCCTAAACGCATTGGCGGGCAAGCCGCTACCGATCTATGGAACCGGGGGCAATGTGCGGGACTGGCTTTATGTTGAAGACCACGCTGATGCGCTGCTACTGGTCTTGGAAAAAGGGGTGCTTGGGCGTTCCTATAACATCGGTGGGGAGAACGAGCGCACTAACCTGGAATTGGTTCACATGCTGTGCAGTATCCTTGATAGATTACGCCCGGCCGACAAACCCTATGCAGATTTGATCGAATTTGTGACCGACCGCCCTGGCCATGATGCGCGTTATGCCATTGATCCCACCCGTATCCGCGAGGAACTGGGCTGGCGCCCTTCTGTTACAGTTGAGGAGGGATTAGAGAAGACTGTGCGCTGGTATCTGGACAACGAAGATTGGTGGAGCCAGCTGCTAGATCGTAGCGACGTGGGTGTTCGTTTGGGCAAAGTATAGGCTGTGCTGTTAGCCTTTAGAAGGATAAAAGACATGAAGGCTAACCCTGATATTGATACCCTTCTGGCAAAGGATTGGGGCGATCTCAATAAGTTAGAGCGCCAGACATTGACCGATCATTTCAGCCACCACGCCCACGAAAAAGAGTTCAATTGGGATTGGTCGTCGATCAACTATAATCGAATAGCGCTGATCAATTATATCACAGCCCGCATCCCCAATTGTGCTTATCTGGAAATTGGCTGTGACTTGAACCAGTTGTTTGATTCAATCCCACTGGCCGACAAGACCGGCGTTGACCCCGCTCGCGGGGGTACGCACCGGCAAACATCAGATGAATTCTTTGCCAGCAACACAAAAAAATTTGACGTCATCTGGATCGATGGGCTTCACGAATATACTCAGGTTCATCGGGACATCGTACATTCGATAGCTGCATTGAAACCCGGCGGGTTTATTGCTCTGCACGACATGCTGCCCACTAGTTGGCTGTTTGAACATATGCCTCGCATAAGCGGACGGTGGAACGGGGATGTATGGAAGGTTGCGCCGGAACTGATGGTTACTGAAGGCATTGATTTCAAAATTGTTCAGATAGATCATGGATGTGGCATCCTTCAGGTAACTGAGAGCGCTGCTGTCCTTGTCGATTTGTCTGACATGGTCGGAAGAGAAAGCTTTGCTTACTACAGCGAGCGCGTACAGCGATTTCCGCTGATCACATGGGCTCAGGCAATAGCTTGGATTGATGATGCCTTGGAGAGGTCCTTATGACAATTCTTGTATTTGGAAAGACTGGCCAAGTCGCCACAGAGCTGCGGCAGCAGGCAAATGTTGTCGCGATTGGGCGCGACGAGGTTGATCTGACAAATCCGTCTGCCTGCATGGAGGCGGTAAAGGCTCATGCGCCAAGCGCTGTGATCAACGCCGCCGCGTACACAGCCGTAGACCACGCCGAGAACGAAGAGGCACAGGCATTGTTGGTGAATGGCGACGCCCCCGCGGCAATGGCGCAAGTCTGTGCCGCGCGAGACATACCATTTCTAACCATCTCAACAGATTACGTTTTTGACGGCCAGGGGAGACACCATGGAAACCTGATGACGCACCTGGCCCATTGGGAGCTTACGGGCGCACAAAGTTGGTGGGGGAGGATGCGGTCCGGACAACAGGCGGGCGCTTTGCTATCCTGCGTACATCTTGGGTGTTTTCCTCCCACGGCAACAATTTTGTCAAAACGATGCTGCGCTTGGGTCGTGAACGGGACAGTTTGACGATTGTTGGGGATCAGATCGGTGGGCCGACAGCAGCAGGGGATATTGCAGCCGCTTGTTTGACAATTACGAACCAGCTTGGACAGCAAGCGAGCAAGGCTGGCACCTATCATTTTAGCGGTGCCCCAGCTGTCAGCTGGGCCGACTTTGCTATTGAGATTTTCAAGCAAGCTGACATAGATTGCGCGGTGACGCGAATACCTTCAAGGGACTATCCGACCCCGGCGGTTCGGCCGCTGAACTCCCAACTAGATTGTTCCACCACCACAGCGTGCTTCGGTATTGCGCGTCCTGATTGGCGTGTGGGACTGGATCGAGTGCTAAAAGACTTAGGGGGCAGCCTGACAAGTAAGCCTCACAGAGAAGACTGATACGAGGTTCAATTTGGGACCAATAAACTGTCGAGATAAGGGTATATCTACAATGAAGACACGCAAAGGTATCATTCTGGCTGGCGGCTCTGGCACCAGACTCTACCCGGTTACCTTGGGGATATCCAAGCAGATTCTGCCAATCTATGATAAGCCCATGATTTATTATCCGCTTTCCGTTCTGATGCTGGCGGGAATCCGAGAGATCGCGGTAATCACGACGCCGCAGGACCAAGAACAGTTTAAGCGTACTTTGAGCGATGGCAGCCAGTG
This sequence comes from Sulfitobacter profundi, assembly GCF_042661425.1. Lineage (NCBI taxonomy): Bacteria > Pseudomonadati > Pseudomonadota > Alphaproteobacteria > Rhodobacterales > Roseobacteraceae > Sulfitobacter > Sulfitobacter profundi. The sequence continues at coordinate 4,961 of NZ_JBHSWA010000002.1, read as the reverse complement.
GGGTATCAACCTGACCTACATCGAACAGCCCAGCCCTGACGGGCTCGCACAGGCCTATATTCTAGCCGAGGATTTTCTCGCTGGCGCTGCCAGCGCGATGGTGTTGGGGGACAATGTCTTTTTTGGCCATGGGCTCCCGAAGTTGTTGGAAGAGGCCAATTTTAATAGCAGTGGCGGCACTGTCTTTGGTTATCGCGTAGCGGACCCAGAGCGCTATGGTGTGGTTGACTTTGACGCTGACGGGAAAGTGCGTGGGATCACCGAAAAACCTAAGGTACCACAGTCAAACTATGCGGTGACAGGTCTCTATTTTCTTGATGGTACAGCATCTGTCCGGGCGAGAGGAGTGAGCCCTTCATCGCGAGGCGAACTGGAAATAACGTCGCTACTGGAAAGCTATCTTCACGATGGCGAGCTTAATGTGCAGCAAATGGGGCGCGGTTATGCTTGGCTCGACACCGGCACTCATGACAGCCTGTTGGATGCGGGCAACTTCGTACGCACTTTGGAAAAACGCCAAGGATTGCAAACTGGCAGTCCGGACGAGGTCGCGTATTCTCAGGGTTGGATATCCTCGGAGACTTTGCGCGAGCGTGGCATGCGGTACCATAAAAATTCATACGGGCGGCACTTGGTAGAGTTGCTAGAAGGGTAATCCTTGAGCTCCCCCTCCCCGGCCCTGGCCACGAAATTTCGACACTGCCGATGTGGATGCCTCATCCTCATCGGCCTGCTTTGTGGTAAGCTGTCAATGGCGTAGTTACCTTTTGTCAAAGGTTTACAGCCGCAGGTCTGACAGCTCCTTGGGGAAGGCTGCTTTTAAATCAAAAAGAAGACCGCCTTGTTTCAACAGTGCACGTAGAGGTTCGCTCCCTGCCGAGATAGTATTGCTATGTGGGACTGCGAGGATCAACGCATCATAGGTCCCTTTAGGAGCTTGGATCAGTCGGATGCCATACTCATGATCAACTTCATCTGGATCGGCCCAAGAATCTGAAATATCAACTTCCATCCCCCATTCTTGAAGCGCTGTCGCAAGCTCAAATACCTTGGTGTTGCGGATATCAGGACAATTTTCTTTGAACGTCACTCCTTGGATTAGAACGCGGGCATTAAGAATCTGATGACCCGCTTTTGTCATGGCGCGCACGAGACGGTTTGCGCTTTCTCGTGCCATGCCATTGTTGATTTCACGGCCAATGCGGATGAGGTCGGGGATGTGCCCCGCCGCCGTCGCACGGTGCATCAAATAATAAGGATCGACCCCAATACAGTGCCCCCCACCAAGCCGGGTGTATAGCGTACGAAGTTCCACTTCGTCGCGGCGGCATCAAGCACCTCATTGGTGTCGAGGCCTAATCGCGAAAAGATAATTGATAATTCATTGATCAAGGCGATATTCAAATCTCGTTGGGTATTTTCAATTATCTTGGCCGCCTCCGCGACTTTGATTGAAGAGGCACAATAGGTCCCAGCGGAAATAATGCGCTTATAGAGGTCATCGACAAATCGGGCGGCTTGAGGAGTGGATCCAGAGGTGACCTTAAGGATCATAGGCAATGGTCTAGACTTGTCTCCAGGGTTAATCCGCTCGGGACTATAGCCCGCATAGAAGTCTCGGTTAAGCGTCAGACCAGATAGTTTTTCAAGGACGGGGATACAATCTTCTTCGGTGGCGCCCGGGTAGACAGTCGATTCATAGATCACCACATCGCCTCGCTTAAGCACGTGGCCGATAGTTTCTGATACCTTGAGGAGAGGCAGCAGATCGGGCTGATGATTAATATCAATTGGTGTCGGAACAGCGACAATATAAACGTTACAATCTGAAATATCGTCGAGCCGAGCGCTAAAGTGTAGACCCTTTGCCGCAGCCAGTTCCTCAGAAGTCACCTCTCTAGTGAGATCTACGTTCTTTGAAAGCATCGCAACGCGCTCTTCGTGCACGTCGAAACCAATGGTGGGAAAGACCTTGGAAAATTCTAAAGCGAGTGGAAGTCCAACATATCCTAGTCCCAGCACGGCTATTTTCACAGCATCTGGATCCGGTAGGCTCTCTGTGTTGGCGGATAAATTAGTCATCGTGTTTTCCTGTTTGTACGAACTTGGGAATTCGGCTGAAGCTGCAGATTTACAGGTCTCGCTGTGGCCATACTATTATTTCCATTGGTCTTGAGTTTGCGTCCGCTACCTTCATTTTAGGTTCAAGAGTTCTACTACGCATCGATCGAAAGCCCCTAGAGAAGGCTCAAGTTCTCGATGCGCGTGGATCCAGCTCTGCAATGCGCGACCCTCCGCGTGGCAGTTGCCAATTTTTGCGATCCGATCTTCGAGCGCAGCTTGCCAAGCAGAGGGGGTGTTTTTCACGAGATACACGCCCTCGACGGAGGCAAAACTAGAAAACACCTGTGTATCCGAGGCAAGCACTGGAAGGCCTAACGCTCCCTGCTCTAAGATTTTTAGATCTGATTTCTGGTTGTTAAACGGTGAATCCATCAAGGGCGCGATAGCGAAATCGAGGTCGGACCTCTGCTCGGCGAGGAAGTGAATAAATTCGGGATAATTGCGCGCAGAGTCGGGCGGGTCGGTCCGCTCGACCCATTCTGGTAACGGCAATTCACACACACCTATTAAGCGCAACCGGAACTCTGGCGTACGCATCGCAACTCCTTCCACCGCCGATAGTATCATCTTTAGATCTTCGGCATGAGTAAAGGAGCCCATGTAGAGCGCCCGTATCATCCCATCTGAGCGGCGAGTGCTAATTGGCAGTGACCAGATCGCCCGGGAGAGTAGGTTTGGTGCAACCTCTACTCGATCGTGAATCCGCCGCACCCTCCCAGCTAAGGATTCGGTTGAAGTGATTAGCCCTGCAGCCTGTTTGGCGAAACGCTCCAATCCTTGTGCTGCAGCCGCGTAACGTCCTTTTGGATCCTTGTCTGTCGGGACGTCAAACAGATCGTCATCAAGTTCAACTACATAGGGAACACCTGTTTTTTTAAAAGTCTCTAAGAATTCTTCTATCCAATGATTGGGGATAGCATTTCGTTGAATAATGACGCCATCTACTCGACCTGCATGCAGTGCTGCCATCAAGTTATCGGGCCGCATTCGTATATATACGACGTCACGGTCGAGCTCATTACGAGTGCGTTCCCACACCCGAATATGTGAGGAAGCATTTCCTCGGGTAAAATTTACGTTTGATTGCGGAACCACCACTGCGATCTTGGGTCGCGGTGTGGAGGCTTCGGCCACCACCCGGTCGATGCGTAGTTTCCCCGCCCTGTGGGTGGTAGCGACGCGGTAAACATCAAGATATTGGGCAGCCATCCAATTGGTGGTAAGACCTTTGCCTGGGCCGTTGCGCCAGCGAATGGCCGAATCCACCTTGGTCCGAAGTTCTTCCGGCCGGGCACCAATTTCGATTAGGGATGTGCGTAAGGTAGGGATATCTGTATGATCGATTACCCAACCTGCGCCGGATTCGCGCACGCGCCCTCCAACAGTGGGGAAATCAAATACCGCGACTGGCAGTCCCGCCATCCACATTTCGGTGAGTGTATGACAGAAAGTTTCTTCGCAGATTGTAAATACTGCGCCAAAATGCGGGCGGATCTCCTGCACTTTGCTGAGGAAGCTATCGCGTGTGTAAGGATCGTGAAGCACAATGCCGGGCTGTTCCACCGCCTTAGTCATTCTGCCTAACACGTGAAACTCGATTCGCTCTCCTTGATCAAGTCTGGCAATTTCTTTAATAATATCGCTACCCTTATTAAATCCAATATTTCCGGGTACGAGGATACGGATTGGAGCATTAGTAGCTTGTGGCTCGGCGGCAACATTGCCAATAAAAGGAAAATTTCGGCCATGCGGGATCACGAAGAACCTATCTCGCGGTAGCAAGGGCAAGTGGGTCAGTATTCGATCCCGCACCGCCTTTGACGTGGTAACAAAAGCGTCGCAGGCTTCAAGCGCTTCGGCAAAACGAGTTCGCCAAACTCCGATCCAATCAAAGTCAACTTTTGGCATCATTTTGGCTGGCCAAAGTACTTGATCGCAGCTTCCGCCTACCTGCGTACAGGCCCCGCCACAGAAGACACCTTCTTTTACTAGATTGACCGAAGGACATAGCGTGTAGAAATCGTGAAATGAGAAAACTGAAGGAATTCCTAGCTTTCTGACGATGTGTGGTAGGTTAAGGCTGTGCCATAGTAAATGCCGTATATGCACAAGCTCGATATCATAGTGTAACAGCCAAGCCTCGACGATCTCGTCGTATTCTTGCGAGATATGAGTCAGGGGTGTTAATGGCCGATTGAGCTGCTGTATTACTACACTTTCTAATTCTCCGTCGGCCATGTGGCTAAGTTCGAGTACGTCGCCGCTGCAGCGCAATGCCCAGCAATCGTAATCTTGAGCAAGAGCCCCCATCAAATCTTTGTTGGTCTGCGGCGTGCCACCAGACTGGGTCGAAAACACAAAAAGTGCGCGAGGCTTCACTGATTCTGCACGAGTACAGTCTTTTAGCGCCTGACGAGCTTGCATGCGGCTGAATCTGATTGCTTCGTCTTCGTGAAAAGCTCGTGTGGCAAGCTTATATTCAGGGTAGCGACCGGCTAACACTTCAGCCCCCTGCCTAGCGTTTGCGTCTTTGGTTTCGCCAAAGCTCTTGGAGCGATCGTGAAAGACATAGGTTCTGTCGTCGATGAGATTCTTCCATCCGGCCCGCAGGGCGCATGCAAAAATCGTTTTCTTCCCCATAGCCGCGTGGAAAGGCTTCGGCGTCAAGACCGCCGAACTTGTTGAGAGCGGCGCGCCGGATCAACATGCAAAATCCATTGCCCGTAGGCACTTCTGGGTAGCGTCCCACTTGGCGACGACGAAAAGCACGTGCATAAACTTCTTCAGAGATGCTGGGCGGCAAATCGTTCTCGTTGCCAATATCAGGCGCGGAAAAA